>DASXZO010000019.1:0-65833 GCA_036501845.1 Acidimicrobiia bacterium | reverse complement strand
GCGTCCTGGGACCCCGATAATCGGGGTCCCAGGACGCCGGTAGCGAGTGGGGCAGTCCCGTACGATTCTGGGCCATGCCGGGGTTGCGGATTGCGTGTGCACAGATCAACTGCGTCGTTGGCGACATCGCGGGCAACGTCGAACGGGTCCTGGCGGCCTACGAGGCCGCGGCCGACGAGGTGTGCGACGTGGTGCTCTTCCCCGAGCTCACGCTCACCGGCTACCCGCCCGAAGACCTGTTGCTGAAGCAGGCGTTCGTGGCCGAAGCCGAGGCCTCGCTCGACAAGCTCGCGTCGCGGATCGGCGAAACCGTCGCGATCGTGGGCCTGCCCATCGCCGACGACGGTCTCCTCTACAACGCTGCTGCAGTGCTCGGCCGCGGCGAGGTGATCGGCCTCTACTACAAGCAGATCCTTCCCAACTACCAGGTGTTCGACGAGGAGCGGTACTTCGATCCGGGCGGCGACGAAGCCCTCGTGTTCGGCATCGGTAAGTCGAAGATCGGCGTGTCGATCTGCGAAGACGTATGGAGCACCGACGGCCCGCCGGCCGACCAAGTTGAGATCGGCGCGCAAGTGGTGCTCAACATCAACGCGTCGCCCTACTTCCGTGACCGCATCCACGACCGCGAGCGCATGCTGCGCGAGCGCGTCGGCGAGATCGGTGTGCCGATCGTCTACTGCAACATGGTGGGCGGTCAGGACGAGTTGGTGTTCGACGGCGGCTCGATGGTGATCGACGAACAGGGCGGCCTCGTCGCGCGCGCCAAGCAGTTCGAGGAGGATCTGCTCGTCGTCGACCTCGACGATCTCGACGGCTCGCGCGTCGAACCGCTGCTCGACGGCGCGGCCGAGGTGTACGGCGCGCTCGTGTTGGGCACGGGCGATTACGTGCGCAAGACCGGCTTCACCGACGTGGCCATCGGCCTGTCGGGCGGCATCGACTCGTCGTTGGTTGCCGCGATCGCGGTCGACGCGCTCGGCGCCGAGCATGTGCACGGTGTGCTGATGCCGTCGCGCTACTCGAGCGATCACAGCGTGACCGATGCCGAACAGCTCGCGGCCAACCTCGGCATCAAGACCTACACGGTTCCGATCGAGCCGGCCCACGCCGCGTTCGAGTCGATGCTCGCCGACACGTTCGCGGGCACCAAGGCGAACCTTGCCGAAGAGAACATGCAGGCGCGCATCCGCGGCAACGTGATGATGACCATCAGCAACAAGTTCAACTGGATGGTGCTCACCACGGGCAACAAGAGCGAGATGGCCACCGGTTACGCCACGCTCTACGGCGACATGGCCGGCGGCTACGCAGTGATCAAGGACGTGCCCAAGACGCTGGTGTACGACGTGGCGCACGAGATCAACCGTGCGGCCGGCACCGACCGCATCCCGCTCTCGGTGATCGAGAAGCCGCCGAGTGCCGAGCTCGCGCCGGGCCAGCTCGACAGCGATTCGCTGCCGCCCTACGACGTGCTCGATCCCATCATCGAGGGTTACGTGGACGACGACCTCTCGGTGAACGAGTTGGTGCAGCACGGCTTCGACGAAGCAACGGTGCGCCGCATCGCGCGCCTGGTCGACCGCAACGAATACAAGCGCCGCCAGGCCCCGCCGGGCGTGCGCGTGTCGAGCAAGGCCTTCGGCAAAGACCGCCGTCTTCCCATCACCAACCACTGGCCGGGCTGAATCGCTTCTTGACCTTGCGGTCAATTTCTGCGCGAAGATGACCGCATGACTGACGACCCGACGATTCGTGCTGCCTTCGCGCCGTGGGACCGGCGCGAGCTGCCCGGTCTCTTCACGGTCGAGGAATCGGCGCGGCGAGTGGGGAACTATCGCTGGGTCGAGATCAAGCTCTTCGAGGTGCTCGGCGGTTGGGTGGCCACCGTGCCCGAACTCGACGTGAAGATGGTGCTCGGACGCCACTGCTACCACCACGCCTGGCACGCCGAACTCTGGACCAAGCGGCTCCCCGAATTGCGCGAGATGAACGTCGAACGCATGACGATGCCCGCGAACCCAGAGCTCGAGAAGTTCATCGACGCGGTGCGCGAGCCCGAAGGCCCGGAGCTCACGATCGAGAAACTGGTGGGTGTGTATCGCGTGCTGATCCCGCGCAAGATCGCGGCGTACCGCTACCACATGCACGGTACGAGTCAGATCACCGATGCGCCCACGATCCGCAGCCTCAATTTCGCGTTGCAGGACGAGGTCGAGGACTACTGCGAAGGCGAGATGCTGATCCAGTCGTTGCTGGATTCGGCCGAGAAAGTGGACCGCGCGATCGCACGCCAGCGCGAGCTGGAGACGCTGATCGTGGCGGCTGGTGGAATCGCCGGCCCCGATAGCATCGGAATGCAGCCGGAAATGCAAGGAGCCACGGTATGAAGAAGCACCTTTCCGAGGCGGAGCTCGCACGCGACGGCCGCTTCCACCGCAACAAGATCGAGGACCAGATCTTCGACCCGCGCAACCAGGGTCTCGGCACTCGCAACCTTGGTCCCGCGCAGATGGCGGCCGACCGTCCGGCGGCCACCGAACGCAGCCGTTCGTTGATGCACGGCATCTTCGTGGGCGAGATCCAAGCGCTCGAAGGCGCCGGCCGCACGTGCTTCGACTTCGACAATGACGAAGCGCCGTTCGCGCTCAAGCTCGACATGGCTCGTCAGTGCTGGGACGAGGCGCGCCACTGCGAGATCTCGGTGAAGCTCTCCGACCACATGGGAAGCGACATCGGCGAGTACGGCGAGAGCACGTTCCTCTTCGCCGCGGCCTGCAACCCCGACCCGGTGATGCGCCTCTGCGGCGTGAACCGCGCGCTCGAGGGGCTGGCCATCGACGTCTTTTCTTCGATGAAGGCGTTCGGTGAGGACAGCGGCGACCCGGTGCTCACGTTCTGCGAGGACTGGATGCTCGCCGACGAGGTCACCCACGTGAAGATGGGTTCCGACTGGCTGCGCCGCCTCACCGCCGACGACCCCGACCGCATGGAGCGGGCGCTCGAGTTCCAGCACACCGTCGACAAGGTGTTCAACCTCGGCGGCTTTCGCGGGGAGAGCGAAGAGAACCCGATCCAGATCACGCGGCGCTTCCGCGAGCTGGCCGGTTTCTCCCAGGAAGAGTGCGACGAGCTCGCCCAGAGCGCGCAGCAGGCGATGGAAGAGGCGCGCATGATGGTGGAGATGGCTGCCGCGTCCGGCGCGCAGTGACGGTCACCGTTCGGCCCGACCCGTTCATCCTCGTCCTCTACGACAACGCGACGGTTCGCGGGATCGTCGACGACGTGGCTGCGCAGGTGCAGTTCCCGGCCGCCGTCGACATCGATCTCACCGTCGACGAAGGACTCCCGCACCCGATCCTCGGCACCAACGCCGACATCGTCGACGGCGTCGCCACGCTGTGGGTGTCGGGCGGCAACTTCGAATCGCGTGACAGCCCGCGTGCGTTCTCCGAACGTCATGCGCGGGCCGACATCACGCACATGTTGTTGCGGGCCAAGGATCGCGTCGGCGGCGGCTTCGAGGCGGCGCCGCCCGATAGCGAGCTCACGCTCGGCGAGCGCCAGGCGTGGGACACGTACACGTGGGGCCGCGTGGCTCGCCTCGGCCACAACGTGCACCGTCAGAAGCGTCTCTACGACTTCCGCATGCAGCACGGCTTCAGCGACGCGTCCGACGCTGCGTTCGAGCGCCTCTGGAGCGCCGAGTCGATGACATGGGACGGCGTGCGCGAGATCTGCGCCGAGACCGGCGCGGTCAACCGCCCCAAGCCCAAGACCGCGATCGACCTCCTCCGCCAGGGCAGTCCGGCGTAGTGCGTCGTTTCACTTGCAATATGCAAGTCAAACGACGCACTTGTAATTACGAGTCAGTACAGGTCGTGCGCGCTGATCGTCTCGTAGAGGTCGAGCATTGGTTGCTGCTCGAGGAGCGGCACCGCGTCGTGCGCCATACCCGCCATGAGCTCGGTATCGAGGTGCGCACGGGCCTCGTCGTCGCCCTCCCACTTCTCGACGACGAGGAAACGGCCCGGGTGGATCGTCGATGTGACGAGATCGACGTTGCGGCAATTGGGCTCGCGCCTCGTCAAGACGACGTAGCGCGCCAACACTGCAGCAAGGGCCGATTCCTGGCCTTCTTTGGCGTCGAACTGCGCGGTGAGCAGCGCGATCTCAGGCTCGGCGTTCACGCGGGAGAGCCGGCGAACCGCGGAGCGTTCATCACTCCGGCAACACGAGCAACATCAAGCGTGCTGCGGTGCAGACAACCCTGAGCGCCCCTTGACACCATCCGTATCTTACAAGAACCGAACGCCGGGTCAGTCTGGCGAAAAGGGCCAAGCAGGGGCTGGGAGCACCTGAGGTTGTGGCACTCCTTCGGTGATCAAGCCCATCAACCTCTCGAGAAGGATCTCGCATTGGCCAAAGAGCGAGTCGATCGGGACGAGGAAGATCTCGTCCGTCTGTACCTCACCGATATCGGACAGTACCGACTGCTCACCAAGGACGACGAGGTTCGCCTCGCCCAGCAGATCGAAGCGGGTGTCGTCGCACGCGACGAACTCGCGAACACCACCACCATCCCGGCCGCGCGCAAGCGCGAGCTGCGGCGCGTGGTGCGTGCAGGCGAGGACGCCACGATGGCGTTCGTGCAATCGAACCTTCGGCTGGTGGTGTCGATCGCCAAGAAGTACCAGGCGTCCGGCCTTCCGTTGCTCGACCTCATTCAGGAAGGCAACCTCGGCCTGATGCACGCGGTCGAGAAGTTCGACTGGCGCAAGGGCTTCAAGTTCTCCACCTACGCAACGTGGTGGATCCGCCAGGCGATCACTCGTGGTATCGCCAACACGGGTCGCACGATCCGCCTGCCAGTGCACGCCGGCGACACGCTCGCCCGCCTGCAGAAGGCGCGCAGCCGCCTCGAGCTGAAGATGGGCCGCCCGGCGACGCTCGCCGAACTCGCGGCCGAGTGCGAGATGCCCGAAGACAAGGTGACCGAGGCGCTGCGTTTCGCGTCGGAGCCGCTGTCACTGAGCGAGCCGCTGCGCGACGACGGCGACGCCGAGCTCGGCGACGTGGTCGAGGACCGCTCGGCCGAGTCGCCGTTCGAGGTCGCGGCCACTGCGCTGCTGCCGGCTGAGATCGCCAAGCTGCTGTCGCCGCTCGATGAGCGTGAGCGCGAGATCCTGCGCCTGCGTTTCGGGCTCGACCGTGGCGAGCCACGCACGCTCGAAGAGGTCGGCGAGTACTTCAACCTCACGCGGGAACGCATCCGCCAGATCGAGGCCCGGGCAATGTCGAAGCTGCGGCACCCATCGGCCGACACGGGCGCACGCGACCTCCTCGCCGTCTAGCGGAACACGGAACCCCCGAGTGGGGGCTGAGCGTCCTTCCGATGTGATCGGAACGATCTCTGCGCCCTTTGACCGGCCGGAACCGGTCGATGGCGTCGAGATGGTCGGCGCGGAGCCGCCGTCGCGCGCGCAGGCCGAGGTCGAGGCGCTCTATCGCGAGCACGTCCCGGGCGCGCGGCGGCTCGGCTACCTGCTCACCGGCAACCGGGAGTTGGCCGAGGACCTCGTCCACGACGCCTTCATCCGGGTGGCCGGGCGGTTGCGCCAGATCCGCGAGCCCGAGGCGTTCGGCGCGTACTTGCGGCGCGCGGTGGTGAACGCGGTCCGCTCGCACTACCGGCATCAGGCCGTCGCCGACCGCTACGTGGCACGCGAGATCTGGCTCGCAGCGCGTGAGACCTATCGCGATCCCGACGGTGAGCTGCGCGACATGCTCTGGGAGGCGTTGCAACAACTCCCTGAGCGCCAGCGTGAAGCGATCGTGTGCCGCTTCTATCTCGACATGTCGGAGCGCGACACCGCCACTGTGCTCGAGTGCCCGCCCGGCACGGTGAAGTCGTCGGTGTCGCGTGGCCTCGACGCGTTGCGTCGCGCCCTCGGTGACTCGTTCGATGCGGGCACCACACGAGGAGGTGACGTATGAGCTTCGATCTTCCCGACGATGAGCTCGAACGTCAGCTCGGCACAATGTTGCGTGAGCGCGCCAGCGCGGTGTCGCAACGCCTCACGGTCGATCGCAAGGTGATCATGCGGGCTCGCCGCCGGCACACCGCGAAGGTCGCGTCGCTCGGCAGCGGGTTCGCGTTGGCGGTGGCGATCGTTGCGGTGGCCGCAGTGTCGTTCACCGGCTCGCCCACGGCGTCACCGTCCAAGACGGGTCCGGCCGCGCCAGGCGGCGGACTCCACGTGCAGATCTCGGTGCCCACGACCGTGCCCACGGCATTGCCGCCGGCACCGAGCGGATGGTGGAACCTGCCGCCCGCGCCCATCGGTGCGCGCGCCGCTTCGGCCACCGCGATCGTCGACGACGCGTTCGTGGTGTGGGGTGGTGAGGGGCAGGCCGGCCAGCGGCCGATGGACGGCGCGTGGTACGACCTGCGCAGCGGCCAATGGAACGTGATGAGTGCAAGCCCGTTACCGCGACCTGCGTATTCGGTAGGTGAACACTTCGTTGTCGGACAGGCGGTCGGCGACTCGGTGGTGATCGTGAGCGACGGCGCCGCAGCGGAATACACGCCGCGCACCAATCGGTGGCGGCATCTACCCGACGTGCCGCTCTCCGGTCTCGACAACCTCGCGCTCGCGTCGCCGAACGGGACGAACGCGGTCGTGCTCACTGGTATCGATCGGGCCGGCCGACCCTCCTACGCCGCGCTCGACTTCGACGTCGACAACGCCGACCCGGTGTGGACGACCGGAAGCCTCACTGGGCGGTCGATTGGGCGCCCCGTGCTGTTCAAGGATGGGTTCTGGGTGCTCGTGCACGCGCCCGACGGCGGTGTGCGGCTCGACGTCGTGTACGGCCTGCAGGGACCAGCGGGCGTGGCGAACGTGCCGAAGGTCGCGAGCACCTTCGTCCCAACGGTATGGGACGGCACGAACGTGTACGGCGCGGAGTGCCAAGGTTGCCGGAGCACCGCAATCACTGTGCTCGACGTCTCGAGCGCACTCGCGACATCGGTCAACGATGCCTACAGCGCGTGCGCGGGTCTGCACGTGTGGACTGGGCGCGAGGTCGTGTCGTGGGGAAGCACCACCTGCGACGCGTCTTCGGCCGACATCGCGTACAACCCAACTACGGGCGAGGTGACGAAGTTGCCGCCCACCATTATCAGCGAGCGGCGTGCCGCCGACTTCGCAGTCGCCAACGACGGCAGCGTCTACATCTGGGGTGGCGAGGACGTCCACGGCAAGATGCTCGACGACGGCGCGGTGCTCACGCTGCCGTAGCGTCCCGGTCGGAGGTGCACGGGGTCTGGTGGCCCCCCTCGTCTTCAACACGAGTGCGACGGCGCACACCGTCGGGTGGGTTCGATTCCTGCCGCCTCCGCTGCGAAGCGCGAACGTGATTGCCCCTGCGGCGGCGACCCTTCGCTACAGTCCACGCTTGCCCGGCCCGTGGAGTAGGAGGTGCCCCCATGCTGAAGAAGTTGATCTTGCTCGTGATCCTCGTCGCGCTCGGCGCAGCAGTCGCCAAGAAGGTGCGCGAAGCCTGAGCACGACCTCGTGACCTCGTGTCGCGTCCGCGTCGCGACCACATCGAGATTTGTGGTTGATCGTCGAGGGCGCGACACGTAGAGTCGCCTCACCTCCCCAACGGCCTCCCCGTCGGATCCGCGCGTCGCAACGACGCGCGTCGAACACTTCGGGAGGTATCGGCCGTGCTGGTCAGCTTGTGGTCGCCCAAGGGCGGCAGCGGTACGTCGGTCGTTGCGGCCGCGCTTGCTTCGGTGCTCGCGCGCCATCATCGCGATGTCCGCCTCATCGATCTCGCCGGCGATCAGCCGGCAATCTGTGGCACGGTGCTGAGCCCCGAGCAGCGCGGCGCCGGCGACTGGCTCGCAGCCGGGCCCACCACGCCTGCGAGCGCGCTCGAGTCGTTCGCGATCGACGAGCTGGCGAAGTTCTCGCTCGTCCCGGTCGGCACCGAGTTCCCCGCCGATGCGGGTGAGGCCGGCGCGGCCCTTGCGGTGGTGTTGCGCGACGACCCGCGCATCAGCGTGCTCGACGCCGGTCTCGCAGTGGCCCCGGCATCGCGCTCGCTCGTGGAGCTTGCCGACCTGTCGTTCCTCGTCGTGCGGGCGTGCGTGCTCGCGCTGCGCCGCGCCTACGACCGCCACGATCTCGTCCACGTCACGTCGGGGGTGCTCCTGGTCGACGAACCGCACCGCTCGTTGCACGCCCGCGACGTCTCCGACCTCGCGGCCCGCCCGATCCTCGGCACCGTGCCGTGCGTCCCCGACATCGCGCGCGCGGTCGACGCGGGGCTGCTCCTGCCACGCGCGCCCGTGCAACTCTTCCGCCCGCTCGAGGACGTGGTGCAGCGGCTCGGGCTCGGCGGCCGCCCGCTGCAGGTGGCGTGACATGACCATGCTCGTCGACGTGAAGCGCGCGGTGCAGCGCCGGCTGCTCGACGACGACCCCGCGCTCGTTCCCACCCACGACCGGGCGAGGCTGCGCGGGCTGCTCGAATCGCTCGTGGTCGACGTCGAACCGCTGCTCGACGAGGCCCAACGCGCGGCCGTGGTTGCGGAGCTCGTCGACGACGTGGCTGGGCTCGGACCGATCGAACCCGTACTCGCCGATCCCACAGTGACCGAGCTGATGTTGAACGGCCCCGGACGCGCGTATGTGGAGCGCGCCGGCCGCCTGGTGGCGCTGTCGCTGAAGCTGAGCGCCGACGAGATCGAGGCGGTGGCCCAACGAGTGATCGCGCCGCTCGGCCTGCGGCTCGATCGCGCGTCGCCCATCGTCGACGCGCGCCTGCCCGACGGCTCGCGGCTGCACGCGGTGTTGCCGCCGCTCGCACCCGACGGTCCGGTGGTCACCATCCGGCGCTTCGCACCGCGTGCGATCGCGCTCGACGAGTTCGGCCTCGACGGCGACGCCGCGTGCTGGTTGCAGGAGCGAGTGGCGGGTGGCGCCAACGTGCTGGTCGCCGGAGGCACGAGCGCGGGCAAGACCACATTGCTGAACGCGCTCGCAGGTTGCATCGATGTCGAGTGCCGGATCGTGACCATCGAGGAGACCGCGGAGTTGCGCCTGCCCCAACCGCATGTGGTGCGGCTCGAGGCGCGGCCCGCGAACAGTGAGGGCGCCGGCGCCACGACCGTGCGCGACCTCGTGCGCGCGTCGCTGCGGATGCGGCCCGACCGCATCGTGGTCGGCGAGGTGCGCGGCGGCGAGGCCCTCGACCTGCTGCAAGCGCTCAACACGGGCCACGCCGGTTCGATGTGCACGATTCACGCCAATCGCTGTGTCGACGCGCTGCGCCGCCTCGAAACTCTGGCGTTGCTCGGCGGCGTAAACCTGCCAATTGCGGCCGTGCGCGCCCAGATCGCGTCGGCGCTCGACATCGTCGTATTCGTGGTCCGCGGTCACGACGGGCAACGCGCGGTCACCGAGGTGGCGGAGGTCGCGCCGTTCGGCGATCGTGGCGGCCTGCGCGTAGCAACGCGATTCGCGCGCGAAGACCGCGGCTCGTTGGCTGCGGTGGCGTCGTGACTCCGATCGCGCTTCGTGCGCTCAGCGGCTTGCTCGTGGCGACCCTGCTGTGGGCGCGGGCACGGCGCACGATCACTCGCGAGCGCGCGGTCGCGCTGCGGCGTGAACACACTGGGATCCCGGCGATCGCGGGCGGCCTGGCCGCGCCGCGGCGAATCGACTCGATGCTCGTGCGTGCCGGTGTGGACCAGCCGCTCGCGGTGGTGGTGCGTACATGGCTGCTCGTCGTCGCCGCGTGCGGCGCGGTGGGTGCCGGCCTGGAGCCCGCGTTCGGCGCGCTCGCCGCGATGCTCGCGCTGGCCGGCGGACCGATCGCGTTGGTGCTCGCGCGGCATCGGGCCGAACGGCGCGCCGCAGCAGCGATGCCAGCGATGCTGCGGCTCATCGCATCGGAGCTGCGCGTCGGCGGCACGGTGATGACCGCGCTCGACACCGTGGGGGGCTCACCGAATCCGCTCGCTCGCGACATGGCGCGCGTCCGCGCCCGGGTCGAGCTCGGTGCGCCGCTCGACGACGCCCTCGAGGTCTGGACGCGCGAACGGCCGGTGGCCGGCGTGCGGGCCGCGGCGGGTGCGCTCACATTGGCGCGCCGCGTCGGCGGGCCCGCGGCCGACGCCATCGACGGGCTTGCCGCGTCGGTGGGCGACCGCATCGCGGCTACGGCCGAGACCCGTGCGCAGTCGGCCCAGGCGCGAGCTTCGGCGCTGGTGATGGTGCTCGCGCCGATCGGCTACCTGCTGTTCGAGTCGACCATCGACCAGCGGTCACTCGACGTGCTGCTCGGCACCACGTTCGGGCGACTGTGCCTCGCCGCAGGTCTAGCGCTCGACGCGCTCGCGGTGGTGTGGATCCGTTTCCTCGTGCGAGCGGAGCCGGAGCTGTGATGCGCCTCCCGCTACTGCTGGCCCTGGCGTGGGGCGCGCTCGCGGGCCGAGCCGTTCTTGGCGCGGGTCGCTCACCACGCGTACGCCGGCCCGCGCGCTCGATGCATCGCGCCCTGCGCCGTTCAGGCGCATGGGTCGCGCACCGCCTCGCCACGAACATCGCGCTGCGCCCGTTCGTAGCGGTGGTGGGCGACGTTCGGCGTCGCCGCGCGATCGCGCGGGCGGCGCACGCGGTCGACCGCGAGCTGGCGCTGGCCGTCGACTTGCTCGCGGTCGCAGTGGGCGCCGGCGCCACACCGTTGATCGCGCTCGACCTCGCCGCCGCATGGTCGCCGGCCGCGGTGGGGCACTCCTTCGACGCCGTCGTGCGTCGGGTTCGTGTCGGCACATCGTTGCCCGACGCGCTCGCGGTCGAGGGTCGGCGCATGCCGCCGCTGCGACCGCTCACCGAGACCTTGGCTCCGGCCATCCGCCTCGGCTCGCCACTTGGGCCCACCCTCGCCCGCATCGCGGCCGACGCACGCGTGGCCTACGCGCGCCGGTCCGCGGCGCGGGCGCGGACCGTTCCCGTGCGCCTGATCTTCCCTCTCGTGCTGCTCGTGCTGCCCGCGTTCGCACTGCTCACCGTGGTGCCCGCGCTCGTCGCCGGGTGGCGCGGCATCTGAGCCACCCCAGCCAATCCAGCCAACAGCCAAATAGGCAAGAAAGGTTCTGCCATGGCAGTGCTCTGCTTTCTCCTCGCGCGCCTCGAGAAGGCCCGCAGGAACGAGGCCGGCCAGTCGACGGCCGAGTACGCGCTCGTGATCGTCGCCGCGGCGGCGCTCGCGGGTCTCCTCGTGTCGTTCCTCAGCCACTCGTCGATCGTCTCGGGCATCTTCGGGAAGATCGTCAGCTTCGTGATGGGGCACATCCTCTGATGGCGGTGCGCCGGGCAACGCCGAACTGTCGACGCGGGTCGAACCGTCGCTTGGTCGGAAGCGACGAGCGCGGCCAGTCGACGGTCGAGTTCGCGCTCCTGCTCCCGGCCGTCGCGATCGTGCTGCTGCTCGTGTTCCAGGCGATGGTGCTGGGCAACCAGTTCCTGCTCGTCGCCAACGCGGCACGGGAAGCGGCGCGGGCCGCGATCGTCGACCCGAGCGGCAACGACGCGCGGGCGGCGGTTGCTCGCACGTTGCCCGGCGCCTCCGTCGTGATCGACCGCACCGGTGGTGCAGGATCGCCACTGCACGCCACCGTGCGCTTCCACGCGCGCACCGACTTGCCGTTCGTGGGCCCGCTGCTGCCCGACCCGTGGTTCAGCAGCACGGTCACCATGCGGGCCGAAAAATGAAGGGCTCGCGCCGCCACAGCCAGGGTGGCTCAGTGACCATCGTGATGATCGCAGTCATCGCGCTGGGTCTGGTGCTCGCGCTCGTTGCCCTCGATGTGGGGGCCTTCCTCACGCAACGTTCGCACGCCAGTGCGGCTGCCGACGCGGCTGCGCTCGCCGCCGCCGACGCGCTCGGACGCGGGCTCGGGGCGAGCGGCGCGTCGTCGGCCGCGGCAAGCATCGCAAGCGCCAACGGTGCGCGTCTCGTGCGATGCGACTGCGACGCGTTCGACGCCACGGTGACCGTCACGATGCATTCACGGCTCCCGGGTGTGCCGCCGATCGTCGCCCGCGCCCACGCGGTGGTCGACCTCAGTGCCGAGAGTGGGTCGCTCGCGCCGGGGAGCCGCGCATCACCGTGAGCAGCCGGACCGCCGCTTGCTTGTCGAGATATTCGTTCCAGTTCCCGCATTTCGGTGACTGCACGCAGGACGGGCAACCCCACTCGCACCGGCAACGGCTCACCAGGTCGAGCGAAGCCGCCACGTGCTCGGCGCGGGCCGCGAACGCCATCTCGGCCACCCCGGCACCGCCCGGGTACGCGTCGTAGATGAAGATCGTGGGCTGTTCGGTCTCGGGATGGATCGCCATCGAGAGGCCGCCGACATCCCACCGGTCGCAGATCGCGAACAAAGGCAGCAAGCCGATGAGTCCGTGCTCGGCCGCGTGCACTGCGCCGAGCAACTCGCTCGCGGTGATGCGAGCCTCGTCGATCAACTCGTGCGGAATCGTGTACCAGCAGGCGCGCGTGAGCAGCACCCGCGGAGGTAGCTCGAGCGGCACCGTCTCGATCACCTCGCGTGTGGCCGCGCGTTTGCGTTGGTAGCCGACCACCGTGTTCGTCACCTCGACCGAACCCAAATGCGCGATCGCACCGAGCTCACTCGAGCCGAGCGCAGCGTCGATCGGCGCCCGGTCGTCGGTGGCGCGAATCACGATGTCGGTGTCGGTGCGCGCCTGTGTGTACTCCTCGTCGCCGCACTCGTCGAGGTACGCGGCATGGTCGTGCAGGTCGAGCAGGGCGACCCGATAGTGCTGACCCTGGTGCACGTACACCGCGCCGGGGTGCACCACGGCTCCGGCTCGCGACTCGTCGACGGTGCCGATCACCCGATCGGTGGTGCGGTCGACGAGCATGATCTCGGCCGTGGTACCGGTCCGCAGGCCGATGCTGCGCGCAGGTGGTGTGGTCTCGGCCGAGTACAGCTTCGACCCGCGTGCAACCAACCGACCGGCGCGCACCAGCTCCACGACGCGCTCGTCGAGGTCGGGCCCAAACCACTGCGCGTCGTCGGGCGTGAGCGGTTGCTCGTGCGCCGCGCAGCGCACGTGGGCTTCGAGCACGAACTCGTTGCCCACGTTCACCACCGCCGGCTCGGACGGCCGGCTCACGAGCTCGTCGGGGTGTTGCGCGTACCACTGGTCGAGCTGGTCGTCGCCCACCACGAGCGCGGCGACGGCGTGCTGGCCGGCGCGCCCGGCGCGCCCGACCTGCTGGCGGAACGATGCCAGGGTTCCGGGAAAGCCGTTGAGCACCACTGCGTCGAGACCGGGAAGGTCGATGCCGAGCTCCAGCGCGTTCGTCGCCGCGACGCCGAGCACCGCGCGCTCGCGCAGCGCCTTCTCGACCGCGCGCCGCTCGTCGCCGAGCAGGCCGGCACGATACGCGGCGATGCGAGACTCAGGTGCGGCGGTGCCGTCGAGCTCGCCGCCGGCGAGCACATTGTCGACATCGACGGTCGTGGTGTCGAGGCCCGCGAAGTCGTTGTCCTCGATCGGTGCGGGCAGCCCGGCCAGCGCGCGCCGCGCTTCGAGCGCCACCACTTCCGCCGTGCGCCGGCCCCGGCAGAAGGCAAGCGTTTGATGGTCGTCGCGCACGAGCGCGGCGAGCAGCGCGGCAGTTTCACCGATCGCCGACGGTCGCGCGCCCGTGACCGCGTCGAGGAGTGGCCGTTCCCACACCACGAGCCGGCGCGGCCCACGGGGCGCGCCGTCCTCGTCGACCAGAGCGACCGGCGCGCCCACGAGCTGTGCCGCGAGCTCGGCCGGGTTACCGATGGTCGCGCTCGTGAGACAGAACGTGGGTGTCGATCCGTAGCGCTCGCACAATCTGCGCAAGCGCCGCAGCACGAGGGCTACGTGGCTGCCGAACACGCCGCGCAAGGTGTGCAACTCGTCGATCACCACGTAACGCAGGCGCATGAAGAACGTGGCCCACCGCGAGTGTGAGGGAAGCATGCCCACATGCAGCATCTCGGGGTTCGTGAGCACCACGTTGGCGTTGCCGCGCGCCCACATGCGGTCGTTCGTGGCAGTGTCGCCGTCGTAGGTGACGGCCTTGAGCCCGGGCACGAGCCAGCCGCGCAGCGATTGCAGCTGATCCTGCGCCAGCGCCTTGGTGGGGAAGATGCAGAGCGCGGTGGCCCGTTCCTTGGCCACCGCGGCATCGATGATCGGGAGTTGATAGCAGAGCGACTTGCCCGACGCGGTGCCGGCGGCCACCACAGTGTGTTCGCCATTACGAATGCGGTTGATCGCCGCGGCCTGGTGCGCGTACAGCTCGGCGATGCCGCGAGCCGCGAGCCGCGCCGCGGTCTCGTCGTGCAGCGGTGTGGAGAGCTGTCCGAACGTGGCGTCGCAGCCGGGCAGGTCGGCGCGATGGGTGGCGCGACCGCGCACGGCGGGGTCGAGCGAGAGCAGTTCGAGCGTCTCGGTCGCGTCGATCACGGTCACAGTTCACTCTCGCACAGGGCCAGGACACAGCCCGCCAGGACGCAGCCCGCCAGGACACAGCCACGCGGTCACGGCGAGGGTGAGACGTCCTGCGGCGTGCCTGCGGGGTACGACTCGAGCACACCGTCGTCGCGGAAGTCGGCGAACAGCGCGCGGGCTGATGCCGTGGGCGTGAGGCAGTTGCCGCCGGTCGACGGCATGGTGACGGTCTTGATCCCGTTCGGCGCGATGTCGTCGGCTACCTGGCCGAGCTTCACGAGGTCTTGGAGATCCATGCCCGAGAGCTGGGCGTGCTGCATCATCAGCGCGGCGAGCTGGAAGCGGCCGGCGATCGTGGAATACGACTTTTCGAGCTTCTGGATCGCCGCGATCATCAAGTAGCCCTGATCCCAGGTGCGCTGGATGTCGCTCGTCGGGAAGCTGTGCCGGTCACGCGCGAACGCCAGCGCGAGCACACCATTGAGGTGACGCGGACCCGGGTCGAAGTCGGCGTTCGAGTAACTGTCGTGCATCGGGTAGGGGATGTTGACGTCGACGCCCCCCACACCGTCGACGAGCGCCATGAAGCCTGCGAAGTCGACCTCCACCGCGTAACTCACCGGCACGCCGACGAGGCTCGCCACCGCCTGCGTCTGCTGCGCGGCGTTGCCGCCTTCGTTGGCGGCGTTGATCTTGGTGTGACCGGAGCCCGGTACGTCGGCGCAGGTGTCGCGCGGGATGTCGAGGATCGTCGCCTGGTGCAGCGTGGGGTTGATGCCCATCAGGTGCAGCGCGTCACCACGCGCGCCACCGACGCCCGGCCGCAGGTCGGAACCAATGAACATGATGAACAAAGGACCGTTGCTGCCGTCCGGGCGCGGCGTGAATGCCGCGTGCAACTTCTGCACGGCGATGTAGGTCTTGCCCTCCACGAACGGGATGTGGACTCCCGCGAGCCAGCTCGCGGCCAATCCTGTGAGCGCGAGCATGATCGTGACGAGTGCGGCGACGCCGCGAAGCATCCAGCGCCTCAAGGCTTTCTCCCCGGAGTCGACGCGGTCGTGGTGGACGCCGGCGCAACACCGATGGCGCGGCGGGCGCGCAGGTTGTAACCGATGATCACCCACCGGAAGCCTTCGGGTGCGAGCAGCAGCTCACCGGAGCGGTCGACGGAGAGCTCGCCGCGGCGGATCGCAGCCTTGAAGCTCGCCGACATCATCACGATGTTGCCGCTCTGGTCGCCGAGCCCGGTGACGTGCATCGTCGCCCGCACCTTGATCGGACCTGACGAGCGCCCGTAACCGAGCTCCGTCACCGTGGTGCGGTCGTTGCCCGGTCGTGCGAGCACCGCGACGGTCTCGGGCCCGAACAGATCGGAGAAGCCCTTCCCGAGGCGGCCCGTGAGCAGCACGTCGACGGTGCCGCGGATCACGTAGTCGCGCACGAGACCTTCGGCGGCCTTCGTGGTGGCGGCGGACAGATGTGCGGGCGGACCCGCGCTCACGACGCTCGAGCGATTCGCGAGCAGCACGAAACCCGGCGTGCCCGTAGGCACCGAGTTCGTCGGACTGCTCGACGAGGTCGTCGGGCGCGCCGCGGCATGATGAGCGCTGCTACTGCTGCAACCCGCCAGAGCGAGGGCGCACGCGGCAGCGCAAACCAGAAGGCTGCGCATCCTGTCCATGATGGCGCGCGGCGCTCGGAGATTTGCATCAAGCGTTCCGACAGGTACGGTTTCCCAGGTCATGGCGCTGAGAAAATTCGTCTCGAAGATCTCCAAGAGCAATGAGGACGTCGACCGCGAGAAGCTGGCGGCCTTCTGCGGTGGCATCGGTGTCACCCCGATCGCCGATGTGCACGAGCGTGAGCAGGTGCGCACCGGGGGTGAGATCGGCGCGCTGCGGATCGTGCCCCGTTCGGGCGCGCCGGCGCTCGAAGTGATCGTGAGCGACGGCAAGCTGAACCTCACCGCAGTGTTCCTGGGCCGGCGCAAGATTCGCGGCATGACACCGGGCCGCAAGGTGGCAGTGGAAGGCACCGTGCTGCGCGACGGCAACCGCCTCCTGATGCTCAACCCCTCGTACGAGCTGTACTAACCCAATCGCGCCGGGCGTCGTTTGACGTCGCTATTCGAAGTCAAACGACGCATTGAGTGTGGGGCGCTACGACGACAGAGTGAAGAGGTTGCGCACGTCTTCTTCGGAGTCGGGTGTGACCATCGCGAGCACTTCGTCGCCCGACTCGAACATCGTGTCGCCGCGCGGCATCACCACGTGGTGGTCGCGCACCAACGCCACGATCGTGGCGTCGCGCGGGATGTCGAGGTCTTTGATGGCGGTGTCGATCGCGGGCGAGTTGCCGGCGAGTGTCACTTCCACGAGGCGGGCGTTGCCGCCCTCGAAGGTGAGCAGGTGCACGAGCCGGCCCACGGATACGGCTTCTTCTACGAGCGCGGTCACGAGGTGTGGTGTCGACACCGACAGGTCGACGCCCCAGTTCTCGTTGAACATCCACTGATTGCGCGGGTGGTTGACACGCGCGATCACACGCGGCACGCCGAACTCTTGCTTGGCGAGGAGCGAGAACACGAGGTTCACTTGGTCGTCGCCCGTCGCGGCTACCACCACCTCGCAGCTCTCGAGCTCGGCGGCGCGCAACGATCCCACTTCGCACGCGTCGGCAATGTGCCACCGCACCCCGGGCGTCGTCAGCGAGCGCTTCGGTGCGTCGGGGTCGTTGTCGATGAGCATCACATCGTGACCCGACTCTTGAAGGTCGTTGGCGATGAAGAGGCCGACCTTGCCGGCGCCGGCGATGACGACGCGCATCAGTGGTGTCCTTCCGGAGCGGCGGTGAGCCGGTCGTTGAGCTCGTCGAGCGCGTCGACCGCGCACATGAAATAGACGATGTCGCCGTCCTGACCCACGATGTCGCCGGTGGCGATCATCGCCGAGCCGAAGCGGCTCACCGCGGTGAGCCAGAAGCGGCCGGGCTCGTTCAGCTCGCCGAGCTTTCGCCCAACGGCCTTGGCGGGCAGCGTGCGTTCGAGCAGCGACACCTTCGCCGACGGGTCGATCCAGTCGTGCGGCGTATCCGACGGGAACAGCCGCCGGATCACCTGATCGGTGGCCCACGACACCGTGGCGACGGTGGGGATGCCGAGCCGCTGGAAGATCAGCGCTCGTCGCGGGTCCTTGATGCGGGCGACCACATTGGGGATCTCGTACGTCTCGTGCGCGATGCGAGCGCACACGATGTTCGAGTTGTCGCCATAGGTGACCGCGGCGAAGGCGCCGGCGCGCTCGATGCCGGCTTCCTTTAGCGTGTCGCGGTCATAACCGATGCCGGTCACCTTCAGGCCCGCGAAGTCGGGATGGAGTCGGCGGAAGGCGCGGGCGCTCCGGTCGACGACGGCCACACTGTGGCCCATCTGTTCGAGCGTCAGCGCGAGTTCGCTGCCGACTCGCCCGCAGCCCACAACGACCACGTGCACGACGCCTCCCTGGCGATCGACCTCAGGAACCGCAGGATCGTACGAGCACCGCGCGGCACCTTGCGAAACCGGATGAGCGGATGAGGCGCGTAAAGGATGTATAAGTAACGCCCGCGTTCCCACAACGCATCGCGTCGGCCGCCTGGTCCCGGCGCCCACTCCGACCCCAGGGCCCCCCGCAGTGTTCAGTTCGTTGAAACGTTTCTTCGTCGGCCGACCGCTGGCGTCGTCCGAGCAGGAGCACCAGCGGCTCGTCAAGACCATCGCGCTGGCGGTGTTCTCGTCCGACGCGATCTCGTCGACGGCCTACGCCACGCAGGAGATCCTGCTCGTCATCGCCTTCGGTAGTTCGAGCCTCGCGCTCGGGCTCGGCAAGCTCGTGCCGATCGCGATCGCCGTCGCGATCCTGCTGTTCCTCGTGGTGTCGTCGTATCGCCAGACGCTCTTCGCCTACCCGAGCGGCGGCGGCTCCTACATCGTGAGCCGTGAGAACCTCGGTGACCGCGCTGCGATGCTCGCCGGCGCATCGCTGCTCGTCGACTACATCCTCACCGTCGCGGTGTCGGTGTGCGCCGGCGTGCGCGCCATCACGTCGATCCCGGCGCTCCAGGGGCTCACCGACAAGCGCGTGATCCTGTGCGTGATCGCCATCGCGATCATCACCGTCGCGAACCTGCGCGGCATCAAGGAGTCGGGCCGCATCTTCGCGATTCCCACGTACGTGTACATCGTGGTGCTCGCCGCACTTGTGCTGGTCGGCTTGGCCAAGGTGTACGGCCTGTTCGGCATGCACATCGACACGATCCTGTCGCAGGCGCACAGCGGCAAGTTCCTCTCCAAAACCGACCTCGAGTCGTACAAGACGCTCGCGCTCACCGGTGGCACGCTCGCGCTGTTCACGCTGTTGCGCGGCTTCGCGTCGGGCGCTGTCGCGCTCACAGGCGTGGAGGCGATCTCCAACGGTGTGCCGGCATTCCAGAAGCCCGAGCCCCGCAACGCGTCGATCACGATGATCTGGATGGGCACCATCCTCGGAACCCTGTTTCTCGGTGTTTCCGTGCTGGCCCACCACCTCCAGCCGATCCCGTTGGTGCACGGTGAGACGGTCTTCTCGCAGATGGGCCGGGCCGTGTTCGGGCAGGGGCTGATCTACTACGTGCTGCAGGTGGCCACGGCGCTGATCCTCACGCTCGCGGCCAACACCGCGTTCGCCGACTTCCCGCGTCTCTCGTCGATCATCGCTCGCGACGGTCACCTCCCTCGGCAGTTCGCGAACCGCGGCGACCGGCTCGTGTTCAGCAACGGGGTGCTCGTGCTCGCGGCCGCGGCGATGATCCTTGTGATCATCTTCGGCGGCAACGAGACGAAGCTCATCCCGCTCTACGCGGTCGGGGTGTTCACGTCGTTCACGCTCTCGCAGAGCGGGATGGTGCGTCACCACCTGCGCCTGAAGGAACCGAATTGGCAGCGCGGCGTGGTGATCAACGTCGCCGGCGCCATCGCCACGTTCATCGTGCTGATGATCATCGCGATCACGAAGTTCACCGAGGGCGCGTGGGTGTCGATCCTCGTCGTCGGGCTCGTGATCCTGCTGTTCCGCTCGATCAAGGTGCACTACGACCGGGTGTCCGCCAGTCTCGTTGTGACGAGCGAGTTCAAGCCGCGCCGTATGAACCACACCGTGGTCGTGCTCGTGGGCACGCTGCACCGCGGCTCGCTCGAGGCGATTGCCTATGCCCGGTCGCTGAACCCCACGCACCTCGTGGCGGTCACCGTGGTGACCGACGAGGAGGAGCAGGAGCAGGTCGAGCAGGCGTGGGCCAACTACAGGTTCGACTTCCCGCTCGAGATCGTGCACTCGCCGTACCGGGAGCTCAGCAAGCCGGTGCTGCGCTACATCGACGAGCTCGACGCCCGCTGGGACAACGACATCATCACGGTGGTGATCCCCGAATTCGTGGTGACCGGCTTCTTCTCGCAGCTGCTCCACAACCAGAGCGCCCTGTTCCTGAAGGGCCGCCTCCTGTTCCGCAAGGGCACCGTGGTCACCTCCGTGCCCTACCACCTCGAAAATTGATGTCCTGAGATTGCATTTAGGCTGACCAAAACCTATATTCCCGGCCATCGAAGCCGACCTCGGGAGCATCTCGAAGTCCGAGCGCGAGTCGCTGAAAGCGATCTACCGACTCGCCCAGGACACCAACGGCCACGCCGAGCAGGGCGAGGTGCACACCGGCGCGCTCGCGGAGCGGTTGGGGCTCTCGCCCGGCACCGTCACCTCCATCGTGAAAAGGCTCGCTGACCGGGGCATGGTCGACTACACGCCCTACCGCGGCGTGGTGCTCACCGGTATGGGCCGGGTGCTCGCGGTCGCCTCGATCCGCCGCCACCGCATCGTCGAGCGCTTCCTCGCCGACATGCTGGGCTACGCCTGGAACGAGGCCGACCGGTTGGCCACCGCGTTCGAGCACCATCTGCCGATGGAGGTCGAGGAGCGCCTCTACGTGGCGCTCGACCGGCCCGAGACGTGCCCGCACGGTTTCCCGATCCCCGCCAAGGAGCAGGCCGACATCCCGGCGATGCCGCCGCTCTACGCGCTCGAACCGGGCGACGCCGCGATCGTGGCCGTGCCCGGTTCCACCGATCCCGAGTTGATCGAGTTCCTCGACACGCTGGGCCTGCGCCCGGGGGTGCGGGTCGAGGTGCAAGAAAAGCATCCCTTCGACGGTCCTCTCGTCCTGCGGGTCGACGGCATGGAGCGCACGTTGGGGAGCACTGTCGCCAACCAAGTATTCGTTCGCAAGATCGCGTGATCCTCGAATGACCACGAACCAGCAAAGGAACCAGGCATGAGTCATTTGCTGGCCGCCGAAGGCGGCTATCAGACCTTCACGCTGCACGGAGGTGAATGGGCCATCCTCATCGGCTCGGTGATCACCGCCTTGTTGGCCATCCTCGTGGGCTTTGTGCTCATGCGCGGCGTCCTCGCCGCCGACGAGGGCACGCCGACGATGCGCGAGATCGCCAGCGCGATCCAGGAAGGCGCGCTCGCCTACCTGAAGCGGCAGTTCCGCACGATCGGCTTCATCCTCATCCCGCTCGCAGTCGTCGTGTTCGTGACGTCGACCTCGGTGAAAAAGGATGCGCTGTCCGGACACCTCGGCGTTGTCGCCTTGTCGTTCGGGGCGAGTGGAGCCGCGCGCACGATCGCGTTCGTGCTCGGTTGCTTCATGTCGGGCCTCACCGGCTTCATCGGCATGAGCCTTGCGGTACGCGGCAACGTGCGCACTGCCGCCGCGGCCAAGGAAGGCTCGATGCCGAAGGCGTTGCAGGTGGCGTTCCGCACCGGCGGTGTGTGCGGCATGTTCACCGTGGGCCTGGGCCTCTTCGGCGCGTCGATCATCATGATGGTGTTCCAGAACACCAGCTCCGCGATCCTCGTGGGCTTCGGCTTCGGCGGCTCGCTCCTCGCGCTGTTCCTGCGCGTCGGCGGCGGCATCTTCACCAAGGCCGCCGACGTGGGCGCCGACCTCGTGGGCAAGGTCGAAGCGGGTATCCCCGAGGACGATCCGCGTAACCCGGCAACGATCGCCGACAACGTGGGCGACAACGTCGGTGACTGCGCGGGCATGGCCGCCGACCTCTTCGAGAGCTACGAGGTCACGCTGGTGGCGTCGATCATCCTCGGCGTACCGGCGTTCCAGGGGATCTTCCCGCACCGGCCCGAGTTGTGGGCGATTGGCGCGTTGTTCCCGCTCGCGGCGCGTGCGCTCGGCGTGCTCGCGTCGATCGCCGGTGTGTTCGCCGTGCGGGCGAAGGACACCGACAAGTCGGCGATGGCGCCGATCAACCGCGGCTTTCTCACCGCGGGCATTCTCACCATCGTGGGCACCCTGGTGCTCGCGCTGGTGTACGTGAAGAACCCCACTGGCGGCTCCATTTCCAACGTCGGTTGGCGCATGTTCGGCGCAGTCGTGATCGGTCTCGTGTTGGCCCAGATCGCGTCGCGAATCACCGAGTACTTCACGTCCACCGAGACGAGCCCGGTGAAGGAGATCGCCGAGTCGGCGGCCACGGGTGGCCCTGCCACTGCCACGCTCGCCGGCATCAGCTCAGGACTCGAGTCGTCGGTGTGGGCGATCATCGCCATCGCCGGCGCGCTGGGCGCGGCCATTGCGCTCGGCGGCGGCGACCTGCAGTTCTCGCTCTACCTCGTGGCCCTCACGGGCATGGGCATGCTCGCCACCACGGGTGTGGTCGTGTCCGAGGACACCTTCGGCCCGGTTGCCGACAACGCCGCCGGTATCGCCGAGATGTCGGGCGAGTTCCACGGCGAGCCCGAGCGGATCATGGTGAGTCTCGACGCGGTGGGCAACACCACCAAGGCAGTCACCAAGGGCTTTGCGATCGGTTCGGCGGTCATCGCCGCCGTCGCCCTGTTCTCGTCGTACATCGAGACCATCAAGAACGAGCTGGGCCTGAACATCGCGGGCAACCAGCTCTTCAAGGACGCTCGCACCGCGATCAATGTCGCCGATCCGAAGGTGTTCATCGGATTGCTGATCGGTGGTTCGGTCGCATTCTTGTTCTCGGCGCTGGCAATCCGCGCCGTAGGCCGCACGGCCGGCGTCGTCGTGCAAGAGGTGCGGCGCCAGTTCGCCGACGGCAAGATCATGGAAGGCACGAAAAAGCCCGACTACGGCCCGGTGATCGACATCTGCACCGCGGCGTCGCTGCGCGAGCTCGCCACGCCGGCGTTGCTCGCGGTGCTCACGCCGGTGATCGTCGGCTTCGGTATCAACTACTTCGCGCTCGGCGCGTTCCTCGCCGCGGTGATCCTCACCGGTCAGCTGATGGCGAACTTCCTCAGCAACTCCGGTGGTGCGTGGGACAACGCCAAGAAGTACATCGAGGACGGCAACTACGGCGGCAAGGGTTCCGACGCGTACCGCGCCGCGGTCGTGTGCGACACGGTCGGTGACCCGTTCAAGGACACCGCCGGTCCGGCGCTGAACCCGTTGATCAAGGTGATGAACCTGGTCTCCTTGCTCATGCTGCCGGCGATCATCAGCCTGCGCGACAACAACGTGCGCTACGTGATCGCGGGCGTGGCGCTCGTGGTGCTGTTGGGCGCGATCGCCTTCAGCAAGCGCTCGACGGGTTCGCTCGCCGCAGCGCCGCCGGCCGCCGAACCGCAGGCCGAGCCGGCCACGGTCAGCTGAGGCCAGCGTTTCCTGGGAAGGGCCGGAGGCGCGTACAGCGGCCTCCGGCTCTTCTTTTTGTGTCGGGCGCGTCTGCGCGCGCACAGTGGTGATCGCGCGCGGACCGCGCGAATGCTTGACAGGCGCGTCGCCCGGAAACAGCATGGGAGCAGGCCCGACGGTAGGGTCCCCGGAGGAGGGGTGCCGCGACGGCAGTCGCGCGCCTCCGAGGTGGAGCGCAAATTTGCAGATCAGGCTCAAGCTCGCCGCTATCGCCGCTGCGCTGGTTGCCACCACCGCGGTCGCCGACATGGGCGCGCGCGCCGCGACGACGACGTCGGTGGCGCCGACCTCGGCCACCGTCCCCGCGGCCACGGGAACAGGTGGCGCGGCCACCACGAGTGTCGGAAGCTGTCACGGACTCACCGGCCTCGCGAGTGTGAAGAGCGACTACACCGATCCGAACGACGGACTCCCCGCGGGTCTCGTCGCGAACATCCCCACCGCGGGTGCCAACCACGACGTGCGCATCAGCATCAAGGGTGTCGCCGGCCCGGGCGGCGCGTTGGGCACGTGCACGTTCTCGGGCGCGAACACACCCGGTGCAGGCACCTACACGGTCACGAGGTGGACCGCGCTGCTCGTGTCGCCGTCCACCGATTGCCTCGGCGACGTCGATCCGGCGGAGTACCCGCTGAACGGCAAGGCCACGATCGAGTTCTCCGACGGCACGCGCACCCAGACCTATTCACAGACGACGTTCGGCGGCGGCACCGCCAACGGTCTGTTCACGCAGTCGGGCGTGGTCACCAAGGGCAACGGCCTCGGCGCACTGTTCCAGAACCAGGTGTATTGGGCGCCGATCACGAAGCTCGCGAACACCGCGACCTCGCCCTCGGCGCCGTATCCCGGCTACGCGTACGACACTGCGACCGCGGCCGCCTGTGCCGGCAACCCGCCGGGCGCCAAGGGCGACGCTCGCGACCTCATCGTGGGCGACGGCGTCAGCGCCCTCACCGGCCAGACCGCGTCGGGTTACACGTTCAGCGTCGGCGGCTGAAGCCCGACGACCGACGGCTGACGGTCAGGTCTCGACGGATTCGGCGGTCTGCGCTGCGAACTCGTTGCGGTGCTTGCGCCACTCGAGGAGCGGCGGGATCAGCGAGAGCGCCACGATCAGCACGGTGATCGGTTCGATCCAGCCTTCGGGGATGTGCTGGCCGAGGGTGAAGCCGAGCAGCGAGATGCCCACCGTCCAGAGCACCGCGCCGACCACGTTGGCGATCGCGAACTGGCGATGCTTCATGCTGCTCGCGCCTGCGAGCATCGGCACGATCGTGCGCACGAACGGCACGAAGCGAGCGAGGATCACCGCCGCCGGCCCGCGCCGATCGAAGAACTCCTGTGAACGGTCGAGATAATTGGTCTTGAACACCCGGGCGTCGGGCTTGAAGAGCTTGGTGCCCCAGATCGCGCCGATGGCGTAGCCGATCTGCGCGCCGATGACGGCGACGGCCAGCGTGCCGAACACCACCGCCGCAAGGTTCGTGTGGGGATCGTTGGAAGCGGCGCTGGTGGACGCAAAGAAGCCGGCCAGGAACAGCAGCGAATCGCCGGGCAGCGGCAACGGGATGATCCCGGACTCGATGAACACCACGAGGAGCAATCCCCAGATGCCCCAGTTGTCGATGACGTTCTTGGCGAACGAGCCCATGAGGGGTGCAGGCTACGGCAGGGAGGGCCTCGAACCGGCCCCTTGGCGCGGCTTTGTGACCGGTCTGTGCCTCCTGCGACCTGGGCCTTTCCCGCCGATGCTTGACAGGCGGGCAGGATCTGTGCGAGCAACCTGACCGAAGACCACCGGCCTCCCACCCGTGCCCGAGTGCGCGAACGGGTCGCCGACCAGCTATCCAGGAGGACCGTGGCCAAACCGCTCGTGATCGTCGAGTCGCCTACCAAGGCGCGCACCATCGCCGGGTTCCTCGGCCGGAGCTCCGACCTCGACGTCACGGTGATGTCGAGCGTCGGGCATGTGCGCGACCTGCCGAACAAGCGTGAGCAGCTTCCCGACGACAAGCGGGAGACGCACGCGCGCCTGCTCGGCGTGAATCCCGACGACCACTTCGACACGGTCTACGTGGTGCCTCAGAACAAGAAGAAAGTGATCACCGAACTGAAGCGCGCGTTGAAGGACGCCGACGAGGTGTACCTCGCCACGGACGAGGACCGCGAGGGCGAGGCGATCGCCTGGCATCTGCTCGAGCTGCTGCAGCCGAAGGTGCCCGTGAAGCGGATGGTGTTCCACGAGATCACACCCGCGGCGATCCAGGCCGCGATCGACGAGCCGCGCGATCTCGACCTGAAGCTCGTCGAGGCGCAAGAGGGCCGGCGCGTGCTCGACCGGCTCGTCGGCTACGAGGTGTCGCCGGTGCTGTGGCGCAAGATCGGGCGCGGCGCACCGTCGGCGGGTCGCGTGCAGAGCGTCGCCGTGCGTCTGGTGGTCGACCGTGAGCGCGCGCGCATGGCGTTCCGCAGCGGCTCGTGGTTCGACATCGAGGGCACGTTCGCTGCTGCTGCGAACGTCGAATCGAACGGCTTCGGCGCGACGCTCACACAACTCGACGGTCGGCGCGTTGCAGTCGGCGGCGACTTCGACGCGGCCACCGGCAATCTCAAAGAGGGAATCGACGTCGTCCGCCTCGACGAGGCCGGCGCCACTGCCCTCACCGCTCGCCTGCGCGAAGTCGCGTACCGCGTGCAGTCGATCGAGGCGAAGCCGTTCAACCGGCGGCCCGCCGCGCCGTTCACCACGTCGAGCTTCCAGCAGGAAGCCGTACGTAAATTGGGCTTCCCGGCGAGCAAGGCGATGGCGGTAGCGCAGCGGCTCTACGAGCGTGGCTACATCACCTATATGCGTACCGACAGCACGAATCTGTCGGAGCAAGCGATCACGGCGGCTCGGCGTGCGGTGCAGGAGCGCTACGGCGACGACTACCTGCCCAAGGAGCCGCGCACCTACCGCAACAAGGTGAAGAACGCGCAGGAGGCACACGAAGCGATCCGTCCAGCAGGCGAGCGCATTCGCATGCCCGACGAGGTCGCGGGCGAGCTCGACACGGATGAGCGGCGCGTCTACGACTTGATCTGGGTGCGCACCGTCGCGTGCCAAATGCTTGATGCTCGTGGGCGAACGACCACGTTGTTGATGGGTGCAACATCGACCGCGGGGGAGCAGGCGACGTTCCGCGCCACCGGCACCACGTGGGACTTTCTCGGCTTCCGGCGCGCCTACATCGAGGGCCTCGACGAGGACACGAGCACTTCGGGTGACGAGAAGGAAGCGACGCTGCCGTCGGTCACCGAAGGCGACGCCATCACGTGCCGTGACCTGCAGCCGGCCGGTCATGCGACCCGTCCGCCGGCTCGCTTCACCGACGCATCGTTGGTGAAAGAACTCGAGGAGCGCGGCATCGGTCGCCCGTCCACGTACGCGTCGGTGATCCAGACGATCCTCGATCGCGGTTACGTGTGGCGCCGCGGCCAGGCACTGATCCCGAAATGGACCGCGTTCGCGGTGATCAACCTGCTCGAACAACACTTCGGTCACCTCGTCGATTACAACTTCACGGCCTCGATGGAAGAGGCGCTCGACGTGATCGCGCGCGGCGAGGGCGAGGCCGAGAAGTGGCTCCACAGCTTCTATTTCGGTAACGGCCAGGCCGGCCTCCGCGAGCTCGTGGAAGACGACCATCTCGCGTCGATCGATCCGCGCGCGGTGAGCACGGTTCCGATCGGCGACGACGACGGCGTGCCCGTGATCGTGCGCGTCGGGCGCTACGGCCCGTACGTGCAACGCGGCGACGACGATGCCGGCGAGACTGCGGGCCTACCCGACGAGGTCGCGCCCGACGAGCTCACGATCGAGCAGGCGCTCCACCTGATCGCGAAGAAGGCCGAAGGCCCGCGCACCATCGGTGACGATCCCGAGACGGCCAAGCCGATCTTCGTGCTCAACGGTCCGTACGGCCCCTACGTGCAGCTCGGCGAACAGGAAGAGGGTTCGCGCAAGAAGCCTCCGCGTGCGTCGCTGTTCGCGTCGATGGATCCCGAGACACTCACGCTCGACGACGCGTTGAAGCTGCTCACGTTGCCGCGCGTGGTCGGCACCGACGGCGAAGAACGCGAGATCGTGGCCAGCCCGGGTCGCTTCGGCCCGTATTTGAAGCGCGCCGACGGCGAGACGCGCAGCCTCACTGCCGAGGATCAACTGCTCACGGTCACGATGGCCGAGGCCGAGGCGCTGTTCGCACAACCGAAGCTGCGCGGCCGCCGGGCGCAGAAGCCACCGCTCGCCGAGCTCGGGCCGTCGCCCGACAACGGTGCCAACGTCGTGGTGCGCGAGGGCCGGTTCGGCGCCTACGTCACCGACGGCACCACGAACGCGACCGTGCCGCGCAGCACCGACCCCACCACGCTGTCGCTCGAGGACGCGGTGATCTTGTTGCGAGCGCGCGCCGAGCTCGCCGGTGACACGCCGCGCGCCACCAAGAAGACCGCGGCGAAGAAGACCACTGCCAAGAAGGCGTCAAAAGCGGCGGGGAAGAAGTCGGGTTCCGGCATCGAGAAGACCGTGAAGAAGGTCGTCAAGAAGAAAGCGGCCGCGAAGAAGAAGCCGGCAGCGAAGAAGACCTGATCCGTCGTCGCTCGGCGCGGATCAGATGTCGCGTTCCGCGATGTGTGGCGGATACGCCTCCGCGTCGCCGGCGTTGGGTCGGTGGCCATATTCCTCGGCCCATTCGAAGCGGCTCGACGGTTGCGCGTAGGCACTGCGCCCGGCGTCGCGCAGCTTGCCCGGCCGCTGGTCGCGCCGCACCGAGAGATACGCCGCGCCGCCCAGCGGGATCGGCAGCCAGAACTGGGCCAGGCGATAGGTGGGCACGGCGAGCGCGGCGACGGCCGGCGTGGTGCCGAAGCCCACGAGCGTGCCGACCATCACCGTTTCCACGATGCCGAGGCCGCCGGGCGTGATCGGGATGACGGCGAGCACGTTGGCGAGGCCGAACGCCACGAGCAGGCCGATGACGTTCGGCCACTCACCGAACGCGCGCACGAACACGAACAGCGACGCGGCGTCGAGCAGCCAGTTGAGTGTGGCCCAGATCGCGGCGCGCTCGACGAGCTCGCGGTCCTTGACGATCTCCGACAGGCGGCCCGCCACCTGCTCGACCACTTCGTTGGCGCGGTCGCTGTCGATGAAGCGGATGTGTCGAGTGAGCCGGTTGAGGAAGCGCTTGGCCCGATCACCGCCGCGCATCAAGGAGAGCATGAGGCCGGCTGCGAACAGCAGCACCACCACACCGAGGATCGCCACGATGCCGTATCCGGGGTTCACGCCGTTGAACGGCAACGACACGAGCAATGCGATCCAGAGGATGAGGTTCAGCACGACCGCCGACACAAGACCGGTGGCGGCGAGCGCGAATCCGGCGTCGGCGCCGGCGACGCCGCTGGTGGTGAGCAGGCGGTAGCCGAGCGCGGCGCCGGCCGCGCTCCCGCCCGGCACCGTGTTGTTCACCGACTTGGTGGCGAGGTTGATCCGGAACAGCCGGAACAACGAGACGCGACCTTCGGGAATCGCCACGCGCATCAGCTGCGAGTACGCGAGCAGCGCGAGCACTTCGAAGAGCACGCCGAGCGCGAGCCAGGGGAGGCTCACCTGGAGGAGCTTGTGCGCGGCGTTGCGAAGGCCGGCGATCGCGGGAATGCCGAAGTAGTTGAAGGCGATCAGGAAGAGAATGACCTTCACCGACCGCTTGATGTTGCGCCGGGCCGTGTGGTGCTCGTGGGCCGGCGGTTCGGCGGTCGGTAGCGCCACGACCGCGTCCGTCTCGACCGAGATGTCGGGCGCCTCGATAGGGCCGGTGCTGGGCCTGGAGGCCTTCTCTGCGGAGTCGGTCATCGCGTCGGGCGTGCTGCGAACCGTGGACATGTCCGACCCTGAGTGACGTATGCGGCCGGTCCTGCCCGGTCCGTCGAGCCGTGCGCATCGTGCAGGAAAACGGACATTACCAGCGCGCGTACCCGACCCCGTGGTTGCGGATGCGCCGGACGCGTCGGTCATGATGGCTTGGTGGCCGGCCGCTTCATCGTCCTGGAAGGCGGTGAGGGCAGCGGAAAGTCCACGCAGGTGGCGCGCCTCGCAACGGCGGTGCAGGCTGCAGGCCTCGAGGTGGTGACCACCTTCGAGCCGGGCGCCACGCCGCGCGGTGCCGCGCTGCGCGCCCTGCTCCTCGACGACGCCGCTCCGCTCGATGCCCGGGCGGAGTTGCTCCTGATGGCCGCCGACCGGGCCCAACACGTGACCGAGGTGGTGCGCCCGGCCCTGGCCGCCGGACAGGTGGTGATCTCGGATCGCTTCACACCGTCGACGCTCGCCTACCAGGGTGTCGGCCGTGATCTCGGCGTCGAGGCGGTGGGCGTGGTCAGCGCGTTCGCCAGCGGCGGGCTCGAGCCCGACCTCGTGATCGTGCTCGACGTCGATGCCGATGTGGCGGCCCGCCGCCGGCCGGTGGCTCGCGACCGCATGGAGCGTGCCGGCGCCGAGTTCCACGCACGGGTGCGCGGCGCATACCGAGAGCTCGCGGCCGAATTTGGCTGGGTCGTCGTCGACGGCAACGGCGATGTCGAGGCCGTGGCCGCGGCGGTCTGGTCGGTCGTCGAACCGCTCGTCGAATCGCTCGTCCGAGACGACCAGTAGGTTCGATCCAGCCGAGCGACCGCGAACCACGTGGGCAGTCAGCGATGACGGAGCGAGGGAAGGCCAACCGGCCCGTGAGCGAAGCGAACAAGAGGTAAGAGAATGTGGGAAGGAGTGGTCGGTCAGGGCCGTGCCGTCGCGCAGCTGGAGCGCGCCGTGGCGCGTCCCGGGCATGCCTACCTCCTCGCCGGGCCGAGTGGGAGCGGGCTCGACGAGGCGGCCCGTGAACTCGCGGCGCGACTCGTCGCCGATTCGCTCGACCCCGACGCGCGCACGCTCGACCTCGTGCGCCGGGGACTGCACGTCGACGTGCTCGAGTTCGAACCCGAAGGCACGTTCTTCCTCGTCGACCAGGCCGACGACGTGATCGCCGAAGCCGTGCGCGCGCCTGTGGAGGGCGCACGGAAGGTGCTGATGCTGCACGACGTCGACCGTATGAACGACGCGTCGGGCAACCGGCTCTTGAAGACCATCGAAGAGCCGCCGGATCGCACGGTGTTCGTGCTCACCACCGAGCGGCCCGACGAAGTGCTCGACACGATCCGCTCGCGCTGCCAGCGCGTCGACCTGAGCCCGTTGTCGGACGCGCAGGTCGCTTCCGCGCTCACGGCTTCCGAAGTCGAGGATGAACTTGCCGCGCTCGCCGCGAGCCTCGCCGGCGGGCATCTCACGCGCGCGCGTTCACTTGCCGGTCCCTGGGCCGCGTTGCGGCGCGAGTTCGCCGGGGTTCCCGCGCGTATCGACGGCACCGGCGCGGTTGCGGTGGCGATCGTCGAGGATCTCGAAGCTGCGCTCGATCGTGTGAGCGCGGCGGCCGAAGCCGCGCAGAAGGAAGAGTCTGCGTCGCTCGACGAAGAGCTCGAACGGCGCGGTTACGACGGGCGCGCTGCGCAAACGCAACGCCGCCGGCTCGCGGCCCGGCACAAGCGTGAGTCGGCGCGCCTACGCCGCGACTTGTTGCTCGAAGGCATCACCGCGATCGAGTCGGTGTACCGCGACGCGCTGTGCACACCTGCGCCCGCGCGCAACCTCGATCTCGCCGCGCTCGACGTTCCCGCCGATCGCTGCGTGCGTGCCTTCGAGGCCTGCCGCGTGGCCCGCGACTCGATGATCGTGAACGAAAAGGGCACGCTCCACCTCCTGCGCCTGCTGCTGGCGCTCCCTCCCGCGCGTCGCTGAACGCGTGGCCACGCGGCCCGTGGTAGGTCGCTTCTCACGCATCCGTGACCAACCACCCACCACGCCAGCCGCACCGCAGTCGCCTGATATCGTTTCCCGCTCCTAGCCGGGGTAGCTCAGTCGGTAGAGCAGCTCACTCGTAATGAGCAGGTCAGGGGTTCGAATCCCCTCTCCGGCTCCAACTTGTTGCGGTCCGACGAGCGACTTGGTGCTGAGCGGGCTGGGCGGACGTGCTCGGACAACGCCATCCCGGCGAACTGGGTGAGTTGGGCGAGTGACGATTGCGCGGTCGCTACGTGCCTGTGCCGGTGAGGGTGACGCGCATGGGCTGCGAGGTCGTACACAAGCAACGCGTCAAACCTGGGCGAACCGCGAACGTTCTCGTCAGCACACCCTGCTTCACCCCCTTTGACGTGGGCTTGAAGGTCACCGAGTACGTGCACGACGAGGCAGGAGCGAGCGTGTCGCCGCAGGACGTCGTGGACGCGAAGTTCGCTGGGGTGGTCGTGTTCCCGCTCAGCCCGACGCTCTGCCCGGACACGTTCTGCACGACGACGGTCTGCGGCGGCGATTGGGTTCCGACCGCTCGGGGCGCGAACGCGAGACCCGTTGGTGTGATCAGCAGATCTGCAAGCTCGAGACCGCCGAACGAGATCGAGTACGACTGCGCGCTGACGATCCCCCCGCTCACAGAACCGGTTGCGGTCTCGTTGCGGCGTCCTCGGCTCGTTGCGTCGAAGAAGTAGTCGGCGGAACACGATGCCTGGGACGCGACAGTCTGTCCGTCACAGTCCGTCGATGCGATGAAGTCGCTTGCCGAGGCGCCGAAGCCCGTGATCGCCGTCGGACTTCCTTCGTTGGTGATCGTGACGCTCTGCGAAGGCGTGTTCTCGAAGCGCGACGGCCCGAACTCGAGCCCGAGCGGCGTGATCAGGAATCTTGGTGTGGTGTAGCCGGTCAGTGCGATCGAGAACGTCTGACCGTTCCAGTTGCCCGTAGCGGTGCGCGATGTGGTGCCGAGCGTTGTTGTATCCAATTGGTACACCATGTGGCACGACGCGCCGGGCGCGAGCGTGTGGCGCTGGCACATCTGCGTCGCCCGAAAGCCCGGTGCCAGGCCCTGGAATCCATCCATTTCGATCGACGTGATGCCGCGGTTCGTCACCGTCACCGACTGCCCGGTGCTGATGTTTCCAGCCGCGTTCGCGCCGAAGTCGAGCGCGGTAGGTGTGACGAGCAACTGCTGCGACGGAGTCGGGCCGCCAACGCCGGTGAACGAGATGCCCGTCGTCTGGAGTATCTGACCCCCCGAGGTGATCATGTAGAACGGTGCCGTCTCGGCCAACGTTCCATTCGAGAGCGGCGTGAAGTTGAACGCCACGGTGCACGACGCGCCAGCAGCGAGGCTGCCGCTGCAGGTCGAAGAGCTCTCGACGTACGGAGTCTCTGCTTGGCTGTAAGGCTCGAAACTCACGGTCGTCGCACGCCGGTTCGTGATCGTCACCGACTGCGACGCAGAGGTTGTCTCGTACTGCTGATTGCCGAAGTCGAGTGCAGTCGGGCTCACCTGGAACTCCGGGACACCGATCCCGTGCAGGGCGACCGAGAACGACTGACCGTTTGCCGTGCCTCTGACGGTCGATGTCGCCGCGCCGACGGCGCTCGGTGCGAATGTATAGAAGAAGTGGCATGACCCGCCTGGCGCGAGCGGGGTGTCGTCGCAGTCGCTGGAGCTACCGAATTGACCGCTTCCAACGCCGCCACTCATGGTGGGGAGCATCGGCTTCGCAGTGAGGTTCGTGAAGGTGACCGGTTGTGGCGCGGACGTGTCGGCGAGCGCGACCGCGCCGAAGTCGAGCGCGGTCGGTGAAATCAGGACGCGCGCGTAAGCGGTTCCGGTGACGGCTGTGCTCACCTTCACGCCGTTGAACGTGTCGACCACCGTTGCGGTGGACGCACCCGTCGACGTCGGAGCGAATTTGATCGTGAGGTTGCAGGTGGCGCCTTTGGCGAGCGTCGCGCCCTTGCAGTTCCCCGAGCTCGAGAATGGCCCACTCGACCCGTAGGTACCAGAGAGCTTGACGGCCGCCGATCCCGCGTTCGTGACCTGCACTTGCTGCGTCGGGCTAGTGACGCCGACCTGTACGTCACCGAAGTCGAGCGCGGTCGGCGTGGCCCGGAGCTGCGTCGCCGCCGCGGCAATCGCCGGCGAAGAAGCTACGAGTGGCACACATCCCATGAACGCGACCGTCACCACGGCCGAAAGCACAGATCCCCGGTGCCAGCGCATGTGCATCCTCTGTCCTTACGACGAGACCGTCCTCACTTTGTACGCGTGCCACGGTGTGCCACCGCGTGCCACGCTCTCGGTTGGCCTTGCGCTGGCAGCACCGCGCCCGCGCCTCAGCGAGCGGTGCGGTAGGCGCCCACGGTGGTCGCGGGCGCCACGGCAGGCCCTTCGACGCAGCGCGCGGCGATGCCCGACTGGAACTCGGCGAAGGCCGGGGAGCGGGTCAGCGGGTTGTCGTCGCCGTCGAGCACCGCGACGTGAAGGAACGTCACGCCGTCGTCGAGACGGAATGTCGTGTACTCGAAGCCACCTGGGTCGACCGTCGCGAGCTCTTCGTACACGGCCTTCACGAGGCGCGCGTTCTCGTCGGCGCACTCGGCCTTCGTGACGTAACGAACGACGACGGCCTCGCTCACTTCGCACCCCGCTTCGGCGCCACTGCGCGCATCGAGTTGTTGCGCTTCTCGTGAGTGACTTCGGCGAGACCCAACGCTTCGAGGAGCGGCGGCAAGTACATGCCGAAGCGGCCGCGGTAGCCCTTGCGGAGCCCGTACCAACCGCCGATCGGGTTGTCCGACGAGCGCCCGAAGGCTTCGACGGTGCCGTCGGTGGCCGGCTTTTGTTCGTCAGCCGAACCCAGTGGTACCCAGCCGTCTTGGTCGAGCAGCCAGGCGTGCAGGTCGTCGACCGCCCGCGCGTCGTACTGCAGCTTTGTCGAACCCACCTGGCACACCAGGACGGCCGGGTCGACTGTGGTGTCGCGATACATCGTGTACTCCGATGAGCCCGGCGGCGTCGCGAGCGTCCACGGATCGTCCTTCGTGCCCTCCGGCATCGTCACCCTCTTTCGTAACCCTGCCGTTACCGTAACATACTGGTTACGGTCAGGCGTCAGCGCTCTTCCTGCTGAGCGTTGAGCACGAGCTCTCCCTTTGGGCCGATCCGGGTGCGTCGTCTGCTGTCTTGCGCCCGTCCGGATTGTTACACCGACCGGGGCGAGCCGCCGCAGGACGCCGATGCCATCCGGAGCACGAAAGGTGTAACGGGCGGGGGTCGTGACACGACTGTTGGTCGTGTGCAGCAGTCCGTACGATCGCCGCGTGGAGCCGGGGGCCTTTGATGACGACGCCACTCTCGTCAAGGCGCTGGTCGTCCGCGAGCCCGCCGCGTTCGAGTATCTGCTCGACCGCTACCAAAGCCAACTCGTGCGGCTCGCGATGCAGTACGTGCCGAGCCGCGCGATCGCCGAGGAGGTCGTACAGGACACCTGGCTCGCGGTCATCAAGGGAATCGACGGCTTCGAAGGTCGGTCGAGCCTCAAGACGTGGTTGTTCCGGGTGATGGTGAACATCGCCCGTACGCGCGGCGCTCGCGAGCAGCGCGCGATTCCGTTTGCATCGGTGACCGACGACGACCACGAACCCGCCGTCCCCGCGTCGCGCTTTCGTCGTTTCGGTCGTGCAGCCGGCACGTGGAAGCGGCCGCCGGTGGCGTGGCCCGATGCCGAGCAGCGCGCCATCGACGAAGAGGCGACTCGATTCGTGCATGCCGCGATCGACGGCTTGCCGGCCGCGCAGCGCGAAGTGATCACGATGCGCGACGTGCTCGGCTGGTCCGCGGCCGACGTGTGTGCGGCGCTCGATCTCGCCGACGGCAACCAGCGGGTACTCCTGCACCGCGCCCGCTCGAAGGTGCGGGCGTCGCTGGAACGCCGCTACGCGGACGAGGTCGTGCGATGAGCGCGCCCGCGGCATACGTGTGCCGCCAGTTCGTCGAGGACGTGACCGCGTACCTCGAGGGTGCGCTGCCGGACGATGTGCACACCCGCGTCGACGCCCATCTCGCCGACTGCCCGCACTGCCGGGAGTACCTGGAGCAGATGCGGCGCACGGTGCACGTGGTCGGAGCACTCGCTGACCAAGACGTCGACGCGATGCCGGATGAGCTGCGCGAGCGGCTGCTTCGCGCGTTTTTGCAACACGACGCGTAACGCGAGCCGCTCCAACCCGACTGTTCTCCCGAGACATTCGTTCGATCGGAGGAACATGCATCGTTCACTACGCATTGCTGCGGTTGCGGGCATCGGCGCGCTCGCAACGCTCGCAGTCGGAACACCATTGGCGGGTGCGCGCACGGCCGCAACCACCGCATCTGCCACATCGGATGCCGTGTACGCACAGACCAACGCGTCAACCGGCAATCGCGTGCTCGTGTATTCGCATGCCGCGAATGGAACACTGCACGCGGCCGGAAGCCATTCGACGCGCGGCCTCGGCGCCAAAGAAGCGGGCGCGGTGGTCGACCCGCTCGCATCGCAAGGCTCGGTCACGTACGACGCCGCGCACGGCTTGCTATTCGTCACCAACGCCGGCAGCAGTCAACTCTCGGTGTTCTCGGCGCACGGCACGAACCTCGCGCTGCGCGAGGTGATCGGCACCGAAGGCTCGTTCCCCACGTCGGTGGCGGTCTGGGGCAACGAGGTGTACGTGCTGGATGCCGGGAACCAGGGCGCTGTGGTCGGCTACCGGATCAGTGGCGAGCACGTGCAGCGCATCGCCAACTCGAAGCGCGTGCTCGGCCTCGGCAACACCAACCCGCCGAACTATCTGATGGCACCCGGCCAAGTCGGCTTCACGCCGAACGGCAAGCACCTCGTGGTCACCACGAAGGCGCATGGCACGATCGACGTGTTCGCCGTGCGCGCCGACGGCACGCTCGGCGCCGCGCCGGTCGAGAACACGCCGGCCGGGATGGTGCCGTTCGCGTTCTCGTTCGACACCTCGGGCCGGCTCGTGGTCGTGGAAGCCGGTACGAGCTCGGTGAGCACGTACAGCGTGGGCCCGAACGGCACGCTGACGACCGTTGCCGGTCCGGTGGGTGACGGCGAGACAGCGGCCTGCTGGATCGCCATGGGCGGCAATGGCCACTATTTCGTCGCCAACGCCGGTAGCAACACGATCAGCACCTTCCGCGTTGCTTCGAACGGCCACGTGTCGCTCTCGCCGGCCACGGCGGCGACATCGGGCGGTCCGGTCGACCTCGTCACGTCGCCCGACCATCGTTACCTCTACAGCGAGAACGGCGGCGCCGGCACCATCGACGAGTTCGCCGTACATGGTGGCTCGCTCACCAGGATCGGCACCGTCGCGGGTCTCGCCGCCGGGACCGTCGAAGGCCTCACCGCGGCCTGAACCGCTCCTCTCGACGCACGCCAATCTGCGCCCGCCCGCCGGTGTCCTGCACACGCACCGGCGGGCGGGCGCGCTTCTGTGCTGGAGTTCCCGCGAGCCAAGAGGGAGGTGGTTGGTGATCATCGTGACGGGAACCGTCCGCGCCACAGCCGAAACGCTCGATGAGATCGTGGCCGAGAGCGTGGCGCACGTGAGCCGGTCGCGCCTCGAACCGGGGTGTGTCGCGCACCACGTGTACCGCGATGTCGAGGAACCGCTGCGGCTGTTCTTTTACGAGGAGTGGGCTGATCGACCAGCACTGGATGCGCACTTCCGCGTGCCCGACTCTGGTCGATTCGTCGAAGCCGTGACCGCACTCGCGGCGGAGCGACCCACGATCTCGATTCGCGAGCTACCCGCAGAGGGCCCCGATTGAGCGGCATCACGGTGCGGCGCGCCACCACAGCCGATACCGACGCCGCGGCCTTCGTGCTGGCCGACGCGTTCACCGATTACGCGTGGACGCGTTGGACCGTGGATGCGGTCGATCACGTCGAGCGCGTCCGCAGCCTGCAACGGCTGGTGATCGAGAAGGTGGCATTGCCCTACGGGCAGGTGTGGGTCGCGCTCGATGAGCACGACGCGGTGGCCAGCGTCGCGGTGTGGATGCTGCCGACCATCACGGTTCCCGAAGCTGTGCTCACCGAGATCGGCGGCGAACAGGCCGCGCTCGAAGGCGGACGCCACGCAGCGTCGGTCGCGGCCGAGTTGGCGCTGTCGCAGTCGCGCCCACAGGCCGCGCACTATTACCTCGGCACGGTAGGTACCCGGCGTGATCGCCAGGGGCGCGGGTACGGCGCGGCCGTACTCGCACCCATCGTGGAACGTGCCCGCGCCGAACACGCCGCGCTCTACTTGGAGACGTCCGCACCCGACAACGTGCGCTTCTACACGCGCCTCGGCTTCGAGATTGCCGCCGAGCTCGATGTTCCCGGTGGCGGCCCGCACGTATGGGCGATGCGCGGTGTCGACGCCACCGAGGCAGGCCCGTCACGCCTGACGTGACGCCGCACTGTTGGCGTTGTCAGAATGCGGGCGTGCGGATGCGGCAGGCGTTGACGTGCGGCGCGGTTGCGATGTGTCTCGGCGTCGCCCGACCGGCCGGAGCTGCGCCTTCTCGAGCACCCGCACAGCTCGGCCCGTCACGCGCGATCTCGTGCGCCGACGCCGGCACGCGTATCACCCTCACGTCGAGCGCAACCCTCGATCCGCAGTGCACCTATACCGGCGGGTTCGACATCGTGGCGTCGCACGTCACGCTCGACTGCTCGGGCGCGCTGATCGCGCCCGTCGCGTCGGTCGGGCCAGCAGGCTCGATCGGTGTGCGGATCGCGACGCCGGTCGGCGTCGATATGGAGGACGTCACGGTCCGGAACTGCCGCGTCGACGGGTGGATGAACAACATCGCTCTCGCACGTGACGGCGTGCAGTCGCTCGCCCGAGGCCACGAATACGACCACCATCTGAGCGGCGTCACCGTGGAGGACTCGACGCTCACGAATTCGGTCGGGGTCGGCCTGTATGTGAACGCGTACGTCACCGACACCACGATCCGGCGCGACACGATCCTGCGATCCGGAAGCACCGGCATCTATCTCGACGAGGGCTCGCGCGACGCTCAGGTGACCAACAACACGATCGCCGGCAACGGATACGTGGAGAACGGTCCTGGCGGTACCAACACGGCGTTCGGCGGTCTCGACGTGCGGTTCTGGGGACCCGGCCGCGAGGGCATCGCAGTCGACGGCTCGTACGACAATCACATCACCGACAACGTGTTGGTGCTCAACTCCGCGGGCGGGGTGTTCCTCTACACGAACTGCGGCGAGTACGTGCACAGCCAGCCGGCGTCGTGGCTCGATCACCGCTTCGCGGCCGATCACAACGTGGTCGCCGGCAACACCATTGTCGGCGTGCTGGGCACTGGTGTGTGGGTTGCGTCGCGAATGGGCGAGAACGTGTACCCGATGGATTGCAGCGACACGCCGTATGTGTCTGGCCCGTTGTTGGCGATCACCCGTGATCGCGCCGCGCACAACTCGATCACCGACAACACCGTGTGGGGCGAGAACTTCGGCATTCGTGTCGAGGACGACAACACGGCCGTGGTTCGCAATCACATAATCGGCACGGCTCGATCGCAGTTCGCCGTGATCGTCGGCACGCCGTTCAGAACGAGCGTGCTCGGCCTCCCTGTTCATCACACGATCGTTCGCAGCAACGTGGCGATCATTCCGGGTAACCCCAGCCCGTATCGCTGGGTCGACGGCGTGGCCGACCTTCGCGCCGGCAACAACACTGCGAACGGCCGTCAGCGATCGTTCTGCCGCGCGCCCGATGTGCCTCGCGGCCCGTTCGTGATGGTGTACGCGTTCGCAGCGCAGAACCCGAACGATCCTCCACAGCCACCGCCGGCGTACACCGTGCCGAGTCTCGGTGTGCTCCCGCTGTGCGTCAGCTGATCACGGTGATGCTTCCCCAAGGAACCTGTTCCTCGGGGCAGCGCACCCGGTACGTCTTCCCCGCTTCGATCTTCACGGTGAACGATCGGGTTCGGCCCGGCTGCACGCCTTCGACATCGTTGATCTCGTGACCCTGGGCGTCCTGGATCTCCATCTCGGTGGGACGACCCTCGGAGTCTTGGTGCTTGCCGATGCCTGTGTCGGTGCTCGCAGGATTGGTGACCACGAACGTGACGTAGCCCGGCTTCAGCCGGAAGCTCTGCGGACTGCATCCAGACTTGACGAGCGTGACCTTCACCTGGGTCGGCCCGGGTTGGTCGTGGGGACGGGCTTTCGGCGCCGAGCTGCTGCCGCATGCACTGAGCAGCGAGACGGCGACGATCCCGAGGATCACACCGATCGCCGAGCCGGTCGCGTTTCTGGTCATCGCCCCACCGTTCTGATCGCATCGCAGTACCAATACGGGCAAGATTTCTAGCAACAGCAACCACGGGCCGGGGAGGCGCATGCCCACAACGGTGTTCGACGACGAATTGCTCCAGGCACAATTCCAGCGCGCGCTGATGGCCGAGACCGCCGAAGGCAACGATCACGGCGAGTTCACCGAAGTTTCATCTCGTATCGGCACGGCCGGTCTCGACCGATGGCACGACGAGTGGCGTGCCGCGGGCGTGCGCGCCACGAGCGACGCGGAACACGCACTGGTCGACGGCAGTCGTGACCGTGCTCGCAGCGCGTTCATGCGTGCAGCAACTGCGTTTCGCACTGCAGCCGTGATGCTGCTCGGAGCGCCAGTGGACGAGCGAGTCGTCGCCGCGAATCTCGATCAGACCGACGCGTTCCGGCGCGGCGCAGAGCTACTGCCGACGCTGGCCGAGGTCGTCGCGATTCCGTACGAGAGCACCACGCTGCCCGGGTACTGGTTTGCGCCGGCCGAGCACCGACCGACGCCCGGGCCAGTCGTGGTGCTCACCGGTGGCTACGACGGAACCGCCGAAGAACTGTACGCGTTCACCGGTGCCGCGGCCGTCGCGCGTGGCTACCGCGTGCTCGCGTTCGACGGGCCCGGCCAAGGCGCAGCACTGCTCCAGCAGGGACTTGTCGTGCGCCCCGACTGGGAGGCGGTAGTGGGGCCGGTACTCGACTGGGTGTGTGCCCGCCCCGACGTGGACGCGCAACACGTCGCGTTGATCGGTCTCAGCCTGGGCGCGCACCTCGCGCCGCGCGCCGCGAGTGCCGAGCATCGTCTCGCTGCGTGCGCCGCCGACTGCGGTGCATACGACCTTCGCGCGTCGGCGATCGAACGAATCCCAGGGCCGCTGGTGGCCGGTCTCGATCCGGCGAACCGAGTGCGGGCGTGGTTGTTGACCCGGATCCTCGACGTGCTGGCGCGGAAACCGACCGCCGGCTGGGCACTGCGGCGCGGCCAGCTCGTGCACGGCGCGTCGAGCCCTATCGAGTACCTCCGCTCCCTGGCTCCGTACACGCTCGAAGGCCACGCCGAGCACATTGCGTGCCCGATGTTCGTCAACAACGCAGAAGACGACGACATCGGCGCGAGCGCACCACAGCTGGTTGCCGCACTCACGGTTCCTCATGAGTTCGCAACGTTCACTCGCGCCGAGGGGGCGGGCGATCACTGCGAGGTCGGTAATCGTGCGGTGTATCTCGACAAGCTGTTCGCCTGGCTCGACCCGATCATGCAGTGAGCGTCGCGTGCGGCGCCGGCGAGCTCACGCAATGGGCCAGGCCGACCAGTCGCCCTTCGGGTCGGTGGTCTACCTCGGTGTAGAAGCGCGTGGAGCGCTCGACGTCGGCCACGACGATGAAGTGGGCCAGCAGGATTCCCTCTGCCGGCGGTGTGAAATCGGCCATCGAGAACCTCCGCGGTGGGGAAGGCGCCATTCCGCCCCGGGTTTAGTGAGATCGGGTGCAGCTTCGCACCCTGCTTTTGCACGCGTACACGTACCGTCGCCAACGGTGACCCGATGGCCGGCGGGAGTGTGGGCGTGTCGTCACTGCGACGCGCCCAACGCCAACGACCGGTGGCGGTGCGACTATTGCCACCGCTTGAGCCGGCGCACGGTGCTGATGAGCGCCACCGCCGTGGTTGCCGTGGCCGCGCTCGCCGTCCTGTTCATGGTCATGTGACCTGGACGGACGGATGGGCGTTCTTGTCAGCCCGACATGTCGACAGCATTGACCCGTGCCGGCTGCACGGTCACGACCACTCGAGTGTCGCCTGGGCCGTCGTGCTCGCGAAGGTCGGCGTCGTACTTCTTGCCGACGAGGTCGGCGAATGTGTAGTTGGCGTCGGGTTCGATCGCGGCGTCGCCCCGCAACTCGACGTATCGGTACGGGTTCGCGGTGTCGACGATGAAGAGCGAACACGCGGAGTTGCGTTCGAGATTCTTCGTCTTCTGCCGCGAACGGTTCAGCGAAAGCCGCACTTGGCCGTCGGAAGCGAGGAACCAGACTTCGGTCAGTTGGGGCCGGCCGTCGGGTCCGATCGTCGCGAGCGTGGCGAACTGCGCGTCGAGGAGATCACGGTGCGTTTCGGGAACGTTGGTCATGCCCCGTGCTCTACCCGCTCAGCCGCGTCCGGCATGCGGCCAATACCCGGAGGCCTACGGTGCGTGTTCAGGGGTTGAGCAGCCCGACGGCGTCGAGGGCCGGCCGCACCTTGTCGTTCACCTTCAGCAGGTACACGCGGTGCCCCGTGGCCGACAGACGAGCACGGGCACGCCACAACACGCCGATGCCCATGGAGTCGATGAACGTGAGCTCGGAGCAGTCGACCATCAGGTCGGCGTCGTCGCGGAGCGCGCCTTCCACTTCCTGGCGGAACTCCTCGGCGTTCGCGAGGTCGATCTCTCCACGCAGCGACAGTGTGACAGCCATCAACACCCCAGTTCCCCGCTACGCGCATCGTACGGCGCGCGCCGGCGTGCAGCAGGGCACCCGCCAAGTGCGCGGCCGGCCCGTAGCGTGCCGCTACCGCGCCGCACAGCGTCGCTCGCGTTGCTGTCCTGCTCGCTCGTTGCCAGAACTGAGGAAGACCATGGCGCTGAAGATCGATGTGCAGCTCGCGAATTCGGTCGCCGACGCGGCCACCCGCGCCCCCGAGCTCGAACGGCTCGGCGTGGACGGCGTGTTCAGCTTCGAGAACGCTCACGACGTGTTCTTCCCTCTCGTGGCCGCGGCGCCGGTCTGCTCGCTCGATCTGATGACGAACGTGGCCATGGCCTTCCCGCGCTCGCCGCTCCACATGGCCCACGCGGCCTACGACCTGCAACTCCTCTCGGAAGGACGTTTCCGCCTCGGGCTCGGATCACAGGTGCGCGCGCACATCGAGAAGCGCTACGGCGCGCGATGGGGTTCGCCGGTGGCGCACATGCGCGAGTCGGTGGAGGCCACCAGGGCGATCCTGCACGGCTGGCAAGCGCGCGAGCGTGTGCAATACCGAGGCGAATACACGACGCACACACTGTCGACGCCCGCGTTCACGCCACCGCCGAATCCGTTCGGCGTGCCGAAAGTGCTCGTGGGCGCGCTCGGTCCGAACATGAACCAGATGGCCGCCGAAGTGGCCGACGGCAACCTCGTGATGCCGTTCAACAGCGAGCGGCACATGCGTGAACGCACCTGGCCCGCGATCGAAGCCGGTCTCGCCGCGGCTGGCCGCGCCCGTGCCGACATCGAAGTGATCGCCGAGGTGATCGTCGGCGTGGGGCGCAACAACGAGGAGCTGGAGGCCGCGCGCGGTGTGCGCAACCTGCTCTCGTTCTACGGGTCGACGCCTGCATACCGCCCCGTGCTCGAGGTGCATGGCTGGGGCGAGCTGCAAACCGAGCTCAACACGCTGTCGAAGCGCGGTGAATGGGCGCAGATGGCCACGCTGATCACCGACGAGATGATCGAAACGATCGGAGTGTGGGGCACGCCCGACCAGGTGGCGTCGGAAATCACGCAACGCTTCGGCGACTGCGACCGCGTCTGCGCGTACTTCCCGTACTACCAAGCGGGCGACGACCTCATCGCCGACTTCATGACGGCGATGAAGTCGGTCGCATGATCCCGAACGAAGTCGATGAGCTCACGGCGGCGTGGTTCTCCGACGCGTTGGGGCGGCACGTCACGGACGCGACGGTGGTCGATCGCAGCACGGGCACCACTGGACGCGCGCTCGTCGGGCTCCGGGGTGAGCCCGATGTGCCGGCCTCCGTGTTCGTGAAGCTGCCGCCGTTCGAACTGTCGCAGCGCGAGTTCGTTGCGCGTACCGGGATGGGTCCCGCGGAGGCGCGCTTCTATCGCGACCTCGCCGGCGACGTCGCGGTGCGCGTGCCCCAGGTGTGGTACGCGGCCACCGACGATCACGACTACGTGATGGTGCTCGAAGACCTGAACGCCAGCGGGTGCCGTTTCCCGTCGGCCAGCGACATCGACATCGAACAACGCGCGCGCGACATCGTCGAGCAGCTCGCGGCGCTGCACGCGCCGTTCTGGGAATCGCCGCGCTTCGGCCAACGTGGTGACTTGGCCTGGCTCGTGGAGCGCGGCAACCGCGGCGGGAGTGGCGGCCGGCCCTTCATCCAGAAGGCGCTCGATGAACTCGGTGATCAGATGGGCGACGACTTTCGCCGCATCGCCACGGTGTATCTCGCCCGCACTGCGGAGATCGTGGCGTTGTGGCGCGAGGGCCCAGGAACGCTCGTGCACGGCGACTCGCATCTCGGGAATCTGTTCGTCGACGTGGAGGGCGGCGACCGCACCGGCTTCCTCGATTGGGCAGTGCTGTGCCAGGCACCGGGGATACGCGACGTCGCGTACACGATGTGTAACTCGGTGCCTCCAGAGTTGCGCGCTCGGATCGAGCGCGAGCTCGTCGATCGATACTGCGAGCGTCTCGGTGACGCGGGCACCGCAGTCGACGCCGATGCCACATGGGATCAGTACCGGATCCACGCGGTCTATTCGTGGGTTGCCGCGGCTTCGACGGCGGGCATGGGATCGAAGTGGCAGCCGATCGAGATCGGCCTCGCCGGCACCCGGCGCGCGACCGCGGCATGCGCGCATCTCGACAGTGCAGGACTGCTCGAATCGATGCTCGGCTAGTCGCGTCAGCGGTCCGCCGGCCGCGACCTCCTTCAGAATGCTGTAGCAGAGAGTTCGAAAAATCTCTGTGAACACGGCATTTTCGGGATTCTGTTGTCTCACCCCCCTGTCATGATGAGGGTGTGAGTGGGGCAACGATCTTCGAGCAACTCGACGGCGTGAACGATGTCCTCGCGTCGATCACTGAAGACTTCGATGGTGATCTGTACACGGGGAAGCAGGCGCAACGGATCGTGTGCGCCGCGGCGGATCTCGAACGGTTCGCGGTGGCGTTGAAGGCTCTGGCGATGCGGCGTGTGGATCAGACCGACGCCTGGAAGGCTGATGGTGCACGCTCGCCGGAGTCGTGGTTGGCGAACAAGACCGGCACGACCAAGAGCGACGCGCATGGCACGGTCGAGCTCGGCGCGCAGCTCGACGATCTCCGTCAGGTCGCGGCCGCGGTCAAGAAGGGTCAGTTGTCGCCGGGGAAGGCGAAGATGATCGCCGGCGCCGCCAGCGCCGACCCTGACTCGGAGTCTCAGCTGCTCGCGCTCGGCAAGACCGGGTCGATGACCGCGTTGAAGAGCGAGTGTGCTGCGGCGCGGCAGCGGGGCGCGGGTCCGTCGGCGATCGAGAAGATCCACGCGCGGCGGTCGTTTCGGAGCTGGACCGATCGTGACGGCGCCTACCGCTTCGAAGGCACCATGACTCCCGACAAAGGCGCCCGCTTCCAGCGCGCCCTCGACGGGTTCACCAACGAAGTGTTCCACGACGCCCGCCGCGCCGGGATCCGCGACCCGTACGACGCCTACGCCGCCGACGGCCTCGTCCGCATGGCCGACGCCGCCGTCGCCAACACGACGAACAAGGGCGAGGCGGCGCCGGCGTTCACGCGATCGCGGGTTCAGATCGTGCTGATCTGCGATGCCGCGGCGTGGACGCGCGGGTACGCCGAGGCGGGTGAGACGTGTGAGATCGTCGGGATCGGCCCGGTCGATATCGCGACCGCCCGGCGCATGGCCGGCGACGCGGTGATCGACATCGTGCTCACCCACGGTGTCGATGTGAGGACCCTCGCGCACGCGCAACATGACCTGACGAAGCAGCAGTATGTGGCGTTGCTGGCGCAGGGCTATGAGTGCAACGTCGACGGTTGTGGCAACACCCGCAACCTCGAAGTCGATCATCTCGGTGCGGGCTGGGCGGTGAACGGGCGGACCAGCGTCGATGACGTCGCCCTCAAATGCGGCCACCACCACGACCTCAAGACCTACAAACACTGGATCGACGGTCCGTTGCTCCCCAATGGCAAACGGAAACTCACCCCGCCGAGCAAACCACCCCCGGACGGTTGACCCGGCGGGTCATGATCAGCGTCGAACAGGCCTGGCACGAGCGTCGGGGGCCGGCCCGAGAAAGCGAACCGTAGCGGAGGGACGAGCGTGGGAGCGCGGCATGCGAGCGCCAGCGAGCCCCACGCGCTGCGAAGGGCCGCAGCGTGTTCGCGTTGCGAGGCGGCCCCCGACGCGACAACCTCGCGCGCGACGTTCCCGCGACGAGCGTCCGCACCGGTTGTCGCAACCCCGTGCGACCCTGACTGCATGTGCATGATTTGCGATGGCTACACATTCGAAGAAGTACTCGCGTACGAAGCCGCTCAGCTCGAGCTCGAGCGATTCTTGGTGCAGGCGGTGGGGTCCCCGGATCCGCCACACGCTGCGAATTGGGCTTACACAGTCGGCCTGCTCGATCGCGCCGAACATCCGGAGTTGATCGTCGTGGGCACCGACGTCGGGGTCGGCACGCGGCTCCTTCGTGCCTTGGGCGATGCGGTGCTTGCCGGTGAGCGCTTTGCACCCGGCGAGATGATCCATATCAACGGTGAGATCGCGCGCGTGGGCGCAGTTGCGCCGATCCAGTACACGCTCGACACCTTCAATTCGTGGCACAACCTCCGTTCGTACGGCGCGCTGCACGCGCCGGCGCTCGAAGCGGTGCAGATCATCGTGGCGGACGTTTGGAGCGCGACGCCCGACCTGCTGCTCGCCGACCCGTCGGCGAGAGTCGGTAGTGGGCGTAGCGCAGCCCCGAACCGAGCGACGCGGCGGGCCGGCTCGCGCCGGCCAAGAAATCGGCGCAGGCCGTGACGCGCGAGCGCGAAGCCCTTCGGAGAAGCGCGCTCGTTCTGTCGACGCGAACGGTCGAGTGCTTCAAATCAGAACACGTACGCCCATGTGACGTTGAAGGCCTTGCCGCCGCTGGTGAGCGCGCCAGTGTTGGCGAGGTGCTCGCCCTGATTGCCCACGATGGTGATGTCGTCGTCGGGGAAGCTCGAGATCGTGCCGGTCGTACCTGCGGTGGTCGACGCGTTCGTGAGGCTCCACGTGCCGAAGCTCGGCCACGGCCAGAGACCGCGAGTGCCGGCCGGCGTCTCGGCGACCCACTCGGCACTCGTGCGCTTGCACGGATGCGCGGCCGCGCACGTCTGGCTCTGAATGAACGAGTTGGCGGGGTGCGTGGAGTCGGTGATCGTGAGGTTGTACTTGTTGGACGCGAACTTCACCGACGCGGCAATGGTGTCGCCGGGCTTCACCGAGCTCCCGACGATCTGGATGTCGTTGGTCGGGAACATCTCCCACCACGTGTAGTACGCGGGCGCGCCCCGGTAGCAGAACGCCATCGTGCCGTCCTGCTCGACGGTGGCGCTGCTGAAACCGTCGAGGCCCACCCACCACACGGCGAGCTCGTCCTCGTTCTTCGGGCACGTGACCGTTGGCTGCTTCCACGACCCCGACCCCGCCGTGTAGGTCTTGCCGGTGCTGTTGTCGTCGGCGTAGCCCGACCAGTTGCTCAAGGCCACCTGCTTGAGGCCGCGCGAGCTCGTGGAGGGAGCAGCACCCGGCACCCGGATGGCGGGCTGGGTGCCGCCGTGGGCGAGGTAGATGCGCAGGGCGTGGGTCGCTGCGGCCGTGGCCGCCGCAGGTGTCGCCGCGTCGGTGGCCGTGGGAACGGCGGCTGCGCCGACGAGCGCCAACGAACCACACACGGCGGCGGTGCCGGCGAGCACGTGGGTGGCGGAGCGGCGCAGAGATCGAGTGAGACGCATAGCGGCAATGCTGGCACGCCCCGTGGTCGCGGCGAAAGCTGTGCGACCGATACCACCCGCGCCGGAATCTCAGGGGTTGATTGCCGCGCCCGCGTACATGTAGCTCATCACCTTCGGTCCCGAGATCCAGAACTTCGACAGCTGCGCGATGTCGAACCCGGCCGCTGCGATCAACGCTTCGTGGTCACGGTCGACGTTGCAGCCGCCGGCGAAACGCTTCTGGATCGGGTTCCAGCGATGCTGGCGGTGCGCGATCTTCGCGTCGTCGGCGAGGCCGTGCTCGAGGAACACGAGCGTGCCGCCCGGTCGCACGACCCGGCGGAGTTCGCGCAACGCGGCATCGACGTCGGGCACGGTGCACAGCGTCCATGTGCTCACCGCGGTGTCGACCGACGCGTCGTCGAGCGGGATCGACGCGCCGTCGAGGCCGACGTAGTCGACCGCGATCGGCGACGCGGCCACACGCTTGGCCGCGAGTTTGCGGCCGACGAGCGCGGGGTCGACCGCGTACACCTGCTTCACGCCGTCGGGGTAGTAGGGCAGGTTCGTGCCGCTCCCGAAACCGATCTCGACCACCGAACCGGTGGCGCCTTCGAGGGCACGCCGCCGGAGCTTGCCCATCTCTTTGTTGCCGAGCATCAGATCGATCGCCCGCGGCAGCACCTGATTCTCGTAGAAGCCCATGCCGTGAGTGTGGCACGCGCTCCTCGCCACGCCCAGCGGCGATTACGGAGGCGTGGCCGCGCCGTGCTCCTGGCCGGTGCATCGGAAGTTGCTGAGCATGGTCCAGCGGAGCTCGCGCGAATTGGTCGCGCCGAACACGCAGCCGCCGCCGCTCGCGTGCGCCGGCCGGGCCTGCCACATCGCGATGAACACGGGCACCGGCGCAGTGAGCGGGTTGCTCGGCCAGTCCTCGGTGTGGAAATTGTCGTCGGCGGTGGTGATGTCGAGCGCCGAAGCGTCGCGCTGCGCGAGGTCGTCCTCCACCGCGACGTCGTACTCGCAGCCGTCGAGGGTGAACTGCACAGTCGACGACGGATTGCACCTGGCCCACGTGGGGTTCGACGGCGCGTAGTAGAAGCCGTTGGCGTGGATGTCGATGTCCTTGACGTCGAACGTGATGTCGGGCGGCATGTGCCGATCGTGGTCGGAGTCGTGCGCGCTCGGTGTGTTCGCGAGCGTGCGCCGCTCCTCGTGGATCTCGATCCCGATGAGGTTGCCGCGCAGATAGTTGTGGCTCAGCGATACCTGTGACGATTCGTACACGAGCAGCCCGGATCGGTCGTTCGATACCGCGAAGTTGCCCGTGACCGTCGCGTGGGCGGACACCTCGTACTTGAAACCGTCCCAGGTGTTCTCCTGGAACAGATTGTGGGCCACGGTTGCGTCGTACGAGGAGCGGTCGAACCACAGACCCATGCCCAGGTTGGCACGGAACACGTCGCCGACGATGTGCGCTCCATAGGTGGACAGCAACTTCGCGCCACTCGCCTCGCCGTATCCGGGATACCCCTTGATGGCGTTGCGGTAGAAGAGCGAGCGCTGCACCACGATGCCGTCAGAGTCGTTCGAGTTGAGGCCGAGCTCACCGTTGTGGTCGAACGTGGAACCGTCGATGAACACGTCGGCGCCCGCCACGGGCGTCTGGGCCGCAGGCACGTCGCCCTGGGTCTTCAAACCCCGTACGGCGTTGAACGAGAACATGTCGTTGCGGAATGCAACACCAGTTGCGTCGTTCACGAACACTGCGGCGTTCTGGTGCATCGCGAGGTCGGCGGGATTGTGGTCGTTCCCGGCGTAGTAACGAACACCGATTCCCTCGAGCGCCGAGTGCGCCGCGCTGCGGTTGAACACGAGCGCCGTCTCGAGGTCGGTCACCTCGGTGTCGTTGCCCGGGTCGATGTTCGTCAACAGTTGGTGGTGCACCCGATCGGCGTAGAAGAACGGAAACACGCTGTTGAGATCGCTTGGGTGCACCGTCTCGGGGATGGCGAGGCCGTGCACGAAAATCTGGTCGGAGTGGTACGGCGCGGCCACCTTGCTGCACGGGAGCTGGGGTGTGGTGGTGTTGCAGAAGTCCCGGCTGTACGCGTGCTCCCACACGCGCGAGCTCGGGTGATTCCACCAGTGATAGGGGATCGAACCGTCGAGCCACACCGTCGGTTGTGCGCCGAGCGCCGGCACGTGCTCGGCGATGATCGTGACGTCGGGCGCCGACACCTGCAGATTGCCGACGCGATACACGCCGTTCGCGAGCACGACGGTGTCGTTGCTCTGGACCAGATGCTGCAGCACGTAGGCGAGGCTCTGCGTGCCGCTGCCGGTCGGTGTCACGTGGTACGTGCACGGCGCGCAGGCCGGCGTCGCCGATTGCGGCGCGATCGCCAGTGCGGCGTTGGCGCTCCCGCCCACGAGCAGAAGCGTTGCAAGTGCGGCCGTCGCCGCGCGGGTACCCACACGCGGCAGGCGCGGCCGCGAACCATCGGCGTGGGCTGTGCAGACCGACATCGCACTCTCTGATCGGCCTTACCGAGACGTACAGGAGTCTCCGAGCGGACAAAGCGTGTCTCGGCAGGTCTGAGGTCGGCCTGTCGCCTCACCAACGACTCACCTGACCCAACCGCGTCGTTCTGCGACACTCAACGCCCACGGCGGGTGAACATGCGTCGACGAGCGACGGCACTCGACCGGCGGCGAGGCGACAGGAGGAGGCGGATCCGATGGCGACGTTCGTGTTGGTACACGGGGGTGGGCACGGGGGCTGGTGCTACCGAGCGGTGAAGCGGCGGCTCGAGGCGGCGGGCCATGAGGTGTTCGCGCCTTCGTTGACGGGCCTGGCCGAGCGGGCACGGTCGCTGTCGGCCGACGTCGACCTCGACTTCCACATCGACGACGTCGTGCAGCTCCTCCGCTACTGGGATCTCCACGATGCGATCGTGGTGGGCCACAGCTACGGCGGGATGGTGATCACCGGCGTTGGCGACCGGGCCGCGGCTCGCGTGGGCAAACTCGTGTACCTCGACGCCGCGAACCCACGCAACGGTGAATCACTCGTCGATGTCGCGGGACCCGTGATCGAGATGACGCGCCCGATGGGCGCGGTGGTCGACGGCGTCGAATTGGTGCTGCTTCCCGCGCCGGGCGCGGCGGCGTTCTACGGCATCAGTGATCCGGCCGACGCGGCGTGGGCCGACGCGCGCCTCACCGGACATCCGTGGAAGTGCTTCGCGCAGAAGCTGCAGCTCACGAACGAGCACCGCGTGTGGGAGATCGACACCGGCCACGACCTGATGATCACCGAACCCGAGCGCGTCACCGCGGCGCTCCTCGAGGTCGCCACCGACTGATGTACATCACGTGAGGCGTCACATCTGCGCGCGAGGCCGGCGCCGAGCGTGTGAAGCGCGTCGTATGGTCAGCCGCGGACTAGTGCGCACGGACAACTGTGCGTTGAGCGCGACCTCACCGGGTCAGTCGGCGTGAGCGAAGGGCCGGCTCGGCGAGCCCTGCGCGGCGATGTCGGCAGCCTTGCGGTTGGCGATCTCCACGAGCGCGGGCACGGCCTCGGGCTCGACGCCGAGGCACTCGGCGATGAGCTCTTCGTCGGCGCCGATCTGGGCGAGCTCGAGCGCGAGACGGTGCGTGCGGTCGAGACAGTCGGTCACATGCTTCGTGTACACGCCCCCGACGGTAGGGAGGCCGGGGCTCGCGCACCCGCGTAGCGACTACGCGTTTGCGGGTGTGGCGCACTTTGGAGCAAAACCGGTGTTGCATCTCGGCGATCGGACTCGACGCGCGGCGCATCACTCCTCGTAACGTCGCGGCGTGGGCGACGGCGAGTGGAAGGACGGGGGCGCCTCCGCGGCGTGGCCGTTGATCGGGCGCGAGCGGGAGCTCGAATACGTCGGCGAGCGACTCGGCGGGCCCGGTGTGGTGGTTGCGGGCGCGCCGGGGGTCGGCAAGACGCGCCTCGCCGGCGACGTCGTCGGGTCGCTCGACGAGCCAGTGGTGTGGGTGCGTGCAACCGCAACCGCGGCGGGCATCCCGCTCGGAGCCGTGGCGCAGCACCTCGGATCCGTCGACGATACGGCCGGCCCGCTGAGCGCGCCGGCTGCGTACGCGCGGCTCGTCGCGCGTATCGACGCAGGGCGCGGCCGGCGTTCGGCGCCGAACCTCGTGGTGGTCGACGATGCGCACTGGCTCGACGACACGACTGCCACGATGCTTCATCAGCTCTGCACGAACGGTGACGCGCGCCTGCTCTTGACGCTGCGGCCCGGCGCTGAGTGTCCCGAGGCGATCGTGGCGTTGTGGAAGGACCGCGTGATCGAACGCGTGGAACTTCAGCCCTTGTCGTTCTCCGAGATGCTCGCGCTCCTCGATGTAGTGGTCGGCCCGCTCGAGCCGAGAACGGCACAGCGACTCTGGAGCGCGAGCGCCGGAAACCCGCTGTATCTGCGCGAGCTCGTCGACGATGGTCTGCGAACCGGCTCGCTGCGGCGTGTGGGTGACGCGTGGCAGTTCGAGGGAAACCTCGTGCAGCCGGGCGGCCGCCTCGCCGACATCGTGTCGGCGCGGCTCGCGAGTCTCACCGCCGCCGAGCGTGACGTGCTCGGGCTGGTGGCTGTGGGTGAACCGCTCCCGGTGACGTCGCTCGAGCGGGTGGTTGCGGCCGCCGACCTCGCGTCCCTCGAAGCGCGCGGCATGATCCGCAGCGCCGACCTCGACGGGGTGTCGGAGGTTCGGCTCGCCCACCCGATCTACGGCGAGCTGATACGCGCCGCGGCAGGTGAGCTCGAGCTGCGTCGGACCTACGAACGGCTCGTCGCGTTGCTGGGCGACACCCGGTCGCATCGCGAGCGGGTTCGTGTCGCGTACTGGTCGATGCAAGCCGGCCTCGCCGTCGACGCGCGCACGTTCAGCGAAGCGGCCGCCACTGCGCGCACGGCACAGGATGCCCAACGGGCGCGCTTGGTGGCCCGGGCCGCGCAGCACGGCGAGTCGAACGTGGAGGCGCAACTCCTCGCAGCGGAATCGTTCGTGGTCGACGACCGATTCGCCGAAGCGGCTCTGCTCCTCGCCGGCATCGTGGACGAGACCACCGATGACGCGCTGCAGTACCGCATTGCCAAGGCGCAGTCCTATGCGCTGACGCCGCGCGGGCTTCCGGCAACCATCGAGGCCATCGATCGGTCGATGCAGCGCGCGTCGAGCCCGGACGGCCGTCACGCGATCGCAACCGTGCGCGTACAGGCAATGTCGTCGGCCGGCGACACTCGAGCCGCCCTCGCAGAGGGCAGTGCGCTCGTCGACTCGGCCCCCAACGACACCGGATTCGTGCTGGCCGTCGCGGCGGTCGCCCCGTCGCTCATCTTTGCGGGGCGCACGAGCGAACAGATCGCGCTCGCGGAACGAGCCGAGACCGCGTTGCTCTCGCTGTCGGGGAACGTACCGACTGCGACCACGCCGGCGATCTTCTCGACGCACCTGTTCGGCTTGCTGTTCGACGGGCAGCCCCACCGCGCGATGGAGCTGGTCCGGTTGCTCGAGGCGATGGCGCAGAGCCACGGCAGTACGTCGTACGTCGAGGGCTACCTCGCAGTGGCGCGGGGACGGATCGCGCTGGCGCTCGGCCGGCCCGGCACCGCGATCGCCGAGCTCACGCAGGCCACCGCGGGCCTCGGCGTGGTGACGCACCTCGGCGGTAGCGCGTGGGCGCTCGCGCTGCTCGGCGAGGCGTATGCGCTCGTCGGGCGCGATCTCGACGCCCGGCGCTGCGCGACCGCATCGGAAGCGCTCGTCGATCCGCATCGTCAGCGCTACGAGATCGACCGCCAGCGCGCGCTCGCGTGGATCGACGCGTGTGCCGGACGCTTGCAACTCGGTGTGGAGCGCATGCTGCAATACGCCGGCACGAGCGAAGCGCGCGGCGAGCTGGGTTCGGCGGCGTCGTTGTTGTACGACGCGGTGCGTCTCGGCGACCGCAGCGCGCTCCTGCCACTCGACGCGCTGCACGAGCGGGTCGACGGATCGCTCACGGCCGCGCGCGCCGACGTCGTGCGCGGCGTTGCGTCACGCGATGGCGAGCGGCAACTCGCGGGCGCGCGCCAGCTTCACGACCTCGGCTTCGACCTGGAAGCGGCCGAGGCCGCGCACCGTGCCGCCGGCGCATACCGCGAGCGCGGGTTAGCGGCGAAACAGCAAGAAGCAAGCCGCTTCTCGAGCGAGCTGTTGGCTCGCTGCGAACGCGCACGCACGCCAGCGCTCGGTGCGCCGCCGAGCGTGGTGGGGCTCACCCAACGTGAGCGAGAAGTGGTGCGGCTCGCGGCGCGTGGCCTCACGAACAAGGCAGTCGCGGGTGAGCTGCACATCGCGACGCGCACGGTCGAGGGCCACCTGGCGCGCGCGTTCGCGAAGCTCGGCGTCGCCAGTCGCAGCGACCTCGGGATGCTCTTCGACGCGTGAGCCGGTTGGGGGATCCCCTGGAAGTTCGCGTGGAAATCCGTTGGGAAAGGCGTGCACCGCGCGCCGCGTGCCGTTAGCTTTCTCAGCCACTGGACAACCCGCGACGAGGAGGTCCGCGAGTGTCGGTACCGCCGGTTCCCCCGACCATGCCGCCGCGTGACGGCACCGTACCCACACCGGCCGGCGGTCCCTCGGCCGGACCCGCGCTTTCCTACGGCTGGAACAAGTTCCAGCAGACGGCGGGCGTGTTCATCGGGATCATCGTGGTCGCGTTCGTGGCCCAGATCGTGCTCAGCATCATCGGGCAGGTGTCGGGCTCGATCGCCCTCTCGCTGCTGCTGTCGCTTGCCGGCTGGATCGTGAGCCTCGTGGCGCAGTTCGGCATGTTCAATGCCGCGCTCATGGTCACCCGGGGCGAGACCCCCACCATCGGCACTGCATTCCAGAACGACCGATGGGGTCCGTGGGTTGGCTTCTCGATCGTCTACGGCATCTGCGTCGGTGTGGGCCTGATCCTCTGCGGCATCGGCGTGCTGCTCACTGCCGGCTTGTTCGGCCTCGCACCGTTCTTCTTCATCGACGGTCGTAAGAGCATCGGCGAGTCGATCTCGGCGAGCTTCAATGCCACGAAGTCGAACGGGTCGCTGCTCATCGCAGTGATCCTGTGCGAGCTCGTGGGCTTCGCGGGCTTCATCGCTTGCGGCGTCGGTGCGCTCGTCACGATCCCGCTCGCAACGATGGCCGTCGCGTGGATCTATCGCGGTGTGATCGGGGCCCCGGTCGCTGCCTGACCGGAGCCCGATCACCTACCCGCGAGATCAGCTGACGGTGAGGACCGTCGTGGAGGCCGAGCGGTTGCCGGTGGCGTCGATGGCCCGCACGAAGTAGCGGCCTGGGCCGAGCGACGGGATCTGGCGCTTGCCGGTGACCTCGACCACCCGGTCGTTGCGGATCACCTCGTAGGTGGGCGCGGCACCGGAGTTGTCGGTCGATGGCGTCCACACGATGTTGCTGCCCGACACCTTGAGGTTCGTCGGCGTGGTGGGTGCGGTGGTGTCACGTGAGCAGAAGCGTGCGAACCCGCCGAGCCAGTCGTACACGTTGCCGTGCAATGCGCCGCGGTCCATGTCGCCGGCGGCCCAGAGGCATCCGTCGCTGTCGACCGTGAGCCCCCACACGCCCTCACCGCTGTTGGCCATGGCCCACTGCGGCTCGAAGTCGGTTTCCTTGGTGAGGCCGTTGGCGTCGAAGGCGTTGAGCCAGTTCGAGGTGGTCACCTGCGTGTAGTTGGTGGGGGTCGGCCAGGTGTCGGTGTTGGCGTAGTCGTAGAAGTAGCAGTGGCAGCCGCCGAAGATGACGCCGTCGTAGGCCGTCATCGCCTGGTAGTCGCCGCCCCACTGGCCGACGTGTCCGGTCACGTACGAGAAGTTGTCGTGTGTGTACTCCTGGATGTCGTGCTGCGAGCCGCCCAGGTAGATGTTCCCGGCGTACTCGAAGATCGAGTACTGGTACCAGTTGTGCGAGCTGCCCTGGTCGAACTGCGGCCGGTTCATGCCCGGGATCAGTGCGCCGGTGACCGTGTCGACCACCGCAGCCGAGTCGATGCCCGGTGTGTTGTCGACGTTGTGGAAGAAGCCCGCGAGGTACACCCGCGTGCCGTCCGACGACGGTGACACGCTGATCGGCGTGAGGTCGACCGGCACCTTCCACTTGTTGTCGGGTGTGCCGTCGGTGAGCGACACCCGGCCCACGCCCATCGGCGTGACCGTCTTCAGCGTGGGGCCGCCCGTGATCCGGTTGAAGCCGCCCACCACGTAGAGCCAGTTCTGGTAGATCGCAACGTTCCGCACGAACGGTCGTGGTGCGTTGAAGCGAGGGTTCGTGACGAAGGCGGTGAAGCCGGGCACCACTTGACCCGTCGTCGGGTCGAGCTCGGCGAGCCCAGAAGTGTTCGGTGCGCCGTTCACGTTGGTGAAGTTGCCGCCGACGATCAGGTCACCGTTCGGCGCGGCGGCCATCGTGAACACGGTGCCGTCGAGCGTCGGGCGGAACGTCGAGATCCACGCACCGGTCGAGACGTCGAAGGCGGCCAGCCACGGCTGGTTGTACTGCGGGCCACCGGCGCCGTTCTGCACGGCCGCGAACTTGCCGCCCACGAACATGGTGTTGCCCACCTGTGCGAGGGCCTGCGCCGGAGCGTCGTTGTCGGGGTCGGGGTCGGCGACCTTCTGCACGCCCACCACGCCCCATTGGAACGTCTGGGGCTGGCTCACCGGGAGCCACGAGAGCGTCTGTGCCGCGGTGCCGGCGTCGGCCACGGCCGTGAAGCCGGCCATCGTGTCGTCGATCTCGGGCCGGATCCACACCTGTGCGAAGGGCACCGCACCGCTGTTGTTGCTCGTGGCCGGGGCGAGGTACGAGGTGGGGCTGCTGTTGCCGCCGATCTGGCTCCCGAAGGCGAAGCCCATCGTCTGCTTGTGGCCGCTGTCGAGGATCGAGCGGTTGAAGGCGTTGTCAGTGCCGGTGTTCTGCGTCGTGGCGCCGTTCGCCGACAATGTGCCCGAACCGAACGAGTACGACGAGAGCATCTCGCCGCCTGCGAATTCCCACGTCCAGGTGGCCGTGTTCGTGAGGTTCCAGCGCATCTCCTGCGAGCTGGTGCCGTTGGAGTTGGTGGCGCGGATGATGCGGATGCCGTCCTGGAGCTGGTCGGGACGGGTCCCGGCGAGGAGGCCGTTCACCACCTTGTCGGGCAGCGTGGCGGGCGCGAAGGCGCCTTCACCGGTGATCGTGGCGCGGAGGTTCGCGGCGCTGTTCTGGCCGGTCTCCTTCCACTTCCAACCGTTGCGGCCACGACCGACGAGGACCCACCCGCCACCGTCTGTGGTCATGTCGCAGTAGAACTGCTGCGGCTGCACGAGCGCGGCCGTCTCGAGCCAGTAGAGCCCGCTCGGGCTCGACGGGAAGCTCTGCTTGATGGCCCAGCAGCTCGGGGCCGCGTCGTCGCTGGTCAGCCCGGCGTGGACGGTCGGCCCACCGGCGTGGGCGGTACTGGGGGCGACGGCGGCGATGGTCGCGATCGAGGCGAGGGCGATGGTCAAGGCGGCCGAGAGCGGGCGGCGGAGCATGATTCTGATCCCTTCAGCCACACAGGGTGGGTGCGTGGCTACAAAAAGGTAACTCGATCGGTCACAAAATGCACGAACAGACCGGGGTTCGTGACGGATGTGGCCAGTGGGGAAAGGGTCTCAAGTTCGGCTCAGGATCATTGCGGTGGGCCAATTTCGTCGCTCTTGCGCCGGCGCTATGTTGGCCACGCGGGGTCGGTGTGCTGCACAGCAGCGCGGGCGGACAGGGGTGGAACATGCGCCATCGGCGAGGAGCCGTCGTGGCGGCCGCGGTGCTCGCGGTCGCCGTCGCTGCACCAATTGCCTCGGCCGCAGCCGAGAAGCCGAGCGTGAGCGGAGCGCTCACTCCGAGTGAGGTCGCCACGCTCGAACGCGGCGCGCCCCAGCGCTCGATCATCATCCTGCGCAATCAGCACTCGTCACTCGCCGGCCGAGCATCCGGTGCCGTCGCCGCCCGGTCGGCAGCGGTGCGCGCCGACCAGTCGCCGATCCGTGCCGAGCTCACCCAGGTGCATGCCACGCGGGTGCAGAGCTACACGGCGATCAATGCCATCTCGGCCACGATCACGCCGGCCGAGATCGCGCACTTGCAGCAGAACGCCGCGGTGCAGGCAGTGGTGCCCGACAAGATCATCAAGGGCGCGCCGCTGCCGGAACGGGCGGCGCGGCCGACGAAGCCGGCAACCACAGCCCGCCCGCACGTGCAGTCGGGCCTCGCCGCGAATCCTGACGACGGATCGCAGCAGGTCTGCCCGAGCCCGGGATCGCCGCCGCTCGTCGAGCCCGAGGCGCTCCAGCTCATGAACGCGGCCGACCAAGCTGGATCCGATGCGCCCGCGGCGCAGAACATCGTGGACGGCACCGGCGTGAAGGTGGGGTTCATCGCCGACGGCATCGACATCAACAACCCCGACTTCATTCGCGCCAACGGCCAGCACGTGTTCGCCGACTACCAAGACTTCAGTGGTGAAGGTCCGGGCGAGATCACCGACGGTTCGGAGGCCTTCGGCGACGCGTCGGCAATCGCCGCGCAGGGCCGCCAGAGCTACGACGTCAGCAATTTCGGCGCGAATCCGTTGAGCGCTCCGTGCGACATCAGCGTGCTCGGCGTCGCTCCGGGCGCGACGCTCTACGGCCTCAAGGTGTTCGGCGAGTTCAACACCGCGTACTCGTCGTACTTCGTCCAGGCGATCGACTATGCGGTCAACACCGATCACGTGAACGTGCTCAACGAATCGTTCGGCGGCGATCCGTATCCCGACACCAAGAACGACCCCATCTCGCTCGCCGACCAAGCGGCCGTTGCCGCCGGCGTGACGGTCACCGTGAGCTCGGCTGATGCCGGATCGAACAACACGATCGAGTCGCCCGCGAGCAACCCGAGCGTGATCTCGGTGGGCGCAACTACGTCGTACCAGATCTACGCGCAGACCACCGCGAACGCCATCCAGCTCGGCACGGGCGGGTGGGAGTCGAACAACATCTCGTCGCTCTCATCGAGCGGCCAGACGATGTACGGACCCGGCACCGTCACGGTCGTTGCCCCCGGCGAGGCCAACTGGGCGGTGTGCACGCCGAACACAGCCATGTACGGCGGCTGCCGCGACGACACGGGCAATCCTTCGGATGTGGAGTTGTTCAGCGGCACGAGCCAATCGGCACCACTCACGGCTGGCACCGTCGCGCTGGTCGACGAGGCGTACGCGCACACGCACAACGGTGTGCTCCCGACGCCGGCGCTCGTGAAGCAGATCATCACCAGCACCGCCACCGACCTCCACGCGCCTGCCGACGAGCAAGGCGCGGGCCTCGTCAACGCACTGAAGGCGGTGCAACTCGCCGAGTCGATCCACGACACCAACGGCTCGCCGACTGCGGTGGGTAATGCGCTGCTCGAGAGCACGTCGAGCCTGTCGGCGACCGGTGCGCCCGGCGCGTCGAAGGTCTTCCGGATCAGCGTCACCAACGCCGGGAGCACTGCGCAGACCGTGACGCCCACGATCCAGACGCTCAGTGCCACACCGCTCGTGTCCGAGTCGGGCTCGGTAGGGCTCTCCGACTCGGATCCCTCGTTCACCGACCAATTCGGCAACCAAACCGGTTACGTAAAGCACCTCTTCACGGTGCCGTCCGGTACCGGCCGCCTCGACGGTCGCATCACGTGGGACGACGCCGACAATGGCAACGCGCGCGCCCGCCTCACGTTGTTCGACCCGTCGGGCAACATCGCGGCCTACTCCCTGCCGCAGGGCAACACGGGTTTCGGTGAAGTCGACGTGCACGATCCCGCGCCCGGTCAGTGGACGGTCGTGATCTGGACGCGCCACGACCCCACCGAAGTCACGGGCTCGGTCCAGTTCTCGTTGGTCAGCCAGAAGTTCGTGTCGGCTGGTCGCGTCGCGCCCACGCACATCAAGCTTGCTCCTGGCGCCACCGGCAGCTTCCAGGTCATCGCCCCATACCCGCCCGCGGCCGGCGATTTCGCCGGCGACCTGCGCATGAACACGGGCGGCCCCGACGACAGTGGGATTCCGATCACGCTGCGCGCCGACGTGCGCATCTCGCAGGGTGCCGGCACGTTCGCCGGAGTGCTCACCGGCGGGAACGGTCGAGCGGTACTCGGTGGTGACAACGAGATCTTCCAGTTCACCGTGCCGACCGCGAGGCCAGGGCTCGGCATCTCGGTGAATCTGCAGGACACCGGCTACAGCGTCGACGGATTCCTCGTCGACCCGAACCTGCAGCCCGTCGACATCCAGACCACGGCGGCACCGTCGGGAGGCCTGCAGAAGGGCATGCAGTTCTTCGAGCACAACCCGACGCACGGTCTGTGGACCCTCATCCTCGCGATGCAGGACGGCAATCCGGGCCAGAACATCGAAGAACCGTTCACCGGCTCGATCAGCCTGAAGGCGAATACCGTCACCGCCACCCACGTTCCCCACGCCGTTGCGCTTCGTGCCGGCACGCCGACGCAGGCGACGATCCATGTCACGAACTCGGGCTCCGCCGAGAAGTGGTTCTTCGTCGATCCGCGCACCGCGTCGTCGACGGCGATGCCGTTGAAGGGGCTCACCCCCACCACGGTGTCCCTACCGGTGTCGGGAGAACCGTCGCCGATTTTCCTCGTCCCGACGCACTCCAGCGCGATCACGTTCGCGGCCACGGCGAGTCTCCCGATCGAGATGGACGTGCAGCAGTCCTCCGGCGATCCCGACATCGAATCCCCGCCCGGCACGTCGCCCTCGGTTGCCTACTCGGCACCACAGATCTCGCCGGGAACATGGGCGGCCAACCCGGCCGAAGAAGGTCCGTTCCCTGCTGCGGCTCCGGCCGGCACCGCCACTGTCGCCGCCACCGTCCAAGCGAATGGTTTCGATTCGGCGGTCAGTTCACCCACTGGCGATGTGTGGCTCGTCTCCACCGGGGCAGCCTCTGGCTTCTCACCGCTGAAGCTCGAGCCCGGGCAGTCGGCCGACATCCCGGTCACGTTCACGCCGAGCGGGTCGTCGGGCACGACGGTGAGCGGCTTCCTTGACGTCGACGCCTTCAACCCGATCACCGACACCGGCGACCAGCTGGCCCGCTTCCCGTATTCGTACCGGATCAAGTAACGCCTGCGGTCGTCGGCCCCGAGCGTCGACGAAGTCGCCATCCACCTCGAATGTGACGATCACGCTATTCTGCACAAAATTGATCGTCTAGCTGTATTTACGGAGGCGAGGAGGTGGGCGCCCCATGGCGGGACGTGGTGCACGTGTGTTGATGTCAGTTGATCTCGTGACCGCTGGGCGCGAGTCCGCGCCGCCGGCGGGTGTGCGTGAGGCTGAAGTCGGTCGGCGGCGTCGTCGGCTCGTTGGGCGACACCTGATCGACGGTGTTGTACGCGGTGCCCGGCGCGGGCGCGACCGGCCCATCGAGGAGCGGATCGCACGTGCGCACCATCCACGCGTGCAAGCGCTCGCGCAGATCGCCAAGCACCGGCGCGAGCGCGGGATCGTCGATGCGATTGTGGCCTTCGCTGGGGTCGAGCGCGAGGTCGAAGAGCGCCTCCATCGCCGGATCCACGTCGGCCCAACCGGCGGCGAGCAACGTGTCCTTGGTGAGGCCGTCGTCGACGTTGGCGAGCACGCGTTGGGGGCGCGAGTCGTCGAAGTGCTTCATGTACTTGTAGCGGTTCGTGCGGATCGCGCGCTGCGGTTCGTAGGCAGCGTGGAACGTGACCTCGGCGAACACTTCGTCGCGGATCTCGTCGACTTCACCGCGCACGAGCGGCGCGAGCGACGCGCCTTCGAGCCACGTCGGTGGCGTGATTCCCGCGACATCGCACAACGTGGGGTACACGTCGAGATGACTGACGAGTCCGTCGTGCACCTTCCCACCGACGAAACCACCCGAGCCGCGCATGATGAGCAACACGCCGATGCCGCGGTCGTACATCGTGCACTTGGCATCGGGGAACGCCAGCCCGTGATCGGTGGTGAACACCACGAGCGTGTTGTCGACGAGCGAGTAACGATCGAGTGCCTCGAGCACCGCGCCCACGCCTTGGTCGAGCGACCGCGCGCTGGCCTTGAACGAAGCCATGTCGCGTCGCGTCGCCGGTGTGTCGGCGATGTTGTCCGGCGGGCGCGAATACAGCGTGTCGCGTACCGACGAGGGCTCGAAGTACTCGCGGTGGGTCTCGAAGAAGCCCACCGACAGAAAGAACGGGCCGTCTTGTTCGGCGCGCTCGCCGATCAAACGGCACGCCGCGGGCGCCACGTCGCTCACCTTGGTGGTGTCGAGGTCCTCCACGTAGTCGTAACCGACGTCGCGCGGGTCCACCGACAGGTGTTGTTCACCAATCAGGCCCGACCAGTAGCCGCCCGCGCGCAGCGTGTGCACCAGGTGTCGCTCGGGATGCGTCAGTCGGTAGCCGCGGTGTGCGAGACCGAGCATGCCCGTGGCATGGGTCGATTGGCCCGTCAGCAGCGAAGCGCGCGAACCCGAGCACACCGGCGCCGAGCAGAAGGCCTGTCGGAAGAGCACACCTTGGTCAGCGAGATGCTGGATGTTCGGGGTCGGTACGGGGTAGCCGTACGGCTGCACGTATCGACCGGTGTCGTGTGAGTGCAGGTAGAGGATGTTCGGCGCAGTCATAGTCATGGCGACGCTACGTCGCTCCCATGCAACATCGGTCGAAGCGGTGGAGGTCTGATGAGTCCGGCGGCGCCGAAGGTCGAGGGCATCGCGTATCTGGTGTGTGCCACCCAGCGCAGCGGCAGCACGTTGCTGTGCGAGTTGCTCAAAGGCACCGAGGTGGCGGGGGTGCCCGAGGAATTCTTCGAGACGTTGCGCGCCAGTGGGCTGCCGCGCCAACCGCGCGAATACTTCCGTGACGAGCGGCTCGCAGACGTCGTGGCCGGCCTGCCGCCGCTGCAGTTCGGGTCGCCCGAGAAGGCCGGCGAGTTCGAGGGCTGGTTCACCTACGCGGTGCAGCGAGGAACGTCCACGAATGGCGTCTTCGGCGCCAAGATGATGTGGAACTACTTCGACGACTTCCGCGAGCGCATCGCTGAGCTCCCCGGTCTCGGCGCACTCAACTTCACCGACGCGCTCGACGTCGTGTTCCCGAAGCTCGAGATCGTGTTCGTACGCCGCCGCGACAAGGTGGCGCAGGCCGTGTCGTTGTGGAAGGCGATCCAGACCCAGCACTGGCGCAACGAGGTGGAAGCGACTGCGGGCGACGGCACCGTCGCATACGACTACCGCGCGCTGAAGTACCTCGTCGACGAACTTCACCGCTGGGACGCGCGCTGGGAAGACTGGTTCCACGCCACCGGCCGCGAACCCATCCGCGTGATCTACGAGGAGTTCGTCGACAGTCGCGCGGCCACCGTCGGGCGAGTGCTCGACGCCCTCGGCATCGATCCACGCGAACCCGGCGAGCGCGGCCCTATGCGCCGCCAAGCCGACGACCTCTCGGCCGACTGGGTCGCGCGCTACCGCGCCGACGACCTGAGCGACGGCCTACCCGCGTGATCTGAGCGAGCGGTCGCGGGGCTGTCGTTTTATCCGTCGTCAGGTGGTGGTCGGCTGGCGGGCGGGTTGAGCTTGCGTTTGCCGTTGGGGAGGCAAGGGCCGTCGGTCCAGTGTTTGTGGCTCTTGAGGTCGTGGCAGTGCCCGCATTTGAACGCGAGTTCGCCGTTGCAGGTGTGATGGTCGACGGCCCAGCCGTTGCCGAGGTGATCGATCTCGAGGTTGCGGGTGTTGCCGCAGCCTTCGACGTTGCACTCGTAACCCTCCGCGATCAGTGCGGCGTATTGGGCCTTCGTGACGGTGCGGCCCGCATGCGCGAGGGTGCGGACGTCGACGCCTTTGCTGACGACGATGTCGACGATCGCGTCGCCGCACATGCGTTTGGCGCTCGCGACGTCGATGGGGCCGACGCCGGCGACTTCGCACGTCTCGCCCGGGCACGTATATCCGCGTTCCCAGGCTGCGGCGTCGACGTGGATCACGAGATGCACCCGCGACGCGGTGTACTTCGGCGCCGCTGGCGTCGGGCCATCATCGTCGCCGTGTGGGGTGGTGTTGGTGGTGGCGGCTTCGGCCATGCGGATGACGGCGTCGGCGGCATAGGCCTCGTACGGTTCGCGGACGCCGGCGCGGCGGGCGTCTTGGAACACCTGGTCGGTGAACCCGTCGAGCGCGGCCTTGAACTTGGCGCCCATCTCGACGGGCATCACTCCCTGGTAACGGAACGCGCCCTCTTCGTCGATCCAGGAACGATGCGAACGCCGCGCATGGATCCGCGCCGTCGCGTCCTCACCCACACCCCGCTGACGCGCCGCGACGCACTCATTCTTGAGTGCCGTCATCGACCCGGTCTTGCCGAGAGCGACAAGCCCGGCTTCGGAGTCGGGGTCCTTACTGGCGGCGCCGGCGATCATCTTCGCCTTCCCGGGTGAAAGCTGGCCCTTGCGTACCGCGGCCGCGACCTGCGGCAGATCGTCGAGCTGCGCGCCGAACTCGACCGTGCCATGCGCGTCGCTCTTGGTCGTGCCGGTCTTGTTCGCCAACCACGACTCCGGCGAGCGTGCACCATCGGACTTCCAGGCGTCGGTCTGATCCACACGCCGCATCGCCAGGGCCTTCAACGCCACCGCGAACCGTTCGATATCCGCCGCGGCGCACACGATCCGTTGCGCCTGCTTCCCCGTGAACAGATCGCCATCGAAGTCTTCGGCGATCGACGCGAGCACGTCGTTCACGCCATCGAGTTGCTCGAAGATCGTCGCCCCACTCACACCCTCATCATGACAGGGGGGTGAGACAACAGAACCCCGAAAACCCAGCAATCCCGGAGGTTTTTTTGGAACTCTCTCCGAACCCAATCCGTACCCGACACGCAAGGCGGTCGCATTTCGGAACAGGCGCAGAATGACCCCGCCGCACCCGGCGTTCGCGCTCCTATTGACGCGCGTTCCCGTTGTCCGCGAAGCACGCGGGCACGTGACCGTGTTGGTCGACGGGACGCAGTTGTCCGTCATCGAGCAGCAGTGACTGGGGTTGCCGCAGAGCGAAGTAGACGCCGCCGACGGTTGGCAATGTCTCCCAATGCGCGCCGACTCGCTCCTGAATGCGCAACCCTGGATCGAAGGTGACGGCGAACATGTAGTCGCTCTTTCCATCGTTCTCGTCGTGTCCACGATGCAGGATCGCGAGCGACTCCCCGCCGGCCGAGAAACACCGATCGACGGACGTCGACCAAGTGCCGGCAGCAATGGTCCACCGCGTCCCGTCCCAGCGGAACAGGGGGCCGCCGGCGCTCCACAGCAACGCCTTGTCGATGGTTCGGATCGGCGGGCCGTCGGTGATCAGCACCCAGTCGTTGGCGTCAAAGCGGAACAGGCCACGGTCGCGGAGCTTCGGATGCGCGTCGAGGAAGGCGTTGACGGTGCGCCGCAACGCTGCCGTCCTGTCGATCGCGATCCACACGATGCCAGACGCGTTTCCGGGCGGTCCGTGCACGCCAATCCGCTGGCACAACATCAGGACCTCGCTGCCGGTCCACGCCGGTTTGCCTTCGCACGCGCCGGGTGCACGCGGCAATCGTGACCACGTGTGAGTGGTCGCGTCGTACAGCGTGGTATCGCCCGGCCCGACCTCGGCGTGCGGCGCCGTCTCCTCAGAAAGGCCGTTGATCGACCACAACGCGCTGCCCGTCCAGGCCGAGTTGAGGTTGTCGGATCCGATGAGACCTGCCGTCAGCGGATCTTTCGGCAGGGGAGTCCACGTGTTCGTTCGCGGGTCGAATGATGCGCTCATTTCATTCTCGGGGGTGCCAGAGCAATCCCCACACGTCTGGTGATCGCCGCGGACGAGCACGGCGGAGCCGGTCCAGAAGGCCTCGTGTGGATTCGTCACGGCATCCCGAGGCAGCGGGCGTGTACGCCAGCGGTTGGTGTGTGCGTCGTATTCGAACATCTCGGCGCCGGAGCTGATGCTGCCTTCGTTCGGTGCAGTCCGAACGGCGTACTCCCATTGCAGCCAGCCGATCGCTGCGTCACTTGTTCCGAGCGCGACGGACTGGACCCACCGCACGCTCGTATGGCGGGGAAGCGCGGGTGCAGGAACGGAACTCCACCGGTTGGTGTCGGGGTCGTAGGTCGCGGCGCGTGCGTCGCTGTTACTCACGAAGAGTGCGCGCGACCCGGTCCACACCGCGACCGTGTCCGCCTCGGCCGGTAACGGGGCGCGAGGCAACATGCGCCAACGGTTTGTCGTGGGGTTGTATGCCGCACCGTCGTTTGTCTTCGCGCCGGCGTCGCTGGTGTCGCCGCCCCACACGAGCATCTCGCGCCCAGTCCAGACCGCGGCGTTGTCTGCTCGCGCCG
>DASXZO010000018.1:0-43625 GCA_036501845.1 Acidimicrobiia bacterium | reverse complement strand
CAGGTTCGTGAACCCGGCGGTGCCCTTCACCGTCGACGAACCCGAGTTCACGGCGAGGCCCTGCAGCGTGGTGGCAGGAAGGTCGACACGCGCCGACCCACCCGGAATCAGTTGGAAATGTACGCCGTCGAACGAGATACCCGCGGAGAAGAGGTTCCCGCTGCGCTGGATCATCAGCGACACCGGCCGGTTTGCCGCAACCCGTCGAGCGATCCGCACGGGCGCCTTGCCGTACACGCTGCGATACCACACGCTCACGTCGGCGACCTTGGAGCCGTTCACGACGTCGTTCGGCGACGCCAGCACCGCGAAGAACGGCGAACCGACGTCGGTGCTCGAGCCGTACTGCTGGCGCACCATCAGGCCGGCCTGCGCGGGAGTGCTCTGCGAGCTCTGTTGCGCGACGGTCACGCTCGACTGCGAGTCGCCGATCACCGCCTGGCCGATCGATCGGAACTGGTCGGCCGCGCCGGTGATCGCGGTACCGCTTGCCGTAACCGTCAACACGCCGGCCTTCGATGATTGTGATCCGGCTGCGTGCGATCCGATGTCGCGGCACGCAAAGCCACTCGGACAGTTGGGATCAGCGGGTGGTGCGGTCGGCGCGGCACCGAGGCCGAATGCGTAGAGCCCACCGTCGAGCCCGCCGACGTAGAACTGGCTGCGCGCCAAGGACACCGCCGCGACCACGGTTGCATGAAGCGCGTATGAATACAGCAGCTTTCCGTTCGTGGCGTCGACCACTTCGAACGTCGAACCCTCGGCGTAGGCGACCATTCCGCTCACGTAGGCGGGAGCACCGATGATCGAGCTGTCGGTCTGGCGGGTCCAGAGCAGGTTGCCGGTAGCGGGGTCGAACGCGCTGATCGACCCGCCCGACCCGTGCCCGTTCTGGAGCGCGTGACCGCCCGCGTAATACAACACGCCGTTGGCGAATACGCCCGACGAGATGGAGCCGTCGCCGCACGTGGGGCACGCGCCGGGAATCGCGATCTGGTGCTCCCACACCGGGCCCGCCGCGAGGTTGTTGCGGTCGAGCACGTAGAGAATGCCGTTCTTGTTCGCCGCGGCCAGCAGTTGGTCACCCGCAGGATCGGTGATCAGGGTGGGCGTGGCTCCCCAGTCGGCGTCGCCGATCGCTTGAAACGCAGGCAGCTGCCACGAGCTCTTGTACGCGAGCGTGGTGGCGTCGAGCGCCACGAGCGCCTGCGACTGAGTCTGCGACGGATCGTCGAGGGTTCCTGTCGAAACGAACACTGTGTTCGTCGTGGCGTCGTACGTGGGCGACGTCCACACACCGCCGCCGATCTGGCCCGGCGGGACGAAGTAGTACGTGGCGACGACCGTGTGGGTCGTGAGGTCGAGCTTGAGGAGCGAACCTCGCGTCAGCGGCTCGTCGCAGTTACTTGCCGTGCCGATGTACGCGTCGTTGCCCACGATCAGCGGGCTCGACCAGTTGTAGTAACCCTGCGATGTGTCGCCGGTGAACACCTTCCACAGCACCGCGCCGGTGCCGGCGTCGAGCGCGTACCAGTAGCCGTCGCCGCCGCCCACGTACACCACGCCATTCACCACCGTGGCCGTCGAAGTGACCCCGAGCGTCTCCGGGGCGCAGTTCGCGTCGACGTCCTGGCCGATGAACTGCTTCCAGATCACCGCGCCCGTGTTCGTGTTGACCGCGTACTCGTCGCCGTCCCACGCGCCGACGTAGGCGCTGGTGCCCACCACTGATGCCGACGCGGCGATCGGCCCGCCCGCGCGGAGCGACCACTTCAACTTCAACAACGGCGCCTCGGCCGCCGTGAGGTTCGGGTCGACGGTGGCCGCGGTCCGGCTGGAGTTCTGCAGGAACATCGGCCAGTCCTGATACGTGACCGCGCTCACCGCCGGCGCGCTCACCGCGGCACTCGCCAGCACTCCCCCAACGAGCGCGGCGATGCACAACGTCGAAGCCACCCGTCGCAGCCGGCACCTGCCGGACCCACCCGCCATGCCGCGAACCGTACACACGCCGCCGCTCGGACGAGGCTCCGCCGAGTGTCGACGTGACCCATGACCGCTCAGCACGCAGGTCTATGGTGCGCCGCCATGCAGAACGAACACGTGCGGCAGCGGCTCCACGCCGCGATGCATCGCGGCAACTCTCAGGTCCACGAGGAAGAGCTCGCAGAAGTGACGGCCGTGGTGCTCGCGATCGTCGCCGAACTCTCGATCGAACTCGCCGAAGTGATCGCCGAGCTCGCAGCCCGCGTCGAAGCCCTCGAGGCCAAAGCCGCCGGATAACACGCGCGCCAACCGCCCGGTTGGCGCGGCGTTACTTGCGCTTCTTGCCGCGTTGCTGGCGCGGGCGCGGGGTGGGGCCGGTGCGGCGCACGGGCGGCGGGCCAGGAACGCCCGTGGTGTCCCATTCGGTGGGCACATCGGCGGCCTCGGCCACCTCTTCGTCGCCCTCTTCTGCGGGTGTTCCCATCGCCGCAGGGGTGACCACAGGAGTGCGCCGCACTGGTGCAACAGCGGTTGCTGCGGCCTTCACCGGAACCGGCTTGGCCGCACTGCGCGCGTCCGCACGAGCACGGGCGTCGCGCCGCTCGATGAGGGCGCGGTTCTGCGGTTCCTTCTCCTTCCACCACACAAGAATCGGCGTGGCGACGAAGATCGACGAGTAGGAACCGACGAAGAGACCGGCGAGCAGTGCGAGCGCGAAGTCCTGCAACGCGGTGGCCCCGAAGAAACCGGAGCCGACCACGAGCAGCGACACCACTGGCATGAGGGCGACAAACGACGTCGACAGCGAACGCAACAGCACCTGGTTGAGCGAGCGGTTCGCCATCTCGCGATAGGTGCCGCGTCCGGTTGTGGCCAGCGTGGCTTGGTTCTCCCTGATCTTGTCGAACACGACGACGGTGTCGTACAAGGAGAAACCGAGGATGGTGAGGAACGCGGTGACCGTGGCCGGCGACACGGTGAACTGCGTGAGCGCGTAGACCGCGACCGTGAAGATGATGTCGTGGACCACCGCGATGATCGCGGCCACCGACATCTTCACCTCGAAGCGGATCGCGAGGTAAAGCGCGAGCACGAGGAAGAACACGAACAGGGCGACGATCGCCTTGTGCGACACCTCGCCACCCCACGTGGGACCGACGGTGCTGATGCTCACGTCCGAGGCCTTCACACCCGCATACTTCGCCAGCGCGTTGGTGACGTTGTCACGACTGCTCGGGATCGAGCCGAACGTGACCGTGGCCTGGTTCTTGTTGATCTCGACGATCGGCGTGCCCTTGTAGATCTTGGTCGCATCGACCGCGGCGAGCACCTTGGCCTTGTCGGGTGGATGTGACGCACTGACGGTGAACGACTCGCTCTCGCCGATCTGGGTGTTGCTGACGTCGCTCGTCTTGGCGCCCGTGGCCAGCGCGATCGCCTTCGTGATCTTGTCGCTCGCGTTGTCGACGATCTTGGCTTGCACACGAATCGTCTTCTTGCCGTTCGACGGGTTCGTGCTGAGGGTGGCCTTGTAGTCGCCGATGTTCAGCTTGTTGATGACCGTTTGCACGCCCGGCACGCTGCCGTGCACGCCGTTGGCCACGTCGACCTCCCACGACACACCGCCGGTGAAGTCGATGCCGAGGTTCAGGCCGCGGATCGCCAGCGCGAGCGCGCCACCGAGCACCACGACGAGGAACATCGCGATGTAGGCGCGGCCGTGGCGCAGGAAGTCGAAGTTCGTCCGCTCGTGGCGGAAGTCGGAGAAGCGATGGCGGCGGTCGACACCCGGCGTGCCGGGCAAACCGGGAGTCTGCTCGGGCGGACTCTCGAGAGTGGACGTCATTCCCACCCCCGCTCGTCTCCTACACCACGTACGTGCTTCGCAGCGCACGTCGAGACCGGCGCCTCGCGCCCCCAGGAGTTCATACGACAGTCCTCGTCGCCACGTCGAGACCAGCTGCAACACCGAGGCCCGGCTGTTTGACCAGCCCCGGTCGGCGCGCCATGAGCGCCACCAACGGATGCATGTAGCACCACGCGAGTACGAGGTCGACGATGGTGGACAGGGCAAGGAAGTAAGCGAAGCCCTTCACCGAGCCGATCGTGAGGATGTAGAGCACGCCGGCACCGATCAGCGCGACGGCGTCGGCGGCAACGATCGTGCGCCACGCCTTCTTCCAGCCGACTTCGATCGAGGAGCGCACGGTCTTGCCGGTGCGCACCTCGTCCTTCAAACGTTCATAGAACACGACATAGGAGTCGACCGTGACACCCACCGACACGATGATGCCCGTGACGCCGGCGAGCGTGAGCGTGACCCCCTGCCACTCGCCGAGCCACGTGACCATCGTGAAGAGCACCATTCCGGTGAGCGCGAGGCCGAACCACACGACCATGCCGAGCACCCGGTAGAAGACGAACATGTAGATCGCCACGAGGATGAGGCCGATGATCCCGGCTGCGATACCCGCGGTCAGCTGATTGCTTCCGAGCGTGGGCGATACGTCCTGCACGGTCTCCTGCGACTGGTCGAACTTCACCGGCAGCGAGCCGTAACGCAGCGCGAGCGCAAGGCTGTGCGCCTCGCTCTGGCCGAAGTTGCCCGAGATGCGCACGTCGCTGCCGGTGATGCCGGGATTGATCACCGGGTCGCTGATCACCGCGTTGTCGAGCACGATCGCAACCTGCTTGTTCACGTACGGGCCGGCGATCTTGTCCACGAACTGGTTGCCCTTGTACGTGACGTTCACGCCCCAGCCACCCTGGCTCGGGTCGTAGATCGCGGAGGCTGCCGAGACCGCGGTGCCAGGCAGCAAGTTCGGCCCGAGCAGGTAGCACTGCTTGTGCGCGCCGGTCTTGCCGACCTGGTCCCAGAACCAGCCGGTGGCGGTCGGGCCCGGCGGCGTTTTCTCGTTCACGAGGCTCTTGCACGTCTTGCCCGTGGGCACGAGGTTCGTGGTGGTCGTGGTGTTGCCGGGCGTGGTCGTGGTGGTGGCGCCCGCCGCCGCGGCCGACTTCGGCTTGGTCGTGGTGGTCGCCGCAGCCGTCGTGGTGGTGGCGGGTGCCGCAGTGGTGGTGGTTGCGGCCGGAGCGGTGGTGGTGGCACCGGGCTTGATCGTGGTGGTGGCGCCCGGCTTGGTGGTGGTCGTGGTGCCCGGCTTCGTGGTGGTGGTCGTGGTGTCGGGGATCGCCTGACCCACGAGGAGCGAGCCGAGCTCCTCACGGTTTTGCATCTCGCCGGTGCTGCCGATCGTGTCGAGCGCGGTCTGGCGGTTGTGCACGCCGGCCAGGTCGACCTCGATCTCGTTGCCCTGCCGGCTCACCTCGGGCTCGGCCACACCGAGCGCGTTCACGCGGTTCTCGATGATCTGACGGGCCGTGTCGAGCAGCGACGGGTCGGTGCCCTTCACGGGGAACAGCAGCACCGAGATGCCGCCGCGCAGGTCGAGGCCGAGCTGCGGGCGCTTGCCCGACGCGAGGGTGCCGATGAACGCCGAGATCACGATCACGACGGTGAGGACCAGGAGTATGGGTTTGCGGTTCATGCCGATCGTTCGCCCTTGGGATCGTCAACCGGCTGTTCGGCAGGCGGGGCGTCGATCACACTCGGCCGGGCCGGTACGGGCAGGTCAGCCACGAGCCGCCCAATCGCCCGGCGGGCGATCGTGACGGTGGTGGACGGGGCAATCTCCAGCTCGGCGGTGTCGACGTCGAGACTGACGATACGCCCGAAAATTCCCGAGGTGGTGACGATCTCGTCGCCCGGCACGATCCGCGCCTGCATCTCCGACACGGCGCGCAGTTGACGGCGCTGCGGCAGCACGAAGAGCAAGAAGAATGGGATCGCCACGAGGGGGATCAGCAGCAGGGCTTGCACGAGTCATCACCCAGGGACGGCGGGGAATTCGGGCGGAAGTGAGCCCTGAGAATCTATCGGGCGCGACCCCGGCGACTTGCGTCAACCCCGTGTCAAACACTCAGGGAGTACAAAGCGCCGCGATCGGCCACGATGGCCTCGTCGAGGCGTCGCAGCCGGTCGGCGCGGTGGCGCTTGAGCTGACCGACGTAGGCCGCGCGTGGCAGCCCGGCCCAATACTGGACGGCTTCGGTCGCCCGGGCGGCCAGCTCGTCGGGTTCGACGACCTCGTCGAGGAAGCCGGCGTCGCGCGCGCTGTCGGGGTCGTAGATACGGGCACCGACCGTGGCGAGCTGGTAGTGGCGGCGGGACAGCCGCTCCTCCGACAGCTCGGTGGCCCAGCGCGGCACCACCATGCCGATCTGCGTCTCGATGAGACCGATGCGGAACGCCCCGCGCGCCCCGATGCGCTCGTCGGCACTCAGCAGCATCAGCGCGCCGGCCGCGATCGCGTGACCGGTGCACGCCACCACCACGGGCACGTCGGAGCCGAAGAAGCGCGTGAACAGCGAACCGCCCTTGGTGGTGAGACGGAAGGCCGACTCGGCCGAGGTGCGCATCTCCTCGAGGTCGAAGCCGCCGGAGAGGAAACCCGGCTTCCCCGTGATGATCATCGCGGCCACCTCGTCGGGCCCGGCCTGCTCGGCGCGCGTCAGCGCGGCGTCGAGCGCGGCCACCACCTCGCTCGACAGCGTGTTCGCCTTGCCGTGGTCGATCGTGACGTGCGCGATTTTGTCGTTGACTTCGTACGTGACATCGCTCATCGAGACTCCTCGTCGCCCGCATCGAACAGGCCCCGAGTCTCGGGGTTCGGTGCGGCGATCGGCAAGCCGAGGTGCGCGAATGCCGCCGCGGTGGCCACACGGCCGCGCGGCGTTCGCTGCAGCAACCCGTGTTGCAGCAGGTAGGGCTCGTACACGTCTTCGACGGTGTCGGGCTGCTCGGCGACCGCCACGGCCAACGTGCCCAAACCCACCGGCTGGCCCGCAAACGTCGAGCACAGCGCGGTGAGGATCGCCCGGTCGACCTTGTCGAGACCCAGCTCGTCCACTTCGAACAGCTCGAGTGCGGCGAGCGCCGTGCGCGCGTCGACGGTGCCGTCGCCGCGCATCTCGGCGTAGTCGCGCACGCGCTTCAACAACCGGATGGCAATGCGCGGTGTGCCGCGGCTGCGGCCTGCTATCTGGTCGGCGCCGCCACGTCCGAGCGCGACGCCCAGGATCGTGGCGGTGCGAGTGACGATCGTGGCGAGATCGTCGGGCGTGTAGTAGTCGAGCCGCGCAACGAACCCGAACCGGTCGCGCAACGGTCCGGTGATGAGGCCGGTGCGCGTGGTGGCGCCCACAAGCGTGAAGCGCGGCACGTCGATGCGGATCGAGCGCGCGGTAGGTCCCTTGCCGATCACGATGTCGAGCTGGAAGTCCTCCATCGCCGGATAGAGGACCTCTTCGACCGGGCGGGGCAAGCGGTGCACCTCGTCGATGAACAGCACATCGCCGTCGTCGAGGTTCGTGAGGATCGCCGCGAGGTCGCCGGCCCGTTCCAGCGCGGGCCCGCTCGTGGGCTGGATACGCGAACCCATCTCGACCGCGATGATCTGCGCCATGCTCGTCTTGCCGAGGCCGGGCGGTCCGGCGAGCAGCACATGGTCGACGGCCTGGCCACGCGCTCTGGCCGCGCCCAGCATGATCTCGAGGTGTTCCTTGAGCGCGGGCTGACCGATGAACTCGGCGAGGCGCCGCGGCCGCAGCGTGGTCTCCTCGGCCGCCTCCACCGGATCACTCGCGTCCGGCTGGAGCATCTCTTCCCGAGTCACGACCACCCCCGCTCGCGTGCGCTCGCGCCCCGAGGGGCATTCGGACGCTCGCTGCGCTCGCCGCCTCGCTGCGCACCGATCTCGCTCCTCCGTCGCTCCTCGGCTGCTTCGCTCGTCTTAAATTGCGCCATCAGCGACGCGCTCCGAGGGTGCGGAGGGCGTCGCGCAGGGCGCTCTCGACTGTGGCGTCGTCGGGCACGTCGGCGAGCACCGTGCGGATCTCGTCGACGCCGTAACCGAGCGATTCCAGCGCTTCCCGCAGTTCGGCCCGCACGGGCGGGCGCGCCGGACCGCCGTTGCCGTCCGCAGTCGCGGCGTCGGTGCGGAGGTCGACGTCGGGAAGATCGAGGCGCGCCTTCAGGTCGACGAGTAGGCGTTGGGCGGTGCGCTTACCGACCCCGGGCACCAAGCACAGCGCATCGACGTCGTCAGTGGCGAGACAACGGCGCAGCGCGTTGGGCGAGTGCAGCGAAAGGATCGCGAGCGCGAGCTTCGGCCCCACACCACTCGCGGTGATGAGCGCCTCGAAGCAGTCGCGCTCGTCGCGTGTGGGGAAGCCGTAGAGCACCATCGCGTCGTCGCGCACGTGCAAGTGCGTCACGAGAAAACCGGGTGCACCTGGTGTGAGCTGTGGGAGCGCGTTCACCGGCACCAGCACGCGGTAGCCGACGCCACCGACCTCGAGGATCACCTCGCCCCCAGGCGTGCGCTCCAACACTGTGCCTCGCAAGGAACCGATCACGCCTCCACCCCCGCTCGCCTGCGGCTCGCGCCCCCAGGGGCGCCTGGACGCTCACTGCGCTCGCCGCCTCGCTCCGCACCCGTATCGCTCCTCCGTCGCTCCCGGGCTGCTCCGTTCGCCGACGCGTGTGCGATCGCAGCGCCGAGACGGTCGCTGCTCGGCGCGCCTCCGTCGGGCACGCGCATCCGCCAGGCGTGGCAGAGCGCTAACGCGAGCGCGTCGGCCGCGTCGGCGGGGCTGGGTGGGGCGGCGAGGCGCAGCAGCTTTGCGACCATCGTGGCCACTTCGCGCTTGCCCGCGCCACCGTCGCCGGCGATCGCCAGCTTCACTTCGTTCGGCGAGTACTGCACTACGGGAATGCTGCGCCGCGCCGCAGCTACGAGCGCGAGCCCACTCGCCTGGCCCACCGAGATCGCGGTGCGCGCGTTCACCTGGAACAGCACGCGCTCGACCACCACAGCCGCCGGCCGCAGCTCATCGACGAGTTGGTCGAGCTCGGCCCACAGCAGCGCGAGTCGCTCCGGCAACGGCATCGCCGGATCGGTGCGCAGCACGCCGCAGGCCACCGCGTGCGGCTGCGCGCCGCGGCGCACGATGGCGCCGTAGCCACAGCACGACACGCCGGGGTCGATGCCGAGGATCGGGGCGTCGGCACCGACTGCGAACACGGGTTCGATCCTACTGGCCCCATGAGTGACACATGTGGATCCGCGGCGCGGCGGACGCGAAGCCGGGTCGGTGCGGGACCTTTGGACAAAAATCGTTCCCAGAGCGCGGATTTTGTCCAAAGAACGCCGCGGCGATGTGCCGTATGAGTCAGTCGCGGCCACGTCGGCGGCGCGTGCGCCGGATCACCACGAACAACACGAGCGCCGCGATGAAGAGTGGGACGGCGCGCTTGACCACTGACGCGCCGGCGGCGTCCATGAGGTCGACCGGCTCAGCTTCGGGTGAGTCGATGACGCGCACGGATGGCGCTGCACTGGCCGCCGCGCCGTTGCTCGACGCCGGTGCGACCGGTGCCGCGACTTCGGGTGCTGGCTCGGGCGTCGAACTCAGTACGTCGCGTTCGAGGTTCGCGACGAACTGCTTGAGGATCTTCGCCGACACCTCGGTCATCACTCCCCTGCCGAACTGCGCGACCTTGCCGGTGACCTGCAGCGCGGTGTCGATATCGACGACCGTGCCGCCGTTGTCGTCGCGCATCACCACCGTGATCATGGCGCTGGCGTTGCCCTGGCCCCGTGTGTCGCGCCCCGACGCGTCGATCGTGATCGTGCGGGTGGCCTCGTCGACCTTGGCGAGCTTCGCCGCGCCCTTGTACTGGGCGGTGATCGGCCCCACCTTCACCTTCACGATGCCGCGGAACTCGTCACCTTCGATCTCCTGCAGCTGCGCTCCCGGCATCGACGGCGCGATCCGCTCGATGTCGAGCAATGTGTTCCACGTCGTGTCGAGCGACGTGTCGACGCGAAACGAGTCCTTGATATTTTCCACTAGCTGATCCTCTCGATCCGTTCGAGATCCTGCAGGGTGTCGACGTCGTCGGGCGAACCGGTGCCGTCGCAGGGCACTTCGACCACCTCATGGTCACGGAACAGTTGCCGGGCGCCTTCGTCGCCGCGCAACTCGAGCGCGTCGGGCCACATGGTGCGGGCGAGCAGCACCGGATTACCGCGCTTGGCGCCATAGGTGGCTACTGCGAGCGTCGCGCCGTCGGTGTACGCGGCGCCGATGCGCCGCCACGCCTCCGCACCCACGAGCGGCTGATCGGCGAGCCCGATGACCACGCCGTCGGCCGGCTCAGGCTCCAGCGCGCGCAACGCCGCGTGCAACGACGACGAGATACCGTCGGCCCAGCGATCGTTGTGCACCACCTGCACACCCTCGGGCGCAACCGCCGACACCGCATCGGCCTCGTGCCCCACCACGAGCACGACCGGAGCGAGCGCTGACGTGACCGCGGCGTCGAGCGCGTGCGCCACGAGTGGCCGACCGCGGAACGAGAGCAACGGTTTGGCCGACGCGGCCGCGGCGTCGAGGCGGGAGCCGCGACCAGCTGCGAGCACGGCCGCGGCCACGCGCCCCGAGGGGCTCATGCGTTGGCGGCTTCGAGCGCGCGGCGCACGAGCACGCGCGCGAGGTGCTCGCGATACTCGACCGACGCGTTGAGATCGGTGGGCGGCTCGGTACCGTCGGCTGCGTGCTCGGCGGCGTCAGCGTTCGACGCGCCCTGCGCGAGAGCGCTCTCGACCGCGGTCGCGCGCAACGGAGTGGAACCCATGTTCACGAGCGCGACGTGTTGCTCGCCGTTCACGTCGGCGGCAAGCGCACCGACGATCGCCCAGTCCTGGGCGCGACGGTTGAACTTCTGGTACGCGAAGCCGTTGGCGCCCGACTTCGGCACACGAATCTCGGTGAGCAGCTCGTCGGGTTGGAGCGCGGTCTCGAGGAAACCCTGGAAGAAGTCACCGGCCGCGATCGTGCGCGTACCCGACGGCCCCTGGGCCACGAAGTTGGCGTCGAGCGCGAGCAAGGCCGCGGGAAGGTCGCTCGCGGGGTCGCCGTGCGCGACCGAGCCACCGAGGGTGCCGCGGTGGCGCACCTGATTGTCGCCAACCTCCCCGGCGACGGCTGCGAGCACCGCGCAGTGGCGCGCGAGCACGTCGCTCGTCTCGACCTCGCGGTGGCGAGTGAGCGCGCCGATGGCGATGTGGTCGCCGCTGTCGCGGATGTACGAGAGGTCGCGCAATCGGCCCACGTCGACCAGCACGGTGGGCGTCGCGAGCCGCAGCTTCATCAACGGCAGGAGCGACATGCCGCCGGCGAGGAACTTGGCTTCGTCACCGTGCTCGGCGATCGCGGCCAGCGCGGCCTCGGTGTCGTCGGCGCGCACGTAGTCGAACTTGGCGGGAATCACGCCTGCACCTTGTCGGCCGCGGCGAGCACGGCCTGCACGATGTTGTGGTAGCCGGTGCAGCGGCAGAGGTTGCCTTCGAGACCGAGACGCACGTCGCGTTCGGACGGGGCCGGGTTCTCGTCGAGGAAGCCCACTGCAGCCATCACCATGCCGGCGGTGCAGTAACCGCACTGCAAGCCGTGATGATCGTGGAACGCCTGCTGCACCGGGTGCAGCGTGCCGTCGGCATCGGCGAGGCCTTCGATCGTGGTGATGCGCCCGCCGTCGGCCTGGGCCGCGAGCATCGTGCAGCTCTTCACCGACTCGAGCTTGCCCACGCCCGTGCCACCCTCGGGCTCGTAGAGCACCGTGCACGCGCCGCACGACGACGTGTCGCAACCGATCTTCGTGCCCGTGAGCCGGCACTGCTCGCGTAGGAACTGCACGAGCAACGTGCGGGGCTCGACATCGTGCTCGTAGGCACGCCCGTTCACCGTCACCGAGACCTTCATACGGCGCGGCAACCTAGCGGAATCTGGTCAGAAGGCCACGGTGGCGAGCACCGATTCGGGAATGTCGAAGTTGGCGTACACGGCCTCGACGTCGTCGTGATCCTCGAGCGCGTCCACCAGCCGCAGCACCGATTTGGCGCTCGACTCGTCGGCCAGTTCGACCGTGGTGCTCGGCACCATCGTGAGGTCGGAGGAGCGCACCTTCACGCCCGACTCCTCGATGGCGGTGCGCACCGCGTGCAACTCGGTGGCCGGTGTGGTGACCTCCCAGTCGTCGCCCGCGTCGCTCACGTCGTCGGCGCCCGCGTCGGCCGCGAGCAGCATGAGGTCGTCCTCGCTCACACCGTCCTTCGGCACCTGCACCAGGCCGCGCCGATCGAATTGCCACGCCACTGCACCGGGCTCGGCGAAGCTTCCGCCGTTCTTGGTGAAGATGTTCTTGATCTCGGCACCGGTTCGGTTGCGATTGTCGGAGAGGCACTGCACGTAGACGGCAACGCCATGCGGCGCGTAACCCTCGTAGTTCACCGCTTCGTACTGCACGCCTTCTTCTTCGCCGGTCCCGCGGCGAATGGCGCGCTGGATGGTGTCGACGGGCACCGAGTTGTCGCGCGCCTTCTGGATCATCGTGCGCAACGTGGCATTGGTATCGGGATCACCGCCGCCCGAGCGCGCCGAGACCTCGATCTGGCGGATCAGCACCGCGAACAGCTTCCCCCGGGCCGCGTCAGCAGCGCCCTTCTTGTGCTTGATCGAATGCCACTTGGAATGACCGCTCATCTCTTACCTCTTGTTCGCTTCGCTCACGGGCCGGTGGGCCTTCCCTCGCTCCGGTCTCGCTGTCCGACCGACGTCGTCTGCGGTCGCTCGGCTGGCCTTACCTCGCGCCCAGGAGTATCTCGTGGATTCGTAGGTCGGCCGAGAGTTCGGGGTGGAAGGTGGTGCCCACGCAGGCGCCTGATCGTACGAGCACGGGGTCGCCCTCGTGCTGTGCGAGTACCTCGACTCCGGTGCCGACGCGCTCGATCCGGGGCGCACGGATGAACACCCCGTGGAACGGTCCGCCGGCCAGATCCGTGACCGCAAGATCGGCCTCGAAACTGTCGACCTGGCGGCCGTAGCCATTGCGGCGCACGTCGAGGTCGAGCACGCCCAACGGCTGCTGATCGGCGCGCCCGTCGCACACGGTGTGCGCCAGCAGGATCACACCCGCGCACGTAGCGAGGCACGGCATGCCGTCGGTGAGCGCGCCCGCCAGCGGCTCGCGCAACCCCGACGACTCGAGAAGCTTCTCCTGTGTGGTCGACTCGCCGCCCGGAAGCACGACGGCGTCGACCGCGGCGAGATGCTCAGGCCGTTTGACGAGCGTGACGCCGGCGCCGAGCGCGGCACACGCCTCGGCGTGCTCGCGGAACGCGCCCTGCAACGCCAGAACGCCGACTTTCACCTGGGGGCCTCACTGGATTGCCCTCACCAGCCGCGGCCTTCGAAGCGCACGTCGGGGTTGGAGTCGCCGCGCATGGCGTCGCCGAGGCCCTTCGACACCTTCAGCACGATGTCGGCGTCGCTGTAGTGCGTGGTGGCTTCCACGATCGCCTTGGCGCGCGGTGCGGGGTCGTCGCTCTTGAAGATGCCCGATCCCACGAACACGGCCTGCGCGCCGAGCTGCATCACGAGCGCGGCGTCGGCCGGCGTGGCGATCCCGCCGGCGCAGAACAGCGGCACCGGGAGCTCGCCGAGGCGCGCGACTTCCTGCACGAGATCGAGCGGTGCCTGCAGTTCCTTGGCCCAGCCGAACAGCTCCTCGGGCGCAGCCGAACCGAGCCGCTTGATGTCGCCGAGGATCGACCGCAGGTGGCGCACCGCCTCGATGATGTTGCCGGTGCCGGCCTCACCCTTCGAACGGATCATGCACGCACCCTCGCTGATGCGTCGCAGTGCCTCGCCCAGGTTGGTGGCGCCGCACACGAACGGCGCGGTGAAGGCCCATTTGTCGACGTGGTATGCCTCGTCGGCCGGGCTCAGCACCTCCGACTCGTCGATGTAGTCGACGCCCATCGCCTGCAGCACCTGGGCTTCACCGAAGTGGCCGATGCGGCACTTCGCCATCACCGGGATCGTGACCGCGTTCTGGATGCCCTCGACCATCGCCGGGTCGCTCATGCGCGCGATACCGCCGTCGCGCCGGATGTCGGCCGGCACGCGCTCGAGCGCCATCACTGCGCACGCGCCGGCGTCTTCGGCGATCTTGGCCTGCTCGGCCGTGACCACGTCCATGATCACGCCGCCCCGCAGCATCTCGGCCAGGCCGCGCTTCACGCGCGCCGTACCCGTGGTGCGTTCGCCGTTCGTGGGTTCCTGCGCCATGAATCCGATGCTACCGGCGTGTCGCGCGGGCGGCCTCACGCAAAATCATGGCGTCGACGTGACGGCGTAGCCGGGCTTGGGCAACTCCACCCATGTGTTGCCCGGCTCGAGGTCGAGCGGCGCACCGTTGGCGTCGAACAGGTGCTGGGTGTGGTCGGTGGCGTCGTAACGCCAGGTGCCGTGGATCACCCGCCCGTCGCGGAACACGTCGAGCTGGCCGCTTGCCTGCAGCTCGGCCTGTGCGCCGACGCTGTTACACGCACCCTGACCCACCGTGTAGTTCACGAACATCACCACCACGTTGTGCACCGTGATGGGCGTGCCCCCGAGCACCACGTCGGGCGCTCCGTTCCATGTGCGCTTCCACGAATGCAGCGCCGGATCCCAGTCCCACGCCACGGTGTTGGCCGACTGGAAGCCGATCGTCACGTGCTGGGCTTGGGCCGCGCCCGCGGGCACATTGGAGTCGTACTGGAACAGCGCGTGCGGCGGGCCTACCGCGCTGGGCGCGTGCTGATAAAGCAGCGGCCCGCGACCGAACAGGTTGTGCGGCGCGCCGCCCCTGCCGTCCATGCGGAACATCGCGGCGCCCGCGGTGGTCTCGTCGAGGCGCACCACAGGCGCGGTGTCGATGCTGTCGATCGCATACGGCGCGCCGCCCGAAAACGCGAAGATGCCGTGCAGCGGCTGCACGAGCTCGGTGTCGGTCTTGCGCACCGAACGGATCGGGCCCACAACTGCGGGCACTTGCGATTGGAACACCCCGGCGAGCCGGGTGATGTTGCACTCGACAACTTCCTCGTACACGACGTCGGCGAGGTTCACGCCGATCTGCGGCCGCGACGCGGCGATGTTCTCGATCTTCACCGTGAGCGCCGGCCGGGTTTTGGCCGCGGCGTCGGTGGTGACCACGCCGGTGAGCGGCCAGCGGTAGCGCACCGGTGCGCGCGTCGTACTCGTGCTGTTCGGCGGCTGCGGCGACGCGCCGTTGTCGCGCTTCGCCGACTTGTTGCTGCTGCCCCCACCGCAGGCCGCCAGCGTGCACAACGCCGTGACGACCGCGAACGTTCGGATGTTGCGACGGGGTCGCGCCACGCCTTACATCTCCTCCAGCCGGGCGATGCGATCGTCGAGCGGCGGGTGGGTCATGAACAGCTCGTCGAACTTGCGCTTGCGGTCCTGGTGCACGTCGAGCGGCTCTTCGATCCACATGTGCGCGGTCGCCTTCGAGGCGAAGTGCACGTGGGTCTGGTCGCCCTTCAGCTTCTCGAGCGCCGAAACGAGGCCGGGTGGGTAGCGCGTGATCTGCACACCGCTGGCGTCGGCGAGGTACTCACGCTGGCGACTCACAGCGAGCTGCATGAGCTGCGCGATCAGCGGAGCGAAGATGATCGCGATGAAACCGAACACCACGAGCACGATGCCGAGCGGGTTGCTGTCGTTGCTGTCGTTGCGGTCGGACATGCCGCCCCAGAACGTGAACCGCAGGAACAGGTCGCTCATCAACGCGACCATGCCCACCATCGTGACAGCCAACGTCGACACGAGGATGTCGTAGTTGCGGATGTGGCTCAGCTCGTGCGCGAGCACGCCTTCGAGCTCCACGCGGTTCATCTTCTCCAGCAGGCCCGAGGTGACGGCCACCGCGGAGTGCTGCGGGTTACGACCCGTGGAGAACGCGTTCGGCGCCTCGTCGTCGATCACGTAGAGCCGGGGCTTGGGGATGCCCGCGCCGATGCACAACCCCTCCACGAGGTTGTGCAGGCGCTTGTAGTCCTGTTCGGGCGCCGGCTTGGCGTGGCTCATCGCCAGCGCGACCTTGTCGGAGTTGTAGTACGACACGGCCGAGCTGACGATCGCGATGACCGCGGCGATCACCACTCCGGCGATGCCGAAGCTCAACAGGAACGTGATCAGCCACGCGATCCCGAACACCACAACGGCAAAGATGCCGATGAGGAGCCAGGTGCGGCGTTTGTTCTGTGCGATGTCCTCGTACAAGTTCTAGAACTGCACCTTCGGGACGTCGCGGTCTTCGGGTGCGTCGGTCTGGAAGTACTCGCGCGCCTTGTAGCCCATCGGACCGGCGAAGAACTTGGCCGGGATCGTGGCGATCCGAGCGTTGTAGCTCTGCACCGAGTCGTTGTAGAACTGCCGCGCGTAGGCAACCTTGTCTTCGGTGGCCGTGAGCTCTTCCTGCAACTCGAGGAAGTTCTGGTTCGCCTTCAGGTTCGGATAGGCCTCCGCGAGGGCGAACAACTTTCCGAGCGACTGCGTCAGCAGGTTCTCGGCCTGGCCCTGCTGCTCCGGCGAGTTGGCGCTGACCGCCTGGTTACGGGCCTGCACCACGCTGTCGAGTGTCTCGCGCTCGTGGGCGGCGTAGCCCTTGACCGTCTCGATCAGGTTCGGGATGAGGTCGTGGCGGCGCTTCAGCTGCACGTCGATCTGCGCCCAGGCGTTGTCGACGCGGGTGCGGATGCGGACCAGCCCGTTGTAGGTGGCGATCGCGATCAGCACAAGGATCACGACGACCACGATGATGATGATCAAGCCGACCATGGAGTCTCCGATCGAACCCGTTCGGCGTGTGCGCACCTGGATGGTGCCGGGACCGGGCCGCCCGACAGTACCGGCCACGATCGGCCGAACTGCGCTTCTGCGTTCGACGCGCTCAACCGCCGCGCCAGGCGCGACATTCCGTGGCGGGAGGCCCACCGCGTGGGCCCTCAGGTTGCGAGGTCAGCGGGCCAACCAGCTGGCCAGGCGAGCCATCCCGTCGTCGAGCTCGCCGATGATGCGCGCGTGACGCTCCGCGTCGGTAGCGGCGACGACCGACACGTGAAAACCCGTGCCCGAGCCCACCACCGCCACACTGTCGAGCGGCGAGCCGTCGGCCGCGGTGACCACGCCGCCTGCCTCGCGCACGATGAGGTATGCGGCGGCCACGTCGTAGGGGAAGTTCGTGCCCACAGTGCCGCCCGCGATCTCGCGGAACCGCGGCTCGAGCGCGGGCAGTTCGGCCACCATGCGCGCGCCGGGGTCGACATAGGCATCGAGCTGGCCGGTGACGAGCCGCGTCATCGTGAACGCCGCCGAACCGAGATCGAAGTAGCCGCCGTGCATCGCGCTGTTGTCGATGAGGCGCTCGAGCACGATCGCAACGGGAACCGACGGGCGGGCGCGCTGGCTCGCGCCCCAGAACAGCGCGCGCAGGTCGCCGTCGTCGGGGTTGGTGGGCACGGCGCACGCTTCACCGTCGATCTGCGCGCCGCGCCCGACCCGCGCCGTGATGGCCGTGCCGCTCTTCAGCTCGACGATCACGCCCGAGGTGATGTCAGCGAAGCACGAGTGTTCGTGGGGAACGACCGCGATCGATACCACGCAGGCCTCGAAGCCCGCGGCGGCCGGACGCGTGCCGTCGACCGGATCGATCACGAGCACGCCGCGAGGGTTGCCGAAGCGCACGGTGCCACGGTCCTCGCTGTAGTAGGCGATGTCGCCGACCGAGCCGAGCCGGTGCGCGATCACTTCTTCGGCGACCTCGTCGATCGCCATGGTGACGTCGCCACCCGGAGCGATGCCACCCGCGGCGCGCGACGCGTGCTGGCCGAGCCCGGGGAGCACCGCGGCGCGCACCTCGTGCGCGAGCGATACCGCGATCTCGTGGAGCGCGTCGGCCGCGTCGCCGGCTTCGGGGGTCATGGGCGCGAGAGCGGCATCGCGAGCACCTTGTCGTAGAGCTCGGCGTAGCGCGCGGCAAGGCGGCCCATCGAGAGCTCGTTGGCACGCTCGACACCGCCGTGCACGAGCCGCGACCGGAGTTCGGCATCGTCGAGCACACGCTGCAACGCTTCGCGCAGCGAGAGCGGGTCGTCGGGCCGCACGAGCAATGCGTCGGTGCCGGCTCGAGCGACGTTCCGGTAGCCGTCGATATCGCTCGCGACCACGGCGGCGCCGCCCGCCATCGCCTCGAGGAGCACCACGCCGAACGACTCACCGCTCGTCGATGGCGCGCAGAACACCGACGCGCCCGCGATGCGAGCGTTCCGCTCACCGTCGGGCACCACACCGAGCCACTCGACATTCGACACGTTCCGAGCGCGTAGCTCTTCGGTCTGCGGCCCGGAGCTCGCCACCCACAGCACTGCGTCGCGATCGATGCCGGCCCATGCGTCGAGCAGCACCGACAGACCCTTGCGCTGCTCGTGACGATTGCAGAAGAACACCGCAGGCCGGTCGGTGGGGTGCGGCACGGCCTCGGTGAAGCGCTCGACCTCGACCCCGTTCCACAGCACGGTGTACTCGCCACCGAGCGATTCCTCAGCGGTGGCGCGCGCGGCCTCGGACACCGCGATGCGCAGGCCCACCCGCTCCATGTTGCGCTGCACCGCAGGCATCGCCCACTCGCGACCGACGTGGCCCGAGATGTGATGCGTCGACACCATCGGCCCGTGGTAGCCGAGGAGCAACGAGAGCGACGGGCCCGGCACCATCGGCTCGTGCAGGTGCACCACATCGGGTTCGAACATCGCGAGCGCGTCGATCGTGCGCCGCGCCACTTGCGCGCCGGTGGCGATCGGCGCGTACGAGCCGTTGTTCTCCCACAGCACCGTGTCGCCCACGGTGATCACTCCGGGCTGCGGCGGCGGCCCGTCACACGGACCCAGCACGCGGGCGGAGATGCCGAGCATGCGCAACTCGCGCGTGAGCCCGAGCGCCTGTCCCTGCACACCGCCCGGCCGCGTGAGCGAATACGGGCACACCATCAACAGTTTCATGACTGATCGCTGGGCCAGTTCGGCTGCATGAGATGCCATTGTTCGGGCGCCGCGGCGATCAGCGCTTCGAACTCGTGCGCGAGCGCCTGCGTGATGCGCACGATGTCGTCGCGCAGCTTGCCGTGACGCGTCGTGTCGAGCGGCGGTCGCACCACACCGAGATGCCCGCCATGCGGTCGGAAGTAGACCGACGTGGGCAGGATCGGCGACTTGGCCCGAAGCGAGAGCAGCGCAGGCCCCCCGGGCAGCGTCGTCCGCTCCCCGAAGAACTCCACCTCCACGCCGTCGCCGTTCAGGTCGCGGTCGGACACCAGGCACACGATGCGATTGTCGGCCAATGCGCTCACGACGCGTGCGGCCGCGTCACCACCCGCCGGAACCACCTCCATCCCCATCGAGCCGCGCACGTCCACGAACCAGTCGAACAGCTCCGGCGGTTCCACGGGTTCGACCACTACAAGGATGCGGTGGCGGTGCACGGCGTGCAACCACGCGCCGGCGTGCTCCCAGCCACCGAGATGCGGCAGCGCGACGATGCAGCCGCGGCCCGCGGCGAGCGCTTCGTCGACGTGCTCGTAGCCGTCGACGTCGAAGTGCTCGTCGATCGCGGCCCGTCCCTCGTAGGGCAGGCGGAACATCTCGAGCCAGTAGCGCGCGTACGACTCGAACGCGCCGTTCACCGCGCGCTCGAGCGCCACACCGCGCAGGGTGCCGCCACTCGCACGCCGCAGATGGCGCGACGCCATGCGCCGGCGGGCGGGCATCGCCAGGCCGAGCGCCCGACCGATCCCCCGCGCCGCCGCCTCGCCGACGGGCGCGGGCAGCGACTGCGCGGCCACCGCACCGGCGCGGTACGCGTAATAGACCGCACGATCCTTGGGGTTGTCGCGCGTCGGCTCGGGCACGCGTGGGCTCCGCAGAGTGCGAGTGCTCAGGGACGCGTACGACGCCGGGCCGGGTGCACCCGTCGCGCGCCATCCGTGCGGGTCGCCCGCGCCTCGAACCATGTGCGCAGGCGCGGCGTGGCCGGGCCCGAGGCCACCGTGGCTCGCGTGCGGCGGTCGCGACGCACGCGCGGCAGGGGCGGCGGGCGCTCGGCCTGGTGCCAGACGCGCACGAATCGTTGCAACGCGGTGAATGCCGTGAGCACGAGCATGATCCACAGCACGGGTACGAGAATGTCGAACGCCATGCCCACGCCGAGCAGCACGTAGCGCTCGGCCCGTTCCATGAGCCCACCTTTGGCCTGGAAACCGAGCCCTTCGGCCTTCGCGCGCTCGTACGAGATCAGCATCGATAGCGCCGCAACCGCGAACGCGAGCACCGCGAGATGCGCGTTCTTCTCCCCCACGTACCAGGCAATGCCGCCGAGCACGAGCGCGTCCGACACGCGATCGGTGACCGAGTCGAAGAACGCGCCGCGAGAGCCGTTACGGCCCGACGCGCGCGCCATGTTGCCGTCGAGCAGGTCGCCCAGCCCCGACAGCACGATCCCCACGCAACCCCACACCAGGTGACCGGAGGCCACGGCCAACGCCGTACCCGCGGCGAACACCACACCGAGCACGGTGAGCGCGTCAGGGGTGACGCCGATACGACCGATCGCGCGGCCAAGCGGGGCGAGGCCACGCTCGACACCCGTTCTCAGCCGTCGGTCGAGCATCGTCCTCCTCGTGTCACGCCGCTGCTCGGCCCCACCAGGCGCGCTCGCGTTCGCGAGCACCGTACCACCGGGGCGCCCGTGCACTCCGGCGCGAAGCCTTCCTACACTCCCAGCGAGATTGCCGAACCTCACTGCCGAGCACATCATCGGGGGTCGCCCGTGAAGTCGTTCCCGACGTCGAAGATCCGTAACGTCGCGCTGGTAGGGCACGGCGGCGCCGGGAAGACGACGCTGGCCGAGGCCCTGTTGCACTGGTCCGGCGCCACCACCCGCATGGGGCGCGTCGAGGACGGCTCGACGGTCAGCGACCACGACCCTGAAGAGCAGAAGCGCAACATGTCGCTGTCGCTCACGCTCGTGCCGTTCGAGCATGACGGCCACAAGGTGAACGTGCTCGACGCGCCGGGCTACGCCGACTTCGTGGGTGATGTCGCCGCGGCGTTGCAGGCCGCCGACCTCGCGGTGTTCGTGGTGTCGGCCGTGGAAGGCGTCGAGGTGCAGACCGAGGTGGCGTGGCGCATCGCCGAGCAGCGCGGTATGCCGCGCGCGGTGTTCGTCAACAAGCTCGATCGTGAGCGCGCGTCGTACGAGCGCACCATCGCGCAGTTGAAGGATCGGTTCGGCGCCGGCATCGCGCCGTTGCAGCTCCCGATCGGCGAGGAAGCCGCGCTGTCGGGTGTGGTCGAGCTGCTGAACGACACCGCGGTGAGCTACGTCGACGGCAACGCCAAGGGCGCGGTCGGACCGATCCCGTCGGACATGGAAGCCGAGGAACACTCGGTGCACGACGCGCTCGTCGAGGGCATCGTGGTCGCCGACGACGAGCTGATGGAGCGCTACCTCGGCGACGAGTCGATCGACACGAAGGAGTTGCAGCACGCGCTCGCGCTGGGCATCGACCAGGGTGTGGTGTTCCCCGTGCTGTGCGGCAGCGCGACCAAGCTCGTCGGCGTCGACCGGCTCGCCGAGTTCATCGTGGCCGAAGGGCCTGAACCGCACGTGCCCGAGGGACCGACCGCGGCGCTCGTGTTCAAGACGATCGTCGACCCCTATGTCGGGCACATCAACATGTTCAAGGTGCTGCGCGGCTCGATCAAGTCCGACGAACATCTCGTGAACCTGCGCACCAAGGGCGACCTCCGACTCCACCAGATCTTCTCGCTGCGCGGGAAGGACCAGGAGCCGCTCACCGAAGTTGCCGGCGGCGACATCGCCGCAGTGGCCAAGCTCACCGAAGTGACCACGGGCGACCTGCTGTCGTCGGGCGCAGCCGCGGTCGACATCGACACGCTCACACTCCCCGAGCCCCTCCTCGCCGTTGCGATCCACGCACACTCCAAGAACGACGAGGACAAGCTCGCCAACGCGCTGCACCGTCTGCAAGAAGAGGATCCGGTGTTGCGCATCGAGCGCAACCCGGAGACGCACCAGACCTTGCTGTGGGGCACCGGCGAGACGCACATCAACATCACCATCTCGAAGCTCGCGACCAAGTTCGGCGTGCCCGTCGACACCGACGAAGTGCGTGTCCCCTACCGGGAGACCATCACCGCGAATGCCGAAGCCGAAGGCCGCGTGAAGAAACAATCCGGCGGTCACGGCCAGTACGCCGTCGCGTGGCTGCGCGTCGAGCCGCTCGATCGCGGGACGGGCATCGAGTTCGCCGAGGCGATCGTGGGCGGCGTGATCCCGCGCCAATTCATCCCCGCGGTGCACAAGGGCGTGATGGAGACCACCGAGCAGGGCGGCGTGTTCGGCTACCCCATCGTCGATGTCAAGGTCACCGTGTTCGACGGCAAGCACCACCCTGTCGACAGCTCGGAAATGGCCTTCAAGACCGCAGCGTCACACGGCCTCAAGGAAGCGATGGCCAAGGCCGGCCCGGTGTTGCTGGAACCGGTGAGCGAACTCGTGGTGATCGTGCCCGAGGCGAACCAGGGCGACGTGATGGGCGACATGAACTCGCGTCGCGGCCGTATTCAAGGCACGGCGGCGATCGGCGGCGGCGAGGCCGAAGTGGTGGCCCACGTGCCCACGAGCGAAGTGATGCGTTACGCGATCGACCTGCGCTCCATGACCGGAGGCCGCGGTCGCTACACCGCGACGCACTCTCACTACGAGCCGGTTCCGGCCCACCTCGCCGACAAGGTCCAGGCCTTGGCGACAGCCGAGGCGCACTAGGTCGCGCACGCGCGCGCTCCAGCTACATGTGCGCGATGTCGGTTTGATCGCTCCCGCAGTACTTGCACTTGCTCGCCGCCGCAGGGATGTCCTCGGACAAGCACGCCGGACAGGTCTTCACCGGCGCGGGGTCACCGAACACGGTCTCGCCGCGCAAGGCCATCGCGGCCTTGTACGGCGTGACGATGAAGTAATAGAGCACGCCCATGAACACGGCGAAGTAGATCGCCGCCGACACGAACGCGCCGATGTTGATGAACGTTGCCGCGTTGCCCTTGTCACCGAGCTGGATACCGAGGCCGATCCCGCCGCCGCCCTGGAAGCGGTTGATGATCGGGTTGATGATCGAATCGGTGAAGGCTTTGATGAGCGTGCTGAACGCGAGCGCGACCATCAAGCCGATCGCCACCACGATCACGTCACCGCGCATGAGGAAGTTCTTGAATCCCTTGAGCATGCGCGGACGATACCGAGATCCGCGAGCGCGTGCTACTGCTTGGTGAGCCCGAACTCCGACCAGTCCTCCGGGTTCGGTTCCGACGATTCGTACAGCAGGTGGCCGTCGACGGCATCGAGCTCGACGATGCCGCGCAGGCTCGGCGGTTCGTCGGCGCTGTACACGAGCACGCGCCACATAGGGCGGCTACGAAGGCCACGCCACGTGACCTGCGCGGAGGCGTGACCTACAGGGAAACCCACCGCACGGCTGGCAGTGGCCAGCGCCTCGGTCTGGTCGACGGCGAGCGGGTACGCGCACGCAAGGTGATACAGCGCGATCGCTGCGATCACGATGCCACCCGCGGCGAGCACCGTGTTCGAAGCATTCACGCCCGCCGCGATCACGAGCGCCGCGACGATCACGTACAGCAGCGCAGCGAGGCGGCGGCGACGCACGTCGGGGAACTGGTACGGCCCCATGTAGGCACCCTCGACCTTGAGGTCGTCGGGAAGCGCGTCGCCGGTGTGCGCAGCACCATTGCCGTTGTCGTCGCTGGCCATCGCGCCGCCGACGCTACCGGCGCGTTCGCCACGCTTTCGCACGCGACCCTGGCGGTGCCCCACACCGTCGTGAAAGGCTGACGCGGTCACGGACGGACATCGGACCAGCGGAGGGCTGGACATGCGGTCGAGTTGGGGTTACCGCGTGCTCGCGGCGGCGAGCGCCTGCGCGCTTGTCGCTGCAGCACTCGTCGCGAATGGCACTGCGGGTGCCTCGCCGAGCTGGTCGACGGTTGCGAGCCCGAACGCAGTCGGGGTCCAGCGGGGTGAGCGCAGTGCGATCTCCTGCGTCTCGGCGACTGACTGCCTCGCGGTGGGCGACACGTGGGGATTGTTCGGGCCGGCGACCGCAGCCGAGCAATGGAACGGTACGCAGTGGACACCGATGTCGACACCCGACCTCGGTGCCGGCTGGACCTCCACGCTTTCGGGCGTTGCGTGCGCGCAGGCCAACCACTGTTTCGCCGTGGGCGGCAAGTCGTTGCACGTCAACCAAGTACCTCCGGCCTTCCCGCTCCTCGAACAGTGGGACGGCACGCGGTGGAGCGTCGAGACGGTGCCGCTTCCTGGTGTGGCCACGTCGACCTGGTTCGGCGGCATCTCGTGTGGCGCGCCGACGAGTTGCATCGCGGTGGGTGGCTACGACACGAGCAACCACGAGTCGGGCCGGCTGATCGAACAGTGGAACGGCACGACATGGTCGCCGGTCTCGAGCCCGAGCCCGAGCGCGCGCCACGACAGTTCGTTCTCCGACGTCTCGTGCTTCGGGAGTGGGAACTGCACCGCGGTGGGCGGCGAGGTCGACGCAACGGGACACGAGCAGTCGATCGCAGAACATTGGAACGGCACCGCCTGGTCGATCGAGGCGCTCCCGACGGGAGCCGACTTCGGCGGCGTCATCACGTGTCCCGACGTATGGCATTGCATGACGGTCGGCGGTTCGACCGCTGCGTTCGCCAGCGGTGGCCACTGGACGGTGATTGACCCGCCGAGCGGCTCACCGACGCTGACCGGTGTCGCGTGCGTCACCGCAAGCGATTGCGTTGCAAGTGGAGTGGCCCACGCGACCACGAGCGGCGGCGCGGCGATGATGCGCTGGGAGAACGGCACGTGGTCACGCGACGCGGTGACTTCGCCGGGCTCGACATACGACACGCTGTACGCCGTGGCGTGCGCGGGGCACGCCTGTCAGAGCGTCGGTGAGGTGAGCGGTCCGGGGCCGCTGTACCGCCGCGGCCAAGGAACGTCGTGGATACAGGTCAAGGCCGAGCCCACGATCGGCAAGGTCCCGTCCGACCTGACTGCAGTGACCTGCCCGGCCTCGACGACCTGTATCGCGGTGGGATCATCGTCGACCGCACCACAGCCCACACCGTTCGCCGCCAAATGGGACGGCACCTCGTGGCGCGCCATCGCGGGCACGAGCGCAGGGGTGACTGCGGACGAAGGCGGTGAACTCGACGGGATCGCGTGTTTCTCAGCGACGAATTGCCTGGCGGTCGGCCGAACCGAGATCGCACCGACACGCGCGTTCGCGCTGCGGTGGAACGGAACGCACTGGGCGCGCCTCACCGTTCCGTTGCCGAGCGGCGCCTCGTCGACCGCGTTGCGCGACGTCGCGTGCATCTCGGCGACCGACTGCACCGCGGTCGGCAGTGCCGATCGGCGCGCGCTGATCGACCACTGGAACGGCACCGCGTGGTCGGTGCAAGGCGCGAGCGTCACGAAGAACGCCGCCGAACTCGACGCGGTGACCTGCCCCACGTCGACGTGCATCGCAGTCGGTGCCATGAGCGCGAGTGGCCGTATGTTCGCCGTGCAGGCCACCGGCGGCACTTGGTCGGCCATGCCCATGCCGAGCGCGAAGGTGGAAACCCCGAACTTGGAAGCGGTCTCGTGCGCCTCGCCGCAATGGTGCATGGCGACGGGATTGTTCGAGATCGACTTCGGCGGCGCCACGACCGCCGGCGCGATGCGATGGAACGGAAGCGCCTGGACCAATGTCTCGGTCGCCCAGCCGCCCGACAACAACTACGAGGAGATGATCGGCGTCGTGTGTACCTCCTCGAGCAACTGCTGGGGAGTCGGAAGCGACGATGCCGGCGCGCTCATCGATCATTGGAACGGAACGGCCTGGTCAACAACGAGCGCGCCGCCGCCCACGTCGGGCAACACCACCTTCAACCTCGCTGCGATTGCGTGCACCGGCCCAAGCCCGTGCTTCGCGGTGGGAACCGCAGCGTTGCGCTACGGCTGAGGCGCCGGCCACACCTTGTGGAGCTTGGCCCATCCGGTGTCGAGCGCTTCGGGCAGCACACGCACTTCGGCGACTGTGGTCATGAAGTTGGTGTCGCCGGTCCAGCGCGGGAGCGCGTGGAAGTGGAGATGATCGGGTAGCCCCGCGCCCGCGGCACGGCCGAGGTTGGCGCCGAGGTTGATGCCGTCGCTGTCGTAGGCGTCGCCGATGGCACGCACCGCGCGCCGTTGCGCGGCCATCAGATCCTGGGCCTCGTGCTCGTCGAGTCCGCCGAGCTCGGCCTCGTGGCGCCGCGGCGCCACCAGCAAGTGCCCCGAACCGTAGGGATACAGATTCATCACCGTGAGCGTGGTGGCGGTGCGTTCGAGCACGAGCGTGCCCTCGCTGATCACTTCGTCGTCCGGGAGCGCGGCGAGCGCGCACAAGAAGCACGTCTCGAGCTTGCCGGCCTCTTCGCTCACATAGCGGGAGCGCCATCCCGCCCACAATCGTTCGAGCGTCATGCCCGGGTTGCAACCTCGTTCGTGATGCGGGCCACGAAGTCGTCGACCGCGACGTTGCGCTCCGGCGCGTCGGCACCGCGCGCGTTCACGCCGACGGTGTCGTGCGCCACGTCGTCGTCGCCCACCACGAGCACGTACGGCACCTTGTCGGTTTTGGCCTTGCGAATACGCGCGCCGAGCGCACCTGCGTGGCCGTCGACGAGCTCCACGCGCACGCCGGCCGCGCGCATGCGCGCCACGAGCTTCGCTCCGTATTCGTCGTGACGGTCGGCCACCGGCAACACACTCGCTTGCGTGGGCGCGAGCCACACCGGAAACGCACCCGCGTAGTGCTCGACGAGCACGCCGAAGAAGCGCTCCACCGAGCCGAACAACGCGCGGTGGATCATGATCGGTTGGTGCCGTTCGTTGTCGGCGCCGATGTAGGTGAGCCCGAAGCGTTGCGGCGTCTGGAAGTCGAGCTGGATCGTGCTCATCTGCCAGGTGCGGCCGATCGCGTCCCGTGCCTGCACGCTGATCTTCGGGCCGTAGAACGCACCGCCGCCCTCGTCGAGCACCAACTCGAGATCCTTGGTGGACGCGACCTGGCGCAACGTTTCGGTGGCCTCTTCCCACTCCTCGTCGCTGCCGACAGCCTTCCCCGGCGGCTTCGTCGACAGCTCGAGGTAGAAGTCGCTCAGGCCGTAATCGGCGAGGAGCGACAGCACGAAGTCGAGCAGCGACACGAGCTCCTCGGCCATCTGCTCCTTGGTGGTGTAGATGTGCGCGTCGTCCTGAGTGAAACCGCGCGCGCGAGTGAGGCCGTGCACCACGCCCGACTTCTCGTAGCGATACACGGTGCCGAACTCGAACAGCCGCAGCGGAAGTTCGCGGTAGCTGCGCGTGCGGCTGCGGAAGATCAAGCAGTGGAACGGGCAGTTCATCGGCTTCAGGTAGTAGTCGGTGCCGCCGTCGAGCTCGATCGGCGGGAACATGCCCTCGGCGAACCACTGCAAGTGCCCGCTCGTCTGGAACAGCTCCTCTTTGGTGATGTGCGGGCTGTAGACGAACTCGTAGTCGGCCTCTTCGTGGCGCTGGCGCGAGTAGTCCTCCATCACCTTGCGGATGATGCCGCCCTTGGGGTGGAACACCGCGAGGCCAGAGCCGATCTCGTCGGGGAAGCTGAACAGATCGAGCTCGGTGCCGAGCTTGCGATGGTCGCGCTTCTCGGCTTCCTCGAGCCGGTGCAGGTGCTCGGCGAGCGCTTTCGGGTTCTCCCACGCGGTGCCGTAGATGCGCTGGAGCTGTGGACCCTTCTCGTTGCCGCGCCAGTACGCACCGGCAACGCGCATGAGCTTGAACGCGCCGAGCCGCCCGGTGGACGGCACGTGCGGGCCGCGACACAGGTCGACGAAGTCGACGGTGCCGTCGGGCTCGACGTTGCGGTACACGCTCACGCCATCAGTGCCGACCTCGTCGGCCTCCTCGGCATCGGCCGCGCCCTCGCGCACCTTGGTGATGATTTCCTGCTTGAAACCCTGGTCGGCGAACACGGCCAGACCGGCGTCGTAGTCGAGGTCCTCACGCACGAAGCGCTGGTCGGCCGCGACAATGCGCCGCATCTCTTCCTCGATGCGCGCCAGATCGTCCTCGGAGAAGGTCTGCTTCCCGGGCAGCTCGAAGTCGTAATAGAAGCCGTCGGCGATTGCGGGACCGATCGCGTACTTGGCGCCGGGAAAGAGGTGCACCACAGCCTGCGCGAGTACGTGCGCGGTGCTGTGCCGCAACACTTCGCGCCCGTCGTCGCTCGCCGGCGTGATGATCGCGACGCGCGCGTCGTGACCGATCGGCCGGTTGAGGTCGACCCAGTCGCCGTCGACCTTGGCCGCGAGCGCGTCCTTGGCGAGCCGGGCACCGATCGACACCGCGATCTCGGCCGGCGTCGTACCCGTCGCGACCTCGCGGGTCGACGAATCGGGCAACGTGACCGTGATCTGCTCAGCCATAGTCCAGCGATTCTACGGGCGCGCCCTCCCCACACCGGGTGCAAAACGCCCGCAGCAGCGGGGTTGGTGCACCACGAACGGGTCAGGCGCGCGTGATCGGGCGTTCGAGGTCGACACCCACGAGGGCGCCGAGGTCGCAGAGCACCGGGCGCGCACTCGGATCGTCGCCACCCGAAAGCATCGCGTCGGCGAGGTCGCCCAGGGCCTCGATGGCGCGCGGCGCGTCGAGGTCGTCGTCGAGGGCACCGCGAACCCGATCGGCGAATGGCCGCGGGTCGGGGCCGGATTCGACGCGGGCCGCGGCGTGCAAGCGATGCAGCAGCGCGGTGCCGTCGTCGATGTCGGTGTCGAACCACTCGAAACCGCTGCGGTAGTGGTGGTGCAGTAGAGCCAGGCGGATCGCTCGCGGGTCGGCCACCTTCACAAGATCGCTGATGAACACGAGGTTGCCGAGCGACTTGCTCATCTTCTCGCCCTCGTACTCGACCATCGCGCTGTGCATCCAGTGCCGCACGAACGGCTCGCCCGTGACCGACTCGCTCTGCGCGATCTCGCACTCGTGATGCGGGAAGATCAGGTCGGTGCCGCCACCGTGCAGGTCGATCGTGGGCCCGTGTTCGGCCATGCTCATCGCGCTGCATTCGATGTGCCAGCCCGGGCGCCCGGCGCCGAACGGGGCGTCCCATACCGGCTCGTCGGCCAGGCTCGGCTGCCACAACACGAAGTCGAGCGGAGCCCGGCGGTGCGGGTCGTCGGGGTTACCGCCACGCTCGCGGGCCAGTTCCAGCATGTGCTCAGGTGAGTAGTGCGAAAGCGCGCCGTAACGCGGGAAGGTCGACACGTCGAAGTAGACGCTGCCCTCGCTGGCGTACGCATGGCCACGTTCGAGGAGCTGGGCAACCAGCTCGATGATGCCGTCGATCGCGTCGGTGGCTCGCGGTTCGGCGACCGCCGGGCGCATCTCGAGCGCGTCCATGTCGGCGTGGAACCGGGCGATCTCCGATGCGGCGAGGTCGAGATAGTGCACGCCGAGCTCGCGTGCCTTGGGCAGGATCGAGTCGTCGACGTCGGTCACGTTGCGCACCATCCGCACCTCGTGGCCGAGCTCCTCGAGCCGGCGGATGAGGATGTCGTAGGTGAGGTAGGTGGCGGCGTGGCCGAGGTGCGTGGAGTCGTACGGCGTGATGCCGCACACGTACATCGACACGTTCGGCCCCGGCTCGAACGGCACCACCTCGCGCTGCGCAGTGTCGTAGAGCCGGATCACGACGCGTGACGATACTGGATTGCTGTTAGCTGGCCTTCGAGCCGACCCGGTTGTACATGGTTTGGACGAGCTTCTTCTCGGTGGCGCGATCGAACGGTTGGCCCACGCTCACGGCATCGAGCTCGACACCGGCGCGGTCGCGCGCCGCGACCAAGAGGTCGATGTACGCGTCGATCGACTGGCCACCCTCAGCGGCGGTGATCTTCATCGCGTAGCCCACCGACCGGCTGCCGACGCCGACGGTGAACCGCGTCGCTGTGGCCTTGCCCACGGTCACGCCCGACGCCGACGATTTGAACACGGCTGTGAACAATTGACCCAGACACGTTTCGATCCCCGACTTGGAGATCTCCTTCCACTCGGTGTCGACATCGCTGCGCGTCGGTTCCACATCCACCTCCGCGGACACCGTGGTGTTGCCCTTCTTGAAATCGGGCGAATGACCCTTCTGCTCGCCCGGCGTGTCGGCGAAGAACGACTTCGGCTCGTGACTGCAATTGGCGAACTGCGTCTTCAACGCGGCCGGGGTGTCATCGCTCGACGACGTGTCGGGCGTAGCGGTGTAACCCGGGAGGTCGGTTGCAGTGAGCGTCGCCGCCTTCGCAGTGGCGAGGTCCTTCGCCGGATCAGCCTTCGCCGAGCTCCCGCCGCACGCAGCCATCACGAGCGCCGCGGCGCCGGCGATTGCGCATGTTCTCCACACACGTTTCATGACTCGACACCGTACGGGGAAGCACGTGGCTCGAAGTGGCTTTCGAGCGCATTGTGCGAAGGTAGCGACGGTCTCTCACCGAGCAAGCGCACGGCCGTTGGCTCTACGCTGCCGTCTCCATGGGACTTCTCGACGGGCATCGGGCCATCGTCACCGGCGGTGCATCAGGTATTGGCCGCGCAACGTGCCGGCGATTCGCACAGGAAGGCGCGCGCGTTGCAGTACTCGACGTCGACGCCGAAGGGGCCAAGGCCGTCGCAGCTGAGATCGGCGGCGTGGCCGCCACGGTCGACGTGGCCGACGCCGACGCGGTGCAGACCGCAGTCGACGCCGCGGCACGTGAGCTCGGTGGGCTCTCGATCGTGTTCGCCAACGCCGGTGTCGGGTGGATGGCAGCGATCGGCGACATGACACCCGAAGACTGGCGCCGCATCACGAGCATCTGCCTCGACGGCGTGTTCTTCACGATTCACTCGGCGATCCCGCACCTCCTCGCCAACGGCGACGGTCGCATCGTGTCGACCGCGTCGATCAGCGGCGTGCGCCCGGCCGAGGGCGAGGCGGCCTACGCCGCGGCGAAGGTAGGCGTGATCGGCCTCACTGCGAGCCTCGCGCTCGAGTACGGACCGATCATCCGCGCCAACGCGGTGTCACCAGGGATGATCTCCACCGCGCTCACGACGTTTCTCGTGAACGACGAAACGATCGCCGACCGCATGGTTGCGAAGACGCCGGCCGCCCGCATCGGCGAGCCCGAGGACATCGCCGACGTCGTGACGTTCCTCGTGTCGGACCAGGCTCGATTCATCACTGGCCAGAACCTGGTGGTCGACGGCGGCATGACGCTCCACGGCTCGGGTATCGACGGCGTGTACCGGCACTACTTCCGCCGCGCGCCGCACGAACCCGCGAACTGAGCGTCAGACCGTCACACCGTCATCAGGCGCAAGCTCGCCCGCATCTTGTGGCGGACGTTGATGGTGAGGAGCACCGCGGCGAAGGTCTCCATCCCCACCGCGTTGCGCAGCGAGCCGCCGTCGAGCGGGCGCAGGTTCGGGATCGAGCTCGTGATGTCCATCAGCGTGGCCCGGGCCTCGTCCTCGTCACCGAGCACCACCACGTCGCTCTCCATGATGTGGTCGAGATCGGCGAACTCTGCCGCCGGAACCAGGTGGAACGCGGTGCACACGCGCGAGCGCCACAACAGCGCCTGGATCTCGGCCGCCACCGAACCGTGCGGCGGCAGCACCGCGTTGAACTCGTTGCCGTTCTTGGTGAGGTTGTTGGCCATCGACACCACGATCTTGCCGGCGAGGCGCTCGGCGTGCTCGCGCACCGTGGGAATTACCGAGTCGGCGTGCACCGCGAGCACCACGACCGGCGCGTCACAGGCCCACGCGTTGTCGCACGCGAACAGACCGTCGACGCGGTCGCCCCACTGGTTCTGGAGCTCGCCCACCGCGACCTTGGCCTTCTCGACCGCACGCGAACCGAACAACACCTCATGGCCGACGCACGCGAGCCGCGCGGCCAAACCCGCGCCGGCCGGGCCGGTCGCCCCCAGAATTCCGATCCTCATGCAGTGATGATGTCACGCAGGGCGCATCACCCGAGAAATACTCGTCCTCACGCGGCGACCGGAGCAGCGCAGGAGCGAGGGACGAGCGAGATGCGTGCGCAGGGAGCTCGCCGCCGAGCGCAGCGAAGCTCAGCGAATTGCATCCGTGCCGAATGCGACACGAAGCTCGGCGCAGAGGCTGGCGCTGCCGTCGCAGTTGAACTCGTCGTCGAGGCGCAGCACGGTCTCGGAGCCCTGGCCCACCAGGTGCACGAACACCGGGCAGTCACCGGGGTGAGCAACGAGTAGGTCCTTGAGGCGGTTGACGCGCCGCTCGTCGAAACCGGCGGCGCGCACCTGCACTCGCACGGGCGGGCCAGAGTCGCCGAACAGCTCGGGAATCGTGAGCTCCATCACGATGAGCTTCGGCGTGTCCTCGCGCTTGTCAAGACGGCCCTTCACCACCGCGATCGCGTCGTCGGTGAGCCGGCTGCCGACCGTGAGCATCGTCTTGGGGAACACCATGCCGTCGACCGCGCCCGACAGGTCTTCGAACGTGAACGTGGCCATCAGGTCGCCGCGCTTGGTGTACTTGCGCTGCACCCCGGTGACGATGCCCGCGACAGTGCGCAGCGCGCCGTCGTCCATCTCCACCAGCTCACCGATCGTGCACTCGGCCAAACGTGTGAGCGTGCGCCGCGCGCCCATCAACGGGTGCTCGCTCACGTAGAGACCGAGCATCTCCTTCTCGAAGGCGAGGCGCTGGCGCTTGTCGAACTCGAGATCGGGAATCGGCGTGCGCTCGTCGAACACCGCCGCGCCGCTCGTGTCGACGACGTCGCCGAACAGGCTCATCACACCCTGCTCGCGCTCGCGCCGGCGGTGCAGCGACTGCTCGATGATCTGCTCGAACACCGCGAGCAACCCGCGCCGCGGATGACCGAGTGTGTCGAACGCGCCGGCCTTCACGAGCGACTCCACCGTGCGCTTGTTGAGCGCGCTCACGTCGACGCGGTCGCAGAAGTCGTGGAAGTCGGTGAAGGGGCCGCCTTCAGCCCGCGCCAGCTTGATCTGCTGCGCCACCCCATCGCCCACGTTGCGCACCGCCGAGAGCCCGAAGAGGATCGCGCCCTTACCACCCCCGCTCGCCGGTGGCATCGAACGCGTGGGACGGGCGAGGCCTTCGCTCGCCGCCGGCTCGCGCCCCGAGGGGCTCTCCTCCCGTGGACTGTCAAAGCACACCGCGAAGTCGACGTCGCTGGCGTTCACAGATGGGTTGCGCACCGGCACGTCGAGCAACCGGCACTCGTTGATGTAGACGGCGGCCTTGTCGAGGTTCGTCTTCACCGACGTGAGCAGCGCCGCGAAGTACTGCACCGGATAGTTCGCCTTGAGGTACGCGGTTTGGTAGGCGACAAAGCCGTATCCCACCGAGTGCGACTTGTTGAACGAGTAGTCGGCGAACGGCTCGACGGTGTCGAAGTAGCGCTCGGCGAAATCGGGAGTGTGACCGTTGGCCACACAGCCCTCGACGAACTTCGTGCGCTCCTTGGCAATGAGCGCGCGGATCTTCTTGCCGGTGGCCTTGCGTAGGTTGTCGGCTTCTTCGAGCGTGTAGCCGGCGAGCTTCTGCGACACCCGCATCAGCTGTTCCTGGTAGATCATCAGCCCGAACGTGGGCGCGAGGATCTCCTCGAGCGACTCATGGTCGTAGGTGACCGGCTTGCGCCCGTTCTTGCGGTCGGCGTACTCGTTGTGCCAGTTCTGCGCCATCGGGCCCGGGCGATACAGGGCCACGAGCGCGGCGACGTCTTCGAACGAGGTGGGCGCGAGCCGCTGGATCAGCGCGCGCATCGGGCCACCTTCGAGCTGGAACACACCGATCGTGTCGGCCCGGCACAACAAGTCGAACGTGGCGGTGTCGTCGAGCGGCAGCTCGTCGATGTTGGGCCGCTCACCCGTGGACTGCTCGATCAGATCGACGGCGATCTCCATCACGTCGAGGTTGCGCAGACCGAGAAAGTCCATCTTGAGGAGGCCGAGCTCCTCCACACCGTGCATCTCGTATTGCGTGACCATCGGCGAGTCGGAGACATCGCCGCCGGGACCGGGCTTGCGCTGCACCGGCAAGTAGTCGGTGAGCGGGTCGCGCGTGATCACCACCGCCGCGGCGTGGATACCGTCCTGGCGGCGCAGACCTTCGAGACCGCGCGCCACGTCGACGATGCGCTTGACGTCGGGATCCTCTTCGTACATCTGGCGCAGGTCGGCCGCCATCTTGTAACCGTCGGCGAACTTCTCGCTCTCCTCGAAGCAGGCGTGCAGCGGTGTGTCGCGGCCCATCACGAGCGGCGGCATCGCCTTGGCCACCTTGTCGCCGACGGCGTAGGGGTAGTCGAGCACCCTGGCCGCGTCGCGCACCGCGGCCCGCGCCTTGATCGTGGAGAACGTGATGATCTGCGCCACACGGTCGGAGCCGTACTTCGACGCCGCGTACTTGATCATGTCGCCGCGGTAGCGAGAGTCGAAGTCCATGTCGATGTCGGGCATCTGCTTGCGGCCCGGGTTGAGGAAGCGCTCGAACAGGAGGTCGTAACGGATGGGGTCGATGTCGACGATGCGAAGGCAATAGGCCACGCACGAGCCCGCCGCGCTCCCCCGGCCCGGACCCACCCGGATCTTCTGCGAGCGGGCGAAGCGCACGAGGTCCCACACCACGAGGAAGTAGGCGGAGAAGCCCATGCTCTTGATCACGTCGAGCTCGTACTCGATGCGCTCGAGCACATGCAGCGCCGGGCTCTGGCCGTAACGCGATTTGGCGCCTTCGAACACGAGCTCGCGCAGGTAGCTGTCCTCGTCGTGTCCCTGCGGCACGGGAAACGACGGCAGCACCGCGTTGTTGAACTCGATGTCGACGTCGGACCGCTCGGCGATCCAGAGCGTGTTGTCGCATGCCTCGGGAAGCTCGGCGAACAGCTCCCGCATCTCGGCGGCCGACTTGATGTAGAACTCTTCGCCGTCGAACTTGAACCGGTTCGCGTCGCTCTTCAGCGCGCCCGTCTGCACGCACAGCAAGGCGTCGTGGGCGTCGGCGTCATGCTTGTCGGTGTAGTGGGAGTCGTTCGTGGCGAGCAGCGGCGCGCCGAGCCGGTGCGCGATGTCGAGCAGCGGACCGACCGTGGACGCCTGGTCGTCGATGCCGTGGTCCTGCAACTCCACGAAGAAGTGGTCGCGGCCGAAGATGTCCTGGAAGCGGCCCGCGGCCTTGTAGGCCGCGTCGTGCTCGCCGGCGAGGAGAAGCTGGCTCACGAGACCACCGAGGCAGCCCGAAGTGGCGATGATGCCTTCGTGGTGGCGCTCGAGGAGGTCCCAGTCGGTGCGCGGCTTGTAGTAGTAGCCGTCGAGGTACGCCTGGCTCGCGACCTTCATCAGGTTGTGGTAGCCGGTGTCGTTCTCGGCGAGCATCGTGAGGTGGTAGATCTCGTGCTCGGCGCGCCGCGGCCGGTCGAACCGTGAGCCGTTGGTGAAGTAACCCTCCATCCCGAGCACGGGCTTCACACCCTGCTCGCGGGCCGCGGCAAACAGCGGCAGGACGCCGTACATGTTGCCGTGGTCGGTGATGCCGACCGCCGGCATGCCGTCGCGCACCGCTGCGGTGACGACGTCGTCGATGCGCGACGCCCCGTCGAGCATCGAGTACTCGGTGTGCAGGTGCAGGTGGACGAAAGAATCAGTCATGGCGAATCAGTCATCGCGAATCAGTCATCGAAGGCGGCCGGCGACCTCTTTCAAACGGCGCTTATCCACAGCGCTTGGGGACGAGGCTGTGGATGAATCACACGGATGTCATTCGGCACCGCGACGATAGGCGCGCGGGCCCTTGGGCACAAGAGTCCTGTCCGAGCCATACTTGCCGGACACTGGGACAAGGGAGGGGCGCCGTGGGCAAATGGCGTCGGATGCTGGGGCTCGTCGTCGGGGTGCTCGTGATCGCGCCGCTCCCAGCGGGGGCGAGCGCGTCGAACTGGGCAGTCGTCGCGCACGCGCAGCCCGTGGTGGGCAGCGGCACGTTGTATGGCACCGCCTGCGACGCCGCGGAGTGCGTTGCCGTGGGTGCGTCGCCGACCGCGCCGTATCTCACCACGACACTCGCGGAGATACGCACGAGCTCGGGATGGACACGAGTGCCGACACCGGCGCTGCAGGGCTCGACGTCGACATCCCTCTTTGGCGTCGCCTGCCCGGCGGTGCACGACTGCATCGCGGTGGGAACAGAACATTTCGCGCGCGGCGGCTCGACCCTCGTCGAACATTGGGACGGCACACGTTGGAGCGTGGTGCCCAGCGTCAACGGCCACGGCTTCTTCAGCGAGCTCAACGGCGTGTGGTGCGGCTCCGCCTCGGACTGCATCGCGGTCGGCGACTCTGAAGCCGCGACGCTCGTCGAGCACTGGGACGGCCACACGTGGCGCGTGCAGAACAGTCCGAGCCCCATACGCGACGAAAGCAACGACTCGTTGCTCGCCGTCGATTGCCCCGGTTCGCAGCTGTGCTTCGCGGTCGGCACCGAGGTCACCGGCGGTGACGATGCCGCGATCACATTCGTGGAGGAGTGGGACGGCACGCGCTGGTCGATCGTCGACACTCCGAGCCCGTCGGGCGGCAACTTCGCGTCGCTCACGTCGATCGCGTGCACAAGCACGTCCAACTGCGTCGCGGCGGGGAACGCGAACTACCGGCCGATCATCGAACGGTGGAACGGCACCCGCTGGAACATCGACCTCTACCCCGCTGCCGACGGCTCGTTCGGCGGCGTTGCGTGCAGCAGCGCCTCGCGATGCGAAGTGGTGGGCGATCAGTACGGGCCGGCCGTTGCCGAGGGCTGGGACGGGCACCACTGGACTGCGCAGCCGTTCCCGCAGGGCGGCCAGAGCGCGTACGCGTTCGGTGTGACGTGCAATGCAAGCGGTCACTGCGACGCGGTCGGCCAGGGCGTGTTCGGCCCACTCGCGGCCCAATGGAACGGTACGAAATGGAGTTCGGTGGCGGCCGAGGGCGTGCCGACCACCGCGTCGAGCACCCTCGCATCCGTCTCGTGCCCGTCGTCCGCGAGCTGTGTCGCGGTCGGCACGCTGACCACACAGGGTTATGGGCTCGTCGAGCGCTACGACGGCCACGCGTGGACGATGGACACCGGCGGGGCTATGGCGGGCGAGCTCCAGTCCGTGTCATGCGCAACCGCGACGAGCTGTATGGCCGTGGGGGTGCGCTACGCGAACAACGATGCGTCGTTCATGAGCGAGCAGTGGAACGGTTCGCGGTGGACCCAGCGTCCGATACCCACGCCCGCACACTCGGTGTACGGCGCTGGGCTCGCCAGCGTGTCCTGCTCGACGGCATCCGACTGCATGGCGGTCGGCTCCTATTCGCCGCCGCCCCGCGCCAACAACGTGCCGACGACTGTGGCCGAACATTGGAACGGTTCGACGTGGTCGATCGTCGCGATGCCAACGGCGCCGAACGCCAACCTCAGCGCCGTCTCGTGCGCAGCGCCGCACGCGTGCGCTGCAGTCGGCGATCGCGACGACGCTCCGCTCGTCGAACTCTGGAACGGCGTGCACTGGACCATCGCCACCACTCCCGGACTGATCGGCCTCCACGACGACCTGCTCGGCGTGTCGTGCGCCGATGCGAACCACTGTGAGGCCGTCGGCAACGCCTACCGGACATCGAATGACGCAACGGCGCTCGCGCTCGTGGGGAACGGCACGCAGTGGACCGTGCAGCCGACGTCGACCACCGAAGCTCGGTTCCGCACCGTGACCGCGTTGGCGTGTCGAGAGACCAACGACTGCACGGCGGTCGGACACGACACCACTGACACGATGGGCGACGAGCAGCCCTTCACCGCGCACTGGGACGGCACGAAGTGGTCGCTCACCGCGGTGCTCAAGGGTGCGGCACCGATCCTCGAACTGAACGGCATCGCGACCGCGCCGTCGCGCGATGTGGCGGTGGGATGGAGCAGCTCGGGCCTCGGCCAGCCTCAGTCGAATGTGATCGCCATCGGCGGCTGACACACCGACTGAGCTTCAGGCCCTCCCGCGCGCCGCGAGAAGTGGCACGAGCATCTCGTCGGCCGTCGGCGCGCCGTGCGCGCTCCGCAGCCCGCGCTCACGTGGCAGCGCGGGATCGATGAAGCCAACCGGTTCGAACGGCATGAGCACCACGTCACCGATGCGACCGCCCACTGCCGGCACCGGGCGTGCACCGAGCCATTCCTCGTCGATCAGGCGCCGGCGTGTGCGGACCCAGGCGAGATGGCCGAACGCCCGCTCGCACTCCTGCGCGAGCTCGTTCGCCGCGCCGGGTTTGGCGTGCAGGTGCCGGAAACGGGCGTCGCCCGACTGCCTGTGCACCAGCGGCGCCACCGAGTGAGTGTCGACCCACGCGTCCTCGGCGATGTCGACTTGGCCATGGTCGGCGGTCACCACGAGCGCGCACTGTTCGGGCAATACGTCGAGCAGCTGCGCCACGAGCCCGTCGGTGGCGCGCAACTCCGCGGTGTAGAAGCCATCGCCCAAGCCGTATTCGTGGGCGACCTCGTCGACGCCCGGGTAATACGCGTACACCAGCCGCTCCCCTGCGGCGACGAGCCGGCGGCAGTGCTCGACGAGCGCACTCACCGTGCGCCAGCCGTGGAACGACCCGGCGCCGAGGTGCGCGGCGGTGAAGCCCGTCTTGCGGAACTCCGATTTCGTCACGACCGGCACCGGCCGGCCGCGGAACGCGTCGACGCGCTGGATCTCGTGTGCGTCGGGAGCCCGGTTGTTGTTGCGAGCGCCCTCCACCTGCCAACGGAGCGCGTTCAGCACATGGTCGCCGACGAGCACGCGGTAACCGACCAGCCCGTGGCGGGTCGGCGGGGCGGCGGTGGTGAGCGAGGTGAGTGCGGCCGCCGTGGTCGCGGGCAATACCGAGGTGATCACCGCGCGATCCATCGCCACCAACGTCGGCAGGCAGGCCGCGTGATGCTCGAGTGCGCTCGCTCCGAGGCCGTCGACCGCGAGCAACACCACCGACGCGGCGTCGCGGGCCGCAGGCGGCAACAACTCCCGCTCTCGCTCGGCGGTGCCGAACAGGGCCGGAACGACCTCCGTGAGCGACGCCGACCCGTAGGCCGCGAGCGTGGGTGCGGGCTCGGCCATCTGCGACACCCACAGTAATGGTGGTTCTACGATGCAGAGGCCATGCGTGCGTGTCCGTCGACGAACGTGCAGTGAAGGTGTCCACCCGAGGCGACTACGCGGCGCGCGCACTCCTGTCGCTCGCTCTGCACGGCGAGGAACGGCCCACGTCGGTGAAGGAGATCGCCGAGCGCACCGGCCTCCCCCAGCCCTATCTCGAGCAGATCCTGCTCGCGGTGAAGGGCGCGGGACTCGTCCGCTCGAAGCGCGGCGTCGGCGGCGGTTACGTGCTCGCGCGCTCGCCGGTCGACATCACGCTCGCCGACATCGTTGCTGCGGTCGAAGGCCCGGCCCCGACGCTCGTCGATGCGCACGACCACTGCGAGGGCCACTGCGTACTGCAAGAGGTGTGGGTGGAGCTCGACGACGAGACGCGCACGGTGCTCGAGCGCTACACGCTCGCCGACCTCGTGAAGCGCACCGTCGTCGGCCACTCGCGCTGATGCTCGACGACGGCGCCGATCCGCAGGCCGCGGCGCGGGCGATGACCGAGTTCTTCGCGCCGCTCGTGCCCGGACAGCTCGGCTGCGTGTTCGACCACTCGGCCCGAGACCTCGTGGTCGGCCACATCGACGTGACCCAGAATCTGATCGCGGGCACTGGCTTTCTGTTCGCGCCGGCGGTGATCGCGCTCGCCGACACCTGTGCGGCGATCGGCTGCGGCAACAACATCCCGCCGGATTCGTCGTTCACCACCGTGGAGCTCAAATCGAACTTCATCGCGTCGGCGCGGGTGGGCGAGCGCGTCGTATGCCGTTGCGAGCCGGCGCACCTAGGGCGCCAAACGCACGTGTGGGACGCGGTGGTGAGCAACGAGGCCAAGGGCCGCACGATGGCACTCTTCCGCTGCACCCAGATGGTGCTGAGCCGCTAGCTGCTAGTGGCTCACGCGATGCCCGACGCGGAGTCGGCGGGATCGATCTCGTCGGGTGCCGGCCGGCGCTGGGCCTCGGTTCCCATCGCCATGATCGCTTGGTAGGCGCTTGCGGCGCGTTGCAACACGGCGATGTTCGCCGACACCATGTCGGCGGCGAGCATCACGTTCGGGAGCTCCGTCGTGAGGTCGATGTCGGTGGGACTGTCGAGCTGCGTCGGCACCGCAACCCTCGCGAGCTTCGTGGGCTCGGGTTGTGCATTCGGAGTGGTCGCGGCGCCCACGTGGTCCACGCGTTCGGCCGACATCGCCATCCACGTCTCGCCCCGCGCGAATCCTTGCACCGCATGCCGCATGGTCTCGAGCACGTTCCAGATATCGGCATTGCAGGCTCGCGCGGCGCAGCGGCGGTGCATCGCTGTGACCGAGGTCGCAGCTTCGCGTCACATGACGCGACGCCGCGTCACATGCTTGCGCGTGGGCCGCGCACGAGTGTGCCCGGCCGCGCGTCGGTGAGCTCGCCGTTGTCGACGACCACCTCGCCCGCCACAAGCGTGGCGACGTATCCGTCGGCGCGCTGCACGAGGCGGCCGGCGCCCCCGGGCAGATCCGTGACACGTTCGGGGTAGCGCAGCTGCAGCCGGTCGAGGTCGACGAGGTTGAGGTCGGCCCGACGCCCCGGTTCGATCGCGCCGCGGTCGCCGAGCCCGTAGAGATCGGCGCCGTCCTTGGTGAGGCGCCGGATCGCGTGCTCGAGTGCCAGCCGCGGCCCGCGGGTGCGGTGGCGCACCCAGTGGGTGAGCAGATAGGTGGTCATGCTCGCGTCGCAAATGATCGAAGAGTGCGCGCCGCCGTCACCGAGACCCTGCACCGTGAGCGGATCGCGCATCATGTCGTAGAGGCCGTCGTAGGAACCCCGCCCGTAATTGAGGAACGGGCGCAGCACGAACCGCGTGCCACCCGCTTCGAGCATGACGTCGTAGAGCACGTCCCACGGATCGCGGCGGGCGCGCTCGGCGATCGCGGCGATGCTCCGATCGGCCGACGGTTCGTAGTCGAGGTCGTCGCCAAGTGGGTAGAGGTCGGGGAACACACGGAGGTTGACGCGGTCGAGCGACGTCGACGCACGATTGCTCTCGGGTGCTTCGGCGAGGATCGCAGCACGGGTCGATGGTTCGTGTAGTCGAGCGACCATCTCGTCGAACGGCAAGGCCTTGAGCCGTTCGTATGTAGGGGCGTAGCGCAACGGGTTCATGCGCGACTGGTGTCCGAGCAGCGCGCCGAAGCAGCGACTCCCCACTTGCGGTCGCAGGTTCGCGCCGGCGTCGTTGGCGTGCCGCGCGGCTTCGAACCACGGGCGCCACGCGTCGGGAGCGAGCCGGCTCTCCATCACCAGGAACGTGATGGGGTTGTGGGTGCGCGCCGCGAGATCGAGGAGCCAACGCAACTCGTCGTCCATCGCGCCTTCAGGGTCGCCGCCCTCGACGCCGCCGATTCCCGCAGGTACCGCCTGGAACACGGCTCGCCCCGCGCGCGACATCGCCGTCGACAACGCGTCGAGCTCCTCGACTGCGGCAAAGGTGCCTGGCACGGGCCGGCCGCGCACGTCGCGGTGACCGCGTGTGCGACCGGTGGAGAACCCGAGCGCGCCATGGGCAATCGCGTCGCGCACGATCGCGCCCATCGCCTCGATGTCGTCGGCCGTCGCGTCGCGTTGCGCGCGCTCGCCCATCACGTACGCGCGCAAGGCCGCGTGCGGCACGTGCGCGCCCACGTCGATCGCGCGCGGCATGCGTTCGAGCGCGTCGAGGTACTCGGGGAATGTCTCCCACTCCCACTGGATTCCCTCGTAGAGCGCGGTACCGGGGATGTCTTCCACGCCCTCCATGAGCTCCACGAGCTGCACGTGCGCGTCCTCGCCGGAGCGGGCGGGCGCGAAGCCCACGCCACAGTTGCCCAGGATCGCGGTGGTCACTCCCTGCCAGCACGACGGCGTGAGGTGCGGGTCCCAGGTGGCCTGGCCGTCGTAATGCGTGTGTACGTCGACGAAGCCGGGCGTGATCAGCAGACCGTCGGCGTGAATGGTGTGCCGCGCTCGATCGGTGACCCGGCCGACTTCCACGATGGTGCCGCCGTCCACCGCAACATCAGCGCTGAATGCGGGTGCACCAGTGCCGTCGACCACGGTGCCGCCGCGCACCACGAGGTCGTACGCCACGACGGGAGAGCGTACGACGCGAAACGCCGCCCCGTGGCCGTGGCCCGCGGCTGTACGTTCCGGCGATGCCGACGATCACCGTGTTGATCGACTCTCCGCCGACCGCGCGCTACCACGCCGCAACCGTGAATGCGCTCGGCCACGCGATCGACGAGCGCGACGACCGCGACTCGTTCACGATCGACGTCGTGCACACCGATGCGATCAGCACGATCGGCGATGCCGTCGTGATCGGCCCGGGCACGCCCTACAACGACCCGCGCGCGGCCGAAGCTGTGATCACATCGGCGCGCGAACGCGGCGTGCCGCTCGTCGCCACCTGAGGCGGCTTCCAACACGTGCTGGTCGAGCACGCCCGAACTCTCGTCGGCATCACCGACGCAACCCACACGGAGTACGGCGCCACCGGCACCGCGATCGTCACGCTGCTCGCCTGCTCACTCGACGGCACGCAGATCGACATCGCTATCGCTCAGTCATCGCGCCTCGCGTCGATCTACGGTGCGCGCGTCGCCGTCGAGCAGACCACGTGCAACTACGGGCTCGAACCCGCGCACGCCGAGATCGCCACGATGCACGGCATGCGCGCGGTTGCGGTGGACGACACCGGCGAGGTCCGAGCCGTCGAACGTGCCGATCACCCGTTCTTCGTCGCCACCCTCTACCAGCCGCAGCTCACGAGCGAACCCGGCAAGCCCCACCCGATCTTCATCGCGTTCGTCGACGCTGCCGCCGTTGCCGAGAAATAGGTTGTTATCGAACGTCTGTTCGTATAGTATGTGTGCATGGCGGTCGGAGTAGGGCTGACGCTGCTGGGCGAGGCGGTCGAAGAGATCACCGCGTTCGACGATCTGGCGTCGTTGCCTGACGCGGGCCTGGCCGACATGTTCTGTGAGTTGCGCCGCGAGATCGACCGGCTCGAGGGCAGTGCCGCGCGCATGCTCGCCGGCATCGAGGGCCGCGGCATTCCGTGTGGGGCGGGTGCGGCGTCGGCGGCAGCGTGGGCGCAGTGGCAGGCCGGCCAGCGTTGGCAGGACGCCAAAGCCTCACTCGCCGCCGGCTGGCTCGCCGACCTACTGCCGCTCACACATGCCGCGTGGCTGGCGGGTGAGATCTCCGCGTCGGCGGCGCGCACGATCTGT
>DASXZO010000017.1:0-40516 GCA_036501845.1 Acidimicrobiia bacterium | reverse complement strand
ACACACGACGCACTGTCACGGTTTTGGCTTGTCGACCGCACCCTTCATCGCGCCGAGGGCGTCGGCGAGACGTGTGCGGACCGATCGCTGGTGGCCGGCGAGCGCCTGCAACTCGCTCCCCGCGCGGATCGCGGCGCGGATGCCCATGATGTCCATCGCCCGGTGCACCGAACGCTTGTTGATCTGCTGCAGGTCGCTCTCGGTGCGCGCCACCCGGCCGGCGATGTCGAGCACGGCGCCTTCGAGCTCGTCGGGCGGGTAGGCACGATTCACGATGCCCATGCGCGCCGCCTCGTCGCCGCTCACCGAGTCGCCGGTGAGGAGCAGCTCCATGGCGTGACGCAATCCCACGAAGTACGGATGGAACTGCATGTCGGGCGGGCTGATGATGCGCGTCACCGGGTAGCCGATCTGCGCGTCGCTGGCGCAGTACGCGAGGTCGCACGCAGCGATGAGCTCGGTACCGCCCGCGAGCGCGTAGCCGTGCACCTGCGCGATCACCGGCTTGGCAAGATCCCAGATGCCGAACCAGCCGTCGCTCACGTGGCGCGCCCATTTACCGTCGCCGTCGGCCGACCAGAACGGCTTCTCTTCCCACAACGACGAGCCGAGGTCGTAGCCGCTCGAGAAACATGGTCCCGCGCCGCGCACGATCGTGACCCGCACGTCGGCGTCGTCGTCGTGCTCGTGCAGCGCGTCGAACAGCTCGATGCGCAAGGCGCCGTTGATGGCGTTGCGTTTTTTGGGCCGGTTGAGCGTGATCCGCCCCACGTGCTCGGCGGGCCGGTCGACCAGAATCATGTCGTAGGTCGAGGCGCTCACGATGCCGTCGCCTCCTCACGGGTCCCGGCGAGATCGGCGATCAGCGCCAGCGCGTCGTCGCCGAGCGGCCCGTGCGCGGTTCGCACCACCAACGTGGTGGCGCCGCACTCGGCCCACGTTGCGAAGCGTTGCGAGATGCGCTCGGGCGAACCGAAGAGTCCGCCGTCGTCCACGAACTCGTCGGGCACTGCGGCCGTGGCCTCGTCGCGCCGGCCGGCGAGGAACAGCTCCTGGATGCGTGCCGCGGCTTCGGGGTAGCCGACGCGCGCCATCGACTGGTTGTGGAAGTTCATCTCGGGATGCCCCATGCCGCCCACGTACATGGCGATGCGCGGCTTGGCCGCGTCGATCACCTTGCGCACGTCGTTGGTGATGGCGACGGTGAACGACGGCGCCACCTCGAAACCGTCGGGCCGTCCGCCGTGACGCTTGGCGAACCCGGCGTCGAGCTGCTCGCGATAGGTGGTGGCCATCATGTCGGGCCGGAAACCCATCGGGATCCAACCGTCGCACACCTCGGCCGCGAGCGCCACGTTGCGCGGGCCGCCCGCGGCGAGCCAGATCGGCAGCGGAGCAGTGTGCAGGATCGACTTCAGCGGTTTGCCCATGCCGGTGGCGTCGGCCCCCGTATACGGCACGCTCATCGTGGCGCCGTGGTATTCGAGCGGCGCCTCGCGCCGCAACGCGGCCCGCATCACGGCGATGCCGTCGCGCAGGCGCGCGTTCGGCCGGGCCCATGGCGCGCCGTACCAGCCCTCCACCACCTGCGGTCCCGACAACCCGAGCCCGATGATCGTGCGGCTGCCGCCGGCGAGCGCGTCGACAGTGGCCATCGCCATGGCCGTGGCTGTCGGGGTGCGCGCGCTCACCTGGATGATGCCGGTGGCGAGGCGGATGCGCGACGTGCACGCGGCGAGATACGCGAGCGGGCTGATCGCGTCGGAGCCGTAGGCCTCGGCGGTCCACACCGAGTCGTAGCCGAGCCGCTCGGCGAGTTGCACCTGCTCCACCGGCACCCGCAGCCCCTTACCCGCCCACAAATCGAGTCCGAGGCCCAGCTTGATCGTCATGCGGGTACGCGGGAGATGGTCATGGCGGCACCATAGAGGGGTGTGGTGGTGCCTTGACAAGGTGCCGTCGCCGGTCGATTATGAGAACCGATCACTGTGTTAAATACGACGAGGTGAGACGATGAGCGAAGCATTTGCCGCGGGCACCCTGACCCAGCTCCACACCAACGGCTACCTGCTCACGAAGATCGGGCAGCTGCCAGTGGTGGTGTTCGACGACGGCGGCGAGCTCTTCGCCATCGAGGACCGCTGCCCGCACATGGGGTTCCCGCTCCACCGGGGCACGGTCGAGTGCGGCTTGGTCACCTGCCACTGGCATCACGCGCGGTTCGACCTCGCGTCGGGCGGCACGCTCGACCCGTGGGCCGACGACACGCGCGCCTTCGACGTGCACGTCGAAGACGGCGCCGTGTTCGTGCGCGCCCGGCCCGACGACGAACGCGCACGCCTCGAGCAGCGCTTGCGCGAGGGGCTCGAAGACGATCTCACGCTGGTGATCGCCAAGTCGGTGCTCGGACTCGTGGAGCTCGGTGTCGATCCGCTCGACATCGTGCGCGACGCGATCGACTTCGGAACCCGCTACCGCAGCGCGGGTTGGGGTGCAGGCCTCACCGTGCTCGTCGCGATGACCAACGTGTTGCCGCGCCTCGATCCTGCCGACCGTCCCGTCGCGCTCGTGCACGCGCTCCGGTTCGTGGCCAACGACACCTCGGGCCGCGCGCCGCGCTTCCCGGTGGCGCCACTCCCCGGCCACGACGTGCCCGCCGATCGGCTCGGCCAGTGGTACCGGCGCTTCATCGACACCCGCTCGAGCGACTCGGCCGAGCGTTCGCTGCGCACCGCGATCGAGTCGAAGGCCGACCTCGGTGCGGTGGAGCAGATGATGGTGAGCGCGATCACCGACCATGTGTTCATCGACGAAGGCCACACACTCGACTTCACGAACAAGGCGTTCGAAGCGCTCGCGCTGCTCGGCGACGAGTGTGCGGCCACGGTGCTGCCCACACTCGTCGCCGGCACTGCTGGTGCCCAGCGCAGCGAAGAGTTCAGCGAATGGCAGTACCCGCACGACCTCGTGCAGCTCGCCGAGCGCACGGCCGATGCGCTGGAGCAACCGGCGAGCACGCCCGGCGCTGACAGTTTCGGAAACGTCGATGTGGCCGCGCTGGCCGAGGCATTGCTCGACGACGACCCCGAACACGTGGCGGCCGCGCTCGTGTCGGCGCATGACGGCGGCGCGTCCGACGAGCAGCTTGCTCATGCCGTCGCGCACGCAGCTGCACTGCGCATCGCGCGCTTCCACGTGCAGAACGACCATGCCGACTGGAACACGGTGCATCACGCGTTCACCGCATCGAACGGGTTGCATCACTCGGCGCAGCGCGGCACGTCCGAGGGCACGCGCCGCGCGATCGTGCAGTGCGCGCTGCGTGTCTACCTCGACCGCTTCCTCAACATCCCGCCCGCGCGCCCGCCGCGACCTGAAGCCGGCGGGCTCGACGCGCTCGCCGAGTGCTTCGAGGTACAGGGCGAGGTCGACCGGGCCGCGAACCTCGTAGCCGGCTGCATCGCCGACGGCGTGTCGCGCGACGACGTGATCGCCGCGCTTGGCCGGGCACTGCTGAACGAGGACCCCGGCTTCCACTGGTACCAGGTGTACGAGGCCGCGGTGCGCCAGTCGACCACGTGGCCGGAGGGTTCGGCCGAGGCGACGATCGTGCTCTGCGCCTTCGCCCGTTTCCTCGCGGCGCACACGCCGACGCGGCGCGAGCTGCCCAAGGTGATCTCGATCGCCACCCGCCTGCGTCGCGGCGAACGCCTCTTCGAAGAAGAGTGAGTCAAGGCGCCGGGTCCGGTGCACCGAGGTGCACCGGACCGCTCACGCCCATCGCTGCGGCGACCCCGGGCGGGAGGGCCGCGCCGAGCGGGAGGGCGAGACCCGACGTGTGCAGTACGAACTGACCGGCCGACGACTGCGGAACCGCGCCCAACCCCGGATCGGTCGCGGTGGAGCTGCCCTGCTCCCGTCCGGTCGCGGCCTGGAGTGCCGCCAGCGTCGGCCACTGCGTGGTGCTGCGCAACGTGGTCTGCCACGACGCCAGAGTGGTCGTCGGGCCAGAACGCACAAACATGTTGTCGCGGTCGGCCGACACCATCTGCAGCGTCGTCAAGTGCCGCGGGCGGCTGGCGTCGAAGCTGTCGAACAGCGGCCCGGTGGTGTCGGGGCCGTCGGCCAACACGTTGTTGCACGCACGCACGTTGGTGGTGTTCCACGTGATCCCCAGCTTGCGGAACCGGGCGTCGTGCTGCACGCGGCTGTCGTCGTACACGCCGATCTGCGAGCCACCATTGCCAGAGAGCGTGTTGTTCCAGATCTCGGTGTTCGTGGAGCCACTGATGCGGATGCCGTCCTTGCCGTTGTCGGCCACGACGTTCCCCGCGATCAGCCCCCGCGACGAGATCTCGTACATGATGCCCATCACGGCATTGCGCACCACCGTGTTGTCGACGACGGTCGCGTTGTACACGTTGATGTCGAGCCACACGCCGGTGCTGTTGTTGTCGTCGACGTTGTTCTTCTTCACCACGACGTTGCGGCTCGACGTGATCTTCACCGCGGCAATCGACGCGGTTGCACTCGGCGCGGTCGAGAAGTGCTGGTAGTTCGAGTAGGCGAAGCGGTTGTACATCACGAGCAGTCCGTCTGCAGTGTTGGCGTGCAGGCCGTTGGCGCCGTTGTCGAGGAACGAACTGCGCTCGACCACCGCTCCGGCGCGCAACACGCTCAGGCCGCGTGACGCCGACCAGTCGAAGGCGTCGTTCTCGAAGGTGAGGTTCGTGGTGTTGGCCACCACCATCGCCGGCACGCGGTAGTCGAACTCGGGCCCGTACTCGCTCACACCGATGCCGAGCAGCTGCGATCCCGATGCCGCGCCGTTGAATTGCATCGCGATCGGGTAGTAGGTGGCCTCCACCGCGTGATCGGTCGGATCGCTCCCGAGCCAGAGATCGTGGTGCTGGGTGTCGACGTAGAACGTGCCCGGTACGAGTTGTTGCGATGACAGCACTTGCGTTTGCGGCTGGTCGTCGACGAACACCTGGTCGGGCAGGCCGGCCGCCGGATACGACGGGTCGATCGCCGCGCGCGGGAAGCAGGTGTGGCAGAGCTGGTCGGTCCACCCCTCCTTCACCCACACGCTCCCGCTTGCGACGAAGCCGTCGACGGGCACACTGCCCTTCATCCACACCTGCTCGTGGGGATACGCCTGGATCGTGACCCGCTTGGTGATCGAGCCGAGCGACTCGCGATACGTGCCAGCGCGCACCACGATGGTGGCACCCGGCCGCGCGGCGGCGACCGCGTGACCGATCGTGAGGAACGGCGCGTCGATCGACCCGGGGTTGGCGTCCGACCCGCTGGGCGACACGTATTCGGCGCCGGCGGAGATCGTGAAGGCGCTGTCGGGGATCCTCGGCGTGGCGTAGGTGCGGGTGACGACGCTCGATCCGCCGGGCGTCGTCGTGGTTGCCGCCGAACCTCGGGGGGCTCCGACGACTCCCAAGGAGAGGATGGAGGCGGTCGCCATCACGGCGATGCGCTTGCTCCGTCCGGACGAAATCTGGCTGCGGGCGCGCGCGGGTAAGGCACGCAAGGGCTGGAACACGATCTGCTGGCTCCTCGTGTTGTCTGTGCCCAGCCGCCCCGCTGACCGTTGTTCAAATATCGATATTTGGGCAGCGCGAACTGAAACGCGCGCGGCCCAGTAAACGCGAGAGCAAGGGAAAGAATCGGTTCAGAGCGCGTCGGCAATCTGGTCGACATCGCGCCACACGCGCCCGTCGGTCCAGTAACCCGAATGCCCACCCACCGCCGGCTTGTCTTGTTGGTAGATGTACGCAGCGGTCGCCGGATCGAGCAGCTCGATGTCGACAGGGTTCGCGCCCGCGAACACCGCTCCCGCGATCGCGTCAGTGGGATAGTGGAAGTTGTGCCACACGCACACGCGAGCGTTGCCGCCGGCGAAGGGCGCGAGTGGCGCGAGCACCTGCGGCGAGAAGTAGGCCGGGAAGGCCCAGTGGAACAGCTTGCAGAGCGGTGAGCCGAAGGTGACGAGCGCGACGGTGTCGTTGCCGGCACGGCATTTCGTCTGCAAGAGCGCAGTGGCAGCGAGGATCGTGCCCTGGCTGTGCGCGGCAATCAGCGTCTTGCCGCCGTTGTCGTGCAACCACCAGATGCGACGCTGCAAGTCGGGCACCGCGCGTTCCGCGTAGCTCGGCGGCGCGAGTGGGTGATACGCGCGCGGCCAAAACGTGCCGACGTCCCAGATGATGCCGATCCCCTTGCGGCGACTCGGGCTCTTCCAACCGGCGCGTAACTGCGCCATCAGCAACAGCGGCGCGGCCGTCGCAACGCCCACGAACGCCTTCGCCCACACGGTGCCGGGCGCGTACAACTGGTGCGGGAGTGGTGCCTGGTCTGCGAGCGCGAACGCGACGACGAGCGCCTGCACCGCCAGGACCAGCCAGATCAGCAACGGTGCGTCGAGCGGCGCGTTGCAGATCCAGCGCCAGATCGACACGGTGCGCGCCCACCGCTCGTCAACCGGCGGCTGCAGCGCGTTCTCCATCCACGCCTGCTGCAGCGCGGGAGCTGCGGTGCGCTGGGTCTGCCAGGCGTCGGTGTCGGACTCGTACGTCTTGCGAATCGTGTCGACGTGCTCTTTCTGGCGAAACAGGCACGCCGCCTCCACGGCGAGGAACACGATCACGGCCAGCACAATCGCCAGCACGAGGCCGGGCGTGATCCAGCCAAGCTTCGGCGAGAGATAGATCGCACCGATGCCCACGTGCTTGGCGTCGAACGCGACCGTCCCGAGGTTGTGCGCGACCACGAACGCGGTACTGAACAGCACCGTGTTGAGCAGTCCGAACGCCACGAGCGTGATCAGCGGCGGCGCCCACGCGAACACCCGCCCGTGGGTGCCCCCGAACGTCTTCGACAGTTCGACGAGCGCGAGGATCACGACCACGGCCAGGAAGGCCGCGAACGACCACAGCATCGCCGTTCCGAATCCGGGAAGCTGCGGCCGGGCCACTGAGTACGCCGGCTGTACCCAGCTGTAGATACCGGCGCAGATCACTGCGAGCAACGCAAGTGTGGCGAGGTTGCGTGCAACGCGCGCGTTGTGCTCGGTCACGCGTTCCCAGAACACGAGCATCATCACGGCGGCGACGAGCACGCTCACGCCGAGCACGATCGCGATCCACCACCAGCCGGCTTGATGCGTGGGCGTTGCCGTCGCCGCGTGCGCGGTAGTGGCGAAGAGAATCGAAACAAACGCTGTGGCCGCGGCAATGTGCAGCCACATCGCGTAGCGCACGGCATACTCACCGTCGAAGAACTCTCGCTCGTGAATCGAGTGTGTGCTCGCATAACCCACGGGCCGCTTGTTGTCGTCGGTGTCCTGAACGGGTGGCCGCACCTTCTCGTATTTGTCGGCGGTGGTGGTGCCGAGCCGGGCCAGGAAGATCACGAGCGCGAGTGGCACCGCGAAGCCCATCACCAGGCTGCGGCCCGGGTGACCGGTGATCGGCGCCCAGCGCAGCCCCCACAGCCACCACTTGTGGCCCAACGCGCCGGCTCGCGGCGCTTGGTACGCGCACAGGTCGGCCGTGATGAACGAGACGACGAGGACGACGTTCAGTGTCAACGCAAGGCACACCACGCGCATCACACGCTGGTGCCACCCGAACAGCGGCGACTCCTTCATCTTGGTGGAGCACGACCAACCCGCGATGTTCACCAGCATGAACGGCAGCAGCAGGAGCCACAGCACGCGCGACGACGACTTCGACGTGGTACCGCCCCACGAGTACGCCTCGACGTGACGCGACGTCGTGCGTGCGCCGATCGAACTCTCCGACGCGTCGACCGGACCGAGGTCGTCAGTGCGGTAGAAGCCGGCGATCGCGTTGCCGGCGACCTGTTCGGGCGACTGGTCGGCAAGCAAGTGCTCGGGAGTGGTGCCGCCGACGCCGTGCACTCGCAGCTCAGTGACCCCGGCGAGATCCACCGGCGGCTCGACGAGGCCGCCAGGCCGCTCCCGTGCCCGCAAACCGTGGATCGATATTGGCATGTCGGTCCCACCCCCGCCGTGCGCGGCGCGCTCAGAGCAACATGATCAGCGCCATTCTCGTGCCCGCGCCCCGCGCAGTTGGTGATGCCCATGCCGCGGCGATATCGCCAGCGGACCGGCGCTACAGCGCACCCACTTCGGCGGTACCCGTGAGTTCGCACCGCCCACCGAGGTCGAGGAAATGTAGCGTGAACGTGACCACGAACTTGGCCTCGGCCCAGATGAACTGACCTTCCAACCGGTTCGTGGTCGTCGGCGCGATCGGCAGCACGGCACCCTCCGACAGCGCCGCACCATTGGCGTTGACCGTGCTCCTCGCGCCGCCCAGGCTGAACATCCAGTTCAACGTGCCTCCGGAACGAGCACCGGCATGGAACGAGAAGCCTGCCGGCTGGCCGCCCACGTGGCAGTCCGTGCTCACGGTCACCCCAGCCGGCGCGAAGACGTCGACGGCCGTTCGATTCGACACGATGTCTTCGTGGATCGGAATCACTGCGCTCGTCGTACAGCTCGTCGAACCATCCGAGTTGATGGCCCTGATACCCGTTCCGTTCGTGCACTGTCCCGTGACCCGCGTTTGCGACGCGCTCGCGGCAAAGCCGTCGAGCAGGTCGAGTCAACACTCGCGATCGCCGTGCCGTTGGAGCAGACACCGGTGACCCGCCTCTGCAGCGCGCTGGAGTCGACACCGTCGAGCAAGTCGCCGTTGAGGTTGTTGACCTTCACCTTCGAGTTCACAACCAGTGGTGGCCGGTTCGCGTTCGTCTGGATCCCGATACCGCTGGCCGCGGCACCCGCGTTCGAGTTCGCAACGCCAGCTGTTGCCCATTCGTCGAACCTTGCAGCACGCTCGTGGCATTGACCGCGTTCGTCTTGCCCAGATTGAACACGGCACCGATGCCGCTGCCTGCAAACGCAGCAGTTGACGCGAGCGTGAGGCCGCTCACGACCGCGCCCGTCACGACACCCTTGATGAATTTGCCCTGCATCACTGCCTCCGATCGTTCGCGCGGCGTCACGCCGTTGTACGGCGGCGAGCTGAACGCGGTTCACGAGGAACCGCGCCAGCACCTTCGGCGGAAGATCCCAGGAAGCGCAGAGCGCGGTCGGATGTATCGCTTGCAGAGTAAGTGAATGAGCGACACGACGACCCTGCTCGAACCGAGCGACACCGTCGATTCCCAACACGCGCGCGGCGCGTCGCCGCATGCGCGGCCGCCGCGGCCCATCGACACAAGAGCGGATGCCTTGCCGCGCCCACGCCGCTCCCACGCGTGGATCACCGCAGCGATCGCGACGTTCACGACCGTGCTCTACACGTGGAATTTCGCCGCGGTCGGCGCCGGCAACTCCTATTACGCCGCGGCGGTGAAGAGCGCGTCGGTGAGCTGGAAGGCTTGGTTCTTCGCCTCGCTCGACGCCGGCAGCTTCATCACGGTCGACAAGCCACCCGTCGCAATGTGGGTGATGGGTCTGTCGGCACGCGTGTTCGGCTACTCCACCTGGAGCATGCTGCTTCCCGAAGCGATCGCCGGCGTCGCGTCGGTGCTGGTCTTGCACCACCTCGTTCGGCGTTGGCGCGGCGACATCGCTGCGCATCTTGCCGCACTCGCGTTTGCGGTCACACCAGTGGCCGCACTCATGTTCCGCTACAACAACCCCGACGCGATTCTCACGTTGCTGGGCCTCTTGGGCGCGTGGGCGCTCTGGAAGGCCGTCGAGACGGGGCGCACCGCACCACTTCTGCTCGCCGCCGTCGCGACCGGCTTCGCGTTCAACACCAAGATGTTGCAGGCGTTCCTCATCGTGCCTGCGTTCGTGCTGACGTATCTGATTGCCGGGCCGCCGAAGCTTGGGCGTCGCATCGCCCAACTCGGCGCGGCGTTGGTTGCGCTCGTGGTGGCGTCGTCGTGGTGGGCGATCGCAGTGTGGCTGTGGCCCGCGTCGGCTCGCCCGTACATCGGATCAACGAGCAACAACAGCATTTGGAGCCTCGTGCTCGGCTACAACGGCTTCGCTCGCATCTTCGGCTCCACCGGCGGCGCGAACGGCGGCAGCCCCGGCGGCGGCGGCAACGGCTTCGGCGGCACGCGCGGCCTGTTCCGACTGTTCAACAGCGAGCTCGGCGGTCAGATCGCATGGCTGATCCCGCTCGCAGTCGCCGGCCTGCTCGCAGGCCTCTGGCTCACCCGACGCGCGCCCCGAACCGATCGCGATCGCGCGGGCTGGGTGCTCTGGGGCACGTGGGCCGCCACGTGCGCGGCAGTGTTCAGTCTTTCCAAGGGCATCTTCCACGCGTACTACACCGTGCAACTCGCACCGGCGATCGCCGCGCTCGCGGCAGCAGGCGCGATCGCGCTGTGGGAGCTCGGGCGGCGCTCGCCGATGCTGCGGTGCGCACTCCCCGCCGCAGTCTTCGCGACAGCGGCGCTCGACATCTCCCTGCTCCGGCGCGCGCCATCCTTCACGCCATGGCTTCGCGGCACGATCGCGTGCGCGGTGGGTGCGGGCGCGTTTGCGCTGTACGTGGCGGCGTTCGCTCGCCGGCGCGCGCTCGTCGCCATCGGCGGTGCCGCGCTCACCCTCGCCTTGCTCGCGGGACCGTTCGCCTACGCGGCGACCACGATCGCGCACCCCGAGACCGGCTCGATCGTGCTCGCCGGACCGGCAACTGGAACCGGTGGGTTCGGCGGAGGATTCGGTGGTGGGCTCGGCGGCAACACGACGTCGAACACTGAGGTGCAGTCACTCGTGAAGTGGTTGCAGGCGCACCGCGGGTCGGCGAAGTACCTCGTGGCCGCGTTCTCGTCGCAGAGCTCTGCGTCGATCATCATCGAGTCGGGGGACGCCGTGATCACGATCGGCGGGTTCAGTGGCAGCGATCCCGCGCCGACGCTCGCGCAGTTCGAGCAACTCGTGGCCAAGGGCGAGGTGCGCTACATCCTCGTCAACTCTGGCGGCGGCGTCGGTGGTCCGGGCGGAGCCGGCGGCGGCTCCGCAATTGCGTCGTGGGCCGAGCAGCACGGCACTGCCGTGTCGTCCACCGCAACCGGCTCGTCGGCGCTCGGCACCCTGTACGACCTCTCGAGAGCGGCGACGTAGACACCGATGTACAACCGGCGCACGGACCGCGGTCAGTTAGCGTTGGCTGGGATCACGCCCCCGTAGCTCAGGCGGATAGAGCAAGTCACTTCTAATGACAAGGTCGCAGGTTCGAGTCCTGCCGGGGGTGCTCTCGGAGTCCTGGTCACAGCGTTGCGCGTGACCTACGACGGCACGCTTGCTCGTACTTCGGTGCTCCGCGCCGCCAGCGCGTCGTTGAAATCGGGAAGCCGAGTTTTGCGCCGCCAGGCGGAGGCCGCGGCGTGATCGTTCGTGTGCCTCTCGGCAACACGGACAGTGGGAGGGCAGCGGTTACTGCGATGCGAGGCTGTCGCTGCGGCGAGCGTTGACGCCCTCGCAACGGTGGACTTCTTGTCCGTCCACCGTTACGACGCGCTCGGTCGGTTTTCCCGACGTGCCCACCAAACCGGCGACGGGCCGCGCGTCGGGCGCGATGCCGTCAACATGTTGGCCACAGTATGTGCAGAACCACTGGTCGTTTTGGAGTTGCACGGCTTCTCGCTTCTCGTGAGTGATGGAGCGAAACCGGAGCGGTGCGGGGCGGTCGCGAAGCGCAGCCAGGGGTCAGAGTCGCAGCTTCCCAAATGGGATGCCGCCATTTTACACCCGAGGCACCGCGGCCGCCATCGGGCACTCGGTTCGCACAACGCATCACGGCCGAGCACAACGGGTAGCCCGCAAGCACGGACGAGGGAACAAGCATGGATGCACAGTGGCGCTGCCCAGGGTGCGGGACACAAGTTGAAGGGCTACCGGCGACGGCTCGGCCCGTGGTCGCGCTCGGCGGGACGGGCGGGCACCGTGTTGTTCGCATCGTGACGCACGAGGGCCGCGAGGTCCACCGCTGTGACCCTCCCGAGTCCCCGAGTAGCCGACCGGAGTAAGCCCCGAGCACGGACGCCGAGTAACGGGTTCACCCCTGCCCGGCCTGTCAACACCTGTGACCCGGCGCCTCGATGGCGGCGAGGTCCACCGTTGCGGCTACCACCAGTATGCATTCGAGCGTTGCACGGCACAGCCATAAGGCTTGGCTCTAGAGAGCGCGCGTAGGTCTGCATACGCTCGCTTCCGAGGACCTGGTGGAGCGTGAGCGGCAGTTGGCCGAGAAGGAACGAGACGCCGCCCTTCCGAGCGTCCGAACGCGCTCGCGGATCGCAACGAGGCGGTCCGCACGCGGGCCAAAGCTTCGCACGACGATGCGGCCGAGCTCCACGACCGACTCGCGCCAGGACATACGGACAGGCGCCGATACCGGTGATCACCACGAATCACGGCCGAGGCGAACTTCGAATGACAAGGTCGCAGGTTCGAGTCCTGCCGGGGGTGCTCCCGAGACACCTACCCAACCGCTCGAGAAACCGGGTGCACGCGGCCGAGATTGCTCGACCGCGTGTCAGTGCACCATGAGCCAGGTGGCGACGGACGGGATGCCGTTCGCGTCGAGTGCGAACAGCATGTAGGGACCGGGCGGCACGGTGCCGTCGGCCGGGACGGTTGCGCGCAATCCCTTTGCCGAACCGTTGGCGAGCGGAGCGGTGGCGAGCTGCACGAGCCGCTGGTGCATGTTCGTGGCGTGCGTTGTGGCACTCGGAGCGATGAGCACGAGCTCGCGGATCGGAGTGGTCGTGGTGACCGAGATCTTCGTGCCTCGGTTCGCGGTCGCAGGCGCCGACACGATCGACGGTCGTGTTCCCTTGAACAGGTATGGCGGCGAGTAGATCTCGACACGGTTGCGGCCGGCGATCGGGCCTGGCCCGTTGTCGCCTGCCGACAGCACGCGACCGTCGGGCAGCAATACCGCGGTCGAGTGATACGCCCGCCGCAACGCCTGCGACGCCATCGGCGTCCACGTGTCGGTCGCCGGGTTGTACAGCAACGACTGGAGGTAGGGCGTGCCGAAGTCGGACGACGTGTTGCCGCCGACAACAAGAACACTCCCGTCGGGCAGCAGCACCGAGTTCATGTTCGAGCGTGCTTGCGGCATCGGTGTGAGGGCCGTGAACTTCGGCGACTTGCTCGAGAGGTCGATACCTTCGGAGAGACGCGTCGCGGTCGCGCCGAACTTGGCCTTCCCGCCGTAGACCACCATGTGGATGTCGTGGCCCGGCGTGATCGGGAGCGGCACCGCATTCGGGTAGTCGTATTGCGCGCCGAGCGGCACCGGCCCACCGTCGAGCTTCCATGTGGACGGGTCCATGAAGTTCGTGGTGTTGCCCGCGAACGTGAACACGTGGCCGTTCGGCAGTAGGAACTCGTTCGGGTAGCGCGACTGCGTGGCGTTGAGCACCATCCTGCCGACGACGGCCGATGTCGTCGACGGCAACGGCCCGAAGCGTTCGACGGTGTTGTTCGGCTTAGCGTTCTGATCGAGCCCGGCCACGAGCGCGGCGCCGCCGTCGGCGAGCTCCGTGACCGTGGGATACCAACGGCCCGCCGCCATGTTGGGCGCCTCGGTCCATGTCTCTGTGGCCGGATGGAAGAGCAGCACCACCGGGTCACCAGTACGCATGGGCCCGTCGTAGTTCCGTCCGCCGACGACGAGCACGGTGCCGTCACCGAGCACCGTCGCGCCGCCGCAGAACACGTCGTCGTCTTCGGGCGGGTCGTCGCGGCGCGTCGCGCCCGTCTTGGGATCGAAGATCGAAGCGGTCGTTTGGTTCTCGACGGTGCCGTCGGGTTGCGTGACCGTGTGCGGACCCCACAGCAGCACGCGATCCGTGTCGAGCAGGACGGCATGCACACCGATCACACCCGTCTTGTCGACGATTGCTTTCGACCACGCGCCGATCGCGCTCGGCGCGGCGCTCGCTACCGGCAACGATCGAGCGGGAGGCGTCGCGCGTTCCGCGAACACGGTCTCGCCGTCGGGCCGAGGCCCAGACTTGGCCCGTTGACTGCCGCCCGCGAACGTCGCGCCGGTCACCAACGCACCGCCGACTGCCAACACCGCAACCGCGCCCGCGAACGCAGCACGGCTCCCGCCCATGAGCCTCACGCGCGCAAGCTTGTCAGCAGAACGACCGCCGGACCAGTTTGGAGACGTCACAATTGGAACGGGTCGGCCGCGCCAGGCTTGACAACAGCTTCGAACACTGATCCAGGACGCGGACGAGCACGAAGGGAATGCGATGGCAGCTGCGAACGTGACCGCGGAGATCCATGGGTTCAGCGAGGCCGACGCGCCGCCCACGCCGTGGGCGGCCGCGGTGGAGCAGTTACGCGGCGCGGACACCTACTGGCTCTCCACTGTGCGGCCCGACGGCCGACCACACGTGGCGACGCTGATCGCCGTCTGGCACGACGACGCGCTCTGGTTCTGCACCGGGCCCGAGGAGCGCAAGGCGAGTAATCTGGCCGAGAATCAGTCGTGCGTGCTGACGACGGGGCAGAGCGGCCTCGTCGAAGGCGCGCTCGACGTCGTGATCGAAGGCCAGGCCGAGCAGGTGACCGACGACGCCACGCTCGAACCGGTCGCCACCGCGTTCGCGGCCAAGTATCAGAACGGTCCGTGGGACTTCGTGGTGCGCGACGGCGCGTTCAGCGACCGCGATGCCGGCGGGCACATACTCGTCTTCCGCGTGCGCCCAATGCGCGGCCTCGGCTTCCGCAAGGGCGATCACTACAGCCAGACGACATGGCAGGGCTTCCGATAGGTCGAGCCGCCGGAGGGATCGCTCAACGGCGCGCGCCACGGTAGGCGCTACGCGGTTGCGGAGACCTCGAAGACTTCTGACGCGGTGACCTTCACGCCGGGGCGGATCTCGACATCCACGGCGAATCCTGCCGCGAGCTGCTCGGCTTGTTCGCGTGTCTCCAACACGACGATGCCGATGCCACGACCGTGCTCGTAGTCGGTGAGGAACTGGCCCGACACGAAGCCCGGAACGAGGCGCATCGCAGGGGCGAGTTCGTCGCGCAGGCCACGGCGCCCTTCTTCCGGGTCCTCACCACTGTTGTCGACGTTGACGACCGCCGCGTAGTGCATGAAGCGAACCTACTTCGGGAGCGAATCGTGCCGTTGTGACACATGTTCGTGATCGGCGAGACCACGCGTCGGAGCGCCGCAACGGCCCTTACGCTGATTCGTCGTGGCCGAGATGCCGCCCGCGCCGGGCCACGGCAACCCGAACGACCCGGAGTCATACGCGCCCAACGCGAAGCCGCGCCGCGCTCGGCGGCGGGGGTTATGGGCCGCCGTCGGTAGTTGCGTCGTGATCATCATCGTGGTGGCGGTCGGCGTCGTGATGGCCGCGGGCGGACGCACGGGCGCCGAGAAGACGAGCCTGGCCGATGCGAAGGCCGCGCTTCTGCCCCTGTCGGCGATGCCCACCGGAACAGTCCAGCAAGGCACGGCCGAGACCGGTGGCGCGGCGACCTGTCCCGCGACGAAGGGCCATTCACCGCAGGCCGACGCGTCGCGCACGTTCGCCCCACCGGGCGGACCAGAGCTCTACGAGGAGATCGAGATCGACGCGACGCGCGGCGCGGCCGCGCTCGTGAACGACGCGCGCAAGCACTTCGCATGTACAGCCAAGACACGTGACGGGGCGTCGTACACCGTCTACGCGCTCCGCGCGCCGCAGGTGACGTCGGGCGAGATCGCCTACGAGATCATCGGCCCCAACCTGTACTCGTATGTGATCGCCGCGCCCATCGACCACAGCGCCGCGATCGCCGTGGTGAGTGTGAGCAACCTCGGCGCGCCAAGTTTCGAGGGCACATCCTCGTTCCTCGAGCATGCGCTCAGGCACGCGCGAGCCGAACTCGACGGTTGAGGCGCGATCAGCGCGGCGTCAGCACGCAGAACTCGTTCTGATCGGGGTCGGCCATCACGACCCAGCTCACGTCACCCTGTCCGATGTCGATGCGGCGCGCGCCGAGCGCAACCAGCCGCTCAACTTCGGCCTGCTGATCCTCGGCGGCGGGCGGGGCGATGTCGAGATGCAGGCGGTTCTTCGCGGTCTTCGGCTCGACCGATCCACTCCACGTGACGAAAGGCCCGGTGCCGTCAGGCGCGCGGATTGCCGTCTCCTCGTCTTGGTCCCATACCAGCGGCCAGTCGAGCACCGCGCTCCAGAAGTACCCGACCGCCCGCGTACCGACGCAGGTGATCGAGCCGAGACGTCCGCAGCCGGCGAGGAACTTGTTGCCGGGCTCGATCACACAGAGCTCGTTGCCTTCCGGGTCGGCGAGCACGACGTGCGGTTCGTCGGGCCGTTGACCGATGTCGATGTGTTGCCCACCGTGATCGATCAAGCGCGCCACCGATTCCTGTTGATCGTCGAGCGACGTGGTCGTGAGGTCGAGATGAATGCGGTTCTGACCCACTTTCTTCTCGGGGACGGGCAGGAACAGAATCTCGAAGCGGGTGCCGTCGGTAGGCACGAGCGCGACCTCTTCGGCGGCTTCGTCTTCGATCTCCCATCGCAGCGCTTCGGCCCAGAAACGCGCGAGCGCGGCGGGATCGTTGGCATCGATGCACAGGGCACTGAGTCGTGAAGTCATCGCGCAGCATCATTCCCGTTCGGGCGCCGGGTTATGACTGGCCGGCGAGCACGTCGGACGCGCGACGGTGAGTGAGGCGCACAACCAGTGCGACCGCCACCGCAACACACGCAATCACCGCGATACCCACGCCTGCCGACACGAGATAGCCGAGCACCGGGTGCTTGTCGTGCGAGAAGTCGTAACCGGAGAACAGTGCGTTGTGCCAGAAGCCCGCGTAGTGCCGCAGGCCGTCGGGCACGGCGTTGAGGTGATACTTGCGCAGGTCGAGGTTCTTCGGCGCCGACTCGCCGAACGCGCTTCCGGGAGCGATCAGACCGAGCGGGGTGAGCACCGCCATCACGCCGAGGCCGATCAGTCCCCATCGCCAGCCGAGCGAGCGCGGCTCGGGTGCATCGGCGTCGCCCGGCGGCAGTGCGCCGCGATTGATGCGGAGCAACGGCAGATTGGCGCGCTGGAGATAGGCGACCACCCCCGCCGTCAGCAAGAGCTCGACACCACCAGCAACCGTCAAGTGGGCGAGCAACATCGCCGGGATCGTCTGCGTGAGGTGATACGGCGCATACAGCGGCGTGCCGTTCGCAGAATGGAACAGCGTCGGCTGGAGACCGAGCTCGATCGCGGCGCAGAGCGCGGCCACATTCAGGCCGATGTAGCCGCCGAGCCCCGCGGCGAACGCGCGCCTCGGTGCCGTCAACGCGCTGCGGTGCGCGAGCAACCAGTAGACGCCGTAGCCCACCATGGGCATCACGAACGCCATGTTGAAGGCGTTGGCGCCGAACGCGAGCACACCGCCGTCGCCGAAGAACAGCGCCTGGATCGCGAGCGCGACGGTGACCGCGATCACCGCGGCCCACGGCCCGAGCAGCACCGCCACGAGCACTGCGCCAACTGCGTGCGCGGTGGTGCCGTCGGGGATCGGCACGTTGAACATCATCACCAGGAAGCAGTAGGCCGCGCCGATCGCCATGAGCGGCACGTACCTGTGCTTCACCACCTTGCGCACGCGACGGCTCGCGGTGACCCACACGGGCGCCATCGTCGCCCCCAGCGCGCCACAGGTCTCGGGACTCAAATAGCCGTCAGGAATGTGCACCGCGGCCCCCTGTCCGTCCCTCGCATCCCAGGCTCGACAGGAGGGGTTCGCTGCCGAACCGCCGACCGGATGAGAGAACGTGGCGGGCGTCAGGCCATGGCGGCGGCGAAGGTGCCCCTGCTGCGGGTCCACCACTCGCGCCTGCGGTCGAAGCGCGCCGCCCCGCCGCCGGCCTCCCACAGCGCGATCACGCCCGGTTCACCGGCCGCGACGTGGCGCCGCACCCACGCTTCATGCTTCGCGAGCGCCTGTTCGAGCAACGGCACGATCTCCTGGCGCGCACTCAGGGTGCAGCCGTACGTGTCGACGATCAGGCGAAGCCGCGCCGCCAGCCCCGTGACCGTCCAACCAAGGCGCTGCCGGTCGAAGTCGTCGTCGATCGGCACACACTGGCGAGCGAAGCTCGCGAGATCCCACGTGGGCCGCACGGGCGCGGCGAACTCGAAATCGAGGAGCGCGACCGCGACGCCGTCGCGGAACACGACGTTCTCGAGGCATACGTCGTTGTGGCCCACCACTGTGCCACCCGGTTCGGGGTCGGCTTCCTCGGTGTTCCACACATCTTCCGGCGCGGTCACGAAATCACGCGTCGCGTCGTGCAGCTCACGGATCAGCCGGGTGATCGATGCCAACGCCGCGTCGGTCTGCGCCCACGCCGGGTAGGGCCGGATCGCCACGTCGCCGGGCACGAAGCTCAGCCGTTCGCTAGCTCCCGGCGTCCACGCGATCGGGCGCGGTGCGATGTCGAGACCCGATCGCTCGAGGTGTCGCAGCAGGCGGTGGATCGTCGCCCCGTTTGCGGTCGCGGGCCGCACCACCTCGTTGCCGACGCGCACGACCGCACCCGCGTTCGCAATGCCGCCGTGCAGGATCTCGCCCGGCTCGTCGGTCATGCGCGTGCCGGGGATCGGTGGCGCGGGCTCACGCGTCGGCGAACTGCGGCAGCCAACGCGCGGTCGCGTCGATGAGCTCGTCGGTCATCTGCTCGATGGTGGCGAGGCCGAGCGTGCCGGCGTGCGGGTCGAGCAGCATCGCCGTGTGCACGAGCTCACGGTCGCCGGTGAGCGCGGCTTCGACGGTGAGTTCCTGCGCGGCAACGATGCGGTTGAGCCATGCCGCGAAGAACGGCGGCGCGTGCACGGGCTCGCGACCGTGCACGCCGTCGCCGTCGACGACGCACATGCTCTCGGTCACCGCGTCGAGTGGGAGATCGGCGCATTGCCCGGTGTTCGGCACGTTGAGCGGGAACGTGCGGCGCTGGCCGGTGAGCAGAGAGTCGACGACCGGCGCGGCCATCTCGAGTGACGGATATTTCGGCGGCTCGGTGTCGGCGAGCCGCTTGCCGAGGTCGTCGGCGTAGCTCGCCTCGTGGCGTTCGCGCTCGGCGATCGTGGTGTAGTGCACCTTCCAGCGCTCGCCCCAGTCGGCGTCGGGCGCAAGCAGGGAGGGGAAGGCTTCCAGCGTGTGCCGGTTGCCCGGCGCGACGAAGGCGCCGAAACGCTTGAACAGCTCGAAGCCCGCCGCGTACTCGTCGACGAAGAAGCGTTTCGTGGCGCGACGCGGCACGTGCTCTTCGACCAAACTCCCCGGGCGCTCGTGCTCGTCCTCGCCGAGATCAAAACCGAGGTCGGCGTCGAGGTCGACCTGGCCGGCAACCACGTCGCGTAGGAACTGCATGCCGTCGCGCCCGTCGCCGAGGTCGATCGCGGTCACCACCGGCACGTGGTTCACGCCGGTCACCGAGAAATCGATGGCGTTCCAATCGGCGCCGGTGAGCATGGTGAGCGTCCCGCGGAAGTTCGTCACTTCGTGGCACAGACCGACGGTCTTGATCGACGTCGACTTCGTCACCGAGCGGCACAGCGCGGTCATCGGGTTCGTGAGGTTCAGCAGCCACGCGTCGGGACACACGTCTTCCATGTCGCGCGCAATGCCGACGATCACTGGAATGTTCCGCAACGCCCGGTTGATGCCACCCGGGCCTATCGTGTCGCCGCCGGGCTGGCGAATGCCGTAACGCCAGGGGATGTCGAGGTCGAGCGCCATCGACTCGAAGCCGCCGGTGGTGATGTTCACCATCACGAAGTTGGCACCCCGCAACGCGTCGCGTTGGTCGGTGGACGTGCGCACGGTGAACTGCGCGCCCGTGAGGTGGCTCACGTGCTCGACGACCGGCGCGGTGCGAGCAAGTCGGCCCGCATCGATGTCGAGCAGCACGATCTCGGCCCCCTGCACCGACGGCGTGAGCGCCAGATCGGTGGTGAGCGTGGGCACCCATTGGAAGCTCCCGCCCCCGACGATCACGATCTTCACCCGCTGCCTCCTCCGCCTATTCCTCGACTCGGACCATCTTGTCGCGTCAGCGCGCGAGCGGGCCCTTTGGACCGTCAGGCGCCGGGCTTGGTGAAACCGCTGAGCTTCGCGACGACGAGTTCGCGGCAGCGCTCACTCTCGACGCCGAGCTCGCGCAGCACCTTCGCAGCCACAGACTCCTCGTCGGCAAAGAGCGCGAGCAGCAAGTGCTCGGTGCCGATGTAGTTGTGGCCGAGTCCAAGCGCTTCGGCAAGTGCCTGCGCCAGACAGCGCTTCGCCCGCGGCGTGTACGGCGGCCGATCCGGCCCGACCAGATGAGGAATGCTCGGCAATAACGCCTGCACCCTCTCCTCGACCCGCTCGTGCGTGGCGCCCAGGTCCACGAGCACCTGCGCGGCGATGCCCTCGGCCGGACCGAACAGCCCGAGCAGCAGGTGCTCGGTGCCCACATAGTTGTGGCCCATGCCGCGGGCGGTGGTGACGGCGGCCTGGAGCGCGGCCCGAGCGCGTTCGGTGAAGCGCTCGAACGTGGGGGCCGGCGTCGTGAACCGCTTGTGCGCGGCCTGGCGGGTGACGCCGAGCGCGCCGCTGATCTCGGTCCACGAGCGGCCGTCACGGCGACAGGCCTCGACGAAGTGGTCGAGGAGCGCGTCGGACACGTCGGTGAGGTCGGCCACCGTCGAAGCGGCCGCCGTGAGCCGGCCCAGCGCGTCGGCGCCGGCGCTGTCGGCCTCGACGACGGTGATCAGGGCCTGGAGGGTGGGAGCGGGTGCCATGCGTCAACCCTAAGTTGACAGAAGCGTTGTGTCAACCAAAAGTTGACGCGGCTGGATCGCTGCAGCACGCCCGGCTCGTATGGTCGGCTGCCGTGGACGCCGCCCTCTCCATCCGCGCCCTCACCACGCCGGCCGAGCACGCCGGCGCGTACACGAACGACGGCGAGCTCATCGGCGGCGCGTACGGCTTCGTCGGCCGCCATCGCGGTCGAGCCGTGCTGCACTCGCACAATCCGCTCGTGCGGCGCAACGCCTACCTCAACCTCACGAAGCTCGGCGCAGCCGTCGTCGACGGCTGGTACACCGTGGAAGCACCGTGAGCCCGCTGCCGACGAACAGCCGACCGGTGCGCATCGACGCGGTCGAGCTGCGACGGGTGTGCCTCCCGCTGGTGACGCCCTTCCGCACCTCGTTCGGCACCGACGACGTGCGCGACGCGCTGCTCGTGCACGTGTTGCTCGACGACGGCGGCGAAGGGTGGGGCGAATGCGTGGCCGACCTCGAGCCGTTGTATTCGTCGGAGCACGTCGATGGCGCGGCGGAGACGTTGCGCCGCTTTCTGATCCCCCGGTTGCTCGCATGGCAGCGCGAGCACGAAGGCACTCAGCCCGAGCACGTGGCCAGTGCGCTCGATCGCGTGCAGGGTCATCCGATGGCCAAGGGCGCGCTCGAGATGGCGGTGCTCGACGCGTCGCTCCGCAGTGCCGGGCGTTCCTTCGGTGAGCGGCTCGGCGCGGTGCGCGCGCGAGTCGACTGCGGCGTGTCGGTCGGGATCCAGCCGAGCGTCGTGGATCTGCTCGACACGGTCGCGGGTTACCTCGACGACGGTTATCGCCGCGTCAAGCTCAAGATCGAGCCCGAGCACGACGTGGAACCCGTTCGCGCGGTGCGCGCACGCTTCCCCGACGTGATGCTGCAAGTCGATGCAAACGCGGCCTACTCGTTGCGCGACGACCACGTCGCCGCACTCCGCGCGCTCGACGATTTCGACCTTGCGCTCGTCGAGCAGCCCCTTGCGCCCGACGACTTGCTTGGCCATGCCACGCTCGCGGGGCGAGTGCGTACCCCGATCTGCCTCGACGAGTCGATCACGTCGGCGCGTGTCGCCGAGCTCGCGATCACCATCGGTGCATGCTCGATCGTGAACATCAAGGCGGGCCGAGTGGGCGGCTACCTCGAAGCGGTGCGCGTGCACGACGCCTGCGCGACCCTCGACACGCCCGCGTGGTGCGGAGGCATGCTCGAGACCGGCCTGGGCCGAGCCGCGAACATCGCGCTTGCTGCGCTGCCGAACTTCACGTTGCCGGGCGACACGTCGGCATCCGCGCGTTACTTCGCCGAGGATCTCACCGAGCCGTTCGTGCTCGACGACGGCCGCCTCGCGGTACCAACCGGGCCGGGTCTCGGCGTGGCGCCCCGTCCCGAGGCACTCCGCGCCTTCACCACGGCGGTGGAACTGATCCGCGACCACTGAGGTCGCGTCACACGCCGGCTACTCGTGCGTTGCGTACTGGAACGTCAGCGCGGTGGCCAACGCGAACAGGGCGAGGACGGCTGCGAACACACCTTCATTTCGGCGTGGCGGCCGCCGGAGTTGAGTGAACGCCCACCGAACTTCAGAGGAACGAAGTGTCGCCCGAGAGCCCGAGGTCGGGGCGTGCACCGGTGACGATCGGTTGGCAGTTGCCGAAGCCGCGCCCGCCGCCCACCGGGTCGTCGACGATCACGAACGTGTCGCGGATCTGGTGCAAACGTTGGAACACCTCGGGAGCGGTGCAATCGGCGATGCGCTCGCCCTCCACGTTGAGCGGCCCGCGCCAGTCGCCGTGATGATGATCGTCCCAGCCGAAGTAGAGGCCGGCGCCGAGGTGGAAGCCCGTATCGGTGGGCACGGTGAAGGTGAACGGCCGCTCGCTGCCGTCGGCCATGCGCGTGTGCACCGCTCCCCCACGCAACCGTCGCGTGACCGGATGGAAATCGAGCGCAAGCTCGAGATCGACGAACGCCTCGACGCGACCGTCCGGGTGCTCGATACCGCCGGTGACCATCTTCTGCAACACGCGCCCGAAACCTTCGGCCTTGATGGTGTGCAGGAACACGCCGTAGCGGGTGCCGTCCGGGCGCTCGAACAACAACGGCGACCAGATCATCGAGAACGCGACGCCGTCGACCATCTGCGGTGACGGTTCGAGGTCGGTGGGCGGCGTGCCGACGTCGTAACGCACACCCCAACTGTGATCGCGGGTGCTCACCCATTCGTCGGACGTGATGTCGTGCCGTTCACCGTCGGCTTCCACCCAACCGTCGGCCGTACCGATCTGGTGATAGCGGACGAGCTCGGCGGTGACACGCCGGCCATCGGGCGAGCGGCCGTGGGTGCGGTCCTCGGTGTTGCACGGCAATGCGGCGCGGAACGTGAAGTCGAAGGCGATCGGTTGGCAATCGTTCGGCGCGAGCGCGAAGCGCACGGCCTCGAGCGGTTCGACCACTTCGTACGTGATGGGACCGATCGCCGTGAAGTCGAGTTCGGGGAACAGGCGCCGGCTGGCGCGCACCGTGAATTGCTCGACGCCGCGCGACACACCGGCGTAGGCGTCCATCACGTTGCGGTTCGTGTACTTGCCGAGCCCGAAGCCGATCTGCAGTGAGCCGTCGCGCTTCGCCGCCATCGCGCACACCTTCTCGGTCCACGAGTGATCGGACGTGCCGACCGTGGCGAAGGTCTCGGCGACCTGGTGGCAGAACTGTTCGTCCGACGCGATGATCGGACCGACGCGGTTGTTCACACGGACTTTCTACAACGCCACGGGCGGCCCGTTCTGGAAACCCGACGCCGCGCCGTACCACACCGGCGAGTCGTGCCCCGTCGCGGCGACCCACACGATGTCGTCCTTACCGTCACCGTTGAAGTCGCCGACCACCGGCACGTAGTTGCCACTCACGTTGATCGCCGGCCCGTCGCGGAACAACGTCGCCTTGCCGTATCGCAAGTAGTCGGCCCCCTTGCCCGGCGAGTACCACACGATGTCGGAATGCGCGTCGCCGTCGAAGTCGCCGACCACGGGAATGTACGAGCTGGCGATCGAGATCGGCGCGGGCTCATAGAAACCGTGCACCTTGCCGAGCCAGAGATGATCGGCCGGCTTGCCGGGCGCATACCAGAACACGTCGCCGTGACCGTCGCCGTCGAAGTCACCGCTGAACGGCTCGTAGAGACCGCTTACCGAGATATGCATGCCGTTCGTGAAGCCCGAACCGGTCGACAGGACGAGCTTGTCGGCCGCGCCGCCCGACCGGTAGAAGAGCAAATTGTCCAGACCGTCGTCGTTGAAGTCGTTCGCGAGCACCGTGCACGCGACAGGTGTGCGGCACGGCACGGTGGGGATGGGCGACGTGCCGGCGGTGAAGTTCCCGCTCGCGTTCCCGTACCACGCACGACTTCCGTGTGTGGCGCCGTTGTGGCCGGGACCGATGTTGGCCCACACGATGTCGTCGCGCCCGTCAGCGTTGAAGTCGCCGACCACCGGCGTGTACACGTCGATTGCGTTCGGCGATGGCGGGTTGAACAGCTGCGTGTTCGTGAAGCCGTTGGTCGCGCCGAGCCACATGGGTGAATGCCAACCGGGATGCGCGGGGTCGTACCACAGCACATCGGTCTTGCCATCGCCGTTGAAGTCGCCGACCGCCGGCGTGTACGTGCCCGCGATGCTCACCGACGGCCCGCGAACAACACCGAACCCAGTGCCGTACTCGAGGAGATCGCCACCGGCACCAGGCTTGTAGACGAGCACGTCGCTCGCGCCATCGCCGTTGAAATCGCCCACGATCACTCGCCCGCCACCGCTCGTGGGCACCGCGACCGGCGGCGCGAGTGTGCGCGCGGCAAACGGCTGCGGTGTGCGCGCCAGCTGGCCTGCGTGGGCCGACGGCGCGACCAACACTGCACTCGCCGCAATCACCATCGCGCCGACGACTGCTCGCGTCCGCATGGTCAGAGCTTGACGGGGTTGCCGAGGACGAACCCCGACGCCGCGCCGTACCAGATGTGTGACGGATTGCCGATCGGCGACAACCAGAGGATGTCCGTCTTGCCGTCGCCGTTGAAGTCTCCGGTCATCGGCTCGTAGTTGCCGTTCACGCCGATTTTCGGGCCGTCGCGGAAGCCCTGGGCGCTGCCGTACCGCAAGTAATCGTGCGCCGCGCCGGGCGCATACCAGACGATGTCGTCCGTGCCGTCGCCGTTGAAGTCGCCCGTGATCGACTCGTAGGTGCCGTTCACTTCGATGTTCAGGCTCGCACGGAACCCGCTCGCTTTGCCGTACCAGAGGTAGTCATGCGCGGGCCCGGGTGCGTACCAGAACACGTCGTACTTGCCGTCGCCATTGAAGTCGCCGGCGAACGGAAACTCATAGAGGCCCGACACCGAGATCGCAGGACCGGCATGGAACCCGCTCCCAGTGGAGTACTCGAGCGCGTCCGGTTCGGAGCCCGAGCGGTAGAACAGCAGATCGGGCCGGCCGTCACCGTTGAAGTCGGCGATCATCTGCGCGCAGACCGAGATACTGATCGTGACCCGGATGACGTCGTCGGGACGCGCAGCCTGGCCATCGATGGTCGCGCACGGCGGTGTCGGCACCGTCGCCGACGCGACATGGAAGCCGTTGCTGCGGCCATACCAGATGATGCTGGCGTCCTTGGACGGGTTCTGCGGATCGTTGAATGCGTCGTCGAGCCAGGCGATGTCGGATTTGCCGTCACCGTCAAAATCGCCAATGCCGGGGAGATACATGTCGCCGCCGCCCGACTGCGGGATGAACTGCGGCGCGTCGAGCGCTGGGCCGGCAATGAACGGCTTCGACCCGCCCGACCCGTACCACACGCTCGTCTCGCCACCTTGCAGCAGCGGGAACCACAGAATGTCGTCGTGCCCGTCGCCATTGAAATCACCAGCGAAGGGGAAATAGAGACCGTTGATCGACACCGGAGCGCCGGCGCGGAAGCCAGTCGAAGTGCCGTACCAGAGTGTGTCGGCGCGCTTGCCGGCGGCGTACACCAGCACGTCGGTCTTGCCGTCACCGTTGAAGTCACCGGTCACCGGGAACGGCGGGAACGAGTCGGAGAACTCGTCGTACGGATGCGCGCCCGGCGAAGCGCAGCGCGCACGCAAGAACATCCTCGCCGCCTGCATCGTCGGTGATTCACCTGTGAACGCGCGCTGATCGCGACACGTCGCTGCCGCGATCGAACCCGAAGAGGCACGCTCACGGGCGTGGGTCGCGCCGGCTCCGGGCACGCCCGCGCATGCAAAGAGGAGCGTCGCGCCCGCCGCCGCCACCAGTTTTGCCCTCGCCCCGATCACAGCTCCGCTCCTGTGCGACCGATGGCCCACCTTGCCACGCCCTCGCCTCGCGACACTACGGTCGGACCATGCGCGAATACCAGTCCTCATTGTCGTCGTGGGACGACTTCCCCGTGCACCAGACCGCCGAGACGGTCCGGCACGTGGCGTCGAGCGATCGCAACTTCTACGACCGCTACTACTTCAACCTGCACGGCAGCAGCGACGAGCTGTTCATGGTGATGGGCATGGGTCAGTACCCGAACCTTGCCACCCAGGACTGCTTCGCGTCGGTGCGACGCGGCGACGTGCAGCATGTGGTGCGGGCGTCGCGCGAACTCGGCGACCGCATGGACACCAGTGTGGGGCCGTTCCGCGTCGAGGTGATCGAACCGCTGCGCAAGGTGCGCTTCGTGTGCGACCCCAGCGTGCAGGGCAGCACCGAAGACGGCGGCAGCCCGCTCACGATCGCGTGCGACCTCGTGTGGGACGGCGCGATGGAACCGTTCGAAGAGCCGCGCCAATACGTGCGCCGCAAGGGCCGGGTGTTCTTCGACACGATGCGTTTCGCACAGACCGGTTGCTGGAGTGGCACGCTCGAGGTTGCCGGCGAGCACTTCGACGTGACACCCGATCGTTGGTGGGGCACGCGCGACCGATCGTGGGGTGTGCGCCCGCACGGCGAGAAGGAGCCGGAAGGCATCCACGCGGGCGTCGGGTCGATGCAGGGCATGTGGAACTACGACCCGATGCAATTCTCGGATCATTCGATCCTCTACATGCTGAACGAAGAGGGCGACGGCACGCGCGTGCTCGAAGAGGCGATGCGCATCTGGCACGACGGCGAGCGCGAGCCCGAATGGCTCGGCCGGCCCGAGTACGAGCACACGTTGAAGCCGGGCACTCGCTTCGTGACCCACTCGACGATCGCGTTCCCGGAGGCGCCCGAGGGTCCGCTCACGATCGATGTGGAGCCGTTGCTCCCGAGCTACATCGCGATCGGCACCGGCTACGGAGTCGAGGACGACTGGCGCCACGGCATGTACCAGGGTCCGCTCGCGGTGCAGGCGCGTGAGTACAAGATCGCCGAGATCGAGCCGTGGGCGCACTTCACGATCGTCGACCAGGTGGCTCGCTTCACCCAGAGCACGGGCACGGTGGGCTACGGCCTGCACGAGCACGGCTTCTTCGGCGTGTTCCCGAAGTACGGCATGAACGGCCCCCACGACGGCGCAGCGGCGTGATCCGTACAATCTGACGAGCCGTCAGATTCCGCTTCGCAGGAGGCCGCGTACTCCCATGCTCGACGTCAAGATCATCGGAGCGACCCTCGTCGACGGGACGGGCGCGCCAGCCCGCGCCGCCGACGTAGGTGTCACCGGCAACCGCATCACCACGATCGCCGACGCGGGCGCGCTCGAAGGCGACGCCGCGGCAACCACTGTCGACGGCGACGGCCTCGTGCTCGCGCCGGGCTTCGTCGATCCGCACACGCACTACGACGCGCAGCTGCACTGGGACCCGTACGCCACGCCGTCGAACGTGCACGGCGTGACCAGCGTGATCGGCGGTAACTGCGGCTTCACGCTCGCGCCGCTGCGACCCGACGCCGCCGACTACACACGCCGCATGATGGCGAAGGTGGAGGGCATGCCACTCGCCGCGCTCGAGCAGGGTGTCGAGTGGAACTGGCACACGTTCGGCGAGTTCCTCGACCGTCTCGAAGGCGGCATCGCCGTGAACGCGGGCTTCCTCGTGGGCCACTGCGCGATCCGCCGCTACGTGATGCGTGAAGCTTCCGTGGGCGAGAAGGCCACCGACGCACAGATCGACGAGATGGTCGCGCTGCTCCACGAGTCGATCGAAGCCGGCGGGTTGGGCTTTTCCACCACCCTCTCGCACACGCACTCCGACGGCGACGGCCAGCCGGTGCCGTCGCGCTGGGCGAGCAACGAAGAGGTGCTCGCGCTGTCGGGCGCGGTGCGCGATCACGACGGCACATCGATCGAGGCGATCGTGAGCGGATGCCTCGACATGTTCAGCGACGACGAGATCGAACTGCTGTCGAAGATGAGTGCGGCCGGGAATCGTCCACTGAACTGGAACGTGCTCACGGTCGACTCGAGAGTGCCCGAGCGCGTGCCCCGCCAGCTCGAAGCCGGCACCCGCTCGGCCGAGCTCGGCGGGCGAGTGGTCGCGCTCACCATGCCCACGATCGTGCCCATGAACATGAGCTTCGGGAACTACTGCGCGCTGTTCATGATCCCCGGTTGGGGCGACGTGATGGGCCTGCCCACGCAGCAGCGGATCGAGAAGCTGCGCGACCCCGCGGTGCGCGCCGAGCTGGATAGCAAGGCGAACAGCCCAGATGCCGGTGTGTTCCGCCGGCTCGCGGCGTGGGGCGCCTACATCATCGGCGACACCTACGCGCCGGCGAACGCGGGCTTGAGCATGCGCCGCGTCAGCGAGATCGCGGCCGAGCGCGGCCAGAACAACTTCGATTGCCTGCTCGACATCGTGATCAACGACGACCTGCAGACGATCTTGTGGCCGATCGCGAGCGACGGCGACGACGCGTCGTGGACTCTGCGCGCCGACGCGTGGGCCGACCCGCGCGTGATGCTCGGCGGATCCGACGCCGGCGCGCACCTCGACCGCATGTGCGGTGCGCCCTACACCACGCGTTTCCTCGGCGACATGCTGCGCGGGCGCAAGCTGGTGTCGCTCGAGCGTGCCGTGCAGCTGATTACCGACGACCCGGCGCGACTGTTCGGCCTCGTCGACCGCGGTCGCGTGGCCGAAGGCCTGTATGCCGACCTCGTGCTGTTCGACCCCGACACGATCGCCAGCGAGAACGCGCACCTCGTGGCCGACCTGCCCGGCGATTCGGTGCGCCTCACCGCAGGCTCGATCGGCGTGGAGCACGTGTTCGTGAACGGCGTGGAGACGGTCCGTTCCGGCGCGGCTACCGGCACAGTGCCCGGCACCGTCCTCCGCTCCGGCCGCGACACCAAGACCGTCTAGCGGGCTTCTCTCAAGGCGCTGCGGCGGACTTTGCCGGCGTCGTCGCGCAACGGCTCGTCGACGAACTCGAAGCTGCGCGGGATCTTGTAGCGCACGAGCCGTTCGCCGAGAAAGGCGCGCAGGTCGTCGTCGCTGATGTCGCCGTTGGCGTACACCAGCGCGTGCGGCGTGTGGCCGAGGTCTTCGTCGGGCAACCCGATCACCACGGCCGACTGCACCGCAGGATGCTCCTCGAGCGCGGCCTCCACCTCGGCCGGGTACACGTTGGCGCCGCCGACGAGGATCATGTCGGCCTTCCGGTCGGCGAGATACAGGTAACCGTCGGCGTCGAACCAGCCCATGTCGCCGAGCGACTCCCAGCCGTCGCCGATCGTGCGCGCCTCGGCGCCGACGTACTCATACGTCTTGGTCTTCGGGTCGGCTGGACGCATGAAAATCTCGCCCACTTCACCGGCCGGAAGCTTCTCGCCGTCGGGTCCGACGATCTTCATCTGACCCGACAGCGGCCGGCCCACCGACCCACGGTGTTCGAGCCACTGCGTGCCGATGATCACGGTCGACGCCTGCGCTTCGGTGCCCGCGTAGAGCTCGACGATCTTCTCCGGCCCGAGCCAGTCGATCCACGCTTCCTTGAGCCACGCCGGACACGGCGCGGCGAGGTGCCACACCACGCGCAGCGACGACACGTCGTAGCGATTGCGGACGGCTTCGGGAAGGCGCCAGATGCGTTGCATCATCGTGGGCACCACATAGAGCACGTCGGCGTGGTGCTCGTCGATCAACGCGAGCGTCGTCTCCGCGTCGAAGCGACCACCGAGCACCACCGACGCCCCTGCGAGCAGCGCGGTCATCGTCCACATGAACGGACCGTTGTGGTACATCGGGCCGGGCACCATCATGCAGCCGTTCGGATCGATCATCAGCAGTGGCGGCAGGTCGGGGTCGATGAGTCCGCCGCCACCCGCCAGGATGAGCTTCGGGCGCCCTGTGGATCCGCCGGATGTCATGGCCTTGAACGGCTTCGACACCGCGTCGGGCAGCGGAGTGACGTCGTCGGTAGGCGGCACCCAACCTTGGCCGAGGCACACACGCGCGCCGTGGCTGCCGGGCTCGGCTCCCACGATCACCTTCGAGTCGGCGAGCTTCACGATCGCCTGCACTTCGATCGCGGGCGCCATGAAGCTCACCGGCTGCGGCACCGCGCCGAGCTTCCAGCACGCGATCATCGCGGCGACGAACTCGATGCAGTTCGGGAGCGCGATCGTGACCAGGTCGCCCTCCACCACGCCGAGATCGGCGAACGCATGCGCCGTGCGTGTCGCGAGCGCGTCCAGCTCGCCACGGGTGACGCTGCGGTACGGATCGGTGACCGCGATTCGATCCGGCGCGGCGTGCGCGTGGTCGAGCAGTCGTTGTGCGTACGACACGAGAGGCATGGACCGCCGATCGTAGAGGGGCTCGTAACCTCGGCGCCTGTGACCACCAGAACGGCCAGCGACGCGCTGCGCGTCGCCCGCGTCGCGGCACGTTCTCGCCTCTGGCAGCCGCGCCGCCCCGACCGGTGGGTGGGCGCCGCACTCGCGCTGCGCCGTTTCGGGAACGGCTTGGCCGGCGCGGTGTCGAGCGCGGCGTCGCTCTACGGCCGCGACACCGCGGTGGTCGACCCGGAGCGCACGCTCACGTTCAGCGAACTCGAAGGGCATTCGAACGCGCTGGCCCACGCGCTCGTGAACCACGGCATCGGTCGCGGCTCCGTGGTGGGCATGCTCGCCCGCAACCATGCCGGCTTCCTCGAGGCCGCGGCCGGCGTGGCGAAAACGGGAGCCGACCTGCTCCTGCTCAACACCGAGATGGCCGCGCCGCAGTTGCGCGACGTGTGCGCGCGTGAGCACGCCGGCCTCGTGATCCACGACGACGACCTGGCCGATCGCTTCGAGGAAGCCGGGGGCGTGCGCGTCATGCCGATGAGCCGCGTCGCCGACCTCGCCTCCACCCATACGACGGCGGCGCTGCCGTCGGTGCCGCCCGGCCGCACCATCATCCTCACGTCGGGCACCACCGGCACACCGAAAGGTGCCGAGCGCGACGTGGCGCCCCGCCAACTCGCCACGGCCGTGGCCGCGCTCGGGTTGTTCGACACAATCCCCTACCGCGGCGGCGACACCATGCTCGTGGCCGCACCGCTCTTCCATGCGTGGGGCTACGCGCACGCGACGATCGGGCTCACACTCGGATGCACCACGGTGTTGCGCCCGCGTTTCGACGCCGAGGCGACTGTGGCCACGATCGCCGAGCGGCGGGTGCACGTGTTGGTGGCGGTACCGGTGATGTTGACGCGGCTGCTCGCATTGCCGGAGTCGGTGCGCGCCGAGCTCGACACGAGTTCGCTGCGGCTTGTGCCGCTCTCAGGGTCGGCCCTGCCCAATGGGCTTGCCGCCGCGTTCATGGACGCGTTCGGCGACGTGCTCTACAACCTCTACGGCTCCACCGAGGTCGGCTCGGTCACGATCGCCACGCCCGCCGATCTTCGCGATGCGCCCGGTACCGCCGGACGGGCCGTGCCGGGCATCGAGCTGCGGATCGTCGACGACGAGGGCCGCCCACTCGCGGCGGGTGAGCGCGGCCACATCGCCGTGCACAGCCCGCTGACCTTCGAGCAGTACACCGACGGCACGAGCCGGCGCGCCGTCGACGGCTACATGCTCACCGGAGACACCGGGCATCTCGACGCCGCAGACCGGCTGTTCGTGGACGGCCGCGACGACGACATGATCGTGAGCGGCGGCGAGAACGTGTACCCGAGCGAGATCGAGCATCTTCTCGAATCCCATCCTGATGTCGCCGACGTGGCGGTGGTCGGCGTCGACGATCCCGATTTCGGTGCCCGCCTGCACGCCTACGTCGTCCGCACGCCCACCGGTGAACATCTCGACGCCGACGCGGTGCGCGACTACGTGCGCGCGCACCTCGCCCGTTTCAAGGTGCCGCGCGACGTCACGTTCCTCGACACGCTCCCCCGCAACGCGGCCGGCAAGGTCGTGAAGCGCGAGCTCCCCACAACCTCGTGATCCCCACGGTTCTTGCCGTCGACATCGGCGGCTCGAAGCTCGCGGCCGGCGCCGTGGCCTCCGACGGCACGCTTGTACACCGCGCGTCGGTCGCCACACCACGCACCGACGACCGCGACGAGTTGTGGCGCGCGCTCGCCGACCTCGTCGAGGGCGTGACCGCGACCGCGACCGAAGCCGGACTGCTGTTCAGCGCGGTCGGCGTGGGTTGCGGCGGGCCGATGGCGCGCGGCGGCGAGCACGTGTCGCCGCTGAACATCGCGGCCTGGCGTGAGTTCCCACTGCGCGCCGCGCTCGCGGAGCACACGCACCTTCCGGCCTTCGTCGACAACGACGCCAAGGCGCTGGCCCTCGGCGAGGGCTGGGTGGGCGCGGCGCGCGGCTGCGACAACTACATCGCCATGGTGGTGAGCACCGGCGTGGGCGGTGGCATCGTGCTCGACGGCCGGCTCCTCGACGGCGCCGACGGCAACGCCGGCCACATCGGCCACGTGATCGTGGTGCCCGATGGGCGCGAGTGCGCGTGCGGTGCGCGCGGTTGCCTCGAGGCCGAGGCGAGCGGCACTGCGATTGCCGCGATCACCGGCGCGCCCGCGAGCGCGGCGCCGCCCGAAGTGGTCGAACGGACCGGCACGCTCGTGGGCCGCGCGGTCGCGAGCGTTGCGAACCTGCTCGACCTCGATCTCGCTGTGGTCGCCGGCTCGGTTGCGCTCGGCTTCGGCGAGCCGTTCTTCTCCGCCGCGCAGCGCGAGCTCGACGCGAGCTGCCGACTCGACTTCTCGCGCGGGATGCGCATCGCGCCCGCGGGGCTCGGCGACGCCGGCCCACTCGTGGGCGCGGCGCGTGTCGCCTATCTGGCGCTCGAACGCGACGTCAGGACGTGAACGAGCAGCGGCCGCCGTCGATCACGACGACGCCGTCCTGATTCACGGTCTGGAACAGCGCGTGGCCGGGCTCGGTGATCCACATACGCACGGTGAGCGTGTCGCCCGGGAGCACGGGCTTGCTGAACCGCACGTCGACGCTCTTGAACCGGCCCACGTCGGATCCGCACAACGTGTGCAGCAGCGCCCGGCCCGTGAACCCGAAGGTGCAGAGACCGTGCAGGATCGGGCGGTCGGCACCCATGAACTGCAACGCCGGGTGCGCAGGGTCGCTGTGCAGGTTGTTGCGGTCGCCGGAGAGCCGGTAGAGCAACGCCTGGTCGCGACGCGTCACGTACGAGGTCTCGTGATCGGGCGCCGACTCCGGCATCTTCGGCGGGTCGGTCGCCTCGTCGCCTGCCGTGCCGCAGCCACCCGCGTCGCGGATGTACGCGGCGAAACGCGTGGTGAACGCGGGCTTGCCCGAGTCGACGTAGGTGGCCACGTTCTCGAGCCGCACGATCGAGGCCTTGCCCTTGTCGTACACGCCCACGAGGCGCTGCACCGTCTCCACCTCGCCGTCGGCCGGGATCGGTCCGTGGAGCGTCACGCCCTGCTCGGCGTGCAACAGCTTCGTGAAGTCGTACGTGCCCCAACCCGGCGCGTTGGCACCCCCGCCCATCGAGATCACCACGGGCATTGTCGGCAGCACGCGCTGCTCCACCTCTGAAAACGAAGAGTTTTCAGTGGTGAACTCGAGTTCGAAACCGGTGGGGTCGAGCTGGCCCGCGCCCACACCGAGCGCGTAGAGCAGCGCGTCCTTCGACGTCCAGGAGTTGCGCCCCGGGTCGCTCTTCTTGCCGACGTTGTCGAGCGTTAGCGGCATCAAAGACTCCTATTCGAACATTCCCGCGGGCGTGCGGGCCTGCTTCACGAGGTCGGGCACGATCTTGCCGAGCGTGTTCGGGTCCCAGCGCTCGCCGTTGTTCTCGGCCGAAGGCCCGCGGTGCCAGCCCTCGGCGACGCCGATGCGGTCGCCGGCCACGAGGAACACCTGACCGGTGACGTCCTTGCTCTCGGGCGAGCCGAGCCAGCACACGAGCGGCGAGATGTTGGCCGGGTCGAGCGCGTCGAACTTGGCGGGATCGTCGGGACGGCCCATACCGAGGTTCTCGGTCATGCGCGTGCGCGCAACCGGAGCGATGGCGTTGACGTTCACGCCGTAGCGGCCGAGTTCGGCTCCGGCGATGATCGTGAACGCGGCGATACCAGCCTTGGCCGCGCCGTAGTTCGTCTGACCGACGTTGCCGAAGATGCCCGACGGCGAGCTCGTGTTCACCACGCGCGCGTCCGGCTGATTCCCCGCCTTCGACTGGTCACGCCAGTACGCCACCGCGTGGCGCGTCGGCCCGAACGTGCCCTTGAGATGCACCGCGATCACGGCGTCCCACTCGGACTCCTCCATGTTGGCGAGCATCCGGTCGCGCAGGATTCCGGCGTTGTTCACCACGGTGTCGAGGCGACCGAAGTGGTCGATGGCCTGCTGCACCATCCGCCCCGCGCCCGCGTAGTCGGCCACGTTGTCGCCGTTCACGATGGCGTCGACGCCCATCTCCTTGATGAGCTGCACCGTCTCCTGGGCCGGGTGGAGGTCGGCGCCCTCACCGCGGGCGTCGCCACCGAGGTCGTTGACCACCACGTTGGCGCCGGTGGCCGCGAACGCGAGGGCGTGCTCACGGCCGATGCCGCGCCCCGCGCCCGTGACGATGACGACGCGTCCTTCGTTCAGTCCTGCCATGGGTGCGACCGACTCCTGTGTATTCGAGATATCGGGATATCGAGATATCGAGCGGGGGTGGGCAGCCGACGGTATCGCCGGGCCGCCCGAGGTGACAAAGTGTGGTGCGGCCATGGTTTCCGACTCGCTTCCCGTCACGATCGCCGACGTCGAGGCGGCCGCCGCGGCACTCGCGCGTGTGGTGGTGCGCACCCCGTGCGCCGAATCGCAGACCTTGTCGGCGATCACCGGCACCCGCGTGTGGTGCAAGCTCGAAGGCTTCCAGTACACGGCGTCGTTCAAGGAGCGGGGCGCCCGCTGGTTCCTCGACCAACTCGACGCCGGCGCCCGCTCCCGCGGCGTCGTTGCTGCATCGGCCGGCAACCACGCGCAGGGTGTGGCGCACCACGCCGCGCTGCTCGGGATCCCGGCCACGATCGTGATGCCCCACGGCACACCCTTCACGAAGGTGTCGCGCACGGAGGTGCTCGGTGCGCGAGTGGTCGTGGAAGGCGACGGCTTCCACGACGCGCGCGCCCACGCGATCACCCTTGCCGCCGAGAGTGGCGCCACGTTCGTGCCGGCGTTCGACGATCCGCACGTGATCGCCGGGCAGGGAACCGTGGCGCTCGAGATCCTCGAGCAGGCACCCGAGCTCGACACGCTCGTGGTGCCCGTGGGGGGCGGCGGTCTCCTCGCGGGTTGCGCCGTCGCGGTGCAGGCGCGACGACCCGACGTACGCGTGGTGGGCGTGCAGGTGGACAGGTACGCGGGACTGGCCCACGCGCTCGCGCTCGGCGACGCCGCCGCGCCGAGCGGCGGCATGACGATCGCCGAAGGCATTGCCGTGGTGGAGCCGGGCGCGCTCACCACTGCGATCGCGCGCCAGCTCGTGGACGACATCGTGGTGGTCACCGAAGACGACGTCGAGCGAGCCGTGGGCCTCTATCTCGACATCGAGAAGGTGGTGGTCGAAGGCGCGGGCGCTGCGAGCCTCGCGGCACTCCTCGCCCACCCCGAGCTGTTCGCCGGCCACAACTGCGTGCTCGTGGCCAGCGGCGCCAACATCGACCCGCGCGTGCTGTCGTCGGTGCTGCTCCGCTCGCTGGCCCGCAACGGCCGGCTCGTACGGCTGCGTATGGAAGTGCCCGATCGACCGGGCGCGCTCGCCAACGTGGCCTCGCTGATCGGCGCCGCGGGTGGCAACATCGTCGACGTCGACCATCACCGCGACCGCCTCGGCGTGCCCTTGCGCGAAGCCGTGCTCGAAGTGTCGGTGGAGACACGCGACACCGACCATGCGGCACGGATCCGCCGCGACCTCGAAGCCAACGGCTTCCGCCAAGCCGACGCGTAACACGCGGTTCATCGTCGACTCCCTGCAGACTGCGAGTTCGCGGCGTACGCTCCGCCCGCCATCAGCAGAGGGGGTCGGCAACACATGATCAGACGATTCCGGACCACGTCGCTCGCACTCGCGCTCGTGACGGTGACCGCGCTCGCCGCGTGCGGCAGCAGCAGCTCCAAGGCGAGCAACACCACGGCGGCGGCCGCCTCCGGCAGCAGCACTACGGCTGCCGCGCCAAGCACCACCGCCGCGTCGGGCTGCAGCGGACCGTCGGACGCCTACGTGAAGACGATCGGCAATGTCAGCGACTTCAAGCCCGTGAAGGCCGACACGCTCACCGTGGTGACCAGCCTCCCGGGCCCCGGCTTCTGGGAGGGCAGCGACACCGATCCCACGAAGCTCAAGAGCGGCTACGAGTACGACATCGCCAAGGACATGGAGACAGCCTTCGGCCTGCACCACCTCGTGATCCTGAACAAGGAGTTCGACGCGATCGTCGCGGGCCAGGTGACCAAGAGCGACTACGACGTTGCGTTGTCACAGATCTCGATCACATGCGACCGCGCCAAAGTGGTCGACTTCTCGGTCCCCTACTTCCAGTCGAACCAGGGGATCCTCGTGCGCGCCGGCACCAAGGTGCCCGACCTCGCGGCGGCCAAGGCGTTGCACTGGGGCGTGCAGACGTCCACCACATGCGTCGACTTGCTGAACAAGATCGGCGCAACGAACGTGCAGGCGTTCAAGGACCTGCCCACCGGCTACACCGCGTTGCAGGCGGGCACGGTCGACGCGTTCTGCATCGACACCGCGATCAACCTCGGTGAGGCGGCGCGGTCGAACGGCAAGCTGCAGGTGGTCGCACAGTTCAACCAGCCCGGCGGACCCGACCAGTACGGCGCAATCATCCCCAAGGGCTCCACCAACGTCGGCGCGATCAACGGGGCGTTGAACCAGCTGATCACGAGTGGCCAGCTTTCCGCGCTCGCGAAGAAGGATCTCACCGCTGACCCCGGAACGATTCCGGTCATCACCATCCCGTCGTAACGGCCAGTTGGCTCGATCGGCGGACCGATGACCGCCACTACCGCTTCCTCGAACGCGCCCGGCTCCCGCCGGGCGCGTTCGCGCGTCGAGACCAACCTCCGCGGCGCGCTCATCGCCCTGCTCGTAGCCGTCGTGCTCGAGATCGGGTTCGTCGCCGCCATCATCGGGTTCAACAGCAGCCTCAGCCATCATGCGCCCGGCTACTCGAAGTGCCCGCCCACGAGCTACACGATCCCGCAACCGGCACAGGCCACGAATCGAACGACGGTCACGGCCGACACCGTGCCGAACGTGCCCGGCCTCGCGGTGGTGCCGCCGAAGAGCACCAACATCGTGGTGCACGTCGACTGTGGCGTGGTTGGTGCCGGCCTCACGGCCGCGCACATCATCGAGGTGCTCCTCGCGCTCGCAGGTTTGGTTGCCCCGGCGTTCGGTCTGCTCGCGGTGCTCCGCGCGTTGCGGAGCCGGCGGCTCGTGTCGGAGCAGCGTTTCAGCGACGCGCGCATCGCAGCCGAAGACTCGCGCGACGCGGTGTGGTACGTGGTGGGTTTCGGCCTTGCGATGGTCGTGGTCACGTTCGTGGCCGTGCTCTTCGCGGGCTCCGACGGCGCGGTGCGCTCCGCGCTCTGGAACTGGAAGTACCCGCTGCGCTCGCGCAACGCGTTGCTCAAAGCGTTCCTCTGGAACGTGGGCTTGTTCTTCGCGGCCGAAGCCATCGTGCTCGTCTGGGCGCTGCTGATCGCGGTCGTGCGGCAGTTACCCGGGAAGCCGACCCGGCCGATCCGCTGGCTGGCGATCGCCTACACCGACGTGTTCCGCGGCGTGCCCGCGATCATCGTGATCTATCTCGTGTGCCTCGGGCTACCGCTCGGCAAGGTGGCACCGTTCACGCATCTCGGCGGGAACCCGCGGGTGTTCTGGCTCGGTGTGCTGGCGCTCACGATGGTGTACGGCGCCTACGTGGCCGAGGTGTATCGCGCCGGAATCGAGAGCATCCATTGGAGCCAGGCGGCGGCGGCGCGGTCGCTCGGCTTGTCGCAGTGGCAGACCTATCGCTACGTGATCATCCCGCAGGCCGTCCGCCGCATCATCCCGCCGCTCTTGAACGACTGCGTCGCCCTGCAGAAGGACACCGCGCTCGTCGGCTTCGTCGGTCTCATCGAGGTGCTCAGCGAGGCGAATTTGCTCGACAGTCACTACTTCAACCTCACGCCGGTCACCTTCGCGGCCGTGCTCTTCCTCATCCCCACCATCCCGCTCACGCGCTACGTCGACCGGCTCATCAAGCGCGAGCAACTCCGCACGCAGGCCCACTGACATGCCGTTCCTCGAGATCGACGCCGTGCACAAGTGGTTCGGCGAAAACCACGTGCTGCAGGGCGTGAACCTCGACGTCGAAGAGCACCAAGTGGTGTGCCTGATCGGCCCGTCGGGCTGCGGCAAGAGCACGCTGCTGCGTTGCATCAACGCCCTCGAGCCGATTCAGGAGGGCGAGATCCGCGTCGACGGCGAGCGAGTGTCGGGCCGCGGCGTCGACGTGAACGCGTTGCGCCAGGACGTGGGCATCGCGTTCCAGAGCTTCAACCTGTTCCCGCACATGTCGGTGATGCAGAACATCACGCTCGCGCCCACAAAGACGCTCGGGATGTCGAAATCGGACGCACGCCAGCGCGCGATGCAGTTGCTCACGCGCTTCGGCCTCGCCGAGAAGGCGCAGGAGTATCCCGATCGGTTGTCGGGCGGTCAACAGCAGCGAGTTGCGATCGTGCGAGCGCTGGCAATGCGGCCGCGCGTGATGCTGCTCGACGAGATCACGAGCGCGCTCGACCCGGAGCTCGTGTCGGAAGTGCTCAACATCGTGCGCGACCTCGCACATGAAGGAATGACGATGCTCATCGCCACCCACGAGATGGGTTTCGCGCGTGAGGTGTCGAGCAAGGTCTGTTTCCTCTACCAAGGGCGCATCGAGGAAGCCGGGCCGCCGGCCAAGATGTTCAGCGCACCGTCGAGCGAGCGAACCCGCCAGTTCCTGCGCAGCATCATCGAGGCCGGTCGGCTGTAGCGCGTTCAGTTCGTCTCAGTCGGGCAGCCGGTCGCCCTCGACGGCGTCGCCGGTGACCCGCTCCACTCGCCGATCGGGCACGAGCCACACGATGGCCACCGCCACGTAGATCGCGACCGCGAGCGCCGGCACGACAAACGCAACAACGATGCCCACCACGTAGGCGACCACCGACAGCTTGCCCTTCCAGTCGCGCCCGAGCGCGATCGCGAGGCGCGAGTCGCTCGGATGCACGGCAAGCAACGTGCGCGTGAGGATGAGGAAGGCCACTGCCGCGCCGAGCAGCACGACGCCATAGGTGACGGCCGGCGCGGTGTCGTCGGAATGCGATCCGAGCCACGCCGTCGCCACCGGCGTGAGCGACAGCCAGAACAGCAGGTGCGCGTTCGCCCAGAGCACGGCGCCGCTGATGCGGTCGACCACCTGCATCAGATGATGGTGGTTGTTCCAATAGATCGCGAGGAACGTGAAGCTCAGCACGTACACCGACACCTTCGGTGCCAGCGGCCGCAGGTCGGAGAATCCGTGCCCGTCGGGCGCCTTCAGGTCGAGCACCATGATCGTGATCAGCACCGCGATCACACCGTCGCTGAACGCCTCGAGTCGCCCCCTGCTCACGGCAACGATTCTCGCGGAAACCGCACCTGTCGCGACGAACGGCGCGCGCCGTCAGGTTGGGGCTCGAGCAGCCGATCGCGCTCGCCCCAGCGGGTGAAAATCATCCATTCGAATGAGCGTTTCACGACATTATTCGCTTTGTTACGAACATATGTTCGGCTAGGTTGTTCGCATGTCGGTGGGGATCGGTCTCGAAGAGCTGCGTGGTCTCGTCGACCGCCTCATCGGCGACGCCGCCGACTTCTCGGGATTGCCTGACGCGGGTCTGGCGGACGTGTTCTGTGAGTTGCGCCGCGAGATCGACCGGCTCGAGGGCAGTGCCGCGCGCATGCTCGCCGGCATCGAGGGCCGCGGCATTCCGTGTGGGGCGGGTGCGGCGTCGGCGGCGGCATGGGCGCAGTGGCAGGCCGGCCAGCGTTGGCAGGACGCCAAAGCCTCACTCGCCGCCGGCTGGCTCGCCGACCTACTGCCGCTCACACATGCCGCGTGGCTGGCGGGTGAGATCTCCGCGTCGGCGGCGCGCACGATCTGT
>DASXZO010000016.1:0-7104 GCA_036501845.1 Acidimicrobiia bacterium | reverse complement strand
ATCCGCTGCACCGATGTCGGCGACTCGGTGAAGGGGCGCTACGGCGCGTCGCTGATCTGGGACGTCACCACGTACTCGGGCCGGACCGGCTACGTACCCGACGCCTTGGTGCTCACCGGCACGAACAACCCCGTCGCTCCGGCGTGCGTAGGTACTGGCAATGGTCGCATCGTGCGCGCCCCGTGCCTCGAGTTGCACACCCGAGCCACCGAAGCCGGGACAGTCGTGGACTGCGTGCCGCAGCACAACGTCGCGACGATCAGTTGCACCGCACAAGGTCAGGCCATCACAGGACCGTGGGGCACGACCAAGTTGTGGGATCGCACCAGCTACGCCAACCACACCGGCTTCATGACCGACGCGTGGGTGTACACCGCCACCGCAAACCCGGTCGCGCATCGCTGCTGAAGCACGAACGACGACGCCCTGACCAACCGGTCAGGGCGTAGTGCTCGTGATCGTCGTGGCGCTGGTGTGGCGCGCTCTGGCGGAGGGAGTGGGATTTGAACCCACGGTGCCCGGAGGCACAATGGTTTTCGAGACCATCCGATTCGGCCGCTCTCGCATCCCTCCGTGGGCGATGCTAGAGGGTCGTCGAGTTGCGCCGCGCCTCGAAGAAGGCCTCGAGCAGCCCGCTCGCCTCGACGGCGCGCACGCCAGGGATCACCGGGCATTCGTGATTGAGGCGCGGGTCGGCGAGCACGTTGTAGAGCGAGCCACAGCCTCCCGCCTTCGCGTCGGCCGCACCGAACACCACCGCGCCCACGCGCGCCGCGGCGGCGGCGCCGGCGCACATGACGCACGGTTCCAGCGTCACGACGAGCACGTGATCGGACAGCCGCCACGAGCCCTGCGCGGCTGCCGCGGCGCGCAACGCCAGCACTTCGGCGTGCGCAGTCGGGTCGGCGTCGACCTCACGCCGGTTGTGGGCCTGCGCCACGATCACGCCCGGATCGTCGAGCCGTGCCACCACCGCGCCCACGGGCACGTCGTCGTGCTCGAGCGCGAGCCGCGCCTCGTCGAGCGCGACCGTCATCAGCGCGTCGAACGCGCTCCCGTCGGTTGGTACTTCCACTCGACTATGTGTAGCGGAAGTACCAACCGTCGCGAGAAGGGTGGATCAACCGGGCGCGTGTGACGACTGGCTGTCGGGGATGATCGCGTAGGTCGAGAAGCACATCTCGTCCTCGGTGCCTTCGGCGAACACGATGTACTTCGGCGGCCGGTTCGGGTCGAGCGAACGGTCCCAGCTGCACTGCATCTCGATCGTGTCGTCCGTGGTGACGTGCAGCGGCTGGGCCAGCGCGTAGTTCATCTGCCAGCCGAAGTTCCATTGCGGGATGTCGAGCAGGATCTTGCTGTGTGACGTGCCCGGATCGAGCGTGAGCCTGAACGTCTTGCCCAACGTGTGCTCATGGCCGAACACGCTCACCAGCGTTCCCGATTCGGGAACGTGGTAAGTGCACGACGACGACGCCACACCGTTGTGGAGCGTGCCCGCGAGCTCCTCTGGTGTCTTCCCGCAGAGCAGCAGCAACCCGCCCTCGACCTCGCCACCCGCGAAGCCGTAGAGCTTCTCGTCGTCCTTGATCGCGTTGGCACGGTTGCAGAGCGGCGCCTTCTGCTGGCTCGGCAGGCACGGGATCTCCACCGGTGCGACCGGGTTGATCACATCGATGCGCTTGAGGTTCTCCGTGCCCGACTCGAGTTGCAGGATCACCTTCGACTGATCGGGCACCGGAGTGGTGTCGTAGTGGTAGTGGATCTGCAGCACGAGCGCGTCGCCCGGCTCGAGCAGGATGCCGGAGTGTTCGGGATAGATCGTGGGGTCCTGGCCCGGCACCCAGCCGGCGATGAGGCCGGGTTGGAGGCTCAACGCAGGAGCCGCGCCACCCTTGCCGAACGAGAAGTGGCTGGCACCACTGCGCTGCCCGCGACCTCTGGCGCCCTTCGCGCCGCCCTTGTCCTCGCGCACGCCGAACTGGCTTGCGAACGGACCCGAGGGATGTGACTGCGGATACTTCGACGCGGCCTTTTGGATCGCGGCCGCCTGCGCCGGCGTGGGGTTGGGCAGGCTCAGGCTGCCGTAGCACTGCCAGCCCGGTTTGCCGTCCTGGCCCCCGGCGATCTCACCCGTGGCCGCCTGCTGCGCGTTCACGTGGAAGATCTGCGCGTGGTGGATCTCGGCGACCTTGTCCGGCACCACCTGGTACCCGGTGAGCCACGTGGGCTTTGTGATGTGCGGGTCGAGCACGAAGCAGCGATAGTCGTTCACGTTCGACAGCGAACCCGTGTACGGCTGCGGCATCTTCAGCGTCTTGTCGTCGCGCGGCTTGGGAACGTAGGGGCCCTTCTTGGGCGTGATCTTGGTAGACGCGGGCACGTCGATCGGGCCGCCCGCATTGGCCCACTGCTCGAGGATCTTGATCGACTTGGCGTCGAGCGTCTTCGAGTTGGCGAGCGGCACGCCCTTGTCGGATGCGGGCCACGGCGGCATGTACTTCGCACGCACCACGGCGCCCACACCGTCGGCGTACTGCGCCGCGTCACCCGCAGTGTCGAGCTTCCAGTGTGCGGCACCCACCTGGCCGGCGTTGTGGCACGACGCGCAGTTCGCCTCGAGGATCGGCATCACCGCGGTCTTGAACGACGGGCTCGTGCCGGTGTGGTGCGCGGCAGCGGGGACCGGCACGGTGGTGGGCACGGAGAACTGCGACGGGTCTTCGGCCACGAGGTGCATCGTGAGGGTGACGTCGTCGCCGGTGCTCACGAGACCGACGAGCTCGATCGGTCCGATGCCGAATTGCGACATCTTCACGTGCGTGCTCGCGGTGGCGTCGAGGGTGCCGTTCTTGATCGAACCGGTCACGTTCCACGTGACGGGCAGTTGCTTTTGCTTCACCTTCAGCACGCCAAGTAGCTGGAAGTGATACGTGCGACCGTCGACGATCGTGGCCGGCAGGCCGGACAGCTCAGTGGTGTTGAGGTAGGCGAAGCGGTACGTGTGCGAGCTCAAATAGCCCTGGCGCATGCGAGCGTCGCGCAGGCTGTTGTCGGAGTGCAGCTGCTCCACGTTCACCACGATCTCGCCGACCCGGCTCTTGACCGGCGCCGCGGAGTCGAGCGCGAGGTCGCCGGCAATGCCGTTTGTGACGCCCTTCGCGGTGTGCACGCCGACGCCGACGAGCTTCTCGTTCACCGTGTACTGCATGGACGACTTCATCGGGTCGATGCGATACACGCGCTCACCTGGATTGGCGATCAGGTGCGGAGCTGCGGGCTGCACGAACGCCACGTTCGACGTGGCGTACTTGGCCGGCACCGAATTGATGTGATGCCACACGGTGATCGCGCCCGCCACCGCGAGCACCACGATCACGCCGAGCGAACAGAGGATCCAATGCCGGCGGACGAACCCCTTCTCACGTTGGGGATCCGGCGTCATTTCCGCCGGGCGCGGATCGTTCCTTGCCACCTGGACCCCCTGGGGATTGCACGAGCTGTGCAACCTTAATCGGGTGCTCGGGCGCCGCGCACAGCGCCTCAGTGCAGCTTCCCGAGCGCGCGTTCTCAGGTTGCGGCGCGGCGGGCGCGCACCGCGCAGATCAGCTCGGCATCGGCGTCTCCACCATCACCTGCCACGGCGTGCCGTAACGGTCGATGCACATGCCGAACGCGGGAGCGAAGAACGTCTCGCCGAGTGGCATCTGCACCGTGCCGCCGTCGGCGAGCGCATCGAACACGCGCCTGGCCTCGTCCGCGTCGGGCAAGGCTGCGTTCACACAGAAACCGTGCGGCTTGCCGTCGAAGTTCCCGCTCGGGTCGTCGGCGCCCATCAGCAGGCCGACCTCACTCATCAGTGCGGCGTGCATCACCCCGTCGGGATTCACGCCTTCGCCCGGCGGCCCCGCGTCGGCGGCCACGTCGGCGAAGCTGAGGGTCACGAGGTCGCCACCGAACACCTCCTGGTAGGTGGTGAAGGCCTGGCGGCAGTTGCCCGCGAAGGCAAGGTACGGCCGGATCGCCATGTCGTTCTCCTCGTCGTCTGTTGTGGTCGCGCAGCAGAGCGCGCGCTCACGTGATGGAGACCGCGCTAGCACCGAGAACTCATCGCGGCACGTCCGTAGGATCGGCACGTGGGCAAAGCTGAGCTGATCGAGCTGTCGGACGAGGTGTGGCAGCGCACACGCGCTCGCGTCGAGGCACTCACCGACGACGAGTATTTCTGGGAGCCGGCGCCGGGTTGCTGGAGCATTCGCCAACGCGCGGACGGCACGTGGTTCATGGAATGGCCGATACCGCGGCCCGACCCTGAGCCGTTCACGACGATCGCGTGGCGGCTCTGGCATCTGATCGACATGTACGGCGAAGACCGCGCGCCGCGCTGGCTCGACGTGACGCCGCAGGGGTCTGCGGTCGGCTTCGACGCTCCCGATCCGCAACCGCCGTCGACCGCGGCGACCGCGATCTCGCTGCTCGAACGCGCGCACGATCGATGGGACGCTCACCTGGCCATCGTGCGCGAGACCGCGCTCGCCGAGCCCGTGGGTCCGGTCGCCGGGCCGCGCTATGCAACCGCGACGCGCACGGCCTACGTGCTGCACATGCTCGACGAGTTCATCCACCATGGCGCCGAGATCGCGACGCTCCGTGATTTGTGGCGCTGGCAGCATCCGATCTCGACCGACCAGCGAATGGAGCTGGTAGCGCGGGGCGACGCCGCCGCGCTCGACGGAGCACTGACGGCAGAGGTCGTCGACCAGGCGGCGGCCTACGGGCGATGGGATCTGTTGGCCGAGCTCGTGCGGCGCGGCGCGCCGATCACACGTACGGGACGAACCCCGCTGCACGTGGCCGCGGGTGCCGGTGAGCTCGACGTGGTGCAGCTGTTGCTCGACCACGGCGCTGACCCGACGGTCACCGACCCGCAGTACCACGCCACACCGCGCCAATGGGCCGAGTTCCTCGAGCATCCGCCGGTCGTCGAACTGCTCGACCGCATCGGCGCGGCATAGCTCGGCCGAACAGCACGTCGCACACCCGGCTGACAGAATCGTCCGATGCGGTTCGTCGTGTTCGGTGCGGGAGCAATCGGTGGCGTGACCGGCGCGCGGCTGCACCAAGGCGGGCACGACGTCGTGCTCATCGCTCGCGGCGCGCACCGTGATGCGATCGCCGCGAATGGTCTGACGCTGCGGACGCCCGCCGAGTCGGTGATGCTCGACATCCCTGTCGCTGGCGATCCGCAGGACATCGTGTGGCGCGGCGACGACGTAGTGCTGCTCGCCACGAAGAGCCAAGACACGTCGGGAGCGATCGACGCGTTGCGATCGGCGCTACCGAACCACCACGTTCCGATCGTGTGCCTGCAGAACGGCGTCGCCAACGAACGGAACGTGCTGCGCTACTTCGAAAATGTGTACGCGGTGCCGGTCATGTGCCCGACGTCGCACCTCGAGCCGGGCATCGTGCAGGCCTCGTCGGTACCGGTGACAGGCATTTACGACATCGGCCGCTACCCGACGGGAACGGATGCAACGTGCGAAGAGGTCGCGGCCGCCTTCGGTGCGTCCACGTTCGTGTCGGAAGTGCGCGCCGACGTGATGCGCTGGAAGTGGTCGAAGCTGATCATGAACCTCGGCAACTCGGTACAGGCGATGTGCGCGCCGTCGGACGCAGCGAGCGAACTCGTCGCGCGGGCTCGTCGCGAAGCAACGGGGATACTGCGCGCGGCCGGGATCGACTTCGCATCGTCGGCGGAAGACGCAGAACGGCGAGGCGACATCCTCAAGCCCGGCACCATCGACGGCCAGCCGCGCTCCGGCGGATCGTCGTGGCAGAGTCTCGCCCGCCGCTCGGGATCGATCGAGACCGACTATCTGAACGGTGAGATCGTCTTGGTGGCACGGCTGCACGGTGGATCGGCGCCGGTGAACGCGCTGCTACAGCGCGCGGCGAAGGCCGCCGCCGAGCGGCATGCAGCGCCCGGCTCGGTCGACGCCGCTCCCTTGCTCGCGCAACTCCGCTGAGCACTCGGCGACGCCGCGGCCTCTGGCCGCGCCTGCTCGACCTCGAGATTGGCAGAGGGACTGGGATTCGAACCCAGGGGCTTGACTCCCACCCGATGCTCGCCTCATCCCGCGCCAAAGGGCCGATCAGTGGATTCGAACTCTCCGAGTTGGGCACTATGGACCGATTCTCGATGTCGGACCTGTGGAGGAACCTGTGATGAATCGTCGTATGAAGATCGCTTCGGCGGCGAGCGTGGCCGTCGCGTTGTGTTCGGGATCGTTCGCGGTGGCGGCGGCCTCGTTGCGGCCGGCCGTGTTAGGCCCGACCCAGGCGATCGGTGCGTGTGCGGATGGCAGTGGCTACCTACGACTGGCGACCACGGCCGAGAAGTGCGCGACCGGCCAGACCAAAGTGGGTCTGGCGCGATCGTCGACCGCGCCGCAAGCCCTCGCCCTTTACGCCACTTCCGGGGCGCCGCTCACCAAGACGCTGTCGTTGATCGCGAACACGCAGCTTGAGGGGGTGTGCGCCCCGGGCTCGAACGGTTCGTCCTCCGAGGCCACTCTCGTTCTGAAGCACAATGGAAAGACGCAGATCGACGGCACGTCATACGTCGTCGAGAGCGGCGACGGGAATGTGGACTTCGCTACCGGCACGGAGCAACACAACAACACGCCGACGGGCGCGTCGAACGTGTACGCCACGCAGTCCGGCGCCTTCGACGCCTCCGCGGGGGTTGGCGGTTCGTATGCCACGGGCGAGCTCCACCTGCTCGTGACGGTGCCCGGTGCCGTCTTCACGATCGATGCGGTGATCGACGCGAACGGTTCCCCGTATTGCCGAGTCACGGCCGAGGTCGAAACAGCCGCGACCAGCTGAGGTACGCGCCGCGCGCGGGCATCGGGTACGAGGTGGCACGCGAGGCCACGTCCCGCGCGGCGAGGTTGTCGCGCTGCGCGCATCCGGCGAGTAGAGCGGCGTTCACCTGGGCAAATGTTGGCGGGGTGGCTGGGATCTCTTTCGAACCCTTCGCCCCAGGTCAGAGACGCGCTCGCCGTCTCGATTGTCTCAAACAATCGCGAATCGGACAAC
>DASXZO010000015.1:0-39260 GCA_036501845.1 Acidimicrobiia bacterium | reverse complement strand
AGCACTCGCTCACCGATGATGTTGCGCTGCACCTGGTCGGTGCCGCCGTAGATCGACGGCCCGGGCGAGAACAGCGTCATCTCCTGCACGAGCCCGCCGCCGAGCGTGCCCTGTCCCATCACCATTGCGTCGGGACCGATGATCTCGCAGCCGACGTCGCGGTTGAGGCGCAGCATGTCGCTCATCATCAGCTTGGCGATGTTCGGCGCGCCGGCCGAGGCGCCACCGCCGCGAGCGCGCAGTGCCGACATCTTGCCGAGCCGGTCGAGCGAGTAGAGCTTGGCGATGCCCTGCCGCACGTGCGCGTCGTCGGTTTTGCCGGCCTCGCGCGCGAGCTTGATGAGCCGGTCGGCCATGCCCGCGCCGCCCGCGCCTGTGCCACCAGTACGCACTTGGCCCACGAACTCCTTGGCGGGCCGATCGAGGTGGCCCGCCATCGGGCCCGCGAACGCCGAGCCCACCGCGCCACTCCCACCGCTGCCGAGCGACGAACGCTCCGCGGCGAGCGTGGTGTTGGCAACCGCCCAGCCGTTGTTGAGGCCGCCGAGGATGTCGCGCTCGTGCACGCGGCACTCGTCGATGAACACCTCGTTGAACATCGCGCGTCCCGTCATCTCCTTGAGGGGCCGCACGGTCACACCCGGCTGGGTCATGTCGAAACGGAAGTAGGTGATGCCGGCATGCTTCGGCAGGTTCGGATCGGTACGCGCGATCAGCATGCCGAGGTTGCAGAGCTGCGCGGTCGACGTCCACACCTTCTGGCCGTTCACCACGAACTCGTCACCGTCGCGCTCGGCGCGCGTCTGCAGCCCGGCGAGGTCGCTGCCCGCGCCCGGCTCGGAGAACAGCTGGCACCACGCGTCCTGACCGTTGAGGATGCGCAGCAACCATTCCTTCTGCTCGTCGTTGCCGTGCGTAGCGATCGTGGGTGCCGCCAGCGCGTAACCGAGACCCGACGGCGGACCGATCGCGCCGGCCTTCTGGATCTCCTCGTTCACCACGTTGGCGAGGGTGCGGTTGTAGCCCTTGCCGAAATGCGTGGTCGGGAACGTGGGTGCGGCGTAGCCGCTGTGCGCCAGAAGGTCCCACCACTCGGCGACCGTGAGGCCGTCCGACCAGTTGTCGCGCAGCCACTCGCGCACCTCGTCGCGCACCTGCTCGGCAGTCACCTCGGCCATTCGCTCACTCCTCGACACCTGTGTCGCCGGTATTCGGCACGTCGGCCAAGGATAGGGACGACCGTGCCGATCGGGGAAAACGGCGCGAGAACGCGGCGGCGGTCAGACGAGCGCGGCCGTGAGACGCCCGAGATATTCGCTACGCGCCACGTCGACGGCGCCCAACGACGCGAGGTGCGGCGTGGTCCACTGCACGTCGAAGAGCCGGGCACCGTCGAGCGCGAGCAATTCGCATGTGGCCCAGAGCGCCACCTTCGAGGCGTCGGTCCGCCGGTGGAACATCGACTCGCCCGCGAACAGTCCACGGATGCGCACGCCGTAGAGACCGCCGGCGAGGCCGCCCTCGTCGTCCCACACCTCGATGCTGTGCGCCACACCGAGCCGGTGCAGTTCCGAGTACGCCTCGATGAACGACTCGTCGATCCAGCCTTGGGGGCGGCGCTCGTCACCGCAGCCGCGCATCACGCCCACGAAGTCCTCGTCGATGGTGACACGAAATTGGCGGCGCGAACGGCGCAGCGAGCGCGACACGAGAAAGCCGTCGAGCGGCATGATGCCGCGAGGATCGGGCGACCACCATCCGAGCGGACCAGAGCGACCTCCGAGACGCATCGGGAACAAGCCGCGCGCGTACGCATTCACGAGCGTGGTGGGTTCGAGGTCGGCGCCGATCGCCACGATGCCGTCGGCGTCCGCGTCGCGCGCCGAAGGCAGCTCCCAGCGGCATTCCACCGCGAGCTGCATGGGATCGAGAATCGAGGTGTCGGTACGGACCGGCATCGCGGCCAGTGTTCCACCTCCAACGGGTCGCGTCGAAGTCACTCCCGGGAATGTGACGGCTGCAAACACCTCTTGCGCGCCGCGTGGCCAATCCGTCACTAACGTGACCGACATGGCCGACGAACCGCACCTCTGACCTCGTCCCGCTGATCGCCGCAAGCGCTCTGGAAGCTCTGGAAGTTCGGGGCGCCGAGCCCTGGGCGCATGGGCGATCCGTCTCCCCGCGAGCGTGGCCGTCACCGTGCTCCTGGTGCGGCTCGTCGACGAATGGGCCTCGTTCCTTCCCGCGGCCACGTTCGACTCCTTCCGGGCCGACCTCGGCCTCACGTACCGCGGTGCTGCCCTGGCGCTGCTCGCGATCGGGCCCGGCGCCATCGTCGGTTCAGCGGTCACGGTGCTCGCCGACACGCGATCACGGCGGGTGCTCGCAGCCGGCGGCGCGCTCGTGTACGCAGCTGCGCTGGCGCTGTTCGCCGCCGCGACCAGTTCGTGGATGCTGGTCGTGGGCGGCGTGGGAGTGGGCCTCGGCGCCACGTTGCTGGTCGACACGGTGGAGGTGGCGCTCGCCGATCTCTGTCCCGACACCGACGCGCTGGAACGCGCCCTCGCGCGCATGAACGTGGCCGCAGGCGTCGGTGACCTCACCGGGCCGTTGCTCGTGGCCGGCGCGGCCGCGCTCGGCTGGTCGTGGCGCGTGCCGCTCGTGATCACCGCAGCCGCGACTGCGGCGTACGGCGTGCTGATCGCGTGCACGCCCCTCCCTGCGCCACGATCACCCGAATTGGTCGGGCCCGACGTTGCCCCGCCGCACCCCGCCCGCGACGTGCTCATGCTTCTCCGCCGCACCGAGCTGTGGTGGGCCGGCGCGTGTGGCGCGCTGCTCGTCGGCCTCGACGAGTCGTTCATCGCGTTCGTGATCGCGTACCTGCGGCGCGACGACGGCACGTCGGACGCGGCGGCAACCCTCATCGCCGCAGTGTTCGTGATCGGCGGCCTCTTCGCCGCGGTGCGGCTGGCGCGCGGTGAACGCGGTGCGCGTGGTGCGCGCGGTGCGCGGGCGGGCAACTTCCGCGGTGCACTGCGTGCCGCGGCGATCACGATGGTGGCCGGTGCCGTTGCACTCGCAACCGTGCCGTCGCCCGGTGTGGTCGCGATCAGCGGATTCGCGATCGGCGCGGGCACGATCGCCTTCTGGGTGCCGTTCCACGCGGCGATGTTGCGGTTGGTGCCGGGCCGCGCGGCGTCGGTGAGTGCGGTGGTGGGCACGATCGAGATGACTGGGCTCGCGATCGCGCCGTTGATCGGGGCGGTGTCAGACGCGTGGGGCCTCCACGCCGGACTGGTCGTCTACGCGCTGCTTCCGATCGCGCTCGCCGTGCTCGCGGGGGTTACGCCAGCAGTGCTCGAGCGATGTGGGTGATCTGAATCTCGTCAGTACCGGCGTAGATCTGCAGGACCTTGGCGTCGCGGGCGAGCTGCTCCACCTCGTACTCGGACATGTAGCCGTTGCCGCCGAAGAGCTGCACCGCTTCGAGCGCAATCTCGGTGGCCGCCTGCGCGCTATAGAGCTTCAACGCCGACGCCTCGGCGAGGCCCATCGGTTCGCCGGCGGCAGACATCTCGAGCGTGCGGAACACGAGCGACTCCACGTTGAGCCGCGCCACTTCCATCTTCGCCAGCTTCAACTGGATCAGCTGGTAGTTGCCGATCGGCTGGCCGAACTGCACGCGCTCCTTGGCGTACGGCACGCAGAGTTCCAAGCAGCGTTCGATGATGCCGAGCGCCATCGCCGCCACACCGGTGCGTTCCATCGTGAACGTCGCCTTGCTCGCGTCGCGCCCCGAGCGTCCGCCGAAGGCGTCGAGCGACTCGCCGAGCAGTTGGTCATAGCCGACGCGCACGTCGTCGAGGAACAGCATCCCGGTCGGTGAGCTGTGCATGCCCATCTTGCGCAACGGCTTGCTCTGCTCGAGGCCGGGGGTGCCACGGTCGAGCACGAACTGCACGACTCGCCGCTCGCTGAGCGGATTGCCCTCGTCGAGCTTGCAGATGAACACGATCGTGTCGGCGTACGGGCCGTTCGTGATGAACGTCTTCGAGCCCTTCAGCACGAACTCGTCGCCGTCGAGGCGCGCACTCGACTGCATGGAGCCGAAGGCGTCACTGCCGGAGCCAGGTTCGGTGATCGCCCACGCGCCGATCTTGTCCATCGTGACGATGTCGCGGGCCCACCGCTTGCGCTGCGCGACCGTGCCCTTGCTGTTGATCGCGGCGGCAGTCAGACCCACGCTCACGCCCATGGCGGTCACCATGCCCGGCGAGCACTTGCACAGCTCGATGATGGGCAGCATCGTCATCCCGGCGCCCGAGGTCGAGCGCTCTTCGCCCTCGCCCTCGTCGTCGGATCCCCGCGCCGCTGCGGTTCCAGACTCTTCCGCCGCGATCCGACGGTCGAAGCTCGCGCCGGCCATCTGGTCGAGACCGAAGGTGCGGTAGAGCTTGCGCAGCAGGTCGTAGGGCGGCATGTCGCCGTGCTCCAACGCCTCGCGATGCGGGCGGATCTCCTTGTCCACGAAGTCGCGCACCGCGTCGCGGATCATCTTGTGCTCGTCAGACCACTTGTACATGGCCCGAATGGTAGGAGTAGAAGGTCATATGCCGCTTCCCGAGCATCTCCAGGAACTTGCCGCGTCGGTCAGTAACCGGGGCCGATGGGGCGCCGACGACCGCCGCGGCACGCTCAACCTCATCGACGACGCCGCGGTGATGCGGGGTATCGCAGCAGTGCGCACCGGTCGCGCGATGTCGCTCGCGATCCCGTTCGACGAGAACGGTCCGCAGGACGGCATGATCCCCGGGCGCTCCAATCCCGAGCGTGAGATGCTCAGCATCAACGTGTCGATGACGGGCGAGCCCGACGACTTCACCACGAGCGACGACAAGGTCGTGATGGGCGTGCAGGCGGCTACCCACTGGGACGCGCTCGGCCATGTGGGCTACGGCCACGAGCTGTACAACGGCGTCGCCGACACCACCAACGACGAGCGCGGCGCGCACGAACTTGGCGTCGAGCGTTACGGGCCGATCGTGAGCCGCGGCGTGCTGCTCGACGTCGCGCGACTCCACGGCGTCGACTACTTCGACGACGGCTACGCCATCACCGGTGACGATCTCGACGCCTGCGCGGCACGCGCCGGGATCACGGTCGAGGCGGGCGACATCGTGCTCGTGCGCACCGGCCAGATGCACTGGCTGCGCGAGGGTCGGCGCGGCCGTTACTCGCACCCGTCCCCAGGTTTGTCGACGAAGAGCATCGCCTGGCTGCACGATCACGACGTCGCCGCGGTAGCCACCGACACGATCGTGTTCGAGGTGTTTCCCTGCGAGGACCCGGCCGTGCTGCTCCCGGTGCACATGATCCATCTCCGCGACATGGGCCTGGTGCAGGGCCAGAACTTCGCGCTCGACGAGTTCGCGGCGGTGTGTGCCGAAGACGGCCACGCCGACTGCCTGCTGGTGGCCACGCCGCTGCCACTCACTCGCGCGCTCGGCGGTCCGGTAGCGCCGACGGCGATCCGCTGACGCTGCTGACGCCGCTCGTCACATACGACAAGTGGCGCTCATGGAGGCCGTCGAGCGCGCCGACATTGCGCACGGAGGTTGAAACGCCATGGATGGCATGTACGGGCAGCCCCACGATCGCCCATTTGTTCGAGTAGCTCGACCGTTGGAGCTCACCACGATCGAGGTTGCGGTGGCGGTGGTCGCGCTCACTCGGGAACTCGACGCACCGACGCACCGCTACTCGCTCGGCGCGCACGGCAGCTTCGAACTGCAGACAGCCTTTTGCGGCCAGACGCTCGGCGACACCACACGGCGCGGCGAGCAATGCATCGCCAGTCGCGGCAATCTGTGGAGCGCCGACGGCATGGTGGTGTCGAGCGTGTTGCTCACGATCGAGAGCGGCATTGCAGTGCCCACCGAGATCGCGCTCACCGCGACGGCGGCGCTGCCACCGGCCTTCGCCGCCGACCTCCCGGCCTACCTCGAACTCGCCGACGCCGCCGTCGCCGAGATCGCAGAAGAACTCCGCTTCCACGCCCACGCCACGCGCACCGCGGCGTGACTACCCCCGCTCGCATGCCTCGCGCCCCGAGGGGACTTTGGGTCAACCCATTACCCCCTGGGTAACCCACGCACCCAAAGTGCGTGGAACCGACGTGCGAGGGGGAGGGTGGGGCTGGCGCTAGCGGATCTGGGTCGTTGTCGGCGCGATCGGCACTGGTAGGAGGGTGTCGCCCATGAGGTAGCGGTCGACGTGGTGCGCGCAGCTGCGGCCTTCGGCGATCGCCCACACGATGAGGCTCTGACCGCGGCCCATGTCGCCGGCCGCGAACACCTTGGGCAGGCTCGTGGCGAACGTGGGATCGCGCCGCACGTTGCCGCGCTCGTCGAGCTCGACGCCGAGCTGTTCGAGCATGCCTTCGCGCTGCGGGCCGACAAAACCCATCGCGAGAAATACGAAGTCGCACTCGAGCTCGAAGTCGGTGCCGTCCTTCTTCTCGAACATCATGCGGCCGTCGACAAACAGCTGCTCCACCTCGTGGGCGCGCAGCGCGCGCAGGTTGCCGTCGTCGTCACCGAGGAAGCACTCGGTGTTCACCGCGTACACCCGCTCGCCGCCTTCTTCGTGCGCCGAGCTCACCCGGTACGTCATCGGGTAGGTGGGCCACGGCATTGCCGAGTTCCGCTCCTCGGGTGGGCGGGGCAGGATCTCGAACTGGTGCACGCTCGCCGCGCCCTGGCGGATCGCGGTGCCGAGACAGTCGGCGCCGGTGTCGCCGCCGCCGATGATCACCACGTGTTTGCCGTGCACGTCGATCGGCGAGTGCTCGAGGTCGCCCTGTTGCACGCGGTTCGACGGCGGCAGGTACTCCATCGCCTGGTACACGCCACGAAACTCACGACCGGGAATGGGCAGATCGCGCCACGCGGTGGCACCGCCGGCAAGCACCACCGCGTCGTGGTCGAGCAACTCGGTGACGGGGACCGCGCCGTCATCGTCTCCGTCACCGTCTCCGGCACCGCCGACGTTGGCGTTGGTACGGAACTCGGTGCCCTCGGCGCGCATCTGGTCGAGTCGACGGTCGAGGTGGCGCTTCTCCATCTTGAACTCGGGGATGCCGTAACGCAGGAGGCCGCCGACGCGGTCGGCGCGCTCGTACACGGTGACGGCGTGCCCGGCCCGCGTGAGCTGTTGCGCGGCCGCGAGACCGGCGGGCCCGCTGCCCACGACCGCGACGCGCTTGCCAGTGGAGCTCGCCGGCACCACCGGCACCACCCAGCCCTCCTCGAAGGCGCGGTCGACGATCTCCACTTCGATCTGCTTGATCGTCACCGGTGGCTCGTTGATGCCGAGCACGCAGGCGGTTTCGCACGGTGCCGGGCACAGGCGGCCGGTGAACTCGGGGAAGTTGTTGGTGGCGTGGAGGCGGTCGGACGCGGCCTGCCAGCGATCGCGGTACACGAGGTCGTTCCACTCGGGAATGAGATTCCCGAGCGGGCAACCCGTGTGACAGAACGGGATGCCGCAGTCCATGCAGCGCGCGCCCTGCGTGCGCACCTCGCCCGCCGGAAAGTCGTTGTACACCTCGTGCCAGTCGAGGATGCGCACCGGCACCGGCCGCCGCGTCGGCAGCTTCCGTGTGTGCTTCATGAACCCGGTCGTCTCACCCATTTCCGACCGACCTCATGCTCTCGCCGCGGCCATGATGGCCTCGTTCACGTCGACGCCGCGCTCGGTGGCGTCGCGAATGGCTTCGACCACGCGCTTGTAGTCCTTCGGGAACACCTTGCGGAAACTCTGGCGGGTGCGCCACCAGTCCTTGAGGATGCGCTGCGCGACTGTCGAACCGGTCTCGCGCTGATGCGCGACGACGATCGAGTGCAGCCAGTCGGTGTCGTCGTCGTCGAGCGGGTCGAGGTCGACCATGTCGCGGTTCATGCGGCGGAACAGCGTGTTGTCGGGGTCGTACACGAACGCGAGGCCGCCGCTCATTCCGGCCGCGAAGTTGCGGCCGGTGGGGCCGAGCACCACGGCGCGGCCGCCGGTCATGTACTCACAGCAATGGTCGCCCACGCCCTCCACCACGATCGTGGCGCCGGAGTTCCGCACGCAGCAACGCTCACCCACCTTGCCCCGCACGAACACTTCGCCGGCGGTGGCGCCGTAGAGCACCACGTTGCCCGAGATCACCTGCTCCTCGGCCACGAACGGCGACTCGGGCGGCGGCGCGAGCACGATGCGCCCGCCCGACAACCCTTTGCCGAGGTAGTCGTTGGCGTCGCCGGTGAGCCGCAGCGTGATGCCCTTCGGCATGAAGGCACCGAAGCTCTGCCCCGCACTCCCCTGCAACTTGACGGTGATCGTGCCGTCGGGCAGGCCCGCCGCGCCGTAACGGCGCGTCACTTCCGATCCGAGCATGGTGCCCACCGTGCGATTGGTGTTGTGGATCGCCACGTCGATCTCGACGGCCTCGCCGCGCTCGAGCGCGGGCGCGGCGCGCTCGATGAGCTCCTGGTCGAGCGCGCGCTCGAGCCCGTGATCTTGCCCACGGCTCTGCAACAGCGTCTGGCCGTAGGGGTTTTCGGGCACCTCGAGGATCGGGCTCAGGTCGAGGCCCTTCGCCTTCCAGTGCTCCACCGCGGCGCGCACGTCGAGCATCTCCACATGTCCGACGGCCTCGGCCACCGAACGGAAGCCGAGCTCGGCGAGGAACTCACGCACCTCCTCGGCGATGTACTCCATGAAGTTCACGACGAACTCGGGCTTGCCGCTGAACTTCTTGCGCAGCTCCGCGTCTTGCGTGGCCACGCCCACCGGGCAGGTGTTGAGATGGCAGACGCGCATCATCACGCAACCGCTCACCACGAGCGGCGCGGTGGCGAAACCAAACTCCTCGGCGCCGAGCAGGGCGGCGATCACCACGTCGCGGCCCGTCTTCAGCTGGCCGTCCACCTGCACCACGATGCGGTCGCGCAAACCGTTCCTCAGGAGCGTCTGCTGGGTCTCGGCCAGGCCGAGTTCCCACGGTGCGCCCGCGTGCTTGATCGACGTGAGCCGCGCCGCGCCGGTGCCGCCGTCGTGCCCGCTGATCAGCACCACGTCGGCGTGCGCCTTGCTCACACCCGCGGCCACGGTGCCGACGCCCATCTCGGCCACGAGCTTCACGTGCACACGCGCCCGCGGGTTGGCGTTCTTGAGGTCGTGGATGAGCTGTTTGATGTCCTCGATCGAATAGATGTCGTGGTGCGGCGGCGGTGAGATCAATCCCACGCCCGGCGTGGAGTGCCGCGTGTTCGCGATCCATGGGTTCACCTTGTAGCCCGGCAGCTCGCCGCCCTCACCGGGCTTGGCGCCCTGGGCCATCTTGATCTGCAGGTCGTCGGCGTTCACGAGATACTCGCTCGTCACCCCGAAGCGGCCGCTCGCCACCTGCTTGATCGCGCTGCGCCGCGAATCGCCATTGGCGTCGGGTGTGAAACGGTCGGCGTCTTCGCCGCCCTCACCCGTGTTCGAGCGCGCACCGAGACGGTTCATCGCGATGGCGAGGGTCTCGTGCGCCTCCTTGCTGATCGAGCCGTAGCTCATCGCGCCGGTGGAGAAGCGCTTCACGATCTCGCTCACCGGCTCGACCTCGTCGATGGGCACCGGCTCGCGGAGCTCGCGCTTGAACGTGAACAGCCCGCGCAATGTCGCCAGGTGGGCCGCCTGGTCGTTCACGAGCCGCGAGTACTGCTGGAAGACGTCGTAGCGTCCGGCACGCGTGGAGTGCTGCAGCTTGAACACCGTCTCGGGATTGAACAGGTGGTATTCGCCCTCGCGCCGCCATTGATATTCACCGCCGACGCCCAGTTCACGGTGCGCGAGCTCCTCGGGCCGCGCCGGGTACGCGATGCGGTGGCGCGCGGCAACCTCCGCCGCCACCGTGTCGAGCCCCACGCCCTCGATGCGGCTCGCGGTGCCGGTGAAGTACTCGTCGACCACGGCCTTGGTGAGCCCGACCGCCTCGAAGATCTGCGCGCCGGTGTAACTCGCGACGGTGGAGATGCCCATCTTCGACATCACCTTGAGCACGCCCTTGCCGACGGCCTTGATGTAGCCCTTCGTGGCCTTGCGGGCACCCGCACCGTTTGGCGCGCCCACGATCACGCCGTCGCGCACCAGGTCGCGGATCGTGTCGAAGGCGAGATACGGGTTGATGGCGCCGGCGCCGTAACCGATCAGCAGGCAGAAGTGATGCGGCTCGACCGCCTCACCCGTCTCCACCACGAGCCCCACCTTGGTGCGGGTCTTCTCGCGCACGAGATGGTGGTGCACGGCCGACGTGAACAGCAGCGCGGGGATCGGCGCCTCGCGCTCGTTGCTATAACGGTCGGACAGGATCACCACGTTGGCGCCGTCGGCGATTGCCGCACTCACCTCGGAGCGGATCCGTTCGATGGCGTCGCGCAGGCCGTCGCCGCCGCGCTCGACCTCGAAGAGGCACGGCACCGTCACCGGCTTGAAGCCGAGCTCGGGCGCGTCCTTGTCGATGTAACGGAGTTTGGCGAGATCGTCGTTGCTGATGACGGGATACGGCACCACGATCTGGTGGCACGACTCCGCGGTCGGCTCGAGCAGGTTGCCTTCGGGGCCGATGGTCGAGGCCAGGCTCGTGACGAGCACCTCGAAGTTGGCGTCGAGCGGCGGGTTTGTCACCTGCGCGAACAGCTGCTTGAAGTAGTCGTAGAGCTTTCGAGGCCGGTCCGACAGCACCGGCAGCGGCGTGTCGGTGCCCATCGACCCGAGCGACTCCACCGCGTTCTGCGCCATCGGCGCCACGATGATCCGCAGGTCTTCCTGCGTGTAGCCGAACACCCGCTGCTCGTGCACGGCGGTGGAATGCACGGGCACGAGCGCGTACTGGTTCGGCAGATCGTCGAGGTGCACGAGCCCGCCGTCGAGCCATTCTTGATATGGATTCTGGGCCGCGAGCTCGGCCTTGATTTCCTCGTCGGGGATCATGCGGCCCTGCTCGGTGTCCACGAGGAACACCTTGCCCGGCTCGAGCCGGCCCTTGCTCACCACCTTGTGCGGTGGCACTTCGAGCACACCGACCTCACTCGCCATGATCACGAGGTCGTCGTCGGTGACCCAGTAGCGGCTCGGGCGCAAACCGTTGCGGTCGAGCACCGCGCCGATCACCGTGCCGTCGGTGAACGCGATCGACGCGGGGCCGTCCCACGGCTCCATCAGCGCCGAGTGGTACTCGTAGAACGCGCGTTGCGCCGGATCCATCGACTCGTGGTTCTCCCACGCCTCGGGGATCATCATCAGCACCGCGTGGTGCAGCGGCCGGCCGGCGAGATACAACAGCTCGAGTGCCTCGTCGAAGCGAGCCGTGTCGCTCGCGCCGGGCGTGCAGATCGGGAACACCCGGTCGAGATCGCCAGGGATCACGGCGCTCGTCATCCGGCCCTCACGGGCCTGCATCCAGTTCTGGTTGCCCTGCACGGTGTTGATCTCGCCGTTGTGCGCGACCACGCGGTACGGGTGCGCGAGCGGCCAGCTGGGGAAGGTGTTGGTGGAGAACCGCGAGTGCAGCAACACGAGCGCGCTCTCGACCCGCTCGTCGGCCAGATCGAGATAGAAGCGCGGCACCTGCCCGCTCGTGAGCATGCCCTTGTACACGAGCGTGCGGCACGACAGGCTCGGGAAGTAGATGCCGAGCTCGTGCTCGATGCGCTTGCGCGCGCACCACAGCCTGCGGTCGAGGTCGATGCCGACTGCACCCCCGCTCGCCTGCGCTCGCGCCCCCGGGGGCATCGGGTTGGAGCCATGCGCCACGAAGATCTGGTGGAACGACGGCATGCGCGCCGCCGCGCTCTTCCCGGGCACCGACTCGTCCACCGGGACGGCGCGCCAGCCGAGCACCCGGTGGCCCTCATCGTCGAGCACCTTCTCGATGCTGCGCATCGCCTCGGCCCTCGCAACATCGTCGTCGCGAGCCAGGAACGCGATCCCGGTGCCGTAGGCGCCTGCGGGCGGGAGGTCGAAGTCGACGGCGGCGCGCAGGAACGCGTCGGGCACCTGCACGAGCACGCCGGCACCGTCACCGGTGTCGGGCTCGGCGCCGGCCGCGCCGCGGTGGTCGAGGTTGCACAGGCTCTGGAACGCCATCTCGACCAGCGCCCGGCTCTTGCGGCCCTGCATGTCGACGACGAAGCCGACGCCGCAGCTGTCGTGCTCGAAGCGCGGGTCGTAGAGGCCGCGCGCGACCGGCAGGTCAGCGAGATAGGCGGGACGTTGATCGGGGCGTCGCGCGCGGCGCGGCGTCATCGTGAGAACTCCGGTGGTCGACGGTCTCTGGTGAGGCTCGGGTCTGGAAGGTGTGCACAAACCGGGCAGGACACCGTTGGCCGGCCGGAAACGCAAAGGTACCAGCTGGATTGGAAGCTTGCGGTAACCGCACCTCCATTTGCCTCGCTGCGCTCGGCGGCGAGCGACCGCGTGTTCCGGGGCTCCTGTCGCTCGGGCGGGCGGTCGCCGCGTCGGGCGCGAGCTGCGCCCCGTATTCAGCCGCAATCAGTGAGGCGGTCGGGCACCGAGCGCAGGACCGGCGGGGGGCGTTCGTCGCTGCGGCGCATGTTCAGCTCGGCCCAGATCGACTCGTAGGCCACGCTCGCCGCGCAATGGGCCGCGAAGCGCACCACCGGCGCGAGGGCCACGCCCATGCGCTCGACGTCGGCCGAGTACGGGATGGGCGCCGACAGCGTCTCGGCCCGTTCGAGCTGGAGCCGCTCGATGATGTCGCGGTGGAGCTTGCGGCGACGGTCGGCGAGCGAGAAGAACGGGTGCACGGCCGGCGGCGGTCCGGGGAGCTCGTGCACCCGCGCGAGCAGTGAATCGAGGGTGCGCACCGACAGCGGCGACGGGATCAGCGGCACCGCGAGCGTGTCGGCGAGGCCGATGATGCCGTCGGTGAGCTCGGTGAGCCCGGGCGGGCAGTCGAGGATGATTTCGTCGTACCAGTCGCCGATCGCCACGATCGTGTTGCGCAGCCAGAAAGGGTCGGGCAGGGAGGCGTCGAGGCCGTCGCCGGCCACCATCCACCCCGGCGGAGCAGGGAGAACGTCGAGACGAGGGATATCGCTGGGGTGCGCGTTGCCGTCGGCCGGACTCTCCTGCTCGGAGCCGCGCACCCGCAAGAGGTAGCTCGCCGCGCCCTGCGGATCGAGGTCGACCAGCAGTGTGCGAGCACCGTCGCGGGCCGCGATGTACGAGAGGTTGACTGCGGCCGTCGTCTTACCGACCCCACCTTTGACCGCTGCGATGCCGAGGACTCTCATCACCCTGCCGACCGTGTCCGGCTCCGCCGGCGAACCGTGTTCGTGTCCCCGCGCCCGTGTCGTTCCACCGAGGTTACCGGGACTCTACGAGAACCCACGCGCGCAGCAACGAGTCGGAGGCTTTTGTCACGCTCGCTCGTGTGCTGTCACGTGCGCGCAAGCATCGCAAAAAAAGTTCGAGAAACCGGGGGAAATCCGTGATTCGCGGTCACGCGCGTGCAAGGATGCGCTCGCAAACCCAGCCCTTTTCTGGAGGAAACACACGTGAATCGAAGTGAGTTGGCCCGGACGTTCGCCGAGCGCACCGAGACGACACCACGCCAAGCTCGGGAGACGATCGACTCGCTCGTCGACCTGATCACCGAGACCGTCGCCAAGGGCGAGGACGTCGCGATCTCCGGCTTCGCGAAGTTCCGCCGCGTCGACCGTGCCGCGCGCATGGGGCGTAACCCCGCCACGGGCGAACCGGTGCGCATCAAGGCGAAGCGCGTCGCCAAGATCACGCCGCTCAAGGCGTTCAAGGACGCGGTGGTGTCGGGTAGGGCACCGGCGGCCAAGAAGGCACCGGCGCGCAAGGCTCCCGCAAAGAAGGCCGTCGCCAAGAAGGCACCGGCGCGCAAGGCTCCCGCAAAGAAGACTGCGGCGAAGCGTCGCTAACGCAGCACCAATACTGCAGCGTTACCGCGTCACGAAGGACCCCGCTGCGGCGGGGTCCTTTCGCGTGACGCGCTATTCGTCGCGTGGCTTGCGCTCGGGATGTTCCTCGACCCACTTGCGAATGATCACCACTGACGCGCCCGGGTCGTCGCGATCGAGATGCATCTCGATGCGGTCTTGCGACTGATCCGGCTCGTCGTGCTCGATCACCACCGGCGCGTCTTCTTGCTTGCGCGGCTCGAGCACATTTCCGAGTCCGGTCATCGCCGCGCCGAGCGTCACGCCCAGTGAGCCGTGCCGGAACTTCCCCATCGGCGTGGGCGCGGGACCGACCTCGTCGTCACCTTCACCGTCACCGTGGTCGGCGTCGCCTTCGTGTTCGTCGAGCTGGTCGTCGAGATACTGCTCACGCCAGTCGCGGTCTTCGACGGTCTGGTCGTCGTCGCCGCCGGACGCGTGCTCGGGCTCGTCGTGGGGTTCGTTGCCGTCACCGGCCATTGGGCAAGGCTAGGCATCCGGGCGGACCGGCAGAACTCGCCATGCCACCTGCACGGGGAGACCTCCGGCCTCGACCGCCAGCGCGCCGCAGTGCGTGGGGCCCACATCGAGGTCGAGCACGGTCCAGGAGACCGGCGGCCGCGTGCGCAGGCCACCTCCCACGCCCACACCGATCGCCTTGAGGTACGCCTCCACTCGCGTCCAGTGCTGGGTGAAGCCTCGGGTGCGTTCGGAGCCGTTGCGCCACTGCAACCATTCGGCATCGGTCATCGCGCGCTGCGCCAGCCGGTCGAGATACGGATGCTCGCGCACGAGCTCGACGTCAACCCCCACTCGTACCGGCGCGCACGCAAGCACCGTGAGCGCGTGCGTGTGCGACACACTCGTGACACAGTGCTCGGGGCAATTGGTGGCGCGGGATCGCGCGACGCGAGCCCTGATCTCGTCGCCGGTGATCTCGGCCGCAACGCGACAGATCTCCACCACCACCGCGCGCTCGTCCGCGGCACTGTTCAATGGGAGATGAGCCGTTCGGTGAGGGTCCGTCCCGTGGGTGATGCGCCCGTGCGCGCGCCGCGCTCGTCGATGCGCATCGCGCCGCGCTCTGCGAGCCGCGTGGCGAGGAAGCGGAACGGTTCGACCTCCCAGTTGCGGCCGTGGTGGCTCGTCATGGGCAGCGCCACGAGCGACGAATCAGCGCCGCTGATCAGATCGGCGAGCACCCGACCCGACAGGTTGCTCGCGGCGACGCCTTCACCCGTGTAGCCGCGGGCGGTCGCGACGCCAGACGCGCGGTCGAAGCGCATGATCGGGATGAAGTCGCGAGGCACGCCGAGACAACCGCCCCACGCGTGCGTGAATCCCACGCCTTCGAGACTCGGGAACCATTCCACCAGCGATTGACGGAGCCGCGCGAACGTCGGCTCGCTGCGGTCGTGCTCGGGGGCGATCGACGAACCGAAGTGATAGGGCGCGCCGCGCCCGCCGAAGAGGATGCGGCCGTCGGCGGTGCGCGAGAGGTAGTCGACGGTGAGGGCCCGGGAGTTGACCACCATGCGGTGGGTCCAGTTGATCGCGGCGAGCTGCTCGGGCGGGAGCGGCTCGGTGAGCACGATGTACGAGTAGATCGGCAGCACGGCGCGGCGTAGCGCGGGCAACTGTGAGAGATAGGCCTCACCCGCGAGCACGACCACGGGCGCGCTCACTCGGCCGCGTGCAGTGTCGAGGTACGGGCTCGGGCCACCCGCGAATGCCGTGACCGGCGTGGATTCGCAGATCACACCGCCGCGCCGCTCGACCGCGCCAGCGAGCCCGCGCACGAGCCGGGCGGGATGCACCGACGCGGTTGCGGGATGGAACAGTGCGCCGCGCGCGCCGTCGATGGCAATGCGCTCGCGCGTCTCGTCGGCCGACAAGCGGCAATGGAAGTCGTCGCCGCCGATGCGTTGGTAGGTGCGCTCGATGGCGTCGAGCGCCGGAACCTGGTGATCGCCAATGGCCACGAGCAGTTCGCCGTCACGCTGGTAGTGCGCGTCGATACCTTCGTCAACGCACACGCGGCCCACCTCGTCGACCGTGTCGATCATCGCGTCGTGCACGGCGCGCGCCGCGTCGACACCGAAGCGGGCTGCAAGCTGGTCCGGCCCGGCACCGAACCCCGACGTGCACCATCCGCCGTTCCGTCCCGACGCGCCGAAGCCCGCGATCTCGGATTCGAGCAGCACCACCCGCAACTCAGGCTGCGCGCGCAGCAGGTAGTACGCAGTCCACAGACCTGTGAAGCCGGCACCGAGGATCGCGACGTCGGCGTCACGCGAACCATCGAGTGGGTCGCGGGGCGTGAGGTCGTCGTCGCACGACTCGAGCCAGAAGCTGGTGTCGGCGTAACCGGCCGTCATGGGACGCGACCCTACGGCGGTGTGGGCGACGACGCTTCGGCCCGGCTCGCAGCGAGGCGTGCGAGTGCGGCCTTCACGCGGTCGGGATTCGTGATGCGGAACATCGGCGGGAGCGACTCGACCAGCGTGCGGCCGTAGCGCTTCGTGACGATGCGCGGGTCGAGCACCGCCACCACTCCCCGATCACTCGATGTGCGTACGAGCCGGCCCGCGCCCTGCGCGAGCAGGAGCGCAGCCCGCGGCAGGTCGTAGGTGGCGAACGGATCGTGGCCGAGCGCGTCGGCGCGGTCGCGGCGAGCGAGCGCGAGCGGGTCGTCGGGCCGCTGGAACGGGATCTTGTCGATGATCACCAGGCTCACCGACGGCCCGGCCACGTCGATGCCCTGCCAGAGTCCGAGGCTGCCCACGAGGCACGACGTCTCGTCGCGGGCGAACTCCTCCATGAGCTTGGCGCGCGGCAGGTCGTCGGGCGCGAGCACGCGCACACCGGCAAGCGCCTTGGTGAGCGCCTCGCGCAAGTTGCGCGCCGCCGCGAGCGACGTGCACAAGCCGAGCGTGCGACCACCCGCTGCTTGCGCGAGCTCTACGGCTTCGGCGATCCACGCGTCGGCGTACTTCGGTGATCGCGGATCAGGCAGGTGCGCGGCGCAGTAGAGGATCGCCTGGTTGCGGTAGTCGAACGGCGAGCCGACGTCGAGCGCCCGGTAGCTGGTGGGTTCGGGCGGCCGGATCTCGCCGGTGTCCGGGTCCACCACCGCCTCACGATCGGCAACGCCCTCATCGCCATCTGTGTGCCGCGATTCCGCGGCATCGCCCGCAATCGCGGCAGACGCTGAGCGTGAGGCGCCCTCGCCATCGCGCAGACCGAGGCGCCAAGCGAGATGCCCGAAATCGCCGCCAGTCGCGAGCGTGGCCGACGACAGCACGGTCGTGCGGCGTGCGAACAGGCTCTGGCGCAACGGTTCGCCCACGTCCACACGCGCCACGTGCAACACCGGCGGCGTGGTGGGGTTGCGCCGGTCGACCCACGCGGCATCTTCGGTCGATGCTGCCCGCACCGCGTAGGCGAGGTCCTCGCGAGTGGAGTCGATGAGTCGAAGCACCCGCTGCTTTCGCTGCCCGGCGTCGCCGCCCGCATCGCTGAGGTCGATGCGGTCCACGGTGCCCTTCAGCGCGGCGAACGCCTCGTTCACGGCCGCGAGCGCGTCGCGCACACCGGTGCCGTCGAGATCGATGCGCTCCTCGTTCGGGCACTGCTCGAGCAATCGCCCGAGCCGCTGCGCCCGCTCGTCGAGCCGCGCGACCGGGTCTTCGTTGTCGTCACCGGTGAGGAACGAGCGGATCTGCGTGGCCGCACGGCCGATACGCGTCGGCCCCATGGTGACGCCGAACGCCGTCGACGCGATCTCTTCGAGCGTGTGCGCCTCGTCGATCACCACGTACGAGTGCGGCGGCAACACCTTTCCCGCGCCTACAAGATGCTGCCCGTACAGCGCGGTGTTCACGACCACCACGTCGGACTCGGCGGCGCGATCGCGCGCGGCCTCGGCGAAGCACGACTCGCCGTGCGCGCATTTCTGGCGGCCCGGGCACTCGTACGAGTCCATGCTCACCATCGACCACACGGCCTCGCTCACCACCTCGTCGAGATCGGCGCGATCACCGGTGTCGGTGTCGGCGGCCCATCGCGCGACCGTCTGCACCGTCTCGCGCTCGCTGCGCAAACCCGTGAAGCTCTCCTGCATCTCGGCTTCGAGGTCGGCGAGCCGAGCGCGACATGCGTAGTTGCTGCGTCCCTTGAGCTGCGAGAACGTGAAGGTGTGGCCGAGCGGTGCCGCGTGCTCGGCGAGGAACGGGAGGTCCTTGCGGCACAGCTGTTCCTGCAGCGCTCGTGTAGCCGTCACGATCACCACGCGTCCACCGGTGAGCACCGCGGGCACGAGGTAGGCAAGGCTCTTGCCCGTGCCGGTGCCGGCCTGCACGAGCAGGTGCTCGTGGCGATCGAACGCATCGGCGACCGCGGTGGCCATCTCCTCCTGGCCCGGGCGCGCCTCGAACCCGTCAAGCTCGCCGACGACCGCGCGCAGCGCCGCGACAACCTTTTCGTGTTGCTGTTCCGCCACGGCCGCCTACTCGACGATGTCGACCGTGGCGAGGGTGAACAGGGGCGCGGTCAGAATCATGTCGGGCTCGCGCAGGCCTTCGTTCGGGTACGCGGTCACCTGGGCGCGCGAGCGGCGTCCGGAACTGGCCCTCACGAACTCGAAGCGTGTGAGATCGATGGTGGCGACGGGTTCACCCGGCCCGATCACCACGTCATCGCGCCCGGTACGTACACGAAGGGGGTCGCCGCGAAACGCGCCGGCGACCGCCACGAGCCAGTCGAACGCGCAGTCGACCCCGAGGTTTTCGCGGTCGGCGGCGACGCCTAACGCGTGACAGAGATCGTTCTCGTGGGTGAGCGCGTCGAACAGCATCTGGCCGAAGCGCTCGAAGCCGACGACTGCGAACAGCGGCTCCATCGTCACGCCGTCGGCGTCCCACGCGTCGAGCATGTCGGCCGCCGAGGTGTCGCGGCGCGCGTCGACCTGCGCCTGGGTCCACGGATCGGTCGCAACTCCTTCGATCCGGCCCGCGAGCACGTCGTTCGGCACGCCCACGAGGTGTGCGAGCACGTCGTGCACGCGCCATGCCGGCGTGGCCGGGCAGCGCGCATCGAGCGCAGCTGCGGACGTCGACTCCACCGCGGCACGCACGCGTGTGCGCACGCCGCAGTACGCGTCGTACAGATCCTCTGGGCTCCGCGTGCGCTCAGGCATTCGCAATCTCCTCACTACGCCGCAACGATCGCGGCGACGCCACCCACACCAGCACCACAGCCCATACTGCACCGACCTCGAGCAATGCGACCACCGAGTAGTCGGCGAGTGGTGCCCACAGCAGCGCGGCGATGCCGACGGCTCCGCCGAAGCCCATGATCCAGAGCGACGAGAGGCGCCCGCGCACCTCGTTGGCGATGTTCGCCTGCAACACCGTCGACAGCGCGGTGATCGCCGCGAAGTATGCGTAGCCGAGCAAGAACACCACCGGGTACGCCGGCGCCGGACCGTGCAGCGCGCCGAAGAGCCCGAGAAACACTGCGAACGCGATCAACGACGGCCGCACGATGCGGGCCTGATCGACCGACGAGAAGATCGTGCCCACCGACACCGCGCCGGCCGCGGCGCCGAGCGCGAACGACGCGTAGAGCATGCCGAACGCCAGCGACTTCGCGGGTATTGCGAGGTCTTGCTGTGCGTGCACCGACATGAACTGGATGAAGTTGAGCGACACGAGCGACATCGTCCACAGGATGATCAGCACGCGCCGCACCAGCTGATCGTGCCAGGCGATGCGGAATCCCGAGGCGAGCCGGGCGAAGCCGCGTTCCTCGAGCACGGCACCGGCGCGGCGCGGATAGCGGGCGAACACGAGCCCCGCCACCGCGAACAAGTACGTGACCGCGTTCACCGCGAACACGAGGCCCGGGCCCTTGACGTTGTAGATCGCCGTGCCGATCAGCGGACCGACGACGCGCGACATGTTCATCTGGAACGAGAACAGCGACACCGCGCCGTTGAGGTCTTCCGGCGGCACGAGCGTGGGCGAGATCGCGCTCATCCCCGGACCGGTGAGCGCGTTGAACACACCGTTGAGGAACACGAGCAGGAAGATCACGAGCGTCGAGACGTGACCCACCCGCCACACGTACGCCGCGAGCACGAAGGCGCAGACGAGCATCGCGGTTTGGTTGGTGATCAGCCAGCGGCGCCGGTCCACCACATCGGCGATGAGGCCGGCGACCGGCGCGAGCAGCAGCAGCGGGCCGAGCACCGCGAAACCGAGGTAACCCACGTATGCGGGGCCGCCGATCTTCAGCCCGTATTCGGCGAGCACGAGCGTCTGCATCCACGTGCCGATGTTCGAGGCGAACATCCCGGACCAGAAGATCGTGAAGTCGCGGTTGCGGAACGCGGCGCGGGCCGTGCCGCGGCGCCAGGGGACGTCGCCGTCCTCCATGGCGTCTTCGAACTGTTCAGTGACTATCTGCCTCGCTGCGCTTGGCGGCGAGCTCTCGCCGCACGCATCTCGCTCCTTCGTCGCTCCTGCGCTGCTCTGGTCGCCGCGTAGGGCGCGAGGCGAACCCATCAGCCGCCGCCCGGCGCAACTGGAGCGGTGCCGATGATCTGGTCGGCTTCGAGGCGCGCGAGCTCGGCGTCGGTGAGGCCGAGCTCACCGGCAAGGACCTCGCGGTTGTGTTCGCCGAGCATCGGTGCCGGCTGCTGCCAGTAGCGCTGCGGACCGTCGGAGAATCGCACCGGGAACCCCGGAAAGAGCTGGTCGCCCACCACGGCGTGCGTGAGCGGCTCGAAGAAGTTGCGCGCGGCCATCTGGCGGTCGTCGACCGCGGCGTAGCCAGGGACCACCGCGCACGCCGGGATGCCGGCGGCAACGAGCTCTGCCTCGGCATCGGCTGGCGTGCGCGTCGCGCACCATTGCGCGCGCGCATCGGCATCCATCGGGTCGCGGTCTTCGACGATCGCGACCCACGAATCGTCGCCCTGGCATCGGTACACACCGTGCGCGCCCCGCCGGCCGCCGACCTCACCGGTGAGCTGGTAGCGCAGCACCTGATCGGCGGTGACCGCCGTGGCCACGTCGACCATCGGCAACTCCACGAGTTGGCCTTGGCCGGTGCGGTCGCGGTGATCGAGCGCGGCCACGAGCGCGAGCGCGGCGTGCGCGCCCACGAACGGGTCGACCACACCGCCCGCGATGATCGGCGGACCGTCCTCGTACCCTGTGGCCCACGCCATGCCGCACAGCTGCTCCATCGTCTGCGCGAACCCGGGGCGTTCGCGCCACGGACCGGTGAGGCCGAACGCAGGAAGCCGGAGCATGATGATGTCGGCCTTGATCGCTCGGAGCACGTCGTAGTCGAGGCCGAACTCCTCGATGACGCGCGGCGTGAAGTTCTCACACACCACGTCGCAGCGCGCCGCGAGCCGCTTGGCGAGTTCGACGCCCTCGGGCCGCGTGAGGTCGAGGGTGATGCCGCGCTTGTCGAGGTTCGACGCATGGAACAGCGGCGAGCATTCGATCGCTTCGGGATGGCCCAAGCGCGTGGAGCCCGCCATACGCATGCCGTCGGGTCGCTGCACCGACTCCACCTTGATCACGTCGGCGCCCATCGCCGCGAACCACGCCGTCGCGAACGGACCAGCCCAGAACGCGGTGAAGTCGAGCACCTTCACGCCAGCGAGCGGTTTCGGGCCGGTGGCAGTTCCGTCGTCGGGTGCCACTGTCGTTGCGCTTCGTGCCGACCACGCCGCATCGGAGTCGTGCTCGTGCACGAGCGGCGCGGGTGTCATCGTGCGGTCGGCAACGCCATGCATACGGAACGGCGCGCGCGGGCGCAACAGACCGCGGGGCGCATCGCGACCGGGTTGCGGCACGTACACCTCGCGCTCACGCAGGTGCTCCCACTCGAGCAGCAGCTTGCCGTTCCCCACCACGGCTACGGGAACGCGCGCGTCGGTGCACGCTTGTTCGATCTCCGCGGCGGTGTGGGCGCCGGTCCATGCGTTCAACGCGCCGCACACGTCTTTGGCGTGCATGAAGCGCCCGATCATCGTGTCGAGCTCGGGATCGGCCATATCGTCGCGGCCCATCGCGCGAGCGAGCGCCTTCCACTGCGCGACGGTGTTCGTGGTGATGCCGGCGAAGTTGCCGTCGCGGCAAGGTTCGTTGCCGGGGATCATCACGAAACGGAACGCCGCCATCCGTCCACCGGGGAAGCGGGCGAACAGAGTGGGCATCGTGAGCATGGTGAGTTGCATGCCCTCGAGGATCGACACGTCGAGCGCCTCGGGCCGCCTGGTGAGCGACGCGCGCCGGTGCGCGGTCGCGGCGGCAAGGGCTGCGGACGCGCCCGCCACGTACTCACCCAACTCTCCGGCCACTGTGAGCGGCGCCATCGTCATGTGCCCGTGCCCCGCGAGCGCGCCACTGCGCGCCTGGAGTACGGCTTCGGTGAAACCGAGTTCGTTCAAGGCGTCGTCGGGCCCGCCGTAGCCGAACGGGCTGATCGTCACCGCCACGAGCGCGTCCGTGTTGCCGGGCCGGTCGCGCAACAGCACGTCGGCATGCGGCTCCCACGCGCGCGCCGTCGCCCGCGACACGCTGCGCTGCGAGGTGTGGAGGTAGTCCCACATCGCACCGTCGATGCCGTCGGCGCGCCGGGGATCGCCGCCGTCCGGCTCGGCCACCACCACGTCGGCACCGAGGTCGGCAAGGAGCTTGGCGCAGTACGCACCGGCGAGCGACGACGAACGGTCGAGCACGCGCAACCCGTCGTAGATCACGCCCGCATCCCTCCCGTGGTCCCAGAAACAGTCGACTTGTCAACTGTTTGTGGGACCACGGCGAACATGGGGACGCGCACCGCGCGGTCGGGGACGGTGGAGAAGGTGAGATCGCGGAACGTCACTGCCAACGGTGTACCGGCTTCGAGCGGCGCGTCGGGGTCGACGTCGGCGAGGTAGGTGCAGAGTCGCACCGCGGGGTCTTCGTCGAGCGCGACGAGCGCGGTCACGAACGGCACCCGGTCGGCGAAGGCGGGCAGGAACGCGCGGCGCACCACCGTCCAGGTGAACAACGTCGCCCGCCCCGACACCGGCGTCCATACGAGCGGAGCGTCACAGCTCGGGCACGACGCTTTCGGGTACCACACGAATTGGTTGCAGCGTTCGCAGCGCGGGATCGCGAGCTCGTCGCGCGCCGCGGCGGCGAAGAACGGCGCGGTGAGAGCTTCGTCGACGTCGGGCAGCGGGAACTCTGCGCGCGTGATCGCCATCGCCGGCCCTCAACGATCCTTCGTGAGCACGAGCGTGCTCGCCATGTGGCCGGTGTAGCCGCCGTACACCGCCACCTCGCACCCTTCGACCTGCGCGCCCGCGGTGCCGCGCAGCTGTTGCACGCATTCGACGACATGCGCGATCCCGAGTACATACGCATGCGACAGCAGGCCGCCGTGCGTGTTGTACGCCACGCCGCCCGATGGGCCGTCGAACGCCAGCATGCCTGCCTCCGCGAACGGGCCCGCGTCGCCCTTGGCGCAGAATCCCATGTCTTCGATCTGCATGAGGGCCACCACCGTGAACGGGTCGTAGAGCGTGAGCACGTCGACATCGCGCGGCGCCACGCCGGCGCGCTCGAACGCACCTGGCGCGCTGAACACCTGCGGCGTGCTCGTGAACTCCGACTGCTGGGCCCAGTGCGGTCCACTCGCGGCGTAGCCCTCCCCGATGGCCGCGACCACTGCCGGCGCGTGCGGCATGTCGCGCGCTCGCTCGATCGACGTGGTCACGTAGGCCGCGCCGCCATCGGAGATCGGGCACGAGTCGTAGAGGCACAAGGGGTCGGCGAGCATCTCGCCGGCCATATAGAAGTCGAGCGTCAGCGCCTTCTCGTGGAACACCGCGCTCGGTGTGAGGTTCGCATGACGGCGGCACGCCACCGCAACCGCCCCGAACTGCTCGCGCGTGGTGCCGAACTCGATCGTGTGCCGGCGCATGATCGAGGCGAAGTACACCGGTTGCGGGAAGAAGCCGAACGGCACCTCGAGGTTCTGCTTCAACGACTGCTGCGCGTGCACTTCGCCGGGACCGCCGGTCATCGACGACCGCTGCGACGCCCACGCCACCGGGAACACGTTGAGCACGTGGCGCGCCCGGCCCTCACGCACAGCTTGCGCCGCGAGGTATGGCGCGGTGCCGGCCCACGCCATCCCGCCGCCCCAGGGCGAGGTCCATATCTCGTGGTCGGTGCCGAAGTGGGCATGGAACGCGGCCACATCGAATCCGGGAAACGACCCGGAATAGGTGAGCCCGTCGATGTCACGTGGCTCGAGCCCGGCGTCGGCGATGGCCCGCGCCGCCGCCTCCGCGCCGATCGCCTCCGGTGTGCGGGGGTTCGCCACGCTCTCCCGTGTGTTCGTGTAGGCCGTCTCGCCGATCCCCACGATGGCGACCTCGCCCGCGATGTCGTCGAGGTCGGCCGCGTGACCCCAATCCGCGGCAGGGCGAGTGGCCACCGTCATGGGCGGAACGTATCCGACGGCACACTTCGCGATCAGGCCGTGCGCTACAGGTAATGACCTCAGTACGCTTTCGCCATGGCCAGGCCGGGGCGGCTGGCGGTCGCGACGATGGGCGTGGCGCTGCTCACGAGCTGCGCATTACCCGTTGCGCGCGCCGGGGAGGGCGTCACGCCGTCGCGCGCCACCACCCACGCAACCACTGCTCGTCCGAACATCGTCTTCATCCTCACCGACGACCTCGACGACGCGACGTTCAACGACGTGGTGCATCTCCCGCAGCTGAACACCTTGCTCACCAAGCAAGGTGTGTCGTTCACGAACTACTTCGTGCCCGACTCGCTGTGCTGCCCGTCGCGGGCGTCGTTCATGCGCGGCCAGTACGTGCACAACACCGGCGTGCTGGCCAACATCCCGCCGTCGGGCGGCTTCGAACGCTGGCAGCAGCTCGGGCTCGCCAAGTCGACGATCGCCACCTGGCTGCAAGCAGGCGGCTACCGCACGGGCCTGCTCGGGAAGTACTTGAACGACTACCCCACCGGCGCGCCCAACAACTACGTGCCGCCCGGCTGGAACGAGTGGGACAGCCCGCTCGGCGCGGCGCCCTACAACGAGTTCAACTACACGCTCAACTCGAACGGCGTGCTGAAGAAGTACGGGAGCGCGCCGGGCGACTACCTCGTGGACGTGCTCGCCAACAAGAGCGCGCAATTCATCAGCCAGAACCCGAAGGGCAAGCCGTTCTTCCTCGAGGTCACGCCGTTCGTACCGCACGAGCCGGCCACGCCGGCGCCGCGATACGCCAACGCGTTCCCCGGGATCGCCACTCCCCACACCGCGTCGTGGAACCAGGCCGATGTATCGAACGAGCCGCAGTGGCTGTCGTCGCGCCCGTTGCTCGACCAGTCGACCATCGACTACATCGACACGCTCTACCGCAAGCGCATGCAGGACATGTTGGGCGTCGCCGACCTCGTGCAGACCGTGATCACCGCGCTCACGAACAGCGGCCAACTCAACAACACCTACATCGTGTTCTCGTCGGACAACGGCTTCCACCTCGGCCAGCACCGTCTCCCTGCGGGCAAGGAGACCCCCTTCGAGGAAGACATCCATGTGCCGCTCGTGATCCGCGGCCCTGGCATCAAGCCGGGCCGCAAGGTCAACTCGATCGTGCGTGAGATCGACCTCGCGCCCACGTTCGCGGCGCTCGCGGGCGTGACGCCACCGTCGTTCGTGGACGGTCGCTCGTTCGTCACGGCGCTCACTGGTACCTACAAGAGTCCGCCCCAAGACGCGCTCATCGAACACTTCTCGGGCGCGTCGTCCGAAGTGACACGAAAACCCGACGGCACCGTCGTAGGCGATCCCGACAGCGAAACCTTCCCGTTCCCGGGCTTCGTGCGACCGAATGCGCTGCCGGAACCGATCATCCCGCCCTATCACGCGATCCGGACGCGCGATTTCCTGTACGTGGAGTACTCGACGGGTGAGCGTCAGCTCTACAACCTCGTCAAAGACCCGAACGAGATGGACGACATCGTCACGCAGTTTCCCGCACGCGCCAATCAGCTGCACAAGAAGCTGCTCGCGTTGGAGACGTGCGTCGGCCCGACGGCCTGCAGCTGATGCTGCAGTCGGCGCGGGCACAGCCATCGATCTGACCGGCCGCCGATCCGGCCGCTACGGTCCGCGCCGTGCCCATGCCTACCGATGTCGGCGCGATCGACCTGATGATCGGTTTTCCGATCGACGATCGCCGCAACTACTACGAGTTCTTGAAGCCGCAGCTGCACGACAAGCAGTCGCAAGAGGACTTCGAGTTCCCCGCGCAGTACATGTTCAAAGAGCCTCCGCACTTCGACCAGGCCGCCGACCCGATCGAGCACCTCGTGGAGCTCATGGATCACTACGGCATCGCCAAGGGGATGGTGGGCGCCGGGCGCGCGGGCGACCAGGCCTACGACGCCGCCAAGCGTTATCCCGACCGTTTCTTCTGCTCGCTCGAGATCGACGCGAACAAGGGCATGGACGCGGTGCGCTCCATCCAGCGCGCGTACGACGAGGTGGGCATCAAGGCCGTCACGGCCTTCCCGTGCGGCATGAACCCGCAGGTGCCGATCAACGACAAGAAGATGTTCCCGATCTACGCCAAGTGCGTGGAGCTCGACATCCCGATCTGCTGCTGCTCCGGTGTGCCGGGTCCGCGGGTGCCGTTCGATGCGCAATACGTGGGCCACATCGACGAGGTGTGCTGGTTCTTCCCCGAGCTGAAGTTCGTGACGCGCCACGGTTGTGAGCCGTGGGCCGAACTCGCGGCCAAACTGCTGCTCAAGTGGCCGAACCTCTACTACTCGACCAGCGCGTTCGCGCCGAAGTACTACCCGAAGGCCATCATCGACTTCGCCAACACGCGCGGCGCCGACAAGGTGATGTACGCGGGCTACTTCCCGATGGGCCTGTCGCTCGACCGCATCTTCAAGGAGCTGCCGAGCGTGCCCTTCAAGGACGACGTGTGGCCGAAGTTCCTGCGCCACAACGCCGAGCGCGTGTTCAAGCTCTGACGGGGGCGACGGCTCTCAGTCGTCGGCGACGCGAAACACTTCGACAGGATCGGTGAAGCCTTCGAGGTGGCGCGTGCCCTCGGACACGCCGGCGTCGCCGATGCGCTTGGCGATGGCCCCGTCGACGAAGACTGCGCCCGTGGGCGCGGCATTGGCGAGGCGAGCCGCGAGGTTCACGGGGTCACCGAAATAGTCGCCGTCGCGGTGGAGAAGCTCGCCGTAGGCCACGCCGCCGCGCGCGCCGCGTAGGCGATCGTCGCCGCCGACCGCGCGCACGATCTCGACGGTGGCGGCGACCGCGCCGTCGGCATCGGGCGTCACGAACATGGCGGCGTCGCCGATCAGCTTCACGAGCCGGCCACCGCGACTCGACGCGGCGTCGGCCGAGGTCATCTCGAACGCGGCGAGCGCGGGTTCCACGGCACGCGCGCCGTAGTCGACGTTCAGGCCAGTGGAGTCGGTGAGGTCGACGAATCCCACCGCGGCCTCCACGGTGTGCTGGCTGTCGCGGATCGCCGCGAAGCGTTCGGCCGCGATCACAAAATGGTGCAGCAACATCCGTTCGAGCGTCTTCGTCACCGAATCGCGGAACACCTGAGTGGCGGTGATCGCCCGCGCTTCGTGTTCGACGTCGCCAAACGATCCCGACTCGGCTGGCTCGTCCATCGAGCGCAAGAACAGCGACACCGAACCATCGGCTACCCGAGACGCAGCGTCGCCGAGCATCCGGCTGTAGCGCAGCAACAGCTCGGGCTCGAACAGCGCCGAGCCGAGCACGAACGAGGTGAACATCTCGACGTCGTCGTGCACGAACACGCGCTCGTCGACGTCGTACGCGAACCCCGCGGCCCGGGCCACCCTGCGCACCTTCTCCACGCTCACGTCGAGCTCGCGAGCGATATCGGCGAGCGACATGTCGGGCTCTTGGCCCCACAACGCATAGTTGCGGATCAGCTCGTTGAGCGTTCCACTCTGTGCCGCGATGTCGACCTGTTCAGGCGTGGCGCCCAACGCGCCGAGGCGTTCGACGAACCACTCGCGCTCGGGGCCGCTCACCGGCGGGCCGGCCCCGGTGCATCGGTCACGATCTCAGGTTACCGGTCCGTCTCACCCTGGCGGGTGTGACGCTCGGCCGTTGAGCAGCGTTTCACCCGGTCGGAACGTTGACGGAACCGCTCGCGCCACAGAAGATCGACCGAAGCGGGTGGAAGGTGGAGGATGCGTTTTCTCGACGACCATTGGGTGTGTGCGCGCTGCGGCGCCGAGGTGACGGCGCCGGCGGGCGCGCGCTGGACCACCACCCTCGTCGCGGGCCACCGGCGCGAGATGCTGCGTGCCGTGATCGTCAACCGCCACGTCGTGCACCGCTGCACCACCCGGGCCCACCGTCGCAGCCTCGTGTGGGGCCGCCCACCGTTGCCGCCGGCGATGGCGATGGCGACGGGAATGTCGTTCGGCCCGCGCCGCCTCGGCTGACCTTTGGTGCCGATACGCTGAACGCGTGCTCCTCCTCTTCGGTTTCCGCAACAAGATGCACGACCATGGCGCCACCATCGCCGCCACGTGCCCGCGCTGCCACAACTCGGTGGTGCTGCACGACGTGCGCAACCGCCGCTGGTTCACGCTGTTCTTCATCCCGGTGCTCCCGCTCGGCCGGGCGCGCCGCTTGCTGATGTGCCCGATCTGCCGCTGGGGCCGCGACGTCCCGAAGGATGCCGAGGCGCTCACCAACGAGATGGCCGACATCACCCGCCAGTGGCAAGCGGGCGGCATGAACGACGACGCCTACGGGCAGCGCGTCGACGCCTACTGGTCGTTCGCCACACCCGCGGGGCTCGCCGCGGGCGGCGACGACGTGCCTGCATCCGAGAACTGATCCGCCACCTCGTCACCCGACAAGTCGTCCACTGCGACGCTGTCGAACACGACGAGCGCGTCGGGCTCGATGCGCACGCGCACGTTCGCGCCGCTCGCAAGCGCGACGCCGTCACGCGGCGGCGCGGCCCACAGCGTGTGATCGCCGCCGAGTGCGAGTTCCACCATCGTGCGTCCGCCGTGGGGCGCGACGCGGCGCACCACCGCGTCGAGTGAGCCGTCGCCATCCACCACGAGACCGTCGGGCCGGAGTAGCAGTCGCACACCACCCGTTCGCGACGCGCATACGGCAGGCGCGGGCAGCGCACCCCACGGCGTGACGAGCGTGGCGCCCTGCACCGTGGCATCGACGGCCGAGCCCAAGCCGATCAGCGACGCGACGTGCTCGCTCGCGGGGTGCTCCCAGAGCTCGTTGGGCGGCGCGCACTGCACGATTCGGCCGCCCGCGAGCACCCCCACTGAGTCGGCGAGCGCGAACGCTTCGTCGCGATCGTGCGTGACCACGATCGCGGGCACGCCGGCGCCACGGATGATGTCACCTACGTCGGCCACGAGCCGATCACGCAGCGGTCGGTCGAGCGCGCCGAACGGCTCGTCGAGCAACACCAAGCGGGGCGACGGCGCCAGCGCGCGTGCGAGCGCGACGCGCTGCTGCTCCCCGCCCGACAGTGTGGTGACACGCCGGCGCTCGTAGCCGGCGAGACCCACGAGATCGAGCATCTCGGCGACGCGCGTGTGGCGGAATGCAGGGTCGCGGTGCTGCAAGCGCAAGCCGAGCTCGACGTTGCCGCGCACGTCGCGATGCGGGAACAGCACGTGATCCTGGAACAGCATGCCGAACCCGCGCCGGTGCGAAGGCACGTCGGCGAGGTCGCGCCCGTCCCAGCACACCGTGCCGCGTTCGGTGGGGAGGAGTCCGGCGACGATCCGCAGCAGCGTGCTCTTGCCCGAACCGCTTGCACCGAGCAGCGCCACTACCTGCGTGGCGCCCACATCGAGGGCGACGCCGTCGAGCACCGGTCGGCCCCCCAACGTCAGGGCGATGTCGCGCAACGCCAGCACGTCAATAGCCTCCGCGCGCGTCGGCGAATCGGTCGGCGATCATCGCCATGGCCGCAGTGACCGCCACGAGGATCACCGCCACCGCGAAGGCACTGCGGTGAGCAGCGGCACCCGGAATCTCGAGCATCTGCTGGATCGCGATCGGCATCGTCGGCGCGTCGGCGCGCGCAACGAACGCCGTCGCCCCGAACTCGCCGAGCGAGATCGCGGCTGCGAACGTGGCCGCCGCGATCAGCGCGCGCCGCACGATCGGCAGGTCGACTTCGCGCCACACGCGACGCGGCGCGGCGCCGAGCACTGCGGCGACATCGCGCTGGCGCTGATCGACGCTGCGCAGCCCGGGCAGCATCGTCCGCATCACGAACGGCACGGCCACGGTGGCCTGCGCGATCGGCACCAGCCACCACGAAGCCCGTAGATCGACGGGGCGGTCGAGGGCAATGATGAAACCGAACCCGATCGTCACCGCCGACACACCCAACGGGAGCAGGAGCAGCAATTGCAAGGCTCCGCCGGCACCGCGCTTGCTCATGCGCGTGATCGCGAGAGCCGCGAGCCCGCCCACCACCACTGCGATCAGCGTGGCCGCGAGCGCGGCGCGCACCGATGTGGCGATCGTCGACGCCGGCGACACCGACAGCACCGGCACCTCGGTGCCGAGTGTGCGGTAGGCGCCGACACCGTGCGTGAAGGAGCGGGCGACGATCACCGCGATCGGCGCCAGCAAGAACACGAGGACCGCAGCGAGGAACACCGCGGCGGCCACGCGGTGCCAACTCCGACGGAAGCGTGCGGTGGCGTCGCGCGCGGCCACGAGCCGGCCCGTCACCCCTGTGCCCGATGCGGTGCGCGCGGCGCGGCTCGCCACTGCCAGCGTGAGTAGCACCACGATCATCTGCACGATCACTAGTGCACCCGCGCGATCGAGCGCGAGCTCCTGGGTGGTGAGCCGGTAGATCTCGGTCTCGATCGTGCCGTATTGCGGGCCGCCGAGCACGAGCACCACACCGAACGACGTGACGCAGAAGAGGAACACGATCGCCGCGGCCGACATGATCGAGTCGGCGAGCATCGGCAGGGTCGCCTCGCGGAACGCCCGCAGCGGTGACGCACCCGACACGCGTGCCACCTCGACGAGCGCGGGATCGAGATTCACCCAGCGCGCACCCACGATGCGCACCACCACGGCGAGGTTGAACCACACGTGCGCGAGCACGATCGCCGTGGCGCCCGGCGCGAGGTGCCACGACGCCAGCGGACCACCTTCACCGAGCAGGGCGGCAAACGCCGCGCCCACCACGATCGTGGGCATCACGAACGGCACGATGATCAGCGCGCGCAGGAGTCGCGCCGCGGGGACGCGCCGCCGGGTGAGCACGCCGGTGAGCGGCACGCCGATCGCCACGGTGACCGCGGTGGAGATCGCCGCCTGGGTGAACGTGAACGCGACGATGTGGCGCAGGCGCGGGTCGCGCACCACGTCCTCGAGCGGACCGAGATGCAACGCGCCGCCGCCGAAGAGCCCGCGTCCCAGCACCGCGACCAACGGCCACACGAAGAACCAGCCGACGAACGCGACCGGTACCGCCGTCGCGACGACGAGCGGGACCGATCGCTTGATCAGCCCAGCGCGTCCTTGGTCCACTCGTCGATCCACTGGTCGCGATGCGCGCCGATCGTGCGGTAGTCGGGCAGGTACGGGTGCGGCGCGGGCGGTGCCCACTTCTGGAACACCGCCGGGATCGCCGCGCCGGTGCGCGTGGGAAACACGAACATCTGCGAGGGCATGTCCTGCTGGAACTCCTTGCTCAGCAGGTACTGCACGAGGATCTGCGCGGCCGCGGGGTGCGCGGCGTTGTGCAACACGCCCGCGAACTCGTACTGGCGGAAGCAACCGTCCATCACCACGCCCACATCAGTGGTGGTCTTCTTGCCGTCGGAGTACACGATGTCGGCGGGGGGGCTCGACGCGTACGAGAGCACGATCGGGCGGGTTCCGCTGCCGCCGCCGTCAGTGAAGTCGCTCTCGTACGCGGTGTCCCAGCTGTCGACGGCCTCACCACCGTTCTTGTGCAGCAGCGTGTGCCACCAGGTCATCGCGCCCTTGTCGCCGAACTTCGCCACGCTCGACACGAGCATTGCGTTGCCGGTGGACGACGTGGCCGGGTTCTCGACCACGGTGAGGCCCTTGTAGGCGGGCTTCACGAGATCGTCGAGTGTGGTGGGCGCGGCCAGATGATGATTGCGGAACCACGCGATGTCGTAGTTGAAACACACGTCGCCCCAGTCGGTGGGCACCACGTACTTCAGCGCGCTGGCGAACGACGCGCGCGCCTGCGGGATCAGCAGGTCGAGGCCGGTGTAGTTGCGCGGTTCGAAGAGCTGGTGGTCGAGCGCGCGCGACAAGAACGTGTTGTCGATGCCGTAGAGCGCGTCGGCCTCGGGATCGTCACGCGTGAGGATCGCGGCGTTCACCATGGCGCCAGCGTCGCCCTGGCGGAGCACCTTCACCTTGATGCCGGTCTGCTTGGTGAAGTCGGCGAGCACCGATTTCGAAGCCGCGAACGCGTCGTGGGTGAGCAGGCGGACGGTCACGCCCGATGTCGCCTGCGACGCCTTCCCCGACGACGATCCGCACGCGCTCACGAGCGTGACCAGAAGGAGCAGCACACCCGCGATGGCGGGCGCCCGGAACCCGCCGGCGCGATACGTGCGGACGCGGTTCAACGGTCGGCTCCTTCGTCGCGGGTGATGGCGTCGGGCACGATCACGAGCAGCGCACCGGCGGTGACCGACACGCGCGGATCAGGCCCGATCACCACGTTGCTCACACCGCGAGTGGTGCCGGCGACGAGGGTCTCGCGCGTGAGCGGATACTGGAGCCCTTCGGTGGTCACGCCCACGGCCGCGCCGTGCGTCGGCAGCAACGTCACGAGCGCGCCGATCGGTGCCGGCACCGCACGCGTTCCCCCGCCGCGCACCACCACGACCATCGCGTCGTCGATGTAGGCCGTCACCTCCAGCCCCACGAGCAAGCCGGACGCGAGCAGGATCACGCCGCCGAGGAAATGGTCGAGGCGGCCGGCGGTCGAGTCGACCACCACCACACTTGTGGCCCGGCGCGCCATGGCCTTGCGTACGGCGAGCTCGAGGTCGGTGGCGTCCTTTTCGCGCGGATGCGTCTCCACGAGCGCGCCGTGCGCCTCGGCGTCGGCGAGTTGCTGCGCGTCGACCGAATCGAGGTCGCCCACCACCATGTCGACCGGCAGCCCGATCGCGACCGCAGCCGCGAGCCCGCCGTCGGCCGCGATCACGAGCGCGTCCGGGTGACGGCGGCGGGCGAAGGCGAGCGTGTCGGGCCGCGCCGCGCCGCTGATCACGAGCGCGTCGACCCCACGGTCAGGGCTCTGCGCGCCGTTGGCTGCCACCGCCACCGCCTCCCTCCGCCGGCATTACCCGGTGCAGGTTCAAGGGGTCGGTGACACGTCCACACCGTGTGATGCGGTCGTCACCCTCTCAGCCCGGCTCGTCCGAGCTCCCCCGTGGATCTTGGGTTACCGACTCACACTATCCACACCGCGATCTCGTTCCGGGTGCCTCACCTCCGCCAGGGCGGGGTGACGACACCCAGAACGCGGGTTGGGGTGCGCTGAGTTACCCGTACAGCGCGGCGCCGGAGATCGAGGCGCTGGTGCTTCCCGGCATGCCGAGCGGGCGGGCGTCGCCGAAGGCAAGGACCTCACCCGATTTGGTGACGATCCAGTAGCCGTTGCCGGTGGGCGTCACGATCATGTGCGATGCACCACCGCTCATGCCGCACGAACGCAGGTCGCCGTAGCGGCGGGCATCGCCGTGGCTGTCGACCGCGCCGTCGGAACGCAGGATGTAATAGCCCTTGGCGTCGGCGCTCTTCTTGATCTCGACGATGTTGTGGTTCGGGTACGCCGAGCCGTAGAGCGGCGCGTCGCCGTAGGCATACACACCGCCGTCGGAGCGCACGAGCCAGTACCCCTTGCCGGTGGCGTCGGTTTCGATGCCCACCACTGGCGCCGGCTTCGGCTTGGCGCCGGCCGAGCCGTAGAAGTGCGCGTCGCCGAAGGTGAACACACCACCGTCGCCCGCAGCGAGCCAGTAGCCGCCGCCGTCTGTGGTGGTGGCGAAGCTGTTCACCGGCGCGGTGAGCGTCATGTTGCCGGTCGACCCGTGGAATGCGGCATCACCGAAGCTGAACACACCGCCGTCCGAACCGAGCATCCAGTAGCCGTGGTGATCGGGTGTGGGCTGCGCGGTCACGATCGGCGCGTTCAGGCGAAGCTTCGTGAGGTTGCCGTAGTTCGGCGCGGTCCCGATCGGGTAGGTCGAGCCGTCGGCGCCGAACAGCCAGTAGCCGTTGCCCGTAGTGCGGCCGGTGCCGGCGTTCAAGTACACGATGCATGCCGGGTTGATGCTGTTGTAGGCGAGCGCGTCGTCGTAGAGCTTCACCACGTCGACGCCGTAACCCGATGCACTGGCCCAGATCGCGCGACCGCTCTGGCCACCGAACTCTTCCCAGTCGGGCGCCACACCGATGTCGTACGACGGGGGCTTGATGAGTCGGTTCGTCATCGACGCGACCGAAGGGTCGGCGTAGCCGCGCAGCAGTTGGATCTGGTACTGCACACCGACCCACGCCGTCGAGAAGCATCGCGACGGTGAGCCCTCGGCTGCGCACGTGGTGCCGTTGGCGCGGCCGTCGAACGCGAACAGTCCGGCAAAGTTGTTGAAGTTGTTGCGGATCTGCCCGTACGACGGGAACGAGAGCCAGCCGGTCTCGAGCATCGACTGAGCGAACGCGATGTCGCCGCGCACACCGTCGGCCTTGCCCTCGTCGAGGAAGATGCGCGCCAGCGTGTAGACGTTGTTGTTCACGGTCGGCACGTTCGGGTTCGACCCGTGGCGGGCGAGATACCAGTTGCCGAGTTGCGTGGCGTTGAGTGTGGCCGCGCCCATCACCGGCGTCTGCACCACCGGTGTGGTCGCCTGCGCGACCGACGGGAGGCCGACGAGCGACACTGCACCCATGGCGAGAACGAGAGGAACGACGAGGAGACGCGACCGTGTGCCCATGCGCCGTTTCCATCGGCACGGGCTTGAATCCTCTTAGGCCAAAAGGCCTACGCGGGGCCCAACTTCAGCGCAACACGATGCGCATTTGCCTCGCCTGCGCTCGGCGGCGAGGCCATCAAGGCCTGTGCGTGGCCCAGAGCGGCGCTGCGCGCTGTAGGTCTCGGCCGACGAGAGCCGTTTCACTGTGACGGGTGCGCTCAGCATTGGTGCGTTCGCCTCTGATGAGCGCGACACTCGATCGCGCGAGGCCGAGCGAGGGTCCCAGCGATGAGTTCGCGGCCTTCACGGAGTCATGAAGTCCATGCCGTACGCAGACGTCAACGGGTTGCATCTCTACTACGAGGAGCATGGCGACGGTCAGCCGCTCGTGCTGCTCCATGGCGGTCTGATGACGATCGAGTTGAACTTTGCGATTGCGTTGCCTGCACTCGCGGAACGCCACCGGGTCATCGCAGTCGAACTCCAAGGTCACGGCCGCACCGCGGATGTGGATCGTCCTCCGAGCTTTGCTGATTTTGCGGCCGATGTCGTGGGTTTGCTCGACCACCTCGGGATCGAGCGCGCTGACGTTGTGGGCTTCAGCGTCGGCGGCCTCACGGGCTACGAACTCGTGATCTCGCACCCCGACCGGATCCGCCGCGCCGTCCTGATATCGGCTGACCACCGCAACGATCGCGGCGGCGAGGCGGTGCCGGGTCGGCTGCCGACCCAAGACGATTTCGAAAGGATGCGCGACGCCTACCTGGCGATCGCGCCCGATCCCAGCGCGTTCGACTCCGTCGCCGAAAGGACCAGCGGACTCGTCGCCTCGTTCATCGGCTGGACCGACGACCAGGTACGCGGCATCCGCGTCCCGGTGTTGATCGTGGTCGGCGATACCGATTTTGTCTTCGTCGAGAACGCCGCCGAGACAATGCAGCTCTTGCCCCTGGGTCAATTGGCCGTCCTGCCAGGCACCACGCACATGGGCGTCACTCGCAGCGCGCTGCTCGCACCCGTCATCGAGACCTTTCTCGCCTGACGCACGTTGTGATCGACGTCGTCATCGCTGGCTGACGGGCGCTACCCAGTGGCTGCTGCGGCAATGGCGGCAGCCTTCGCCTTGGTGTAGTCGGGCTTGCCGTTGGCGTGGCGTGGGATCGTCTCGGTGAAGACGAGCTTGCGCGGAACCTTGTAGCCGGCGATCTGGTCGCGTGCGATCTCGACGATGCTCTCCAGCGTCGGCTCGGTGCCGGGTCGTGCCTGCACCAGCGCGCACACGGTCTCGCCCCAACGATCGTCGGGCACGCCCACCACGAGCACGTCGAACACCTCGGGGTGCGCCTTGATCGCCTGCTCCACCTCCTCGGGGAAGATCTTCTCGCCGCCGGAGTTGATCGACACCGAACCGCGGCCGAGCAGCGTGATGCGACCGTCGTCCTCGACGCGCGCGAAGTCGCCCGGGATCGACCACCGCTTGCCCGTGTCGTCGACGAGGAACGTGGCCGCGGTCTTCTCCGGGTCCTTGTAATAACCGAGCGGAATGTTGCCGCCACGGGCCAGCCGACCGACCTTGCCGGTGCCGGGCGGCATCGGTCGGAGGTCGTCGTCGAGCACCACCGAGTCGATCGACGGCTGCACGGTCGTGATGCCCTGCTGCGGGTTGTCGTCACCGCTCACGACTCGGTAGCCGTTCATGCCGCTCTCCGACGATCCGATCGCGTCCATCATCGCCACATGCGCGGGAAGCTCGCGCCGGAAGTAGTCCTTCAACGACTGCGACCACACCGCCGCGGTGCTCGAGAACGAGAGCAGGCACGTCACGTCGATCTCGTCGCGCAGCTCTTCGTACTTGTCGGCCAGCGGGCGCGCCATCGCGTCACCAGTGAACCCGATCACGTTGATCCGCAGCTCGTCGATGCGCCGCCACACCTTTTCGGCATCGAAGCCGTCCATCACCACGGCCGTGTTGCCTTCGAACATCGAGCGCATCAGGCCGAACTGGCCGGCACCGTGCATGAACGGCGCGGTCTGCATCATCGTGATGCCCGCAGGCGCGTCGGGATTGATCTTCTCCACCAGCGCCGTGGGCGAGGTGACCTTCACGTTGGTGAACACGTCGACGCCGCCACCGAGTGCGTAGAACACGTCTTCCATGCGCCACATCACGCCCTTGGGCATGCCAGTGGTGCCACCGGTGTAGAGCAGGTACACGTCGTCGTCGCTGCGCTCCTCGAAATCGCGCGAGGCCGAGGCACTGGCCAGCGCAGGCTCGTAGTCGAGGGCCTCGGCGATGTCGCTCGGCACCGGCCGGGTGCCGTCGTCGATGCGGACGAACGTGGTGAGCTTCGATTGCGCGCTGCGCGACGCGGCCACGAGCGGCTCGTACTCGGCCTGGTACACGATCGCCACCGAGTCGGCGTTGTCGAGCAGGTAGCGCAGCTCCTCGACCACATACCGATAATTCACGTTCACGAGCGACGCCCGGATCTTGTAGATCGCGAACATCGTCTCGGCCCACTCGATGCAGTTACGCGCGAGCACCGCCACATGGTCGTGCGCTTTCACGCCGTTCGCCTGGAGCACGTGCGCGAGCCGGTTGGCGCGTGCCTCGAGCTCGCCGTAGGTGATGCTGCGGCGGTCGTCGTGGATGGCGATGCGGTCGGGCACGGCCTCGGCGGCGAGCTCGAACAGGTCGGCGAAGTTGTAGTGACGCGTGGGACTGGACAACTCGGCTCTTTCGGGTCGGGAGCGGTTCGGTGACTGGCTAGGTGTCGAGCAGCAGGCGGGCTGCGATCGTGAGGTCGTCGTCGACCCGCTCGACCGGGTCGACGCCACCGGCCCAGCCGATGAGCGACGACAGCCACACCTGCGTGAGGATGCGCGCCACTTGACGGTCGCGCTCGGTGTTGGAACCGATCGCGCCGGTGATGATCGACGTCATGATCACACTGACGCGCTCCACCACATCGGCGTTCTCATGGCGCGACGCACCGAAGGCGCGCACCATCGCGACGGCGACGTCGGAATGGCGACGGAGCGCGGCGTTGGCGCGCCGAAGCACCACGGCGACGCGCTCGGCCGCGGTCGGACCTTCGGCGGGATGGCGGCGCAGGTGCCGGCGGAGGTCCTCCTGCTGCTCCACCATCATCTCGAGCAGCAGGCGTTCCTTCGAGTTGAAGTAGCGGTACACCGTGCCGATGGCCACGTTCGCCTCGGCCGCCACGTCGCGCATCTGCACACCGTCGAAGCCGCCATCGCGCGCCAGCACCATCGTGGCGTCGAGCACGCGCCGGCGGCGCGCGGCCTGGCTGCGAGCGAGCGCGCCGTCGGCACCCGCCTCGCCTTCGCTGGTTACCTCGGCGGCGTCACCAATCACGGTGAAATTGAAACACGTTTCCTTCCTGGCGGCCAACCCTCCCGGCCTGCCACGATGCCGAACATGAAGATCGAAGCCTCGAAGATCCTTGTCACCGGCGCTTCGTCGGGCATCGGCGCCGCGCTCGCCCCGGTGCTGTCGGCCCGGGGCGCCACCGTGGGCATCGTCGCCCGGCGCGCCGACCGCCTCGCCGCGGTGAAGGCCGACTGCGACGCGGTGGGCGACACCGCCACCGTGTGGCAACGCGACCTCGGCGACCTCGACGCCACCCGCCGGCTCGCGGCCGACGTGCTCGACGAATGGGGAACCGTCGACTGCATCGTGAACAACGCCGCGATCCCCAAGCGCGTGCGCGCCACCGACCTCACCATGGACGAGCTCAGCGAGACCATGCGAATCAACTTCCTCTCCCCCGCCCAACTCACGCTCGCACTGCTGCCCCACTGGCTCGAGCGCGGGGCCGGGCTCGTGGTGAACGTGTCGTCGATGGGCGGACGCATCCCGATCGCCAACGAAGCCGCGTACAACGCGTCGAAGTTCGCGCTCTCCGGTTGGAGCGAGGCCTTGCGGATCGACCTCGAGGGCACCGGTGTCGACGTGAAGCTCGTGCTCCCAGGACCGATCGCCACCGAGATCTGGGACCAGCCCGGCAACGTGGACGCGCTGTTCGAGATCGAGAAGGTTCCGGCGATCGAGTGCGCCACCGAGATCGCCGAGGCCATCGCCGCCGACGGCTTCGAGTACTACACGCCGCCC
>DASXZO010000014.1:0-76268 GCA_036501845.1 Acidimicrobiia bacterium | reverse complement strand
ACGAGGCCGTCGGCGGCGTAGGCGTCGTAGGGGTCGCGGATCCCGGCGCGGCGGGCGTCGTGGAACACTTCGTTGGTGAACCCGTCGAGCGCGGTCTGGAAGCGGGCGCCTTTGTCGGGTGTGAGGGTGCCTTCGAAGCGGTAGGCGCCGTCACGATCGGTCCAGCTCCGAAACGACCGCCGCGCGTGGATCTTCTCGATCGCCGACGGACCGGCGCCCCGCTGCCGTGCCGCTGCGCACTCGTTCTTGAGTGCCGTCATCGACCCGGTCTTGGCGAGCGCGAGGAGCTGGGCTTCGGAGTCGGGGTCGGCGCTGGCGGCGCCGGCGATCATCTTCGCCTTCCCCGGCGACAGCTGGCCTTTCTTGACCGCGGCCGCGACTTGCGGGAGATCGTCGAGTTGCGCGCCGAGCTCGACCGTGCCATGCGCGTCGCTCTTGGTCGTGCCGGTCTTGTTCGCCAACCACGACTCGGGCGAGCGTGCACCATCGTGCTTCCAGGCGTCGGTCTGATCGACCCGGCGCATCGCCAAGGCCTTCAACGCCACCGCGAACCGTTCGAGATCCGCCGCGGCGCACACGATCCGTTGCGCCTGCTTCCCCGTGTACAGATCACCATCGAACGCTTCAGTGACCGCGGCGAGGACATCGTTCACCGCGTCGAGCTGCTCGAAGATCGTCGCCCCACTCACACCCTCATCATCGCAGGGGGTTCGGACAACACACCCCCGAAAACCCAGTATTCGCAGAAACTTTTTTGACGCTTGTCAGGGCTCCAGCGGCAACGAACCGATATCGCTGTGGTTCCGCTCGTCCGCCGCGACGATCGCGTACCAGTTCTCGAACTCTTCGTCGATCACAACGACGAGCGCGTCGTGTCAGCTCTGTTGGCTCTTGACCCAGGCGATGTTGCCTTGGAGGTATTTGGTGGTGTCGGGGAACTTGGCGCCGACCACGTCGCCGAACCATTCGGGCACATAGCGCTCGAAGATGTCGGTGCCGAGGAGCGAGAGCACGGGCTCGACGATGTCGCTCACGGGCAGCATGTCGACGGGCGCGGTGAAGTCGTCGTTGTCGGGAAGCGTGAAGAGCTCGGTGTCGAACACGCCGGGGTTCACCACGTGCACGCCAACGTCGTCACCGGCGATGGCGAGGTCGACGTACATCGACTCGGAGAACGCGGTGATGGCGGCCTTGGTGGCGGCATACGCGGCCTCGGCCGGCGGCGACAAGCGAGCCGCCACTGACGAGATGTTGATCACCTCGCCGCTCGATTCGATCAGCGCGGGCAGCAACGCGAGGGTCAAGTGGATCGGCGACAGGTAGTTGATGAGGTTGACACTGTCGATCGTCGTGGCTTCGAGGTTGATCACGCTGCGTCGTTTTGGAATTCCGGCGTTGTTCACGAGCACGTCGAGACCGCCGAACTCTTGCAACACATCGGCGGCGAGCCCGTCGACGGCATCGAGATCGGCAAGGTCGATCGTCCACGAGGTGGAAGCGGGGGAGTGCTTCTGCAGTTTTTCCACCACCGCCGCGAGGCGGTCGGCGCGACGTGCGCAGATGCCCACCGTCGCGCCACGCTCGGCGAAGCCCATTGCGAGTGCCTCGCCGATACCAGCCGACGCGCCGGTCACGAGCACTCGCTTGCCATTGAAGTCGTATGCCATGGAGACGAGCCTCGCGCGGGCGACAGCGCGCCGTCACCTCCCGGCACACACGCCCAGTACTGTCCGGCGGCATGGCTGACCCCACGTTTCCGCCGCTCACGCCCGAGTCGGTGCTGCTCACCGATCGCGTCGCAGTGGTGACCGGCGCGGCGCAGGGGATTGGCCGCGCCACTGCCGTCGCGCTCGCCCGCTTTGGCGCGCACGTGGCGGTCAGCGACCGCGACGCCGACGGTCTCGCCGGCACTGCGGCAGCCATCGAGGCCGCGGGCCGCACCGCGCTCCAAGGGGTGCTCGATGTGCGCGACACCGATGCCGTGCAGGCGCACGTCGACGAAACAAAGGCGCGGCTCGGCGCCATCGACGTGCTCGTCAACAATGCGGGTGGTGGCTTCCACGCCGGCTTCGTCGACGTCGCGTCGAAGGGCCAGGACGCGCTGATCCGCGAGAACTTCACATCGGTCACGAACTTCATTCGTGCGTGCGTGGCCCATGCGCCCGAACGGGGCCAGAGCATCGTGAACATGACGTCGATCGAGGCACACCGCGCCGCGCCGGGGTATGCGGTGTACGCGGCGATGAAGGCGGGCGTCGCTTCGCTCAGCCAGTCGCTCGCGCTCGAGCTGGGCACGCGCCAAATCCGCGTCAACTGCATCGCGATGGACGTGATCCCCACGCCCGGCATCGGTGGCGAACCCGGAATGCAGCACCCGCACACTCCGCTGCCGATCGTCGCCCACGCCGACGACGTGGCTGCCGCGGCCGTCTACCTGGCGAGCGACATGAGCCGCTTCGTCACCGGCACCACGATCCATGTGGACGGCGGCAACCTCGCGGCCGCGGGCTGGGTCCGCCAACCCGACGGCACCTTCACGACCGTCTGATCACCGCGATCGCGCGTTCCTCAGCGCGTTCTGGGTGCAAACAGCCCGGCGGAGCGGAGCTGGTGCACCCGGAACGCAGGAAAGGGGCGGTCAGGTGCAGAGTTGGTCGGGGTCGTGCGCGAAGTCGCGGATCGAGCCGACGTGGCGATTGCCCTTCACGGCGATCTCGGGCTGCATCGTGTAACACACGCCGTTCTGGATCGCGAGCAGGTCGCTCGCGACTGGCACGTCGTCGAGCGCCATCCCGCGGCCGTGGCCGATGTCGCACACGCGCCGCAGCACGATGGCGCGTTCGGCTGCTTCGGGTTCCAGCGTCGAGTCGGCCCAACGCATGAAGCCGCCCCGCCACGGCGCGCCGTCGAACGGCGGTTCCGGTTCGACGATGCCGCGCCCCACCGCGATCGTCCACTCGAGCACGAGCACACCGTCGACCCACAGGCGATTGCGGCCCACGCCATCGGGTCCGAGCTTCATGTGCGCGCCGATCTCGGCGTCGTACTGCCGCACCTGAGCGCGAGTGCCGGCGACGCGTCCCCACGCGTGCGTGATCGCCAGGCTCGCGGCGTCGAACTGGTGAGTGCAGTTCCAGTGCGGGTCGGCGAACGCGCCCGTGGCGGTGAAGCGCGGTGCCAGCGGCATGCCGACCAGCGCGCGCAGCGACTCGCCCGCGGCCGGGCACGTGGCCCATGGCCAGCGGTACGACTCGGCCTCGGTGTCGACCACCTTCTCGCGATCGTGACGGATCGTCACCACGAAGTGATGGAAGTCGTCCTCGAGATCGCACACGACTACACCCCCGCTCGCCTGTGGCTCGCGCCCCTTGGGGCTGTCAGCGTCGGGTTCGTCGTCGGGTTCATACACGCACAGGCGGCGCCGGTACACGTCGGCGGCGGTGTCGAGCGGCGGGTCGAAGACGAGGGGTTCGCGCGCCGGCGCGGGTGGGGTCACTCGAAGACGAGCTCCGGCGGGAGCTTGCCCTGCATCCACGTGGTGCGCTCGACGCGCTTGCAGATCTTCCAGCCGTCGGTGGTGCGCACGAGCTCGTCGTGGTAGCTGCCGCCGATGAAGAACCAGTGCAGCGCGTTGGTGCGGGTGCGCGCGCCCATCGGGTTGGTCATCTGCGTGCGCGCGGCGGCGCGGTCGCCGTCGAGCACGATCTCGGTGTTGGCCAACAGGTGCTGCGACGACGGAAACGCCAGCAGCGACTTCATGAGCCACGCCTTCACTTCGCCGAGCGACCCTTTCACGCCACCAGGGTTCGCGGTGTAGTCGAGGTGCGCGTCGGTGGTGAACAGCGTGTCGAAGAGAACCCAGTCCTTGGTGTCGATGGCCCACGCGTAGCGCACAAGCACATCCTGGATCTCGGCCCTGTCAGCGAGCTCCGCCGGTGAATAGCTCATGCGTCGGGCTTGCAGTTGATCGCAAGCGTGAATCGCGTCGTCACCACGGGCTTGTCGCCGTTCTCGCGGCGCCACGTGGTCTCGGTCACGTAGAACTCGAGCTTGCCGCCGTCGCTCTTCGGCTTCTCGTACACGTCGGCGATCACACCGTCGCCCACGAGGATGTCGCCGGCATGCGGCCACTCGCCGTCGTGGTACAAGAACTCTTGCTCGCCGTGCAGGATCGCCCGGCCCTTCCCGCGCAGGCGCTCGATCGGCAGGCCCGCGGCGCCGCCCTGGCCGAGCGATCCCCAGTAGGGCATCACGAACGGGAACGTCGGCGGAACCGGCGCGCCGTCCGACTGGTACACGGGGTTCTCGTCGAGAATCGCCTGGGCGAACACGCGCACGGGACCGCGCTCGATCTGCACTCGTTGCTGGCCGAGTTGCGTGCCCTTGAGGTCGACTAGTGCCATGCGCGGCACAGTAGCCAACCTCGCTCCAGACGGTCACTTCCGCCGGCGGCAGTTCCCTCTCAACTCACCATCACCCAGGTGGCCACCGACGGCACGCCGTGCGTGTCGACCGCGAACAGCATGTACGGGCCCGGCGGGAGCGTGTTGTCGGCCGGCAGGGTCGCGACGTAGCTCGTGGGTGTGGTCGCGGTCGACGCCAGCTGTACGACGCGCTGTTCGAGATCGGTGGCGTGCGTGGCCGCGCCCGGCGCGATCAGCTCGAGTGTTTGCACGGCCACGCTCGTGTTCACCGTGATGGCGGTGCCTCGCGTCGCGGTGGTGGGCGCAGCAGTGATCTTCGGGCGGGCCGTCGAGAACATGTACGGCGGCGAGTACGTCTCGAGCGCGGCACCGCCGCCCACACCGCCGCCGTTGTCGCCGCCCGACAGCACCGTGCCATCGGGCATCAACACTGCGGTCGAGTGATACGCGCGGCGCTTGGTCTGCGCGGCCATCACATTCCATGTGTCGGTCGACGGGATGTATTGCAACGCCTGGTAGGTGCCGAGACCGAAGTTGCCCGACTGATTGCCGCCGACCATCAGCAGCGTGCCGTCGGGCAACAACACGGTGTTGGTGTTCGTGCGCGGCTGCGGGAGCGGCTTCTTCGCTTGCCATGCGGGCGTGGTCGACGACGACATGTCGATGCGTTCCGACGTGGTGGTCGCGCCCCAACTCGTTTGCGGTCCGCCGCTGCGGCCGCCGGTGAGCTGGATCTGGAAGTCGCCGCCCGGCGTGATCGGCAGGATGGTGCCGTTCGGGTACGTGTATTGATGCGCGACGAGCGCGGGCCCGTTGGTGATCTTCCACGTGACGGGGTCGATGTAGTTCGTCGCCTTCGACACGATCGAGAAGATCTGACCGTTCGGCAGCTGGAACTCGCTCGGGTACATGTCTTCGCCCGCGCCGACCTTGTACTGCGCCACCACCTGCGGCCCGATGCCGGTCGCCGGGAACGCTTCCACGTCGTAGTTCGGCGCGTTGCGCTTGCCGCCGAGGTGGCCGCCGATCGCAACGTCGCGGCCGTCGGCGAGATGGATCACCGACGGGTACCAACGGCCCTGGTTCATCGACGGCGCGACGGTCCACGTCATCGCGACGGGATCGAAGATGAGCACGATCGGCACACCTTGGCCGGAGTACCCGTTGTCGGGGTCGATGCCGCCGACCACGAGCACGTCACCGTTCGAGAGCGTGGTGGCGTACGAGCAGAAGATGTTGTTGTCGATCGGCGGGTCGACGCGCTTCGCCTTCTTCGTGACGGGGTCGTACACCGACGCGATCGCCTGCAACGACTGGTACGAGTCACCTGGAAGTTTCACGTAGTGCATCGTCCACTCGAGCACCTTGCCGGTGTCCATCAGCACCATGTGCACCGCGGTGACCGAGTTCCCCGGCGTGAACGGCGCGCTCCATTGGCCCACCACCGCAGGTGCCGCGCTGCGAACCGGCAGCGTGGCCGCGGGAAGGTTTGCCGCGGGTGAGTTCGCGTCGGCCGGCGGGACCGCTTCGTCACTCACGAGTTGGTCGAGGCCGGCCGAGCTCGCGGCCGCAGCGCTCGACTTTGATCGCGCCGATGCCGAGGTTGCGTTCGATGACGCGCCGAGCGCGGGCGAGCACAGGCCCGCGAGTGCAGTGACCGTGGCGGCGGCGAGCACGCCTGCGCTCGCGCGCATGCCCCGCCGACGTCGCCGGCGCCGCGGCGCGTCGGCCCTTCGAATCGTCGCGCCGGCATCGCGCATTGCCCTTGCCTCCTCCACGTTTCCCTCTCGGACGGTAGCGACCCGGCCGCCCGCCGATCAACCACGGGCGCGTGCGGAGCCTGGGCCTGTGCTCGACGTCACGGCTCGACATCACGCCGCCCGGCACCGCACGCGTGGCGAGCAGCGCCACTTTGGGGCGCGTCAATCGAGGTCCGCTGCTCGCGCTACTGGTTGGCGACTTGCTCGCGGAGTTTGTGCTTCATCACCTTGCCGGTGGCGTTGCGCGGGAGCTCGTCGACGAAGTGCAGCACGCGCGGGCGTTTGTAGTCGGCGAGGCGTTCGGCGCAGAACGCGAGCAGTGACTGCTCGTCGAGCGCGGAACCAGGCTTGCGCACCACGAACGCGCCGACGTCTTCGCCGAGCACGGTATGGGGCACGCCGACGACGGCCGCCTCCTGCACGTCGGGTTGCTCGAGCAGCACGGCTTCCACGTCGGTGGCGTAGATGTTGTTGCCGCCGCGAATGATCATGTCCTTGATGCGGCCGCTGATGTACACGAAGCCGTCGGCATCGAGGTGCGCGAGGTCGCCGGTGCGCAGCCAGCCGTCTTCGGTCCACGCCGCGTTCGTGGCTGCGTCGTCCTTGTAGTACTCGCGCCGCTTGCCGGGCAGGCGCACGAGCAGCTCACCGGTCTGGTCGGCCGCGAGATGCTCGTCGGTGTCGGGGTCGACGATCTTCACTTCCATCGGCGCCATCGGTTTGCCGACCGAACCGACGCGCCGCGCCGCCTCTTCCTTCGGCATCGTGATGAATGCCGGTCCGGCTTCGGTGAGCCCGTACGAGTTCACCACCGACGCTTGCGCCATCTTGTCTTGCAGGGTCGCGAGCGTCGCCGGCGCCAGCGGTGCCGAACCGATCGACACCGCGAACAGCGACGACGTGTCGGCGCGGTCGAAGCGCGGGCTCGCCGTGAGTAGTTCGGCCATCGCCGGAACGAGGAACGCCATCCCGGGTCGCCGAGTGGCCACGATGTCGAACCAGCGGTCGACGTCGAACTTTGGCAGGTACAAACCGGAAAGGCCCATCTTCATCGGGTTGAAGATGAAGCTCATCCCCGCGAACGTGAACAGCGGCGCGCCGTGCAGCCAACCGCTGCCCGACCAGCGCGGTTCGCAGTTCGGCATCATCGCCACGTTGCGGTGGCGCACGAGCACGCCTTTGGGCAAACCGGTGGTGCCCGACGTGTACATGATGTCGGCCGTGTCGTCGACGTCGAGCGGCACTTGGATCGTGTCGTCGGACAGCTCGGAGATCGCGCTCCATGGTTCGATGCCGTCGCTCGCGGCCACGCCGTCACCCACCACGAGCGCGCTCGGGATCGACACGTGGGCGCGCACGGTGCCGAGCGGTTCGAGCAGCGACTCGCCGCTGATCGCCGCGCTCGGTTCGGCGTGGCGGAGGATCGTGGTGACCTCTGCCGCCGAGAGGCGAGTGTTCACAGGCACCATCACCGCGCCGGCCTTGTGGATCCCGGCGTAGGCCGCGATCCACTCCAGGCAGCGATCGCTCTCGAGATACAGCGCGACGCGGTCGCCTTTGCCCACGCCCGAGGCGGCGAGCCAGCGGGCCACCTGGTTCGACTGGCGGTCCCAGCCCTGGAAGGTGATCGTGGCGTCGCGGCCGAGGTCTTCGTAGGCGACCTCGTCGCCGTGCTGTTCGGCCATGAAGCGCAGCTGGTCGACGAGCAACGGTCCGGCAGGAGGCATGCCGGCGAGTCTGGCGGCGCAGCCCTACAACGCTCAAACCGCCCGATGCGTCTCCCTGTGCGTCACCCGGCGCGATCGACGGGCGGGAGCCAGATCACCTCGCCCGGGAAGATCAGGTTGGGGTTGCCCGAGCGCAGACGCGTCTCGTTGCGGGTGATCACTCGGTGCCAGTAGCGCGCGATCGCAGCGTCGTCGGCCGCACTTCCGGCGTGCTCGAGGCGGGCCGCGGCGATGCTCCACAGGTTGTCGTGGCGCACGACCACGTGCGCATTGCCGCTCGCCTGGCCGGCCGCCCCGCGTGGTGCCCGAGCGGTCGGCGGTGCTTGAGGCGCCGGCGCCGGGTGCGCCGGGGGAGTGGCCGCCGTGGTCGACGTGGTGGACGTGGCACCACGCACGATCGGCGGCGCCGCGAGCGGCTCCGCGCCTTGGACGTGCCGCCGAACCTGCGGCTCGGCGTGGCGTCGCACCTCGGGCTCGGCGTGGCGTCGCACTTCGGGCTCGGCGTGGCGTCGCACTTCGGGTTCGGCGTGGCGTCGCACCAATGGCGCAGTGACCGCTTGCTCCACACGGGTTCGGCGCGCCGGTGCGGCGTTGGCGGCCTGCGCCGCGAGCGGCACGATCGTGCCGGCGGCGATCGTGATCACCAGCACGCGGTCGACCAGCTTGCGCACCGCCGGGATGGTCACGATGTCGAGCCAGGTCGCGGTGCGCCACGCGCCCAGGGCGCGGGCGACCGTGGCCGCGCCCGCCGTGGTGATCAGCCACGCAAACAGGACCGCCGCAACCCACCAGCCCGCGGCGAGGAGCAGCCCTTCGGTGGAGTGGGTATCGGCGATGGCCGTGCCGCGGGCTCGGAGCAGCGCGATGGCTCCGGCGGTTCCGGCCCCGCCGATGGCGAAGAGGAGCAGGAGCGCTCGCCGGGCGGGAGCAGGGTGGGCGGGGCATGAACGTTCGAAGGTGTGCGACATGTTGTGAAGCATTGCGTACAGCGTGAGATCATGTCAAGTTGTGTGAAGATGGATCAGACTGACGAGCAACCGCCGCGCCCGAAGGGCCCCGTCGAGCGCCCGGCCGACGACCCCACCGACCTCGTCGCGCGCCTGCGGGCCCGGCTCGCCGAGCACGAACCCGAGCCCCGCCGCCGCTTCGACCTCGCCGGGCGGGCCCGTGACGCGCTCGCGCGCCTGCGCCCGAACTTCACGGGACGACTCACTGGACGCCGGCGCATCGAGCTGCTCGCAGGGGTCGTCGCCGTCGCGATCGCGGTGGTCGGTGCGATCTTCGTCCTCGGCGGAGTTGGGTCGCCCACGCCGCAGCCGACGGCCGTCGCAACCACCTTGGCCACAGCACGCTCCGCCACGACGCACGCGCCGACGACCACGACGCCACACAATGTGGCCGTCCTCCTCACTCTGTTGCCGGAAGCCTGGCGGCGGACGTGTCACCACGTGTCCGACGCGGCAGCCCCGCAACCGCGGGCTGCGCTCATCTGCGCGCCGGCCGCGGGAATCCGGGTGGGAGTGCGCCGAGTGCCAGCAGGATCGACGGCCGGGGCCGTCGCGCGGCTCGCAACGGGCGGCCCGCCGGCGCCGGGCGGCGCGGCATGCGCGCGCGACGAACACGGTCTGCGCACCTGGTCTGCGCCGGTGCACCCGGAAACAGTGCTCGGGAGCGTGGTGTGCGTTCGATCACGTGGTCAGGCTCGGCTCGTGTGGTCGGTCGACCACGGCGCGCTCGTGCTCGACGCGACGCGTTCCGACGGCGACATCGCTTCCCTGTTCGCGTGGTGGGTCGCGAGCACCTTCTGATCGCGCGGGGCCGGCGCAGGAGGGTCCACGACACCAATGAGCGGCCTCTGCTACGTTCCGGCCGTCCATCTGGGCAAGCGCGAGGAGACCACATGTTTCTCTTCACCAAGGTCGGTTTTTGGGGAGCCTTCCGTTACATCCACGTGCTGAGCGCGGTGATGTGGATGGGTCTGTTGTGGTTCTTCAACTTCGTGCAGACGCCGGCCTACGCGGAGATGGATCCCAGCGCGCGCAACAACGCCTTCGACAAGCTCACGTGGCGCGCAATGTGGTGGTTCCGTTGGGCCGCGATAGCAACCGTCGGCACGGGCATCCTCGTGTTGGGCGCTGGTGCGTCGTTGAAGCCGACCCCGTATGGCGACCTCGGGTTCGGTCACAACTTCTGGTTGTCGTCGCAAGGTCTGATGCTGACTGCGGCAATCGTGTTCGCGGTCATCATGTTGTACAACGTCTGGATGGTGATCTGGCCGGCGCAGCAGGTGGTGATCGGCAACGCTCGCAACGTCGCTGCCGGCGGCGAGCCCAATCCCGAGGCCGCGAAGCAAGCTCGACGCGGCGCCATGGCATCACGGCAGAACACGATCTTCTCGTTCACCGTGTTCCTCGGCATGGTCGGCACGTCGCACTTCTTCCCGGGCTACGACTATCCCAACGCGATTTCGAAGCTGCTCTTCTACCTGATCCTGATCGTCGTTGCGGTGAGCCTCGAGGCGAACGCCCTCGGGTACTTCGGGACCGAAGCCGGTAAGCCCAACACGCTGATCTACGACACGCACCAGTACGCGATCTACGCGGCGTCGGGTCTCGCGGTGTTCTTCTGGCTGTTCTTCGAGATCGTCGTCACCAAAGCCGGCTGAGCCGGCGAGGCTTACACGTTCAGCAGATCGGCGATGCGGGCGCGGTGCGCGCCCGCGCTGCCGAGGCACAAGTCGTTCACCTTGGCGCGCTTCACGTAGAGGTGCACGTCGTGCTCCCACGTGTAGCCGATGCCGCCGTGGATCTGGATGCCTTCTTTGCCGCACGATGCCTGCGCGTCGCCGGCTGCGGCCTTGGCCGCGCTGACCGCCACGTGGCGGCGCTCGTCGTGCTCGGCCACGCACAACGCGGCGTAGTAGCCGATGCTGCGGGCGCGCTCGATCACGATGAAGAGGTCGGCGAGCTTGTGCTTGATCGCCTGGAACGAACCGATCGGCTTGCCGAACTGTTCGCGCTGACGGGCGTACTCGAGCGTGGTCTCGAACAGCGCGCTGCACACGCCCACGGTCTCGAGCGCGAGCGCCACGGTGGCCTCGTCGAGCGCGTCGCGGAGCCCTTCGGCCGACGTGTTCGCGAGCACACGGTCGGCGGGGAGTTCCACGTCGTCGAGCACCACGTGACCGTGGCGGCGTGAGCCGTCGATGCTGTCGACGGGGGTCACCTTCACCGCCTCGCCCGGCACCACCACAACTGCAGGCTCGCCGTCGAGTTGCACGACGCACGCGATCTCGTCGGCACCATCGGCTTCGGCCACCCAGCGGCACGCACCGTCGAGCCGCACGGTGTCGTCGCCGCGCCGTGCGGTTGCGCCAATCGCCGTCGCGCTGGTCGACACATTGGCGACGCCTTCGAGTGCGGCGGTGGCCCGGCATTCACCCGCTGCCACCGCGCCGAGCCAGCGGGCCTGTTGCGCATCGTAGCCGCACGTCCGCACGAGTGGCACGAACTGCGTGACGGTGGTGAGCAACGGTCCGGGTGCCACCACGCGGCCGAGCTCTTCTGCGAGCAAGCCGGCTTCGATCACCGACGCACCCAGACCGCCGTGGGCCTCGGGAACGGTGAGCGCAGGCCAGCCGAGCTCGCACACCGTGTGCCACAGCGCGTCGGCGTTGTCGCGACCTTCGGTGACGGCGCGCGCCAGCGCGACCGGCGACTCGCGCGTCAGCACGGCGCGCATCGCGTCGCGCAGGTCTTCTTGATCCGAGGTGAAATCGAGGTCCATGGTGTGGTCGGCTACCGAGTTGGCGCAGTCTGCAACATCGCGCGCAGCGCTGTCCGATCGAGCTTGTCCATCGCGGTGAGCGGCAGCGCGTCGACCACCTGCAGGTTCTCGGGCAGCTTGTAGGCGGCCACGTGATCGGCAAGGAACTCGCGAAGGTCGCGCAGGGTCGGCGGCTCGCCGGCGTCGGCAGCCACGATCACCGCGACGCCGCGTTCGCCCATCACCGGGTCGGGTTCGGGCACGATCGCAGCCGCGGCAATGCCCGGATGCAACGACAGCGCGGCCTCCACCTCCACCGGGTACACGTTGTAGCCACCGCGCACGTACATCTCCTTGTTGCGACCCACGAGCCGCACCCGGCCTTGCTCGTCGAGGTAGCCGAGGTCGCCGGTGCGCACGAAGCCGTCGGGCGTGAACGCGGCTGTGGTGGCCGCCGGGTCGTCCCAGTAGCCGTGCATGCACGCGGGGGAGCGCAGGCACACCTCACCCACCTCGCCCGCGGCCACATCGTCGGTACGGTCGGGATCGTCAGAGTGGCGCAGCGCGAGTGTGACCACGGGGTGCGGGCGGCCCACTGATACGACGGCATCCTCTTCTGGAGCATCGAACGCGGTGCCGAGCCCGATGCCCGCTTCGGTGCATGAATAACGGGTGGCGAGCTGCGCGCCAATGCGCCGGCGCGCCTCTTCGGCGAGCCCAGGTGTGACCGGTCCGCCGCCGAGGATCACATAGGCGACGCTGGAAAGGTCGAGCTCGTCGAACGACGGGTCGCGCAGCATGAGCGCAAGCTGGGTCGGCACGCCGGCCAGCGTGGTCATGCGCTGCTCGGCCGTGAGCGCGAGCGCGTCGGCAGCCCGCCAGCGCTTCTGCACGAACGTGAGGCCACCGCGCCGTAGCGCGCCCGGCAGCTTGGTCATGAAGCCGAGATGTGCGAACGACGTGCCGCTGCTCGTGCGCCCGCCGAGATCCCAGGCGTCGCCGATGTCGGTCTGGGTGATGCAGCGCAACTGACGATTGCCGTAGCGCGCGCCCTTGGGCACCCCCGTGGTGCCCGACGTGAAAATGATCGCGACATCGCCGTCGTCGTCGAGCTCTACGTCGGGCGCGCCCGCGCCGGGAATGCGAACCTCGCGCAGCACGTCGTCGGCCGACGACGACGGCGCGGCCTCCACGCACTCGAAGCGATCGGTACCGAAGCCCGGCGCGGCAAGCACGAGCGCGGGCTGGGCGCGATCGAGTATCGCCTCGCGTTCGGCTGCGGACAGGCGGTCGTTGACGCCGGCCGTGATCGCGCCGGCCTTGGCCGCACCGAGGTAGCCGACGAGGTATTCGGCGCCTGGCGGCACCACGAGGGCTACCCGATCGCCGGGACGCACGCCGCGGCGAACCAGTCCGGCCGCGTACTCGTCGGAGAGGCGGTCGACGTCGGCGTAGGTGAGCTCGAAGCCCTCGCGCCACGTGCCCCCGGGAGGCTCGATCACGTACGCAGTACGCTCCGCAAACCTCCTGGCTGCCTCACGAATCGTCTCGGGGAGCATGGGCGAAGCGTACAAGCGAGATCGTCGCACGAGTGCCGGCCGCGTGGGCTCACGCCGGGTTGCGGCGACCGGGCCCGCCGATCCGGCGAACGCCCGCGACCGCCGCGCGCAGGGAACCGAGACGCGCGTGCGCCTACTCGACGCCGGCCTCGCGGTGTTCGCCGAGCGCGGCTACCACGCCGCGCGCGTCGACGACATTGTGCGTGCGGCCGAGACGTCGCACGGCACCTTCTACCTCTACTTCGCGAACAAGGAAGAGCTGCTGCGCGACCTGGCGACGGTCTGCGCAGCCGATCTGCGCCTCGCCGCCAGCGCGCTGCAAACCGACGGCGCATCGCCGGCCTCGCTGGAGAATCGCAACGACGCGCTCGGCGAGTTCGTCGCCGCGTTCATGGCCGCCTACGCGCGCTACGGACCCGTGATCCGCGCGTGGATGGAAGACCAGATGGGTGACAGCGACATCAACCGCATGGGCGTGCGCGTGTTCACCGACATCGCCGACGCGCTCGGCGAACGCCTCGCCGAGGCCGACGCGTTGGCCACGCCCGCGCGCGTCGGCGCGCTGATGGCGCTGCTCGAACGCGTGGCGTACTACGCAGCGTCGGGCCGTCTCGACGCCGCCGATCCCGCGATGATCTCCACCGTCACGACGGTGGTCCGGCGCGGCTTCTTCGCTTCCGCGTAGCGCGGCCGCGCTCGTCGATGGGCAGCGCTTCGGGAAGGCCGGGCGGGCGCCAGGTCGCGTGGAACCGGCCGTCGGGCAGGAACCAGTCGAGGCCGCCCGATGCGTTGCGCACCACCCGCCAACCGAGCTCATGGACGAGCCGGTGGTGCGCATAACAAAGCAGCGCACCGTTCTCGAGGTCGGTCGGGCCGCCGTGCTCCCACCATTGAAGGTGGTGCGCTTCGCAGTGCCGGGCCGGCCGGCGGCAGCCGGGGAAGCAGCAGCCACGGTCGCGGTACGCCATCGCCCGGCGCTGAGCCCGGTTGAACAGGCGCTCGCCGCGACCCACGTCGAGCACCACACCCTTCTGGTCGACGACGATGCGGCCGATCACGCTGTGGCAGCACATGCGCCGGACCGTGTCCACAGAAAGCGCCAGACCGCTGTCGGTCTGGCACAGCCCCGCCTCGCGTGCGGCGAGCGTCTCGTCGGTCACGATGACGCCGATGTACGGCTCGGTCTCGCCACCGTCGTTCGCACCCGTGAGCGTGCGCCGGCAGATCTCGACCACCGCGTCTGATCGCTCCTGCTCGAGCGTGCGCTTGTCGCCGTCGGCGTGGCCGGCGCGGCGCTCTTGCTCGACCGCTCGCATGACGATGTCGTAGCCCTCGAGGTCGAAGCGGGCTTCGATGTTGCCGACACCGAGGCACTTCGAGCCGGCGAACATGCGGCGGTTGATGGCCTCGGCCTTGTCCTGTTCGCTGACCGGCTTGGTGTTGTCGAGCCGGTCGAGGAACGCGACACTCGCCTTGCCCAGTGTGTCGAGATCGGCGTCGCGACACAGCGAGGTCCACGTGTCGGCGAGCGCGTCGAAGATCGCGTCGGCCTTCGCTCGATGGCGGAGCCGTGCGACGTGGTCGACGTGCGCGGCCGTGGTAGCGCCGGCCTCCCACAGGTCGGTGAGGTCGGGGAGGTGCCGTTCGAGACGCGCGACGCGGACGGCGCGAGCAGCATCGGCCGGATGTTTGCGGCAGCGACTCGCCAGCCAGCCGCTGGTCGACTTGAAGCCATCGGCCTGCCCGTCGCCGCGTCCGTCGAACACGGCGAGGCGCCGCGATGCCTGGGCCTGCAGACGGTCGATCAGTTGGTAGAGCTGGACCAGCTCGTCACCGAGGTAGTGACTGTCGATCGCCTCCGCCGCGAGGGCATCGATCGCCTCGCCCGCGAGCGCAATTCCATCCGCCACATGGATAAGAACACTTGTTCGCTCACCTGCATTCCGAACCGAGGAGATTTCTTCAGAAATCTCGCCCGCGGGATCGCGCCACCCGTTGCCAATGCCCTCAGATCCCCGTTGTGCCCGCCGAGAGATAGGGGTCTGCGATCGGCTGGGCTGGCTTCGATCCAGGCAATTCGCTTCAGCGCAACGTCGCGCGGCGGAGTACGCATCTCGGGAGTGGCTCGTGCGGGCCACTCCCGTTTTGTGTTTCCTGCTTCTCGACGTACGACTCCCGCTCACGAGCATCGGGAGCGACGCCGAGGAAGCGAATCCTTAGCGTCAGACCGAGCACGGGAGCGCGGCACGCGAGCGCAAGCGAGCCCCAGGCGCTGCGAAGGGCTGATGCGTGTGAGCGTTCGGCGCCGCTTCCGGTGCGACAAGGCCCGGCGCGACTTGTTCGCGTGTTACGAGCGGCGTTGGGCGTCGATGCCGGGGTTTTGGCTGTTGAACACGTAGCGGTTGAGGATGCGGCCGATGTCGGTCGGGTCCCATTGCTTGGGGCTGCCGTCCTTCTCGGTGGCGAGGAACTGCTCACCCATCGTCCACGGCTCGTAGCGGGCGAGGTTGTTGCCCACCATGCGCAGCACCTGACCGGTCACGTGCAGCGATTCGTCGGACGCGAGGTACACCACCGCAGGCGCCGAGTTGCCCGGGTTCATGCCGTCGAACGCCTCGTACTGTTCGGGCGGCTTCACCTCGATGTCCTTCATCGCCATGGCGACCATGCGCGTGAAGCCGCCGGGGCCCACGCAGTTGGCGCGCACGCCGTAGCGGCTGAGCTCGAGGCTGGCGATGATCGTCATCGCGGCGATGCCGGCCTTGGCCGCGCCGTAGTTGATCTGGCTCGCTTGACCTTGCAAGCCTGCGCTCGACACCGTGTTGACGATGGACGCACGCGGCTGGCGCCCGGCCTTCGACTCTTCGCGCCAGTACTCCGACGCATGACGCATGGTGTTGAAGGTGCCGTACATGTGCACCTTCACCACGGTGTCGAAGTCCTCGGGGCTCATCGAGAACATCATCCGGTCGCGCAGCACGCCGGCGTTGTTCACGAGCACGTCGAGGCGGCCGAATTCGGAGACGGCCGTGTCGATGATGCGCTTGGCCCCGTCGAAGTCGGCGACGCTGTCGTAGTTGGCGACGGCCTCGCCGCCGCGGCTCTTGATCACCGCAACCACGTCGTCGGCGGGACGCTTGTCGCTGCCGTCACCGCTCACCGAACCACCGAGGTCGTTCACCACGACCTTGGCGCCGTGATCGGCGAGCATGACCGCTTCACCGCGCCCCACACCGTTGCCGGCGCCCGTGACGATCGCCACCTTGCCGTCGAGCATTCCCATCGACGCGTGTCCTCCCGATCCAAAACTGACGTGTGCGTCACCGTATCGGTGGACGGCGACCGGCCGCCACACGAGCGATCCGGGCTCAGACCGGCACCGGGGTGTTCGTGGGAATGCGACCGGATCTCGCCGCCTCGCTCACGGCCGCGTAGTCGGCCGCGTTCTGCTCGGCGTAGCGCAGCGCGAACGACGTGATGGCGCGATCGAACGCATCGCCACTACCGAGATAGGCCGCGATCGCAATGCGGTCGCCGGACCGTGCGTGCGCGCGGGCGAGCGTCCAGCCGCACATGCGCCCGTAGGTCGACAGTTGCTGGGCGAACAGCGTTTGAAGGTCGGCCGACACCTTGCCGTCCCAGAGTTGGCGCACGTAGTAGTCGCGATCGACGCCGTCCACACCTGCGAAGCGCTCCCACCCGAGGAAGATGTCGCTCGTGGCCTGCATGAGCCGCTGACCTTCGACGACGCGTTGACCGTGCAGCGTGTACTCGCTCTTGCCGGCGAACGGTTCGAGCACCGACGCCTCGGCTTCCTTCACCTGTAGAAACAGCGGATCGCCATCGTCGCGCCCGAGCAACAGCACGATCCAGCATCGGGTTCCGACGCTCCCCACGCCCACGACCTTGCGGGCGATGTCGACGAACTGGTACCCGTCGATCAGCACGCGCCGGTCGGGTTGCAACGTGTGGGCGTACGACCGGATCAGCTCGGCCATCTGTGCGATGAGCTCGCTCGCTGCGGGCGCGCCCCACAGCGTGTCGATGCGCACCACGAGCGGCGGGTCGTCCACGATGCGAATCTCGCCGTCGATGCGTTCGGTGAGCTTCTTCAACGCGCGCAGGCTGTTCTTGGCATGGGCCTGCGCGGCAAGTCGCTGGATCTGCTTGGCGCTGCGCGTCCCTATCTCGCCGCGCCAGCGGGTGAGCGCGTCCTGCACGTCGAGCTTGGCGTACCACACAGCCAGATTGCTCTGACCCGCGAAGTCGCGCATCGTCTCGCGATAGGTGCGCACAGTGTCGGCAACCGCGGCGCTTGCAACCGTGTCGTCGAAACCCCGGTCGTGCGCGGCGATCACGAAGCTGGCGGCGAGGCGTTTGACGTCCCACTCCCATGGTCCGGGCACGGTCTCGTCGAAATCATTGATGTCGAACACCAGCGTGCGTTCGGGCGACTCGAAACCGCCGAAGTTGGCGAGGTGTGCGTCGCCGCAGCACTGCACGCGGATGCCCGATGCCGGCGTGGTTGCGAGGTCGCCGGCCATCACCGCGGCCGCGCCTCGATAGAACGCGAACTGTGACTCGAGCATGCGCTCGTGCCGTAGCGGCACAAGCTCCGCAACGCGCGTGATCTCCTGCTCGAGCAACACATCGAGGGCGGGGCGGCGATCGGATGGCGGACTCCACTCGGCGTGGCACGAACGCGGCGTGTTGGCGCGTGCCGCACGACCGCGGTTGGCGCGAGTGGTGACGTCAGGTGTTTCGGTGTCGATCATTGTTGGTGTCCTTCCGCCGCGTGGAACGCGGCGATCGCGTCTTGTACATGGGGATACGCGTGCTCCCTGCCGATCACGTCGAGCAGCCCGAACCGCGCGGCTTCTTGGGCGACGGTGGGGTCGGCACCGGCAACCGCGAACACGATGCCGCGCGCTTTGAGTTGCTGCGCCAGCTCCACAATCGTCTTCCCGCCCGTGAAGTCGACGTCGTCGATCGCTTCGGCATGGAGCACGAACCACTTCGGCGGCTCGGGCCCGTCGACGAGCAGCATCACGTCGTCGGCGAGGCGACCGGCGTTGGCGTAGAACAGGCCGACGCCGAAGCGATACACGATGAGTCCGGGCTCGGTGACCACCCCGGGACCCACCGGATGCTGCTCGCGGTTCGGTCCCACGAGTACCGAGTCGCGCGGGTCGTAGTGGCGGCGCACGTGGTCGAGGAGCGACAGCACGATCGCGAGCAGGATGCCTTGCTCCACCCCCACGCAGATGACCACCGCGGTGGTGACGGCGGCGATCACGAACTCGTCGCGCCGCAGCCGCGCGATCTCTCGCATGTGCGCCACGTCGATCAGCTTCACGCCGACTACGAACACCACCGCCGACAGCGCGGCCTCGGGCAAGTACTCGAGCGGCTTGGTGAGGAACAGCAACACGATCGCAACCGCGCCCGCCATTGCGAGCATCGCGATTTGCGACGTCGCGCCGGCCTCGTCGGCCATCTCGGTCTTGGTCGGGCTGCCGTTCACCACGAACGTGCCTGTGAACGCGGCCGCGAGGTTGGCGAGGCCGAGCCCGACGAGGTCGTTGTTCTCGACGAGCTTGTCGCGGTAGCGCACGGCGTAGGCGCGTGACGTGGCCGCGCTCTGGGCGAGGATCACGAGGAACATCGACACCGACGTGCCGACGAGACGCACGGCGTCGTTGCGCGTGAGCCCGCTCGGAAATCCGAACGACGGGAGGCCGCGCGGCACCGATCCGAGCACGGCCACACCGTGCGACTGCAGATCGAGCAGCCAGCTCAAAGCGATGACGCCCACCACCGCGACGAGGCCGCCTGGGATCGCCCGTATCCATTTCGCGAAGACCACGAGCGTGAGGATCACGCCGAGCGACACCGCGAAGGTGGTCAACGATGCGTGATCAATCTCCTTGAGCGTGTCCCACGCCTTGATCAGCGTGCTGTCCACCCGGCCGGCCGCGACCTTCGGCGACGCGACACCGAGCATCCCCGCGAGTTGACCGAGCGCCACCTCCACGCCGACACCTGTGAGGAAGCCGACAAGCACGGTGCGTGAGATGAAGTCGGCGAGGAAGCCGAGCCTCGCCACGCGCGCCACGAGCAGCAGCCCGCCCGTGATCAGCGCGGCCATGCTCGCGAACGCGAGCCAGCGCTGCGTTCCCGGTTGCACGCCGGCGATATCGAGGCCGGCGATGCCGGCGAACAGGATCGCCGCCGTGGCCGAGTCGCCACCCACCACCAAGTGGCGCGACGAGGCGAACACCCCGAACACGATCGCGGGCAGCAGGATCGTGTAGAGGCCTGTGATCACAGGCGTTCCTGCGATCTTCGTGTAACCCATCACCTCGGGAATCGCGAGCGCGGCGAGGGTGACGCCCGCCAGCACGTCGCGCGCGAGCTTGGTGCGGTCGTAGGGCCGGATGCCCCCGAGAACTGCGATCCACCGGGCTCGGGCCGAGCCCGGGCCGACGCGCTCGGCCGTGCGTGCCATTGCGATGCGGACGCTAAACGGCGTCGGGGTGCTCGCGCGTCACCCGCGCGGGATGAGCGGCTGCGGCGCGCCGGTCGGGGATCTGATCAGGCCCCGTAGACGGGCGCAGGTGCCGGCCCGTCGGCGAGCAGCTTGTGCACCGCTGCTCCGATCTCGGCCGGGTCCCAGCGTGCGCCACGATCGGCGGGCACACCGTGCTGCCAACCATCGGCCACCGAGATCAGGCCGCCCTCCACCTCGAACACCCGGCCGGATACGCCGGCGGCGTCGTCGGAGCCGAGCCACACCACGAGCGGCGACACGTTCTCGGGATGGTTGGCGTCGAAGCCTGCGTCGGGCACAGCCATGCGGTCGCCGAACACCTCCTCGGTCATCCGCGTGCGAGCCGACGGGGCGATGGCGTTCACCCCAACGCCGTAGCGGCCGAGCTCGGCGGCCTGCACGAGCGTGAGCGCGGCGATGCCGCCCTTCGCGGCCGAATACGCGGCCTGGCCGACGCTGCCCATCAAACCCGCGCCCGACGACGTGTTCACGATGCGACCCTTGCGAGCGTGCCCGGCCTTCGACTGGTCACGCCAGTAGGCCGCGGCATGACGCGCCGGCGCGAAGTGGCCCTTGAGATGCACGCGAACGATGGCGTCCCACTCGTCTTCGGCGGTGTTCGCGAACATGCGGTCGCGCACGAAGCCGGCGTTGCACACGAGTGTGTCGAGCGCGCCGAACTTGTCGATCGCGGTCTGCACGAGCCGCGCCGCACCTTCGAAGTCGGCGATGTCGTCGCCATTGGACACGGCCTGCGCGCCCAGGCCCTGCAGCTCCTCGACCACCTCGTCGGCCACAGTGGTCTCGCGGCCGTGGCCGGTGCGGTCGACGCCGAGGTCGTTCACCACCACGCTCGCGCCTTGGCGCGCGAACTCGAGTGCATGCTCGCGGCCGAGGCCGCGCCCGGCGCCGGTGACGATCACAACTCGACCGTCGCAGATTCCCAAGACGATTCCCTTCGCTCCTGCGCGTCGAGCGCGGGTTCGGTACCGTAACCGCGTGCGCTACGGGATCACGATGTTCGCCACCGACCGAACGATGCCGGTGTGGGAGCTCGCGGTGGAGGCCGAGGCACGCGGTCTCGACTCCGTGTATCTGCCCGAGCACACACACATCCCGGTGTCGCGCCGAACGCCGCCGCCCACTGGTGACGCCGAACTGCCGGAGGAATATCGCCGCACGGTCGATCCACTCGTGGCGCTCGCGGTTGCAGCCGCGCGCACGGAGCGGATCACGCTGGGCACCGGCATCTTGCTGGCAGCGCAACGTGAGCCGATCGTGACTGCGAAGGCGATCGCCACGCTCGACGCCGAATCCGGCGGTCGTTTCGTGCTCGGTATCGGCTTCGGTTGGAACCAGGACGAGATCGAGCACCACCATGTCGACTTCAAGCGCCGCCGCGACGTGTGCCGCGACCACGTACTCGCGATGCGATCGCTCTGGCGCGACGACGTCGCCGAGTATCACGGCGACTTCTTCGAGTTGGCGCCGTCGTGGTCGTGGCCGAAGCCTGCCCGCGCGGGAGGGCCGCCCGTGCTCATCGGTGGCGCCGCGGGGCCGAAGCTCTTCGCGGCGATCGCCGACTACGCCGACGGCTGGATCCCGATCGGCGGCGCGGGTGTGCGCGCCGCGCTCGACGACCTGCGCCGCGCGTGCGACGCGCGCGGTCGTGACGTATCGCAGCTCGAGATCGTGCCGTTCGGAACGCTGCCCGACCCCGGCAAACTCGACTACTACGAGCAGATCGGCATCAGCGAGGTCGTCGCCCGAGTGCGCGGCGGCACGCGCGACGAGGTGCTCCCGATCCTCGACAAGTACCGCGCCCTGCTCGACGAACGCGCCTAACTCACTAGGACTCGACGTTCTCGACGACCGGCGCGTGCGGACCGGGGATGGCCACGAACGCGGCCGGGCCCCAGAGCGCGACACCGATGATGATGCCGTGCGCGATCGGGGCGCCGTACCACCATGCCGCGACCACTCCCCACAGCACGCCCAACAGCGCGCCGAACGCGATGAGCCGCAGCCGCTCCGCCACGAGCCGAAACCTAACGAGCCCAGCCGCCAAATGCACGTCCGGACCGGGTGATCGCGCGATGCTCGGCGTCATGGCGATCCTCGACTCCGTCGACCTCGACGGCCTCGCTCCCCAGGACGTGGCCTGCCCCATCTGCGGTGCTTCTGTGGCGCAGCGCTTCTACGGCCCGTGCCCTGAATGCCGCACCGGCCTGCGCGACCGGCTCGCCGGCGAGGCGCGCGACGTCGAGCAGGCCGAATATGTACCGAAGATGAACGTCACCCCCAACGCCGTCGCGGTCAAGGATGACTGACGCGCCCGGGGCTTACAGGCGTTCGATGATGGTGACGTTCGCCTGACCGCCGCCTTCGCACATCGTCTGTAGGCCGTAGCGGCCGCCGGTGCGTTCCAGCTCGTGGAGCAGGGTGGTCATCAGCCGCGCGCCGGTGGCGCCGAGCGGGTGGCCGAGGCTGATCGCGCCGCCGTTCACGTTCACCTTTTCGAGGTCGGCCTTGGTCTCGCGCTGCCACGCCAGCACCACCGACGCGAACGCCTCGTTGATCTCGACCAGGTCGATGTCGTCGAGTGACATGCCGGCCTTGTCGAGCGCGTAGGCGGTGGCCGGGATCGGTGCGGTGAGCATCCACACCGGGTCGGCGCCGCGCACCGAGAGGTGATGGATGCGGGCCCGCGGCGTGAGACCGTGTGCCTTCAGGCCTCGCTCGTTCACCACCAGGATCGCGGCCGATGCGTCGGAGATCTGGCTGCTCACCGCGGCGGTGAGGCGACCCTCGGGCACGAGCGTGGGGAGCGAGCGGATCTTGTCGAGGTTCGGTTCGCGCGGGCCTTCGTCGTTCGCGACGTCGCCGACCGGCGCGATCTCGCGCTCGAAGCGGCCTTCGGCGCGCGCCCGCAGCGCACGCACGTGAGACTCGACTGCGAACTCCTCCATCTCGGCGCGCGAGATGTCCCAGTGCTCGGCGATCATCTCGGCGGCACGGAACTGGCTCACCTCTTGGTCGCCGTAGCGCGCGAGCCAGCCCTCCGAGGTGTTGAACGGCGTGTCGAAGCCCATGGGTTGGGCGACGGTCATCGCCGAGCTGATCGGGATCATCGTCATGTTCTGCACGCCGCCCGCGACCACCACGTCCATCGTGCCGCTGAGCACGGCCTGGGCCGCGAAGTGCACCGCCTGCTGGCTGCTGCCGCACTGCCGGTCGACGGTGGTTCCGGGAACCTCGTCGGGCATGCCGGCGGCGAGCCAGCACGTGCGCGCGATGTCGCCGGCCTGCGGGCCGATCGTGTCGACGCAGCCGAACACCACGTCGTCGACCGCGGCCGGGTCGATGCCGCTGCGCTCCACGAGCGCCCGGATCGCGTGCGCGCCGAGGTCGGCCGGGTGCACGCCGCCGAGCCCGCCGTCGCGCCGCCCCACAGGAGTGCGGACGGCTTCGACGATGTAGGCCTCGTTCATGCTTGCCATCACGATCCTCGCGATTCTGTTGGTGCCATCAGTGTGTCGGCGATGCGAGCGCGGTGCCAGCGGGCATCGCCCCACGCGGCCGACAGCGCCCATGCCCGCTTCATGAAGAGATGCAGGTCGTGTTCGGTGGTGTAACCGATCGCGCCGTGGCACTGCAGCGCGGCCTTCGCCGCCACCGAAGCGGCATCGCTCGCCGCAGCCTTGGCCATGCCCACGTGCAACCCCGCCTCACGGTCGCGTATTGCCATCGATGCGGCGGCGCGGTACACGAGCGGTCGCGCGAACTCCAGCGCGGTGCGGGCGTTTGCGAGATGGTGCTTCACGGCTTGGAACGAACCGATCGGCACGCCGAATTGACGGCGGTCGACGGCGTATTCGACGGTCATCGTGACCATGGTGTCGGCGAGCCCGCAGAGCTGCGCCGCGGTGCCCAACACCATGCGCCGGAATGCCAGCACCACATCGCCGAGCCCGCGGTCGGGCGGTCGCTGCGCCTCCATCGCGATCTCGAACAGGCGCCGAGCCGGATCCACCGACGGTCGGGCGTGCAGCGCCACCTCGGCGCGCGGGTAGACGCGCATGCCGTCGGCCGCGAGTGTCACCACCGCCTCGGCGGTGTCGGTCCACACGCCCAGCGGCGACTCGGGCGCCACCACGCTCACCGATCCCGGTGCGTCGACCACGCCGAGCGGCACGCCCACGAACAGAGTGTCCACCACCGGCTCCGCCAGCGCGCAGCGCCCCGTCTCCTCGAGCACTGCGATCACGTCGACCTCGGTCAAACCGAGCCCGCCTTCGCTTTCAGCGCGTAGTGCGTCGAGTACACCCATGTCGGCGAGCGCCGTCCAGGCCTTCGCTGTCCGTCCCGTTGCGCTCTCGGCCGCGGCGCGCAGTGCCGCGCGGTCGCACGACGTTGCGAGCGCGTCGCGCACGGCGTCGCGGAACGCGAGTTGGTCGTCAGTGAACGCAAAACGCATATCTACCCCCGCTCGCCTGCGGCTCGCGCCCCCAGGGGCGTCTGGACGCTCGCTCCGCTCGCACAGCCGAGTCGCTCCTTCGTCGCTCCGCGGCTGCTGAATCCTGCGGCTCGCGCCCCCAGGGGCGTCTGGACGCTCGCTCCGCTCGCACAGCCGAGTCGCTCCTTCGTCGCTCCGCGGCTGCTGACCACGTTCACGACTACTTCCGCGGCAGGCCGAGCACGCGCTCGGCGATCACGTTGCGTTGGATTTCATTGGTGCCGGCGTAGATCGGGCCGGCGAGCGAGAACTCGTACCCCTTCATCCATTGCGCGTGCTCACCGTCGACGAGCTCCGCGTTCGGGCCCAACAGTTGCAACGCGAGCTCGTGGAGTTGCACGTCGAGCTCTGACCAGAACACCTTCACCATGCTGGCCTCGGGCCCCGCGCGCCGACCGGCCGCGAGCTGCGTGACCGTCCAGAACGTCTGCCAGCGGTAGGCCTCGGCGTCGATCCACGCGCGTGCGATGCGATCGCGTAGCGCAGGATCGACACTTTCGGATGGCGTGTTGCGCGCCAACTCGACGAGCTTGCGCGCGGTGGCGAGGAATCGGCCGGGGGAGCGCAACGTGAGGCCGCGCTCGGATCCGGTGGTCGCCATCGCCACACTCCAGCCCGCGCCCACATCGCCGAGCACCATGTCGTCGGGCACGAAGGCGTCGTCGAAGAACACCTCGGCAAAACCCTCGTCGCCGTCGAGCCGTTCGACCGGGCGCACGGTGATACCGGGCTGGTCGAGCGCTACGAGCAGGTATGTGAGGCCACGGTGGCGTTCGGCCTCGGCATCGGTGCGGAACAGGCCGAACAGGTGCGTGCAGAACGCGCCGCGCGTGGTCCACGTCTTCTGGCCGCGCAGGCGCCAACCGCCGGCCGCGTCGTCACGTACGGCCCGACTCGTGAGCGAGGCGAGGTCGCTGCCGGCGTTCGGCTCGCTCCACCCTTGGCACCACGTCTCCTCGCCGCTGGCCATCTTGGCGAGGATGTGATCCTGCTGGGCCGGCGTGCCGAACTCGAAGATCGTGGGCGCGAGCAGGAAGATGCCGTTCTGCGTCACGCGCTGCGGCGCGCCGGCGAGCCAGTACTCCTCCTCGAAGATCAGCCACTCCCACAGGCTCGCGTCGCGCCCGCCATGGCGCTCGGGCCAGCTCACCACCGCGTAGCGCGCGTCGAAGAGTGTGCGTTCCCACTCGAGGTGGAGGCCGAAGCCTTCTCGCGTGTCGCCCGACGGCAGCGCCGGGTTGGGCACGTGCGCCGCGAGCCACTCGCGCACTTCGGCGCGGAAGGTCTCTTCGGCGGGTGAGAACGACAGGTCCATGGGGCACGGCAGCGTAGAGCGGTGCCGCGGCGAAGCCGCAAGAGACAAAGGGCTCAGGAGAAGCCGATTGCCGGCGGCTTGCGAATCGCTGCGCCGAAGAAGTTCTTGGCGACGGTCGTGGGCACCGACGGCGGGATCGCGATGCCGGCGCCGTTCGCCGGCGACCCCGCACGCAGCTTGAACGACGCGGCCACGCCGAGCCCCGTTCCCCGTGCGCCCACTCGCACGAACTCGGGGTCGGACGTGACCGACTGTGTCGCCGTCGCGGGTGGCGGCACGTGGAAGAACAGATTGTGCGAGCACGGACTGCCGCACTCGAAAAGGTGCTGGCTCTCGGTGGCTGCCGCCGCCGTGGCGTACACGAGGTTGTCGTCGAAGGCGAAGGTCCCGTAATACGGGAGCAGCTTGCGCGCCGCCGGCTCATCGAGCTCGTACGTCACCCTGGGCGTCGGCGCCACGATCGTGTTGTTGTACATGCGCACGCCGTCGAGATTGTTCACCGACGGCTTGTAGGTCTGCTCGCACGGAGCTGCGGCGAACGTGGAATTGTCGTCGACGCTCAGGTTGTAGCGCACGTCGGAGCGGTGTGGATCTTGCGTGGTCGTGCCGTCGGCCGTGCACAACAGCACGAAGCCGCCGTCGTTGTCGTGTGAGTAGTTGTACTGCACGACGGTGCCGTCTTGGTTCGAGTCGACATCGAAGGCCTCGCCGTCGCAGCCATTGAGTGCGCCGGCCTTCGTGCTGGGCCCGTAGTGCATGTTGCTGACTTCGTTGTGCTCGATCGTCGTGCGGTTCGCGTTCCAGGCCCAGATACCCGCCGCGCAGTTCTCCTTGACCGGATCGTTGAAGTCGAATCCGGCGAGGTTGCCGCGGCGCACGGTGTTCTGCTGCACGAGTGCGCCCACCGTTCCCATCACCACGATGCCGTCGCCCTGCACGCGTTGCACGTTGTTGCCCGACACCACGAGCCCCGTGCTCGCGGCCGCCCATGCGCGGGTCGCGGGCGGTCGCGTCGTCGACCCGGTGCCGTCGACGATGATTCCCTGGCGCGACACATCGCTGATCGTGTCGTCCGCGATGGTGAGGTTGGCGAAGCGACCGGGTGGCTGCAGTGACCACGCGACGATGCCGCCGCCGGGCTTTCCGGTGTTCACATCGCTGGTGCCGTCGACATCGTGAATTGTCAGGTGCTCGAGCGTGATGCCCTTCATCGTGCCGGTGCTCGACGTGAGGTAGACGCCGCGGTGCAGCCCGGCCGCGTCGCCGGAGTTCGTGAGCTCAAGGCCGTCGACGGTCACGTACGACATGTTGGCGAGCCCGATCGCGGCCTCGACGGTGCCGCCCCCATCGATCCGCGGTGGGAGCGCGCCGGCGAGGCCGTACGCGCCGATCGTGATCGGTTCGCCAGCGGCGCCGTTGCCGCGGGGCGCGAGCATGCCTTTGCACGCGGTTCCCCGGCGCAGGAGCAGCCGGTCGCCGGGCCCGAGCGCCGGCGCACTCGCGGCCTGCAGTGTGTCGAAGGGGTGAGCGAGCGTGCCCGAGCCCGCCGCGGCCGAGCAGTCGACGTAGAGCGTGCGCGCCGCTGCCGCACGCGCCGGCAGGCTGAGGCTACCCGCCAGCGTGAGTGCAGTGGCGGCGCCCACCACCGCAGCGCCGGTCGCCAGTTGTCGGCGCGCGCGCCGGGCGATGGTCATGGCTCCGCTCGTTTCAATCGGGGTCGAGCGCCGCGCGCGCCCGACCGACCTGCTTCGCGCCCGCCGCAGCAAAGCTGTCTCCCTGCGTGGCCGACGCTAACGACCAGGCCGGCCCGGAGCAAAGCGCCGTCTGCCCAAGCGGATGTCCGGATATGACCGGGATTGGTCATTGCGGACCGCGGCAGCAGGCCCCAGAATCCAGTTCGTGACCCGCCGGGTGGTGATCCTCGCCTTCGACGACCTCCAACTGCTCGACGTGGTGGGGCCGGCCGAGACGTTCGCCATGGCGGCGCGCGAGCAGCCCGGTGCCTACGAGGTCGTGGTGGCCGCAGCCACGCCGACGATCACCGCGTCGAGCGGGCTGGTGCTCGGCGCCGCGTGCACGCCCGCCGAGATCCGCGGGCGTATCGACACGCTGATCGTGCCTGGAGGTCGCGGCACCGCGGAGGCATTGCGCGATCCCGCGTATCTCGACGCGGTCAGGACCTTGGCCCGCCGATCCCGTCGCATCACGTCGGTGTGCAGCGGCGCCTACCTGCTCGCCGAGGCCGGGCTGCTCGACGGCAAGCGCGCCACCACGCACTGGAGTGAGTGCGAGCGTTTCGCGCGGCGATACCCGAACGTCGCGCTCGACGGCGACGCGATCTACGTGCACGACGGCGCGTGCTGGACGTCGGCCGGCGTGACCGCAGGGATCGATCTCTCGCTCGCGCTCGTCGACGACGATCTTGGACGCGACGTGGCGCTCGCCGTGGCGCGTCAACTCGTGGTGTTCATGCGCCGGCCCGGGGGCCAGTCGCAGTTCTCGGCCCAACTCGCGTCGCAGGCCGCGTCGCGCGACTGGCTGCGCGAGCTTCAGGCGCACATCGCCGAGCATCCCGAAGCCGACCTCTCGGTGGCGGCAATCGCGCAGCGTTGCCACATGAGCGAGCGCCACCTCTCACGAGTGTTCACGAGAGAGCTCGGCGTCACGCCCGCCGGCTACGTGGAGCGGGCCCGCGTCGACGTGGCGCGTGGCGTGCTCGAACAGACCGCGCTCGGACTCGACGCGGTCGCCGACGCGTGCGGCTTCGGCTCGGTCGAGACGCTGCGCCGCGCTTTCCATCGCAATGTCGGGGTGGCACCTCACGACTACCGCGCCCGCTTCCGGCGGGCCTCCTGAAGGGAACCAGTCATGCAGATCGCAGTCTTTCTCTATCCCGGATTCACCGCACTCGACTGCATCGGGCCGTACGACGTGTTGTCGCGTCTCCCCGACGCGCAGGTCGTGTTTTGCGCAGCCGAGCGGGGCGAAGTGCGTACGGAAACCGAGATGCTCGGCATCACCGCCGACGCGAGCATCGACGAGATCACCCGACCTGACGTGCTGCTCATCCCGGGCGGCTTCGGCACCCGGCCGTTGATGGGCGACGAGCGTTTGCTCGATTGGATCCGTGGAGTGCACGAACACACGCAGTGGACCACGTCGGTGTGCACCGGCTCGCTGCTGCTCGGCGCCGCCGGCCTGCTCAACGGCCTCGACGCCACCACGCACTGGTCGGCCGTCGACGTGCTCGAATCGACGGGTGCGCGCTACACCGAGCAGCGCATCGTCGAGCACGCCGACCGGCGCATCATGATGGGTGCTGGCGTGTCGGCCGGCATCGACATGGCGTTGCTCCTCAGTGCGCGCATCGCCGGCGACTTGTACGCGCAGGGCATCCAGCTGTCGATCGAGTACGACCCGCAGCCGCCGTTCGACACCGGTTCGCCCACCAAGGCCGGCCCCGACCTCGTGGAGCTGGTGCGTGCCGTGTCGGCCGACCTCGAAGCCACCGCGACTGCCCGCGCCGCGTCGTAGCTCAGACCGCGGCGCCGGTTTCGGGGTCGACCCAGCCTTCGGGCTCGGCGGACTCTTCGGCGAGGCGGCCGAGCTCCATCTCGTCGAACGGCGCCTCGAGCGGCGTGTCGGTGTAGGTGTCGTTCACCAGCTGCGCGGCGCGTGGTGCGTCTTCGCGGCGCACGAACAGGCGCGAGCCCTGGCTGATCACGAGGTGCGTGGTCATGCCCTGCCCATGGTTGATGTTCGACGCGGGGATACCCATGTCGCGCAAGCGGGCCGCGATCACCTCGGCCTGGAATTCGGATGGGATGCGGCACAGCTCGACGACGTCGTCGTCGGGACCGAACTGCCCGGCGTGGTTGTAGATGGAGGGATGGTGCGGCGCGATCAAGCGCGCGGGCTCCGTGTCGACGAGCGCGCATGCACAATCGGAACACTCGTCGACACCTTCGACGTATTCCGCCCCGCACCGAGGACACCACTTCGTCGCCACGCCGGGCAGCAACGTAGCGGCCGGCCCGGGGAATTCCTCGTGCCGCGTCAGACCTGCGCGCCGGTCTCCGGGTCGGAGAAGCCCTTCGACTCTTCGGCGAGCCGGGTGAGCTCGGCATCGCCCTCCGGCGTGGCCGGGATCTTCTCCCGGTCGATCACTTCCTGCACGATCACGGTGGCGGCGTCGAAATCGTCGCGCCGCACCATCACGCGCGCGCCCTCCATGTGGTCGAGGGTCCCGAGCATGCCGGCAGTGGCGTCGCCGTACTCGGCAGCGCGTATGCCCGCGGCGCGCAACTCGCGAGCGATCAGCTCGGCCTCCATCACGCCGTTGGCCCGGTACACCTCGACGATGTCGTCTTCGGGCGTGAACTCGCCGACGACGTCAGGCTCGTATTCGGTGGGCGAGTGCTCGTGTTCGGTCATGCGGTGGGCTTACCCCAACCTTCACCGGCTCACGATCACGCACGAGCCGTGGCCGAACAAGCCCTGGTTGATCGACAGGCCTACCGTGGCCCCCTCCACCTGGCGGCCCTTCGCATGCCCGCGCAGCTGCCACGTGAGCTCGCACACCTGCGCGATCGCCTGGGCGGGAACGGCCTCGCCGAAGCACGCAAGACCCCCGGAGGGATTCACGGGGATGCGTCCGCCGAGTTCTGTGGCTCCCGACCGCAGCAGCGCCTCGGCGTCGCCCCGTTCGCACAGTCCGATGTGCTCGTACCAGTCGAGCTCGAGCGCGGTCGACAGGTCGTACACCTCGGCACACGAGAGGTCGTCGGGCCCGATGCCGGCCTGCTCGTACGCGGCACGCGCGATCGAGTCCTTGAACGGATTCGCGGGCATCCCGCCGAGCCCCGCCGCCGAGTCGGTGGCGAAGTTCGGCATCTCGATCACCGTGTTCGGGTAGCTCGGCGTGACGGTGGAGACCGCGCGCACGCGTACGGCGTCGACGAATCCGTGAGCGCGAGCCCACTCGGCCGACGTGATGATCATCGCCGCGGCACCGTCGCTCGTGGCGCATATGTCGAGCAGCGACAGCGGGTCGGCGACGAGCGGTGAGTTGAGCACGTCGGGGATCTCGCTGGCCTTGCGATAGCGCGCGTTCCGGTTCTCGAGGCCGTGGCGGCTGTTCTTCACCTTGACGCGCGCGAAGTCGTCGCGGGTGGCGCCGTAGAGATCCATGCGGCGGCGCGCGTACAGCGCGAAGTACGTGGGGTTCGTGGCGCCGAGGAGGCGGAAACGCAACCAGTCGGGGTCGTCGCCGCGCTCGCCCTTGTTCGGTGCGAGGAAGCCCTTCGGTGTGGTGTCGGCACCGATCACCATGGCCACATCGCACAGGCCGGCGAGGATCTGCGCGCGCGCCGTCGACATCGCGGTCACGCCACTCGCGCACGCCGCGTAGCTCGATGCCACCTGCGCGCCCTGCCAGCCAAGCGCCTGCGCGAACGTCGCGCCGGCTACGAAACCGGGATAGCCGTTGCGGATCGTTTCGCCACCGGCCACGAATTGAATGTCGCGCCACTCGAGCCCGGCGTCTTCGAGTGCCGCGCGCGCGGCAACCACGCCGTACTCCACGAAATTGCGGCCCCACTTGCCCCACGGGTGCATGCCCACGCCGATGACGGCGAGATCGCGGTCGCTGCTGTTGGTCACGCTCTCGGGCTCCATTGGTAGATCACGTGTTCCACGCCGTCTTCCACCACGAGCGGGCCGAGTACCAGCTCCATCGTCATGCCGAGGCGCAACAGGCTCGCATCCGCGCCCGTGGCGAGCGGCCCCAGCACCACGATCTGCTCCTCTTCGAGCTCGACCGCGCACACCGTGTAGGGCGCTTCCTGCACCGACGGCTCGGGCGGCGCGTAGTGATTGGTGGTGTACGACCACAGCGTGCCGGTGCGCGACATGCGAACGGGCTCGCGATCCTCGAACGGTGCGTTGGGATTGGCCGACACCGCGAGCGTTGGCGGCCAGAAGTAGCTGCCGCTGTCGACCCCGCGCGTGGCGATCAGCTCGGGCGCGGCTTCGTCCATCGTGAACCAACCGTCGATAGCAGGAACCCGTTTGGCAGACGTCACGACGCTCCCAGTCGCGCCAGGGTTTCGCGTGCTTCGCCCATGATGCGCTCGACGAGGTCGGCCACCGTCGGGATGTCGTCGATCACTCCCACCACCTGCCCGCTCGCCATCACGCCGCCGCGCAGATCGCCGTCCACCATCGCCGCTTTCAACAACATCGGCGTGTTCGCGGCCATCAGCACTGCCGACCACGGCATGTCGGCGTGCTCGTGCATGGCGCGACCTTCGCGCATCATCGACGTCCAGGACACACCGGAGATCTTCTTGAATCCGGCCGCGTTGCGAACCGCGCGGGGCAGCGCGGTGAACGGCGTGCCGGCTTCGAGGTTCTCGACCATGTCGGTGCGCAGCACGCGATGGGGCACACCGTCGACCTTCTTGGTGACCACGGTGTCGGCGACGCCCTTGTCGAGGTAGAAGCGCTTCACCGCGTCGGGCACGGTGCTTTCTTGGGTGAGCAGGAAACGCGTGCCCATCGCCACGCCGGCCGCGCCGTAGGCGAGCGCGGCCACGAGGCCTTGCCCAGAGAAGAAGCCGCCCGCGGCGATCACGGGTATGTCGACCGCGCCGACGATCTGCGGCAGTAGCAACGTGGTGGGCACCGCGCCGGTGTGGCCGCCGCCCTCGCCGCCCTGGCACACCACCGCGTCCACGCCCCACGCCGCCACCTTCTCGGCGTGGCGGCGCGCACCCACCGACGGCACCACACATACGCCGGCGTCCTTGAGGCGCTTGATGAGCGCTTCGCTCGGCGCCAGTGCGAACGACGCGACCCTTACGCCGCGGCGCACGAGCAGATCGACGCGTGCTTCGGCATCGTCGGCATCGGCACGCAAGTTCACGCCGAACGGTGCGTCGGTGCGCTCCTGCACCTTCACGATCGCCTGCTCGAGCTCGTCGTAGCGGAGCGTCGCACTGGCGATGATGCCGAGCCCGCCCGCGGCGCTCGTGGCTGCCGCGAGGCGCGCGCCGGCCACATAACCCATGCCGGTCTGCACAACCGGGTAGCGGATGCCGAACAGGCGGCACGCCGCGGTGTCGAGCGCGCTCAAGGGTTCGGCACTTCCTGATTGCGCAGGCTGTTCGGGTCGACGACGTCGCGGATCAGCGCCAACTCTTCGGCTGTCGGCGCGCGCGTCTCGGCAACGTCACCGTCGATCGCGAGCTCGAAGCCGGTGGCCGCTGCGACATCGTCGACGGTCACGCCAGGATGCAGCGACGCGATGCGCATGCGGTGGTCGGGCGTGGCGAAGTCGAACACGCCGAGGTTGCTCACCACGCGCGGAAGGCAGTGGAAACGCGCGGCGTCGGCGCCGAGCTCCGCGGCCCGGTCGTAGCCGATGCCCGACACCACGTCGACGCGTGCAACGAAGGTCTTCGGCGAGTGGTTCGGCACCCAGTAGCTCGTCTTGTCGTTGATGGTGTTGCCGGGCGCGCCACGAAATCCGAGCAGTTGCACCTTGGGTTGTTCGAGCGAGCCCAGCATGGCGATGTTCTGGTTGCCCCACTGGTCGATCTGCGTCGCACCCATCATCACGTGGCGGCGGCCGCTCCACACCCAGTCGAACATCGTGCGGTAGGGGTTCCAGCCCGCCACCACCTTGTCGGGGTTGCTCACGCCTACGGGCATGGGGTTCTCGACGAGCAGCGCTTCGCCATCGGTCATGAGCAGCAGCGGTTCGAACGTGGCCTTGGCGACTCGGCCGCCGATCATCGGGATCGTGCCGATGGGGTTGCAGAGGATCTCGCCGTCGCCACGGAACGTCTCGGCGACCGCAATGCAACACACCTCGGCGCGGGTGAAGGTGTCAGTCACGGGTCACCGCCGCCTGGTATTCGGCCTCGGTCACGTCGAGGTACTTGGCGCGAAAAGCATCCCAGGCCTCTTCGCTCTTCGCGGTCGCGGCGTACTCCCGCTGGAACGCTTCGTCGCGCCCGTAGTCGGGCGGGCACTCGGTGAAGTGCGCCCCGTTGCGCGTCTCCACCACGCCGCTCACCATCAGGCGATTGAGCCGCAAGGTGTGCACCCCGCCGTTCGCCGCGAGGTCCTCGGTGGGCACGATGCGCTCCACCGACATGAACGCCCGCTTCGCGGCCAGGCACATGAGGTCGTCGAAATAGGGATCGACGTTGAGGTACTGGCCGTTGCCGCCCTGGTCGCCGCGATGCATGTGCACCATCGCCACGTCGAGCTCCAAGGCCGGCATCGCCACAAGTGTCTCGTGGTTGCCGTACGGCGATTCGACGGTCTCGAAGTCGGGGTTGGCGATCATGATGTCGGAACCGAGACCGCATCGCGTCGGCAGGAACGGCACGCGCCACGCCGCGGCCTGCAGGCCGAGCAGGAACATGCCCTCGTCGAGTTCGGTCGTGGTGACCGAACCCGACTCTCGCGCCTTGCGGAAGTGCGGCTCGAGCGGGATCGAGTCGAGCGACACGAACGCGTACACGACGCGCCGCACCTTGCCGGCGCGACAGAGCAGTCCCACATCGGGGCCGCCGTAGCTCACGACCGTGAGATCCTTCACCGGTGCGCGCAACAGCGCGCGCACCATCGCCATGGGTTTGCGGCGTGACCCCCATCCACCGATGCCGACGGTCATGCCGTCGCGCACCTCGGCGACGATGTCGTCGAGGGTCACTCGCTTGTCTGGAGTTGCCAAGTTGTCAGCCCGCGAGCGCCTTCTCGATGGCCCCGACCACCTCGTCGGATTCCGGCTCGACGAGCGGCGAGAACCGCGCGATCACCGTGCCGTCGTCATCGACGAGGAACTTCTCGAAGTTCCATCGGATGTCGCCTGTGTGGCCTTCGGAGTCGGCCGTGTCGACGAGCTGCTGGTACAGCGTGTGCCGGTTGTCGCCGTTCACTTCGACCTTCTCGGTCATCGGGAAGCTCACGCCGTACGTGGTGGAGCAGAAGGTGGCGATCTCCTCTGGTGTGCCCGGCTCCTGCGCGCCGAATTGGTTGCACGGCACGCCGAGCACCGTGAAGCTCTGCGAGGCGAAGCGGCCTTGGAGGCGTTCGAGGCCTTCGTACTGCGGTGTGAGCCCGCACTTCGATGCCACGTTCACGATCAACGTGGTCTTGCCCTTGGCGGCGTCGAGACCGCCGGCGCTCCCATCGAGCGTGTGAATCGGTACGTCGTAGATCGACACGGAACACCTCGGTTTCGGTTGGGTCCGCGCAGTCTACGGAGGCGGCCCTTGCACCGCCCGCGGCCGGCTCGGCGGCGTGCCGGTCTCGTTAGAGTGCGCCGGATGGACGCACCCGATTTGCGGCGCGCGCTCGACTTTTCGGGACGATGCGTACTCGTCACCGGCGGCACCAAGGGCTTGGGCCGAGCCATTGCACAGCGCTTCGCCGAAGCTGGTGCCGATGTGGTGGTGTGCGGCCGCCACGCACCCGAGACGGATGCCGTCGGCGACTTCGTGGCCGCCGACGTACGCGACGGTGACAGCGTCGCCGCGCTCTTCCACACGATCGCCGAGCGTCACGGGCGGCTCGACGCACTCGTGAACAACGCCGGCGGTTCGCCGCCGGCCGATACCGCGACTGCGTCGGCAAAGTTCAGCAATGCCATCATCGGCCTGAACCTCGTGGCGCCGCTGCAGTGCGCGCAGGCCGCCTTCGCGCAGATGCGCGAGCAGCCCGATGGTGGCTCGATCGTGAACATCGCGTCGGTGTCGGGCATCCGGCCGTCGCCGAACAGTGCGGCGTATGGCGCGGCCAAGGCCGGGCTCATCAACCTCACCCAGACGCTCGCGGTCGAGTTCGCGCCGTCGGTGCGCGTCAACACGCTCACGGCCGGCCTGATCGTCACCGAGCAGTCGCACCTCTTCTACGGCGACGATGCCGGCATCGCGGCGGTGGGCCGCACCGTGCCGCTGGGCCATATGGCCGAACCGCACGAGATTGCCGACGTCGCGCTGTTCCTCGCGTCACCCCTCGCCCGCTACGTGAGTGGCGCCAACATCGTGGTCCACGGCGGCGGCGAACTCCCCGCGTACATGAATGCCAGCAATGCGTGAATATTGCTTCGGTTCCGTCGCGGTACCGACAGCTCCGCTAGCGCTCCGCTTGCCGGTCCCACTCAGTCACCTACGCGGCGAGCTCCCGCCGCACGTGAGGCTCGCTGCGCTCGCGGGTAGGTGCTCTCGTCGCCGCTCGGGGCGCGAGTGACGCACTCTCGTTAGGGTCTCTGCGTGCCTGTCACGACTGATCATGCTGCGCTGGCGTCGCTGTTCGAGACGCACCGGCTGTTGAACCATGCGCCCGCGCTCTCGTGGGGTGTGGTGCGCGACGGCGAGCTGCAGGCGAGCGGCGGTCACGGCGCCGACGAGCACACCGTGTTCCGCATCGCGTCGATGACGAAGAGCTTCACCGCGGCGTGCGTGCTGGCGCTACGCGACGAGGGGGCGTTCGCGCTCGACGACCCGATCGCGCGGCACGCGCCCGAATTGGCCGCCGTCGCGGCGCCGACGGCCGACGCCCCGGCCGTGACCATTCGCCACTTGCTCACGATGAGCGCCGGTATCGCCACCGACGACCCATGGGCCGACCGGCACATGGACATCAGCGACGGCGAGCTCGACGCGCTCGTGGCCGACGGCGTGACCTTCGCGACGTCGCCCGGCACGGCGATGCAGTACTCGAACCTCGGCTACGGGCTTCTTGGCCGCGTCGTGCGCCGCACCACCGGCACCTCGGTGCAGGACCATGTGCGCGCACGCTTCTTCGGTCCGCTCGGCATGACGTCGTCGGGCTGGACGCCTTCGGAAGTGCCGGCGAGCGCACAGATCGCGGTGGGTTGCGATCGCGACGGCGACGGCTACGTGGAGCTCGAACCGTGCGGCGACGGAGTAATCGCGCCCATGGGCGGCGTGTTCACCACCGTGCGCGATCTCGCCCAGTGGGTCGCGTTCCTGGCTGACGGCTTTCCGCCGCGTGACGACGCCGATGATGCGCCGCTGCGCCGCGCCTCGCGGCGGGAGATGCAGCAGGTGTCGCGTTCGTTCCCGCCCGACCGGCGGGTCGCGTCCGACGGTGTCCGCCGGGTGGTGGCGGGCGGCTACGGCATGGGTCTGCAGGTGCTGCACCACGAAGAGCTCGGCACCGTGGTGGCGCACAGCGGCGGCCTGCCCGGCTACGGGTCGAACATGCGCTGGGTGGCCGGCACTGGGGTGGGGCTCGTGGCGCTCGCCAACGTCACCTACGCGCGCATGGCCGACGCCACGTTCGCGGCGCTCGATCTTCTTGTGGCGCGCGACCGCGTGGCGCGCCCGCAGGTGGCCGTGTCCCCAGCGCTGCAGCGCGCGGTCGACGCGCTCGTCGCGCTGCTGCAGGCGTGGGACGACACTGCGGCCGACGCGCTGTTCACCGACAACGTGTTCCTCGACCGTGATCGCGCGACGTGCCGAGCCGAAGCCGAGCGACTGGCCGAGCGCGCCCCGCTCGCGCTCGAACGCATCGACGCTCGCACCGCCACGGAGGGCACTGCCATCGTTCGCTGCGGCGACCGTTCGGCGTGCCGCGTCGAGCTCATGCTGAGCCCACATCGCGCACCGCGTGTGCAGTGGTACGAGGTGTCGCCCTGATCGTTCGGGCTAGGGGTGCTGCGAGCTGACGCTCACGACCTCGCCGGTCATGTACGAGCTGTAGTCGCTGGCGAGGAACACGATCACGTTCGCAACCTCCCACGGCTCGGCGGCGCGCCCGAACGCCTCGCGCGTCGTCAGCTCGTCGAGCAGTTCCTCGGTGGTCACCTTGGCGAGGAACGGGTGCATCGCCAGCGACGGCGCCACGGCGTTCACGCGCACTCCGAACGGCGCCGCCTCCAGCGCCGCGCATCGCGTCAACGCCATCACGCCGGCCTTGGCCGCGGCGTAATGGCACTGACCGGCTTGGGCCCGCCAACCGACGATCGACGCGTTGTTGACCACCACACCTCGGCCGCGCGGCTGCATGTGCGCGAGCGCCGCGCGAGTCATGCGCATCGTGCCGGTGAGCGTCACGTCGAGCACGTTGCTCCATTGCTCGTCGGTCATGTCGACGAGGTTGGCGGTGCCACCGAGGCCGGCGTTGTTCACCACGATGTCGACGCCGCCGAACGCATCGATCGTGGTTGCGAAGAGCCGCTGCACGTCGTCCTCGTTGGTGACGTTGGCGAGCAGTGCCGGCGGCGCTTCCCCGAGCACCTCCGCGAGCGCGTCGCGCGCCTCGCCGAGGCGACGCTCGTGGATGTCGGCAATCGCGACGCGCCCGCCCTCCTCGGCACAGCGCTTGGCGGTGGCAAAACCGATACCGGTTCCCGCGGCCGCGGTGACGAGCACCGACTTGCCCGCGAGCAACCCGTGGCCGGCGGGCGGATTCGGAAGCGGAGATGGAGGAGTGGTCACGACGGCTCCTTGGGCAGGCCGAGCGCGCGCTCGCCGATCACGTTGCGCTGGATCTGGTTACTGCCGCCGTAGATCGTGTCGGCGCGCGAGTAGAGGAAGAGGCGTTGCGGGGTCGACAGCGGATAATCGTCGGGGTGGTCGGTGGTGGGGGCATCACCGGCGACCATCGCGTCGGCGCCGAGCACGTCGACCGCGAGCTCGCCGAGCTCGCGGTGGAAGTTCGCCCAGAACAGCTTGTGGATCGCGCTGGCCCGGTCGACGCCACCCGACTCCAACGACGACAGCGAACGCAACGCGTGAAACCGCATGATCCGCAAGGTCATCCACGCCGATGCCAACCGCTGGCGAACGACCGGGTCGGTGTTCGCAGCATTCGCGCGCGCGGTCTCGGTGATCGTGACGAGTTCGTTCTCGAAGGCAAGTTGCTGGCCGAGCGTCGACGCGCCGCGTTCGAACGCGAGCGTCCCCATCGCCACCTTCCAGCCGCCTTCCGGGCCGCCGAGCGTGTCGGCCACGAGCGCGCGTGCGCCGTCGAAGAACACCTCGTTGAACTCGCTGTTGCCGGTGATCTGCACGATGGGACGGATCTCGATTCCCGGCTGGTCCATCGGGCAGAGCACGTACGAGATGCCGCGGTGGCGCGGCACCTCAAAGTCGGTACGGCAGAGCACGAAGCACCACTGGGCCCAGTGCGCGAGCGACGTCCATACCTTCTGGCCGGTGATCACCCAGTCGTCACCGTCGCGCACGGCGCGCGTCGACAGGTTCGCAAGGTCGCTGCCGGCATTCGGCTCGCTGTAGCCCTGGCACCAAATCTCGGTGCCCGAGAGGATTCCGGGCAGGAACTTCGCCCGCTGCGCGTCGTCGCCAAAGTGCACGATCGTCGGCCCGATCAGGCCTTCGTTGACGATGCCGACGCGTCCCGGCCCGCCGGCGCGTGCGTACTCCTCGTAGAAGATCACCTGCTCGAGGAGCGTCGCGCCGCGCGCGCCCACCGAGGTGGGCCAGCCGAGGCCGATCCAGCCGTGCCGCCCGAGCTCTTGCTCCCATTCCCACCGCTCGGCGAACAGCTCGTGCTCGTCACCGGGGCCGCCGCGTCCTTGCACCGCGGCGAAGCGGCCACCCGCGCCGAGCCGATCGCTCAGGAACGCGCGTGCTTCGGCGCGGAACGCCTCCTGCTCGGTCGTGAAGCGCAGGTCCATGGCGGCGCGCACGGTACTTCCTCTACGTTCACGCCCATGGAGCGAGACGGCACGGCATTGGTCACTGGTGCATCACGCGGCATCGGGCGAGCGGTCGCGCTCGAGCTCGCGGCGCGCGGCTGGGACACCGTGGCCACGATGCGCGACCCGGCCGACGGCGCCGACATCGAGGGTGAGCGATTGCGGGTTGCCCGCCTCGACGTCACCGATCCGTCGACGATCGAGATCCCGTCGACCCTGCGCGTGCTCGTGAACAACGCGGGGGTCGAGACCGAGAATCTGCCCGTCGAGCACTGCGACGTCGACGAGCACTGGCGCTACATGTTCGACACCAATGTGTTCGGCCTCGTACGGGTCACCCAACAAGCCGTGCCCGCGCTGCGCGCGAACGGCGGTGGTGTGATCGCCAACGTCACGTCGTCGTCGGTGCTCGCGCCGGTGCCGTTCATGGCGATCTACCGGGCGAGCAAGGCGGCCGTGATCGCGATGAACGAGTCGCTCGCGGCGGAGGTGGCGCGCTTCGGGATCCGTGTGGTCGACGTGATGCCCGGGCCGATCATCACCGACATGCTGCGCAAGTCGGAGCAGCCCGCGGCCGGGATCCGCTTCGACGAGTACCGCCAGCTCGCCGAGTCGATGTGGAAGACCCGCCAGCAGATCCTCGATCAGTACACGCCGGCCGAAGAGGCCGCGCGGCGCATCGTCGACACGATCGAGAGCGCCGACGCACCACTCACACGCGTTGGGTGCGACGACATGGCCGACGGCATGGTCGCGGCGTGGAAGTCCCAACCCCACGACGCCATGATGTCGTCAATCCTCGGCTACTACGCCGGCGTGTGAGCCCGACGTCGCGCCGGGCGTAGCGAGACCCCGATAATCGGGGTCTCAGGACGCCCGGAGGGCAATGGTGACGTGGAGGCTGCGGTGCTCGGATCCGAAGCTCGGTCCGGTGCCGCGTGCCGTTGCGGTGAGCTGCTCGCTGAGCAGCGCGTTGTCGATCGGGATCGCGAGCAATGGGTGCGCGGCCGGGAACGACGGTTGGATGCCGAACCCCACGAGCGAGTTGTGGAGGTGGCCGTTCCGCAACAGCGTGTCGAACGCGGCCGACCACGGCGTGGTGTTCAGATCACCCTCCACCACGTGAGGGAGGCGTTCGGCGCGTGACCAGCGCGCTGCGGCCGCGAGCGCCCGGTGGAGGTGATCGTTGCGCGACGGCGTGTACGGCGACTCGGTGTGCAGGAAGAGCACGGCGATCTGTGTGGTGCCGAGCTCCACAATCGCTTCCACCGCGGCGTTCGGCATGCCGGGTTGCAGCGGATGCCGCACGCCGAAGATCGGTACGCGCGTGAGCACCACTGCCCAGGCGAACTGGCTGCCCGCCACGCTCACGGGAATCACGGTGTAGCCCGCGGCGTCGGAATCGAGCGCGCGCACCGTGCTCGGATCCGGATTGAGGATCACGAACAAGCGCGGGTGCGTGGCGCGCAGGTAGCTGCGGAACTCGGCCACGTTGATGGCGCCGCTCTGCGCGTTGAGGTGGCCCATCGTGAGCGTCGCCGCACCGCGCGCCGCGGCGGGCTGCGAGCCGGTGAAGCTTGGTACCACCACGGCGCCGTTCACGATCGCTGCGATCACGCACACCACGAAGGCGATGCGTGCCCGGACCAGCGCCGCGATCGCGGTGAGCAACAGCGCGATCTCCAACAGCTGGACGCGGAAGTTCGCCAGCAGGTCGATCGGCCATATCGCCACACGATCGAGCGTGAGCAGCGTGACCAGCCCGAGAAGCACGCCCGCGGCGAGAATCAGCAGGCGCGCGAAGAAACGAACACCGATCTGCTCATCCTCGCACAGCGACGACCGACCCCCGCGTCGGGCTCTAGTCGAGGGCGCCGTCGGCTCGGAGTCGTTCGATCTCGGTGTCGTCGAGGTCGAGCAGCTCGTGGAACACCCAGTCGTTGTCCTGACCGAGCATCGGCGCCGGACGGTCGTAGCCCGCGGTCGCGTCGGAACAGCGCATGCCGCTGCGCTCGTACGCGCCGGGTCCGAGCACGGGATGGTCGAGGGTTACGAAGTGACCACGGTGCGCGAGCTGTTCGTCGGTGAACACGTCGCCGAAGTCGGAGATCGGCACCGCCTCGATACCGGCCCCCTGGAGTGTGGCGGCGACCGTCGCCTGCTCGCGCGAACGCGTGTAGCGGGCCACAAGGTCTTCCACTTCGTCGATGCGGGCACGACGGGCATCGAACGTGGCAAGCGTCGCGTCATTCACGCCGATCACCTCGGCGAGCCGGCGCCAGTCGTCGTCGGAGTGGCATGCGATCGCCACCCACCGATCTTCGACGGGTCCCTCGGCCGCGCACGGGAACGCACCGTGCGGCGCCGCGGTGTGCGAGCGGCTGCCGTCGCGTGTGCCGATCGTGCCGTCGAGCACGTAGTCGAGGATCCACGGCGAGAGTGCGTAGGCGCCGCATTCCACCTGGGACACATCGAGGTACACGCCCTCGCCCGTCGCGCGGTGGTGCAAAAGCCCGGCGGCGAGCGCGGCCGCCACATAGCGCGGCGCGAGCGAGTCGGTGATGGTGCCGAACGGTCCGAGCGGCTCGGCGTCGGCCCAACCGGTGATCCAGTTCCACCCCGACAGGGCCGAACCCTGCCCACCAAAGCCCGGGTAGTCCTTGTGCGGCCCGGTCTGACCGTTCAAGCACGCGCTGATCATCACGAGCCCGGGCGCAACGGCTGCGAGCGACTCGTAGTCGAGGCCGAAGCTCGCCATGGCGCGCGGCGCGAAGTTCTCGGCCACCGCGTCGGCCCACTCGACCACGAGGCGCTTCACGAGCGCGACGGCCTCAGGGTGCTTGAGGTTGAAGGTGACGTCGCGCTTGGCGCAGTTCAACGCGTCGTACAGATCGGAGCCCTCGACGCCATGCGGACTGCGCGCGCTCACGGCCATGGCGCGCAGAAAGTCGGGCCGCGTGCGGCTCTCGACGCGCAGCACGGTGGCGCCCTGCTCCACGAAGTATCGGTTCGCGATCGGCCCGGCGGCACCGGCACCGAACTCGAGAATGTGCGTTCCCTCCCACGGCGATGTGGGCTGCGCCACCCGCGATGGAGCATTGCGCTGGCCGCTCTCGCGCGTGCGCACAATCACCGTGGAGCGGGGGAGACCGCCCACTTGGCCGGCCTCGCCGGTGGTGCCGAAGTAGTCGCGCGCCTCGAGCTGCGACCACTGCAGCAACTCGCGCGGCGTGTTCGCCGGCGCGAGCATCAAGTTCGTTGCAACGGCGGTCTCGAAGAGCTCGCTCATCGTTCGCGTCGTGAAATAGCCACCGATTGCGGCCTCGATGCGGTCGAGCTCCTCCTGGGGCGCGTGCTCGGGCGCCCACGCCGCCCAGTCCTGGTCGAGGAGCGGCTCGTCGATGCCCGCGTCGCGCACGAGCTTAGCGATCGTGCGCATCGAAGGTGCGCGCGATGCGCCGCCGCGGATGCCGAAGCTCACGAAGCCGTCCGACGTGGGCCAGATCTCGCGCGTCGGGCCGATGCGAGCGCCGATGCGCCGCCCGCGCACGCCCGACCGGAAGAAGCGGCCCGCGCCACCCATGTTGGCGATCGTCACGCATTCCTGCATCGACACGTCCACGATCTGTGGCCGGCCGCTCGCGATCGCGGTGAGCGCGGCATAAGCGGCCTCGCCCGCGACGTGTCCGAGACTTGTGGGCTCCACTGCTCGCACCGGCGCGCGGTCGGGATCACCAGTGGGGTACATGTTGCCGCTCGCGGCCATCACGCCGAGGTCGGTGGCGCGCCAGCGCGAGCGCGGCCCGTCGAGCCCGAACGGTGTGATGCGCACCCAGGATGCTTTTGGCGCCACCGACGGATCGAGCACGATCGTGTCGGGCTCGCCCGGCGTGTCGAGCACCACGTCGGCGTCGCGCGCCAATGCCGCAGCGCCGTCATCGTCGAGCGTCACGAGCTCCTTGCCGTGCGTCCACGCGATCCACGCGGAGTGTCGGGCCGCCAGCACGTCGGGCCGCCCAGCAGGCGACACCCGCGTCACCCGTGTGCCGAGGTCGGCGAGCACGCGACCAGCGCGCGCAGCAGCCTCGCCACCGAGCTCGACGACGTGGATCCCCGACAAGCCGTCCAGCCCTACGCGGCCTGACGCCATCGACCCTCCCTGTGAAATACTGACGTTCGTGTCAGTGTAGGAAGCCGGTGTTGCCACCGGTCTGGACGGGAGCGTCATGGCCAATCATCAGCTCGTCGATGCCGACTGCCACCTCCTCGAGCCGCCCGACATCTGGAAGAACCACCTCGCGTCGAAGTGGATGGAGAAGGCGCCGAAGCTCGTGAAGGATCACGAGGGCGGCGACGCGTGGCTCACCGCGGTGGGCGGCGATCCCGATCCGATCGGTCTCACCGCCACTCCCGGCATGCCCTACGACCAGTTCCGCTGGTTCGGTGTCACCTACGAACAGGCGCGTAAGGGTTGCTACGACGGTGCCGCGCGCCTCGCCGACATGGACCTCGACGGCGTGCGCGCCGAAGTGCTGTTCCCGCCGCAGCGCACGATGAGCCACTTCCTCGGTGACGACGACGCCGACTTCGTGCTCGCCGGTGTGGAGGCCTACAACAACTTCTTGTTCGACGAGTTCTGCGCGCCTGATCGTGCGCGCCTCATCGGTGTGGCGCAGATGCCGTCGACGGGCATCGACCATGCGGTCGCCGGCGTGAAGAGCGCCGCCGCTCGCGGCGCCAAGGGCGTGTTGATCTCGAACTGGCCCGCGGGCGGCGAGTCGCTCTCGCGCGACGACGACCCGTTCTGGGCCGCGTGCGCCGACGCGGGCCTGCCCGTGTCGATCCACATCAACATCATTTCGAGGAACCAGCGCATGGCGGGGCGCAAGGCGGCGGCGACGCAGGGCAACCAGCTCTATCGCTTCGACAACGAGGCGACACGCGCCAAGGCCATCGGTGGCATGAGCCACGTGTTCTCGATGGCCACCGGCGCGATGACGAGCATGATCTTCACCGGCGTGTTCGAGCGCTTCCCCGAACTCAAAGTGTGTTGGATCGAGACCGGTGTGGGCTGGATCCCGCACTTCCTCGAATGCGTCGACGACCGCTGGTGGCGCAACCGCGTGTGGGGCGATCTGCCGATCACGAACCCGCCGTCGTTCTACTGGTATCGCAACAACGCCGCGAGCTTCATCGTCGACCGCTCCGGTATCGAGCTGCGCCACCGTGCCGGCGTCGAGAACATCATGTGGTCGAGCGACTACCCGCACCACGGCAACGACTGGCCCTACTCACGCAAGGTCGTCGACGAGATGATGGGCAGCTGCACCGAGGAAGAACGCGAGCTCATCGCGGGTGGCAACGCCGCGCGCATCTGGGGCATCTGACCGCCATTCAGTAGCCACGCCAGATTCGTGCCGGCGCGCGCTGCCGCGACAGCGCGCGCCGGTGGGCTCACACCTCGGTGAGCTTCGTCATCGTGGTCAGATACCGACGGACGGCGGTGTGCTGCAATCGATCCGCGAGCGGTGGCGCAAGCCGCGCCAGAGGGTGCCGCGGTGCGGACACCGCCCGCACGTCGAAGCGCACACCCTCATCATCACGAACGGCGAGGAACACTTCCTCTCCGGTCTCGGGGTGCACCGGAAGCGTGCCGTAGGCGAATCCACGGCGATCGGGTTCGTCGATGACGACGACGATTCGGCACGTGATGTCCACGAAGCCCAGCGGCAACGGAGCGTTCATCACGACATTGGTACCGACCTGCATCGGGCCGTCGGTCGCGACGCTGAGGCCGGAACCGCGGTGCACGGCCCACGTCAAGATGCTGTCGGCGGCTCGATCGAAGGCACCGCTGTCGAGACAGACACTCCAAACGCGTCGGTGCAGACCCTTTGGCGTGTGCTCTCCCAGCGAACTCCCGACCGGCCCATAGGTCAGCGGTGCGTCACGGCAGCTCTCCAGCGTGGTCGTGAGGGCTGTGCGGTCGGCCGGGCGGAGGTGAATCGCCATCTCGTGACTCTTGTCGCGCTTGCGACGGTCGCGCCGTCGCTACCGGTCGCTGCCCTTCGCTATCTTCCACGTGCGTCACGCCGCCAAGCGGGCGAGGTCGCCGCCAATATCGAAAGCGTGCCGGCATACCTGCGACGTGCTCGGTACGGTGCGAGGACCAGCGAACTGGGACATGCTTGCGTCCGAGAGCCAGTTGGAGCTCCGGCCCCTGCTCGCCACCACCGCGCTGTCCCAAGCCGGACGGCCAGATGTGTGCGGTGCGCAGATCTTCTGCGGACACCCGGCGAACTCTCCCTGGTACGCCGACGCAACAAGCGGCGTGAAGTGCGACCGACTGGGCGCCTCGCTGTTTCCTCGTTCGGCCTTCGTGCATGCTGCCGTTGCTCGAGATGGCAGTAGCGAATGGCTGGTGCGTGTGGCCTATCGCGGCGAGGTGCCACCCGCAGCGGCGGCGAAGGCGGTTGCCGTGATGGACGATTTCGTTCTCGCGCCAGCGACGATCTGCGCTCGGAACAGCTGTCCGCCTCGTGAAGTTACCGTCGACATTCGCGGCCACTACACGTTCAGCGAGGCTGCGATGACCGCCGCGTTGCTCAACTCTGGCCCATTGCCCGTCGACTTCATTACCACCACCTGGGATCGCAGTGGCAAGACCGAGACGTGCTGCGCAGTCACACAACGGTGAGTGCGCTCTCGACCAGGTCAAGGTGGCGCTCGCCGTGGCGAGGGCCACAACACCGAGCGTCCATACTCATCTAAGGTCGGGCGTTGATGCGGGGGAGCATGAAACGTTCGGCGCGCTCGGGCGCGGCGCGAGCAGGCATTGCCGTGGGCCTCGCCATGACGTGCGCCGTCGCGTGTTCGTCGTCGTCGACTCGGTCGGCCGCTCCTGTCGCGCCAGTCGCGCCGAAGTCGACCTCGACTTCGACGATGCCTGCGCCAACGACAGCGGGTCGGCCGTTCGCGTTCGTCGTGCGTCACCAGACATTCGTCGACACGTCGCGACCGACGGCAACGCCAGGGAACGCTGCGTATTCGCCGCGGCGGACGCTGCCGACCGATCTCTACATCCCGACCGCTGCGACGCCGCGGCCTCTCATCATGTTCTCGCACGGTTACAAGGGTGCGCCGGCCAAGTTCACGCAACTGTTCCGGGCGTGGGCGGCGGCCGGTTACTTCGTGGCCGCACCGCAGTTCCCGCTCACGAGCACGCGCGGGAAGCCGTACGACATCGTCACCGACTATGTGAACCAGCCCGCCGACATCAGCTTTGTGCTGACGCAGCTCCTCGACGGACCGCTGCGATCGAAGATCGACGCGACGCGTATCGCGGCCGCGGGTCTTTCGCTCGGCGGCGCCACCACCTATGGGCTCGTGTACGACCCGTGCTGTCGTGATCCGCGCCTGCGCGCGGCCGCGATCTTCGACGGAGTGCGCCTGCCCTTCTCCAAGCCGTTCGGCCAGAACTCGATCCCGGTGCTGTTCGCGCACATCGATACCGATATCGCCGCGCCCTACTCGGTCGCTCGAAAGGCCTTCGCGGCCAGCGCCTCGCCAAAGTGGTTCATCACCTACCACCTCGGCATTCATCCCGAGGCCTACGAGGACGAACCGTCACCTCACGACCAGACGGCGATCGCGACATCGATCGACTTCTTCGATCTCACGTTGCTCGGCGACCAGAGCGCCAGCACACGGCTGATGCGTGACGGCAACCACCCGGGCGAAGCGAGCATCGTCACCGGATAGGCCAACGCGCGCGGTTATCCAGTGCCCGCGACAATTTTCGAGAGCGTGCCGCTGCGCGAGATCATGTAGAGCTCGCCGGACGCGTCTTCGCCGAAGCTCGTGGGCTGATCGATGTGCAGGCCGGGGTTGGTTGCGGCCGCCGTCGGATGTGTGCCGTTCGGCGTCAGCATCAGCAGGTCGCCCTTGCAGTCGTCGGTGAACAGGTACTTGCCGAACATTGCCGGAATGTCGCGTCCTCGATACACGTAGCCGCCGACGACGGCGCACGAACCGTCGGCATGCGAGATCGCGTACACGGGATCGACGCCGCCCGGAGGACGCGTGCCGCCGTTGTAGGCGGCGAATCCCTCGCGGCGCGACCATTCGAAGTTGAGGCCTTTGGCGCCCTTCGGCGCCACGTCGATCTCCTCGAACTTGTCCTGGCCGACGTCGCCGATCCACATCGCACCGGTGGCGGAGTCGAACGAGAACCGCCATGGATTGCGCAGGCCCCACATCCAGATCTCGGGCTTGGTGTTGGCCACGCCGACGAACGGGTTGTCAATCGGCACGGCATAGGCCTGCGAGCCGATGGGGTTCGGATCGATGCGCAGGATCTTGCCGAGCAAGGTGTCGCGGTTCTGCCCGTTGTGCTGCGGATCGCCTTCCGAACCGCCGTCGCCGAGGCCGATGTAGAGCTCGCCATCGGGACCGAACAGCACCTCGCCGCCGTTGTGGTTCGGGAACGGCTGGCGCTCGAACAGCACGCTCCGGCGGCTGCTCGGATCTGCGACCCCGTCCGTGCCCACGCGATATTCGTCCACGTGGGTGTCGCCGTGCGGGTCGGTGTAATCGATGTACATGTGGGTGCCGTCCGGGGAGAAGGCGAGGTCGAGCAAACCTTGTTCGTTGCCCTTGCTGACGGCGCCGTGGAGGTCGAGCAGCGCCGCGCTGCGGATGTGCCCGTTGACGATGGCGACCACCTTGCCCGTGTACTGCTCGGCGACATAGAGGGCTGGGTCGCCGTGCCGCACCGCCATCCCGACCGGGCTCGCCAGACCCCGCACTACCGTCCGCAACGCCACTCGCAACGGCGCATTCGGCGCCGCCGTCGTAGTCGTCGCAGCTGTGCTGGTCGAAGGTGCCGCAGATGACGAGGTGCGTGGCGCCGCGCTGCTCGTAGTGCTCGCCTTGTTCCCGCTACTGCTACACGAGGCGGCCACGAGCAAGGTCGCGGCCACGTAAACGAGTCGGCTGGTCATGGTGCACTTCACGGCGCGAACGGTATTCGGAGTGGAGCGCCGTCCGACTGCGCGCTCGGCGCGCGGGGCTGGGGTATACAGCAGGTATGGCCAGTGTTCGTGTGCGGTACTTCGTGAACGACGTGGACGAGGCGATCGCCTTCTATTGCGGAAAGCTCGGCTTCCGCGAGCTGATGCATCCGGCGCCGGCGTTCGCGATGCTCGAACGTGGCGATCTGCAATTGGCGCTGAGCGCGCCGGGAGGTGGGCCTGGCGGCGGTGCGGCAATAGGTGACGGCACGTTGCCGGAACCGGGTGGCTGGAACCGCTTCGTGGTCGAGGTCGACGACCTCGAATCACTCGTGGCCGAGTTGCGAACTGCGGGGGCCCATTTCCGCAACGACATCGTCACCGGCATCGGCGGCAACCAAATACTGCTCGACGACCCCTCTGGCAACCCGGTCGAGCTTTTCCAGCCAACGATCCCCGACGCGAAGCTGTAGCGGGTGCGTCGTCAGGTTGCGATTTGCAACACTGCCGCCGTGCTCGCGTTCCCTGCATACGACAAGACCACCCGCGTGGGGTTGTCGCCACCCCCGGAGCCGTGACGATCACGGCGCCGTCGACCTGACGACGAACGCCATCGAAGGTCACCAGGCCGCCCCGCCGACTCTGGTTACGGTGCGAAGGTGACGTTCTGAGGGTCGGTTTCTGTGCCTCGAGTCGTCCTTACCTTGACCGCGACGTCGACCGCCGTAGCGACATTCGGCGGCACATCTACCACAACGCGTTCGATCCCGTTGGGAAGCGCGGTGATGTTTGCGTCTTGAGGGTCACGGTTGTCGAAGAACACGGTGACCTTCTTCGAACCGTCGAGTCCGGACAAGAAATCGGTGCCGTCGATCGTGATCTCCTGATTCAGATGGGGCACCGGCGGTTGGATCGCAACGATCGTCGGCGTGTCGGCGACGATCTGCATCGAGGTCGCATCCGTGCTGACCTTTGCCGCTGTGGTGACGATCACGTTGCGGGCACCGGTCGACGTACCAGGCGGTACGGCGGTGGTGATTTGGGAATCGGTCGCGTGGCTCACAGTCGCTTGCCTTCCGTCGATGGTGACGGCCGGCATCCGTCCGTTCACGTCCTCAGGCATGAAGTTCGAGCCGTTGATAACCACGGTGTCGCCAGCACGCGCGCTGGATGGAACGATGCTGTTCACGGTCGGCGCGTTCTGGTCGAGCGCCTTGTTGAGCGTGTATGCCGCCGCCGATGTCCCGGTCAGTGCGAGCAGCAGAGGAGGGATGACCGGCAGGGAGTTCTGTGTGGCCAGCCCGATGATTACGTACGTGATTGCCACGAGATTGAACAGCAGATATTGGGTGTCGACCAGGTCGATGTCGCCGTTGTCATCGGTGATCGCGTGCCGTAGTGCCACGGTGCCGTCGTCGGCGACCGTCTTTTGCAGCGTGCCGTTCGAGACCTTGCTCGTAACCATCCCCTTGGCGATCGCAAGATTGGCGAACGGGCCGCCGAGGAGGATGAGGTAGCTCGCCCACGCGGAAGCGCTCGTGTTGCTCGTGAGGCTGCCGCTGTCGAGGAACGACGTGAAGAGACCTTTCTCGCCGCCGAACCAGGTCAACGCGGTGAAGTAGACGAGCACGAACATCACGAGCAGCGTCCACATCGCCGGTTGCAACTTCGATGTCGACACCCGGCCGTCCGCTCCTACGACAACGCGCCAGAACGCCAAACGGCCCGAGATCGCGTTCACGATCGCGAGACCCAGACACAACAAGCCGCTTGCCCACGCGATGGCCGCCCAGGTGGACCGGTGGTCGGCCTTTGCGGCCCAGGCCAAGAACGCCGCGAGCGTCATTGCAAAGATGACCGCGGTGGCCATCCATGCCGACACGTAACACCACGCCGGCGCCTGTGGCGGCGGAATCGAAGCGTTGACCGGAGTGGTCGGCGCCGGATTACTGCGCCCGTCGGCGGTGACGGTGGTGACTTGGAACGTGTAGTCACCCGGAAACAAGCCCGTGATGTCGATCGATGTGCCCTGTGTGCTGTAGACGGTGGCACTACCGACCGCTTGCACCTCGTACGTCGCGCCGCCGACCCCCTCAGGTGCCTGCCAATCGATGTGCATCACGTGCGTCGTCGCGGTGTATTTCACGCCCGCGTTGGCAACCGTAGCGACCATAGTCATCCCTCACATTGACAAGGCCCGTACGTTGCGAAGGCGCCAATGTCGCGTATCTGAGACCCTGACGCAAGTGCAAAACGCCGCCGGTCATTTGATCCCGACTGATCTACCAGTACGCGAGCCGGCCGCCACCGCGCCAACCCGGCGGAGTTGGCTGCGGGCCGGGCCAACACCGCCATTGCCCGGTCGGGGCGTTGACCCCCAGATCAACGTTTGGACAACGGCGGGCCTGCATCCGCTGTGCGGGCGGCCTCCGAAACGTGGATGACACATCGCGTTGGGAGGCATCATGGGATCATCGAGTAGGCGGCAATTTCTGAAGCGGTCGTCGGCGGTGGCGGCTGCGGCAGGTGTCGCGGCGGCTGCGCCGGCCACGGCAGCGAGAGCGTTGGCCGGAGGCAACTCGGCGCACATGTCAAGCGACGCGTCGGCCGACGCCGGCGTCGCGGCGTTGCCCGACGACGACACGGTCAGCGTGCCGGTTGTCGCGCATGTGCGCGACGTCCGCAAGGGGCTCGTCGCGCTCTACACGGGCGAGCGCGAGGTCATCGTCAAGAACCGGCGGCTCGCGGCCGCGCTGTATCACGCGTCACGCGGATAAAGGGGAGCGGGAATGTCATCGCATCGTGAGGCACCGGAGATCTCGAAAGACCCTGTCGCCGACAGCACCGACCTGTACGCGTTCGTCAGCCCTGACGACCACGACACGGTCACGCTGATCGCCAACTACGTGCCGTTGCAGGGACCGGCGGGCGGCCCGAACTTCTACGAGTTCGGCGACGACGTGCTCTATGAGATCAACATCGACAACAACAACGACGCCAACACCGACATCACCTACCAGTTCCGTTTCAACACGGTGATCGAGGTGGGCGGCACGTTCTTGTACAACGTAGGCCCGATCGATTCGCTCAGCTCGAGCAACTGGAACCGGCGCCAGTTCTACTCCGTGACGCGTGTCGACTGGAGTGGATCGAAGAGCCGCTCGACCGTGCTCGCCAAGAACGTGCCGTGCCCGCCGTGCAACATCGGGCCACGATCCACCCCCGACTATTCGAAGCTCGCGAACGAGGCGATTCACTCGCTCCCCGGCGGCGGCAAGGTGTTCGCAGGTCAGCGGGCAGAGGGTTTCTACGTCGACCTCGGATCGATCTTCGACCTCGGCGCGCTGCGGCCCATCCAATCGCTGCACGAGATCCCGATTCCCGCGAGTGCGGCCGCGGTGAACGCGACCAAGCAACTCAACGTGCACTCGATCGCGCTCCAATTGCCGAAGAGCAAGCTCACGCACAACGGCTCGACGCCCACGAACCCCGCGCACGCGGCGTCGGTGATCGGCGTGTACACCAGTGCGTCGCGCCAGCGGGTGCACATGTACGAGGGCGATGGCACGAACACGGGTCCGTGGACGCAGGTGTCGCGCCTCGGCAATCCGCTGTTCAACGAGGTGCTCGTTCCCATGGAACACAAGGACGACTGGAACCGCACCGACCCGGTCCACGACAGCAACTTCGCCAGCGGCGTGCTGCACCCCGAACTCGGCGCGTTGCTTCCTGTGCTCTACAAGGGCCACTTCCCGAATCTGGCGAAGCTCGACGCCTCGAAGGCGCCGCGTTCCGACCTCGCGGCGATCCTGCTCACGGGGATTCCCAGCGGCATCGTTCCCGGCTTCCAGAACTTCACCGGCTCGACGCAAGCCGACCTGCTCCGGCTGAACATGGCGATCCCGCCGGCGCACACGCCGAAGAACCTCGGTGTGGTGGGCGGCGACCTCGCCGGCTTCCCGAACGGACGCCGCATCGCCGACGACGTGGTGACGATCGAGCTCAAGGCGATCGCGGGCGCCACCTACCCGCTCGTCGAGCCGTCGTACAAGCCTGATGCCGCGGTCGGCGACGTCGACCAGGGCCTCACGAGCAGCGCCACCGACCAGACGGCCAAGGGCACCGAGCACTACCTCGCCCACTTCCCCTACCTCGGCGTGCCGTTCAGCGGTTACGACGTCCCCGCCAAGTGAACGCGCACCGGCATCTGCCCTTCGCCGAACCCAAGCTTCCGCCGAGCCGGCAGGGAACTGTGGTGCTCGACATCGGCAACGATGTGGGCGCGCTCGTGGTGCACGCCACCGAAGACCTCTGCGGTCGCGAGGTCGAGCTCACGCATCCCGGCGAGACCGCGCCGTTCGTGCACACGGATGTGCGCGAGCGGCAACTCCCCGGCGGTTCCGTATACGCGGGCGTGTTCCCAGAGCTCGCGGTTGGGAGCTACACAGTTCTTGGTCGCGACGGCAACGCCCACCAAGACGTGACGATCGCGTCGGGAACGGTCACCGAGATCACGATCTGATCGCGCTGCCGCGGCAGCGTCAGAGCTCGATCGAACCGCGCACGCCGCCGACACCAGTGCCGGTCGACTGCGCGGTTTCGATCGCCTCGAGCGTGAGGCGTTGCACGGTGCGCTGGTGCACGTAGTTCAACACCTGGTCGATCGCCGGCAAGAGGCGTGACGCGTTCGCGGTGAGCGTGCGCTGCACGGTCTCCATCTCGGCGGGATCCCAATCGGGATTGTTCCAGCCCGCAAGCATGGCGTGCACCTCGCGCTGCAGCTCGCCGAAGTGGCGCACGTACACGCGGCCGAGTTCCACGAGGATCGTCGGCGTCATGCCGATCGCGAGTAGTTCGGCGATGCCGCGCAGCAGCGCGAGGTCGGCATCGTCGAAGGCGCGGCGGCCGAGCGACATGGGGTCGGCGAGTAGGCCCACTTCCACGAGCTGGTCGACGAGCGCGTCGTCGACGCCCGAGATCGCCACGAGCGTGGCCAGGTCGTACTCGTGGTCGCTGTCGAGGAACAGGCCGTCGAGGTTCGGTCGGTCGGACGTGAGGATGGCGCGGATCGCCGCGAGCGAGAACCGCTTCGACTGGAGCGCCCGGATCCGGGCGAGGCGCTCGACGTGCTCGGGCCCGTAGAGGCGGTTCTTGCCCTGCTTCACCGCCGGCGGCAGCAGGCCCTCTCGGGCGTAGTAGCGGATCGTGTCGACCGGCATCTCGGCCGCCCGAGCCAGGTCATCAATGCGCATTTCGGTCATTCGGGCCCAGGATCCTGAGATGAGCGGCTGGAAATAGAGCGTTCGACTTGACAGTTGAGACACTTAGAGTGTTTACTCACAGTGTTGCTCCACTCGGACCGAACGATACGGAGTTCGGCCGATCGAGACAAGGGCCCGAGGAACAAGGGCCGACAGAGGTGACGACGATGAACACGACCGCAATCACCTGGCTTGGCCGCCAGATCGCTTGGGAAGCCCGCCTCGCCGAGCTTCGCTCGGACGCGCTCGTCCTCGACGAGCCCCAGCAGGACCTCCCGCTCGCGGCATAACGAACGCCGCCGGCTTCCACCCCCCAGACAGCCGGCGCGGGTCGCGATGTGTCTTTCGCATCGCGACAACGAGACCCGAGCCGGCACAGGGCTCGGGTCTCTTTCTGTTCACGCTCGTGGGCGTCGGTTCAGGCGCGAACCCAGCGGGGGAGCGTGACGTCGTCGACGACCTCCCACACGACGCGCACCGGCTCGCCGATTTGCACCGTCGACGGGTCGACCGAGTTGATCGCCGCGCCCTCGCCGGCGACGAGGTTGCCCACCATGCGCAGCGTCGGGTCCTCGTCGAGCTGCACGATCACCACGACATAGGGCGCGAGGTCGGTGTAGGCGGGGAGCAACGGCGGATGCGTGACCACGTACGACCACACGGTCGCACGCCCGCTCATCGGCGCCCAGCCTCGGCGCAACGATCGGCAGCGCGGGCACATCGGGCGCGGTGGGTGCACGAGCAAGCCGCAGTCGTCGCAGCGCTGCACGACGAGCTCGTGGCGCGCGCACGCATCCCAGAACGGGCGCGCGGTCTCGTCGTCGAGATCGGGCAGGAGCGGCGCCGGGGTCGGCGCGGATTCAGCCATCACGCGTCCTTGGTGAAGAGGATCGCGGACGTCGGGACGCCCTCGCCGCTGGTGACGAGCGATACGTCGGCGCCTTCGACCTGGCTCGTCGAGGTGCCGCGGATCTGGCGCACGCCTTCGAGGATCAAGTTGAAGCCGTGCACGTACGCCTCGCTCATGCCGGCTCCGCTCGTGTTCACGGGGAGGCGGCCGTCGGGCCATTCGATCGCACCGTCGTCGGTGAACGGTCCGCCTTCGCCGCGCTCGCAGAAGCCGTAGCCCTCGAGACTCAGTGGGATCAGCGGGCTGAAGGCGTCGTAGAGCTGCGCCACTTTCACGTCGCTCGGGCCGACATCGGCGCGGTCCCACAGCGCGCGTGCAGTTGCCCAGGCCGGGCCGCGCAGCGGATCGTCGTTGTAGAAGTTGGTCATCGTCTGGTGTTGCGGGGGCAAACCCTGTGCGTAGGCGTGCACGTACGCAGGGGGCTGCGGTAGGTCGCGTGCGCGTTCGGCGCTGGTGATCACGATGGCGAGCCCGCCGTCGGTCTCGAGGCAGTTGTCGAACAGGCAGAGCGGCTCGCTGATCCACCGGCCGGCCATGTACTGCTCACGGGTGAGCGTGCGGTCGTACATCGTGGCCGCCGGATTGCGGTTGGCGTGCTTGCGCGCGGCGAGCGCGACGTTGGCGAGGTGGTCGCGCGTTGTGCCGTACTCGTGCATGTGGCGGCGCGTGAGCATCGCGATCTCGTCGACCGGCCGCAGCAGCCCGAATGTGCGGCTCCACATCGACGCGTCGGACAATCGTGAGTCCACGTTCGCCCACGGCCGACTCGACTTCAGCGCGCGCTTGCGGGCGCGCCATGCGACGGCAACTTCGCATTGGCCGCTCGCGACCGCCATCGCCGCGTGGCCGACCACACCGCACGCGGCACCGCCGCCGTAGCCCACCTGGGTGAAGAACGCGATATCGCCGAGTCCGACGTTCTTGGCCACGTCGACTTCGCGGTTGGGCTCCATCGTGAAACTCGACATGCCGTCGACCTCCGACGGCGCGATGCCCGCGTCGTCGAGCGCGGCGCTCACCGCCTGGCATGCGAGCGACAACTCGGTGTCGGGCAGGCCTTTGCCGAAAGCGGTCTGGCCGATCCCGACGATCGCGGTGCGGCCCTTAATGCTCCCCATCACCAGCCGGTGAACTGCACAGGGCGCTTCTCGCGGAAGCTGTTCATACCTTCCATGCCGTCGTGCGTGCTGGTGTTCAGCTCCACCATCGTCGCCTCGGTCTCCAGCAGCTGGCGGCGATCGACCTCCATGGCGTCGTGCAGGAGCTTCTTCGACCAGCCGATGGCCTTCGTCGGGCCTTGAGCGAGGCGTTCGGCCCACTCCCGGGTGGCGTCGAGTAGCTGGTCGGCCGGCACCACGCGGTTGGCGATGCCGAGCTCCAGCATGCCGGCGGCGTCGAGGTCGTCGCCGAAGAACACCAGCTCCTTGGCCTTGTGCATGCCCACGATTCGAGGCAGCAGGTAGGCGACGCCGCCGTCGGGCACGAGGCCGCGCCGTACGAACACCTGGATCAGGCGCGCGTTGTCGGCCGCGATCACCAGGTCGGCGGCGAGCGTGAACATCGACCCACCGCCGGCCGCCGTGCCGTTCAAGGCGACGATCACCGGCTTCTCGCAGTCTTGGATGGCCTGCATCAGCGTCTGGAAGCCGCGCCGCATCATGTCGATACCCACGCCGACGATGCGCTCCGGTGTGCCCTCGGGCCGGGCCTCGGCCGGCGGCCGGATGCTCAGATCGGCGCCGGTGCAAAAGTGCTTCTGCCCTGCGGCAGTGAGCACGACGCAGCGCACGGCGAGGTCGACGTGCGCGTCGCGGAACCAGCGAATGAGCCGGTCGCGCACGTAGTAGGGGATCGCGTTGCCCGACGACTCACGGTTGATCGTGAGCCAGAGGACACCGTTGTCGAGCTTGGCGACGAGTTCGGCGTCGGCTCGCGCGTCGAGGTCGTCGCTTGCGGTCGATGTATCGGGACTCATGAGGGCCGAAGTATTGCGCGAGCGGTCGCGCGCGCCCTAATCAGTGCCCATGCCGCGACTTTCACAGGTGCCGCGGGCCCAAGCCGCGCCCGAGGTGTTGCCGCTCTACGACATGTTGTTCGGTGATCGCGATCCGGTGGCCGAACCCGGTACCGCCACCGGCACGCCGGGTGACTGGTGGACGGTCTTCGCCCAGGTCCCGTCGGTGTTCAAGCATGCAGCTCGCGGCTTCGCGCTCTACCAGAGCCCGAACCGCCAGCTCCCGCCGAAGCTGCGCGAGCTCGGTCAGGCGCGCGCCGGTTGGGCCAACGGCAGCGTGTTCGTGTTCTCGCAGCACTGCAAGTCGATGCGCACCGCGGGTTACGACGAAGCGCACGTGCAGGCGATCCCGCACTGGCAGACCGCCGACTGCTTCGATGCGGCTGAGCGCGCCGTGCTCGCCTACACCGATGCGCTCGTGTACGACCACGGCCGCGTCGCCGACGGGGTGTTCGCCGCATTGCAGGCGCATCTGTCGGAGGTGGAGATCATCGAGCTCACCTACATCACCTGCCTCTACGACATGCACGCACGCATGTCGCGAGCGCTGCGCACCGAGTTCGACGACGCGCCGGAAGCGTGCGTAGAGATTCCCGCCCCCGGCGGCGACCAGACGTTTCATGTCTGATCAGGCCATGTCCGAGAACGAAGGCACGTTCATCATCGTGGGGATGTCGCTGGCGGGCCTGCGCGCCGCTGAGACGTTGCGGCGTGCTGGTCACACCGGGCCGATCATTGCGGTGTCGGGGGAGACGCACGACCCGTACGACCGGCCGCCGCTCTCGAAAGATCTGCTGGCCGGCGATCGGGAGCCCGACGACATCGTGTTGCGGAGCGACGGCGCCGGCGACCTCGGCCTCGAATGGCGACGCGGCGCGCACGCGACCGCACTCGACGTCGACGCGCGCATGCTCACGCTCGACGACGGCAGCGAACTCCACTACGACGGCCTCGTGCTGGCGACCGGCGCGACGCCGCGCCGGCTGCCGCTCGACGTGTGCCCGCCCGCCCTCGGTGGTGTGCACGAGCTGCGCACGCTCGACGATGCGCTGGCGTTACGAGGCGCGCTCGATGCCGGCCCGCGGCGAGTGTGCGTGGTGGGAGCCGGCTTCATCGGTGCCGAGGTTGCGGCGACGTGCCGGGGCCGGGACCTCGACGTGACGGTGCTCGAGGCGCTGGACCAACCGATGGTGCGTGGCCTGGGCGTGCAGCTCGGCGCAGTGTGCGCGCAGCTGCACCGTGATCACGGCGTCGACCTGCGGCTTGGAGTGGAGATCGCTGCGGTCGAGGGCTCCAGCCGGGTCGAGCGCGTCGTGCTGGCCGACGGCACCGCCGTCGAATGCGACGTGGTGCTGGTGGGAATCGGTGTGGTGCCGAACACGAGCTGGTTGGAGGGCAGCGGGCTCACACTCGACAACGGCGTGCTGTGCGACGCGTCGTGCCTGGCGGCGCCGCACGTGGTCGCGTGCGGCGACGTGGCGCGCTGGCCGAACCCGCTGTTCGACGACGAGCTGATGCGGCTGGAGCACTGGACGAATGCCACTGAGCAGGCGGTCCACGCGGCCGACCGCTTGGTGTCGGGCATCGCCAACCCGTTCGGCCCGGTGCCGTTTGTGTGGAGTGACCAGTACGACTGCAAGATCCAGAGTGTCGGGCGTTTCGACGCGCGCGACGCGTTCGAGATCGCGCACGGCGACGTCGAGAGTCGCAAGTTCGTGGCAATCTTCGAGCGCAATGGCCGCATCAGCGGCGCGCTCGGCTTCACGCAACCGCGCCATGTGATGCGTTACCGGGCGCTCATTGCGCGACGCGCGACGTTTGACGAGGCGCTCGAGTACGCACGCGGGTGAACAACGTGCAACGAATCGGTGCACGGACGCGGACGGTGCGCACGTGCCCACAGTCTGACTGTTACCGCGAACGGTAAAGGTCGCGTACATGTACCCAATGGTGCGCGCACGTCCACCTAGCATCAACGGCAATGACGTCGTTGCTCGTCACCAACGACTTCCCTCCAAAGCACGGCGGAATTCAGTCGGTCCTCTGGGAGTTCTGGAGGCGCCTTCCACCAGGTGAGAGCACTGTGCTCACCACCCCGTTCGCCGGCGATCGCGAGTGGGACGCGCAGCAGCCGTTCCATGTAGTACGCAGCCGCGACAAGGTGTTGTTGCCCACGCCGGCACTGCACCGCACGATCGACCGGCTCGCCTCCGACGTGGCGGCCGACGTGGTGTTCGTCGACCCGATGTTGCCGCTCGGCGCGCTCGCTCCCACGTTGCACAGCGCTCCTTACGTCGTGCTCGCGCACGGTGCCGAGATCACGGGCTACGCGCGCTTGCCCGGCACCAACCTCCTCGCTCGCAAGGTGCTGCGCGACGCCGCGGGCGTGGTGGCGTTCGGGAGTTATCCGATGCACGAATGCGTGCGGGCGGCCGGGCGGCCACTGCCGGGCGTGGTCGTGCCGCCCGGCGTCGACACGAATCGCTTCCATCCGCTCAGCGAGGACGAGCGCCGTGATGCGCGCCGGCGCTTCGCGCTCGACCTCGATCGGCCTGTGGTGCTCGGGCTGTCGAGGCTCGTGCCCCGCAAGGGTTTCGACGTGTTGATCACTGCGGTCGCGGGGCTCCGCCGCAACGTGCAACTTGCGATTGCCGGCGGCGGGCGTGACCGTGAACGGCTCCGGCGCCTCGCGCGCAATCTCGGTGTGACGGTGGAGTTCCTCGGACGGGTCGACGACTGCGACCTGCCGGCTCTCTACGGGTGCGCCGACGTGTTCGCGATGCCGTGCCGCGCCGATCGCTGGGGCGGTATCGAAGCCGAGGGCTTCGGGATCGTGTTCCTCGAGGCCGCGGCGTGCGGTGTGCCGCAGATCGCGGGGCGCAGCGGAGGCTCGCACGAGGCGGTCGCGCACGAGGAGACCGGCCTGGTGGTCGATCCGCGCTTCGTGCCCGCGGTGCGCCACGCTCTCACCCGCCTGCTCGACGACGCCGACCTGCGCCGCCGCATGGGCGAGGCGGCCCGTAGGCGCGCGGTCGAGCAATTCTGCTACGACGATCTCGTGCGCAGGCTCGAACCCATCGCCGCCGGCAAGCTCGGCTCGTTCACCGACCAGGGTCTGGGAGCGACGCGTTCGTGACACCACGCTGGCTCGCGCTGGGGGAGGCGCCGGGGCGGGGGATCGTGATCACTTCGTGGGTGACCTTCGTGGTAGTTGCCGTCGCGGTCGCGCCGCTCGCGCTCGGCGCCGGCTCGCTCGAGACGATGGTGATCATCGTGTGTCTCGCGTCGTTCTTCGCCGGATTCTTGCTGTGGATCGTCGCCTTCTTCGCGGCCATCGCGCGCACGGCCCGCGGCGACGACATCGCCGTCGCCTCGTGGGTGTTCCTCAGTGGATCGGCGCCGGTGGCCGTCCGCAACAACTTCATGGCCGCGACCGGTCTCACCCTCGTGCTCTCGATCGTGACCACCGGTGTGAGCCCGTTCATCTGGCTCACGAACCTGCTCCCGCTCGCGTACGCAGCATGGTGGGGGGCTCGCCACGGTACGTTCCCCGCCCGAGCGACCGGAGCGGGAGGTGTGGCGCGTGGCCGACCAGGCAAGTGAGCGGATCCGCATCGCCGCGCCCGCGCAACGCTGTTACGACATCGCCACCGACTTCGAGCGCTACCCGGCGTGGGCTCGTGACGTGAAGCGCGCCACGATCGTGGCGCGCGACGACACCGGGCGTGCCGCGCAGGTTGCGTATCGCGCGGCCGCATTGGGCAAGAGCGTCGAGTACACGCTCGAGTACGACTTCGCCGACGCGCCACGCAGCTTTTCGTGGCATCTCGTGGAAGGCGGCATGCTGCTCCGCCGCCTCGACGGCTCCTACCGGTTCGAGCCGGATGGCGACGACGCAACCCGCGTGCACTACGACCTCGCCGTCGATCTGAAGGCGCCGCTGCCGAGGGCGATCAAGCACCGGGCTGCTGCGCTGATCATGGGCAACGCGCTGCGTGAGCTGAAACGACACATCGAGAGCCCGGGCTGAGCCGTCCGCCCGGCGCGAATCGAGCAACAGGCGCCTAGAGTCGCGCCCTCATGCGCATCGTTCTGTGCACCGGCAAAGGTGGCGTCGGCAAGACGACCGTTGCCGCAGCGACGGCGTTGCGCTGTGCGCGACGCGGCCTGCGGACGATCGTGCTGTCCACCGATCCAGCGCATTCGCTCGCCGATGTGTTCGACGTGGCGCTCGGCGACGACGCCCGTGAGATCGCGCCGCGGCTGCACGCGCAGCAGCTCGACGCGCGAGTCCGTTTCGAGGAAGCGTGGGCCGACGTTCGCGACTACGCGGTCGACGTGCTCGGCTGGTTGGGCGCGGGCGCCGTCGAGTCGGAGGAGCTCGCGGTGGTACCCGGGCTCGACGAGGTGTTCGCGCTCGCCGACATCAAGACCCATGCGCGCAGCGGTCGCTACGACGTGGTGGTGGTCGACTGTGCGCCCACCGCCGAGACGTTGCGGCTCCTCACGCTGCCCGACGTGCTCGGTTGGTACATGGACAAGCTGTTCGCGCGCCAGCGGCGCACCACGCGCTTCGCGCGACCGCTGTTGCAGCGCCTCACCTCGCTGCCGGTTGCCGGTGACGAGGTGTTCGCCGCGATTGGCCGGTTCTACGAGCGCCTCGACGGCGTGCGCGAACTGCTCGTCGACGGCGAGATCACGAACGCTCGCATCGTGGTGAATCCGGAGCGACTCGTCGTCAACGAAGCGCGCCGCACCTACACCTACCTCTCGCTGTTCGGGTATCACGTGGACGCGATCGCGGTGAACAAGGTGCTGCCCGATGGCCTCGACGACCCTTGGTTCGACGAGTGGCGCACGACGCAGAAGGCCCAGCTCGAGCAGATCAAGGAGTCGTTCGCGCCGCTGCCGATCCTGCACGCCCCGCTCGCGCCCCGCGAGGTGATCGGCCTCGACGAGCTGGGTCCGTACGGCGAACTGCTCTATCGCCAGCAGCCGTGCGAAGCGCGCTTGTCGGCGGTCGAGCCGATGCGTGTCGACGCCATCGACGGCAAGTTCGTGCTCTCGCTGCACCTGCCCCACGTGACGGGCGGCGACGTGGAACTCGCCAGCGCCGGTGACGACCTGCTCGTCGCCGTGGGGCCGTACCGGCGCGCGCTCGCGTTGCCCGACAGCCTGCGCGGGCGCGCGATCTCGGGCGCGCGCTTCGACGCGGGTCGGCTCGAAGTGGACTTCGTTCCCGTGCGAGAGCGGCGATGAGCCCGGCGGGCCACGACGAGTGCTACCGGTGTCCGGTCGGTGCGTTCTTCGCGGAAGCCCAGGCCGCGCAACCCGAAGCACTCGAGCATATGTTGAACGCGGCCTACGAGCTCCTCGAGGTGGCGCGGGTGGCAATCGACGCGGCGGAGCGCGCCATCGACGAGCAGCGTGCGTACGTTGCCGCCCAACGGGGGGAACCGCGCGGTGAGGCCCCGGACGCGACGGCGGAACGCTCCGACGATGCATCGCCGGGGAGCGCGCATCGCCGCGTCCGCCGCATCGACATCGCCTGAATGCCCCCCACGATCGGAATCGACGTCGGCGGCACCAAGGTGCTCGGCGTCGCGCTCGACGCGCGCGGCGCGGTGATCGACGAACATCGGGTGCTGAACGGGCGCGGCGCCGACGGCGTGCAGGGTGCGATCGACGCGGTGTACGGGGAGCTCGCGGCGCGTGTGCCCACTGCGGACGCGGTGGGGGTGGGGATCGCAGGCCTCGTCGACTTCGCCGGCCACATGCGCTACGGCCCGAACCTCCCCGAGGTGCTCGTGCTGCCCGTGCGCGAGCACATGGAGCAGCTCAGCGCGCGGCCGGTGTCGGTCGACAACGACGCGAACACGGCCGGCTACGGCGAGTTGCTGTACGGCGCGGCCCGCGGCACGAGCGACGCGCTGCTTGTCACGCTCGGCACCGGCATCGGTGGCGCGATCATCGCCAATGGCGCGATCTACCGGGGTGCCAACGGCTTCGCCGCAGAGATCGGCCACTTCACGCTCGATCGGTCGGGGCCGATCTGCGCCTGCGGCGAGCGCGGGCACTGGGAGGCCATGGCCTCGGGCACCGCGCTCGGCCGGATGGGCGCCGACTTCGTGGCCAGCGGCCGCGGCGCCGCGATCGCGAAGGTTGCCGCGGGCGCGCCTGTCACCGGGGTGCACGTCGGTGCCGCGGCCGCGGCGGGTGATGCCGGCGCGCTGGCCGTGCTCGACGAGTTCGCCGACAACGTCGCGCTGGGACTCGCCGCACTGTCGAACATCCTCGACCCCGAGCTCATCATGATCGGCGGCGGACTTGTCGGTCTCGGCGCGCTGCTGTTCACGCCCCTCGAAGCCGCGTTCCGCGCACACCTCGAAGGCACTCAGTATCGCAACGTCATACGCGTCGTTCCTGCCGCTCTCGGCGAGCGCGCCGGCGCGATCGGCGCCGCGGCACAAGCCGCAGAGCTCGTCGCATGACGCTGCGCCTCGGCCTCACGTTGCCGTCGTTCACCAGGAGTCTCGACGCGCCCTTGGCGATCGCGTCTGCCGCCGACGACGCCGGGCTCGACTCGGTGTTCGCGTACGACCACATGTTCCGGATCGGGAGCGACGGCCGCCAACGCCCGGCGGTCGAATGCTTCGCCCTCCTCGCCGCGGTCGCCCGTGAGACGCATCGCGTCGCGATCGGGTCGCTCGTGATCCGTACCTCGTTGCGACCGGCCGCGGTCGTCGTGGCTGCGGTGCGCACGCTCGATCAGCAGGCTCCGGGCCGACTGCTGATCGGACTCGGCGCCGGTGATCACGAGAGCCGGCCCGAGCACGAACAATTCGGCATCCCCTTCCCGCCGCTGGCAAGGCGGATCGAGCTCTTGCGGGCCACGCGCGACGCGCTCGCGGCCGGCGCGCCCGAGGTGCCGGTGTGGATCGGTGGTCGGCACCACCTGGTACGCAGCAGCATCGATGAATCGTGCGCGGCGTGGAACGTGTGGGGCGCGCGCGTGATCGATTTCGCGTCCGAAGGCCGTGACGTGCGCGGTCGTGCGCCCTCGACCGAGCTCACGTGGGGCGGGTTGGTGGTGCTCGGCGCCACCGACGAGAGTGCCCGCACACGTGCCGAATCGCTGGGAGCGCCACCTGCCGCGATCACCGGCGCGCCGGCCACCGTCGCGCGGCAACTCCGCCCCTACGTCGACGCCGGCGCGACCACGCTCGTACTCGGGCCAGTCGACTCGTCGAACCTCGACAACGTGGCGCTCGCCGCGGAGGTACGCGCGCTACTCCAGGAGTAGGTGCGCGGTGCTCGCGAGGCGGTCGGCCATCGCCGTGCCGTCGGTGAGGCCGTTCACCCAGAACGCGATTGCCGCGAACCACACGTGTCCGAGCACGTCGACGACCGCATCGACACTTGCTTCGCCTGCGCCCGCGCTGGCGGTGTGTTCGGGTGCGATCGCCGACTCGATGATGCTGTGGAGCTGTTCCTGCACGGATCGCTTCACGCCGATCACGTCGGGCTCGGGTGCGAACATCGCGCGCACCATCGCTCCGGTCACGAGCGGATCGCGTTCGAGTCCTTTGCAGGCACGCCGCAGCACGTCGGCGACGCGGTCGGCCGCGCTCTCACCGTCGGGCGGGTGCAACTCGAGGCGTCGCCGCAGCGTCTGGGTCTGGTCGAGCTGCATCGCGAGTAGCAACTGATCCTTCGACGTGTAGTGCCGGTAGAGCGTGCCCAGCGCGACCTCGGCGTCGGCCGCGACGTCGCGCATCTGCACCGCGTCGTAACCACCGCGCCGCGCGAGCCGTGCCGCCGCCGCGAGAATCCTTCGCTTGCGCGCCTCGGTCTCGGCGGCGCGGCCCCCCGTGCGCGCCCGGCCGTTGCCGGGCGCGGTCGTGCTCGCCATCGCCGATGTCTACACGGTGGCGGACGCGCCGGTCATGCCCGTCATTGCGCGCTGGTCCAGCCTGTGGTGGGTGCGGCCGCGGCCGAGCAGGTGATCACCACGCCGCTCTGGGTCGTCAATTGCGGGCCGGAGCCGAAGTCGCGCAGCCACTCGCATCCGGAGTCGTCACGTACTGCCATGACCACTCGATTGGATGTGGGGGTGAGGAGCGACACGACCGACGAGTTCGTAGAGCTCGCGCCGCCGTCTTCGATGGTGATGTTCGGAAGGAGATGACCGAGCGTCTCCAGCGAGATCGTCTGGTACGAGTGCGACGCTCGGTTCACGCTTTGCAGCGCGGTGTATGTGGTGAGCAGCGTGGTGCGGGTGGCGCGCGTTTCGGTGGCAGTAGGCGCGTCGGGCGCGCTCGGCGCCGGCACTGGTGGTCGCACGCCGAAGCGCGGCCCGGGCGTCGGTGACGAGGCCGGTGGACCGCCACCCGACACGGTTGAAACCGGCGGGCCCGCGATCGTCGCTTGCGAGGGCCCGAGGAACGTGGGTTTCGGATCGCGTGAGCTGGTGGCCCACCACGTGATCGCGATCGCGGCGGCGAGCGCGAGCACCACACCGAACACGGTCTCGCGTGTGTGACGGCGGCGCCGTCGCACCGCGGGCGTCGGCGTGGGTGCGGGGGTGGGCGTGGGCGGCTCGACCGGTGTCGGTTCGGGCGCCGCCGCAACCGCAGGCGCAGGTGCGCTGCGCTTGCGCGCGCGCGAACCGTGCGGCAGGAGGTCGTCGATCACGCGCCACCATGATGGCGCGCGGCGGATTCGTCGATCAGGTCGCCTCGGCGGCGTCGGCGCCGAAATACGCCTCGCGCAGCTCCTGGCGGGGCTGCACGAACACGCCGTCGGCCTCGGCACAGAGCACGTCGCCGTGGTGCACGGTGGCTCGTGAACGCACCCGCCGTCCGTGCACCTCCTCCACCCAGCCTTCCCAGCGCAGCGTTTGGAAGAGCGGCGTGGGCCGCCGGTACTTCACGGTCAACGAACCGGTCATGCCCGGGCAGCCGCTTGCGATGTTGGCGATGCCGAGGATCTCGTCGAAGAACAGGGCGACGATGCCCCCGTGCACGAATCGCGGCGGGCCTTCGTACGCCGCGGTGAGTGTGCCCGTGGCGACGCAGCGCTTCCATCCCTCGTGCGCGGGGTCGTCGACGAGCTCCCAGTCGATCGAGCCGGGCGCGAGCGGCGACGCTTGACCGACCACGGGGGAGCGGGGCAGGTAGTCGCCGTGGGTACGCAGCGTGTCGTCGCGTCGCTGCATGCGATCGACGTCGCCCACCAGCTCGAGCGTGGTGGCCTCGATGCGGCTCGCAGATGCAGTCAACTGGTCGGCCGTCGCGTCGGGTGTGGTCATCACCGCGTCGATCAGTGCGCGCGCCGCCTCGGCGAGCCGCGCCCGCTCGGGACTCACATATGCGATCTCGTCGGGGTATCCAGGTGCTGCTTCGCTCACGCGTCTATTGCTCCGGCTCAATCAGATGATTGGCGGCGGGGCGCCAATCATCTTCGTTCGCCTTCGCGGCGAGCTCCCGTCGCACTCGGGGCTCGCTGCGCTCGCGGGTAGGTGCTCTAGTCGCCGCTCGGGGCGCAAGCTCGTCAGCGGGACTCATGTCACTTGCCCTGGAAGTTGGGGGCGCGCTTCTCGGCGAACGCTTTGGGGCCTTCCTTGGCGTCGTCGCTCGCGAACACCTGCCAGCCGATCGAATCTTGATGCGCCATCGCTTCGGCGTCGCTCAAATGCTCGGTCTCGCGCCACGCCTGGAGGATCGCCATCGTCGACAGCGGCGCGCACTGGGCCACTTCGTCGGCCAGCTCTCGAGCCTTGGCGAGGGCCTCACCTTCTGGCACCACGTGGCCGATCAGCCCGATCTCTTTGGCCCAGTTCGCATCGACCGGCGGGCAACGCAACAGGATGTCCATTGCCACCGTGTACGGAATCTGGCGCGGCAGCCGGCACGCCGAACCGCCGAGTGGGAACAGGCCGCGCTTGGCCTCCCACACCCCGAAGATCGCCGTCTCCCCGGCGACGCGGATGTCGGTTCCCTGCAGGATCTCGGTGCCGCCGGCCACCGCGTAGCCCTCGACCGCGGCGATCAGCGGCTTCGAGAGGCGGTAGTCGCGCAAGAGCGCCTTCCAGTGCGGGCTGTTGCCGCGTGCCATCACGGCCTTCACGCGCGGGTCGTCGGGCTCTTGGCCCATCGACACCAGATCCATGCCCGAGCAGAACGTTCCGCCCGCGCCGGTGAGGATCGCGCAGCGCACTTCGGGCGTGGCGTCGATGTACTCGTATGCCATCACGAGGCCGGCGAGCATGTCGCTCGAAAGCGCGTTGCGCTTCTCGGGCCGGTTCATCGTCATGGTCACCACTGCACCGTCGCGCTCGACGGTGCAGTGTTTGGTGGTCAGCTCTTCGAGGATCGCCATAGGCCGGCGAGGCTAGAACACGTTCCATTCACGACGCGTTCGATGTCGCAGGGTCCGGCGATGCTCTGGGGATGACAGGCCTCTTGCTCGAATCCGCCGATCGCTCGATTGCCGCAATCGCGCGCACGCAGTACGGGCTCATTGCCACGCGGCAAGCCCGAACCGCAGGACTGCAACAGCACCATCTCAAGCAGCGTGTCGCGAGCGGTCAGCTCGTTGCCGTCCGCCGTGGCGTGCTGCGAGTCGCGGGCACACCGGCATGCTGGGAGCAGTCAGCCCTCGGCGCGGTGCTGGCCGGCGGTGAGGACACCCTGCTGTCGCATGGTGCCGCGGCGCGAGGGTGGCGTGCGAACCGTTTCGCTCACACGCTTGTGGAGATCGTCGAACCGCGGCGCTGCTCTTCGGCGCTCTCCGACATTCGGTGCCATCACAGCGTCGTCGTGCAAGTCGATCGTCGCACGGTGCGTGGCCTCCCACTCACGTCACCGGAGAGGACGTTGTGCGACCTGTCCGGCCGCATGAATGCCGACCAACTCGGCCGCCTCGCCGACGAATGGATACGCCGCCACCTCATGACCGCCGACGGGCTCGCCGTATGCGCGGCTCGGCTGAAGTCGGCGCACGGTCGCCGCATGTCGGTCGTGCATCGTGTGCTCGAATCGCGTTTGCCGGGCTACGAGCCTGGCGACAGCCTCTTTTCAGAGCGCGTCGCGCAACTGCTGGAGCACGTGGCCGGGTTCACCGACGTGGTGCGTGAGTATCCGGTGCGGGTGCCCGCGCACGTACCACATCGACGTCGCGAATCCGAGTGTCTTGCTTGCCCACGAGACCGACGGATGGGATGGGCACCGAACGCGGAGCGCGTTCTATATCGATCGCGCTCGCCACGCACGAGCGTCTCGCCCATGCAGCCGCGTCGTGACGTTTTGGGAGTCTGTGACCCCACAAACGTCACGACGCGTACCGAGGATCAGCGTTCGACGGCGCCCATGTCGCAGCGGCTGACGCCGTCGGCGTTGCCGTCCCGAGGACGGGCGATGCCGCGCTGGTCGCGTTCGGCACACTTGGCTTGGTTGTCGTTATCGGGCGTGGCGGGATTTGCGCTGTCGACCTCGGGGCTGTCCCAGCGGGGGAGCGACGTCATCGTCGGCCCGCCGTTCGCAGCCAACGGGTAGAGGTGCGCCGACGGACCGAGGATATTGCCCGTTGTCGTGGCGCCGACGAAGCAGTCAGCGGTGTTCTCGACGAGGTTGTAGCCGAGCGAGTGAATGACGCCGTAGCAATCTGGGGCCGTCACCGGCGCCTGGGCGGAGTTGTCGGAGAGGATCGAGTTCGACAGCGCGGTGTAGCCGTGCGGCATGGTCACGAGGCCGCCGGCGTGGTAGTGCCAGTCGTGGAAGCCGAGCACCTGGTTGCGGGCGATCGTGGTATTGCGGATCATCGCGATGCCGTAATTCGTGAGCCCGCCGCTCGGCAGCGAGCCCTTCGCGCCGATGGCGCTATCGCGTGCCGCGTTGTCGGTGATCGTGTCGTTCGTGAGTGTGAGGGATGCGCCGGTGTTGTTCGACACCGCGCCGCCGTTCGGGCCGATGTTGTGGTCGATCGTCGACGAGACAATGGTGGCGGCATCGGACAGGTTCTCGATCGCGCCGGGCTCGTAGAAGCCGACGTTGTTCGTGCTGAAGCGCGAGCCGAACACATCGAGCACGCCATCATTGACAATTGGCACGATCGTGTTGTCGTCGAACGCCGAGTCGGTGATCGTGGCGTTGCCCACGTTCGAGATGACCTCGGTGCCCTGGCCACCCGTATTGTGCCGGAAGCGACTGTGCATGACCGACAGGTGGCCGGTCGGCTCGTTCTGGATCGATGTTGCGTAGTCGAGATGATCGATGTCGGCTTCGAAGGTGGAGTTCGCGAGGCTCATCGTGCCGGAGTTCTCGATCGACTGGCCCTCGTCACACGGCCCGTTATCGTGCATGGTCAAGATCGCGGCGGTGAAGGTCGCGCCGAGAGCATTGAAGATCGTGTCTCCGGTGCGCGTGATCGACACGCCCTGCAACGTGGCGGTTCCGTGATTCTCGATACCGCTCGCGACATCAATCGGATGGCTGCCACAGGACGCATTCTCGCTGTCGATCACAATGCCGGCGAGGTTCAGAGTGCCCTGATTGCGGATAGCGGTCGGTGCGTGCGCGATGGCCACGTGCGACATTGTCAGCGCGCCGCCGCCGTGCACGAAGAAGGCGCGGGTGCACACGTTGGTGCAGCCTGAGGGCTCGTAGTCGATGATCGTGGAGTCGCTAGCGACTCCTTGGATCGTCACGTTCGACAACACATCGAGTTCGTCGATGCTCACCGTGTAGGTGTGCGAGCCGAGCAGGATGGTGTCGGCGCCACTGCCTGCTGGGCAGGCGTCGACCGCGGTGTCGGTGTTGGCGGCTGCGAGCGCCTCTCGCAGCGAGCAGTTGCCGTTGGTGGCGTTGTCGTCCGTGGTCGTGGTGACGGTGATCGTGGTGCCGGCGGCGTGCGCCGCGGTTGCGAACGCCCCGACGCCGGCGATTCCCAAAAGACCGATCACTGTCGTGCCCGCGAACGCGCGCAGAAGTCGATGAGTGTGCATGTATGTGCCCCCTTGTTGCGTGAAACTCGACGTTAGGTCGTAATTCGCGCGGTGAATGCCGTCAGCTGCTCAACGTTCGACGGCGCCCATATCGCAGCGAGAGATGCCGTCGGCGTTGCCGTCGCGCGGGCGGGCGACACCGCGCTGGTCGATCTGCATGCACTTTGTGATGTCGGAGCTGTCGGGATGGGCGGGATTTCCGGTGTCGACCACCGGACTGTCCCACGGCGGCAGCGAGGTCATCGTCGGGCCGCCGTTCGGCGCGAGTTCTCGCAGATGCGCCGACACGCCGATGACGTCGCCGGTAGTCGTCGAGCCGACGAAACAGTCAGTGGAGTTGTCGACCAGGTTGTAGCCGAGAGATTGAATGCTGCCGAAGCAGTCCTGCGACTGCACGGGCGCGGCTGCGGTGTTGTCCGACACGATCGAGTTCGCGAGCTCGCTGAACGCGCCGGTTGCGCTCGTGAGGCCACCCGCGTGGTCCCGCCAGTCGTGGAAGCCGACCATGCCGTTGCGCACGATCGTGGTGTTGCGCGCGAGCAACACCCCCGCGTTGGAAACGCCTCCGGCCGGGAAGATGTCCTTCGGACCGGACGTCGTTGCCATCACTGCCTGGTTTCCGGTGATCGTGTCGTTGAGGAGGGTGAGGTTGAAGCAACCGCAGTTCGTGCCGCGAGCGTTGAGGATGCCACCGGCCGCGCCACCGAGGTTGTGGTCGACGGTGCTGTTTTCCAGCACGAAGTGGCCTTGGTTGAGGATGCCGCCCGGTTCGAAGGAGCTGTACGCCGTGCGGTTCGTCGAGACCCGGATGCCGTCGGCGAGCAGGTTGCCGCCGAGGTTCCAGATCGGGCTGGCCGTCGCGTTGTGATCGAAGGCCGAGTCGGTGATCGTCGCATTGCTCTCGTTGTCGAGAACGTGCCCGTTCGTGATGGTGCCGGGTGCACCGATGGGTTCGTTGTCGAAGAAGCGGCTGTTCTCGATCGTGATCTGCACTCCGATGTTGAGTACCGACTCGTCGTTGCAGCACTTATAGATGTCGCCGTCGAAGGTTGCATTGTCGAGCGTCATCGTCCCCTGGTTGGTGACCGACGCGCCCCGGTTGTTGCCGCCGTTGTGCGAGAAGAACACGCGGTCCGCGTCGAGTGTCGCTTGGGGCCCGTTGAAGATCGGGAAGAACGTGTGCACGATCGGCATGTCGAAGAGGGTCGCCGTGCCGAAGTTTGCGATGCCGTTCGCCTCATCGCTGTTGACGCAGGTGGAGAGGTTGTTGTCGAGGTTCCCAGCCGTCATGTGCAGCGTGCCGTCGTTGCGAATCCCGGGTTGGGCGTCCTGAAAGCTCACGTTTTGCACAGTGACGGTCGCACCCGTGTTCACGTGCAGTGCTTCGTGAGTGGGACAGCTCGTGGCGTTCCCGTCGATGATCGTGCCCAGGCCGCCCGAGATGGTGCCGGTGATCGTGACGTTCGACAGCACCTCGAGTGTGCCGCGCGTGAGCGTGAAGTGTGCCGCGCCGAGCGTGATCGTGTCGGCGCCGTTGCCCGCCGGGCACGCGTCAACTGCACTGTCGGTGTTGGCGGCCTGGACTGCTTCGCGCAGCGAGCAGTTGCCGTCGACGGTGTTGTCGTCCGCCGTGGTCGTGACGTGGATCGTGGTTCCGCCGGTCGCGTGTGCAGCTGGCGCCCAGCTCAACGCCGCGATTCCCGACAGGCCAACGACGGCAACGCTCACGACGGTCCGGCGCGCTCGATGTGCCATGGGTGTGTCCTTCCTTGAAGATGTCAGCGTTCGACCGCGCCGATGTCGCAGCGCGCGATGCCGTCGCCGTTGCCGTCGCGCGGTCGAGAGACGGCGCGCTGATCGAGCGGGGTGCACGTGGTCTGGTCGCTCTCCCGCGGAGCCGCTGGACTTCCTGCGTCGACCGCGCGGCTGTTCCACATCGGCGGCGACGTCATCGTCGAGCCGCCGTACGCCCCGAGTGGCTCGAGGCCGGGCGACACGCCGTAGATGTTCCCCGTGGTTGTCGCGCCCACGATGCAGCCGAGCAGGTGCCCGATCAGGTTGTAGCCGAGCGAATGGAACCCACCGAAGCAGTCGAGCGCGACCACTGGCGCCGCCGCGTGATTGTCCGACACGATCGAATTGCTCAAGGCGGTGTAGCCCGGCGCGGTCGTGACGATGCCGCCGGCGGCGTAGTGCCAGTCCTTCACGCCCAAGGCCTCGTTGCGGGCGACCGTGGTGTTGCGCACCATCAGCACGCCCGCGTTGGTGATCGCGCCGCTCGCTGCTGGCGCGAAGTTCGGCGTGGTGCCGCAGCATGTGACGCGGTTGTCGGTGACCGTGTCGTCCACGAGCGTCGCCCGGCCCTGGTTGACGACGGCTCCGCTCATCGTCCCGGCGTTGTGGTCGATCGTCGAATCGGTCACGAGCATTGCGCCACCATTCTTGATTGCGCCGGCTTCGTCGCCGAGGTTCGTGCTGATACGCGTCCGCAAGATGGTCAACGTCGACCGGTTGTCGACGGCCAACATGCTGTTGCGGTCGAACGCCGAATCCGTGATGGCGGCCGTCCCCGCGTTCTCCACCACTGCAGGACCAACACCGCCGACGTCGCCGAGGAACTCGCTGTGTTCGATGTTCAACGTGCCGTCGTTGGTGATTGAATCGGACGGCACCGCGTCGGCGACGTCGGTGTCGAACGTCGCGTGGGTCAACGTCGCGATGCCTTCGTTCAGGAACGACTGCGCTTCGATACAACCGTCGCCCACGTCGACGCCGTTGTCACTCATCGTCAAGCCGATGGCGAGGAGCGTCGCGTGCGCCGAGTTCACGATCGCATCGGTCGTGCGTCTGATCGTCACGTCGCCGAGCCGGGCAGTTCCCAGGTTGTCGATGCCGCCGGCTTCACCAGCCGTGCGGTCGGCGCAGTTCGCGTATTCGCTGTCGATGGTGGTGATGTCGGCATCGAAGTTGCCGCGGTTTCGCACTGCGGTCGGAGCCTGCGCAATCGTGAGCTGACCCATCCCGAGAGTTCCGCCCGGCGCCACCGAAAAGGCGTTCGCGCACTGGCTGCAGGCCGTGTTCTCGTCGTCGATGACCGTCGACCCCTCCCCGTCGCCCACGAGGTCGATGTCGCTCTCTACATCGAGCTCGCCGTGCTGGAGCACGTAGGTGGTGTTCGGACGGAGTCCGATGCTGGTGGTGCTGCCGCCGGCCGGGCAGGCGTCGACCGCGCTTGCGGTGTTCGCCGCCTCGATCGCTTCGCGTAGCGAGCAGTTGCCGTCGACGGTGTTGTCGTCGGACGCCGTCGTGACCGTGATGTTGCTGAAGGTATTGGAACGGACGCGTGCTGTCGCCGGCCGCGCCGCCGCGATCGAGGCGGCGCTGCCGAGGCCGAGCGCGAGCAGCAGGGCGGCGCCGCGGCGGAGAGATCTCACCGTTCCACCGCCCCGATGTCGCAGCGTGAAATGCCGTCGGCATTGCCGTCACGTGGACGGGTCACGCCACGCTGATCGGTGGTGAAGCAGGTCGTCGCGTCCGCGTCGTTCGTCGTTGCAAGGTTGCCGGTATCGACGACCGGGCTGTCCCATGGCGGGAGCATCGTCATCGTCGGCCCGCCGTTGGGTGCGAGTGCGCGCAGATGCGCCGTGCTCCCGATGACGTTGCCGGTGGTCGTGGCCCCGACGAAGCAATCGGTGGAGTTCTCCACGAGGTTGTAGCCGAGCGAGTGGATCAGGCCGTAGCAGTCCTGCGACTGCACCGGCGCCGGCGCAGTGTTGTCGGACAGGATCGAGTTCGACATCGCCGTGTAGCCAGAGAAGATTGGCCCGATCGATATCGGAGCCGCCATCGTGACGATGCCGCCCGCGTGCCAGCGCCAGTCGTGGAAGCCCAGCATTGTGTTGCCCGCGATCGTCGTGTTGCGGATCATCGCGGTGCCGGCGTTGGTGAACGCACCACTCGGCAGGATGAGGTTGGCGCCGGACACGGAATCGAACTGCGCGACGTTGTCGGCGATCGTGTCGTTGGTGAGCGTCATCGTGGCCCAGTTGAGGATGCCTCCACTTGTATCGCCGACGTTGTGGTCGATCGTCGAGCCGCTGAGGTCGAGCTGGCCGTCGTTGAGGATCGCGCCGGGATGCGCGTGCGCGGCACGATTCCCACTGAAGCGCGTACCCGTGACGGTGAGCGACGCTTGGTTCCAGATCGGCACGCCCGCGTTGTCGTCGAAGGCCGAGTCGACGATGGTGACCGGCCCGAGGAGGTTCTGGATCACGAAGGTGCCGGAATTGCCTGCGAACTCACTGTTGGTGATCGTGAGTGGGTGACCGCCAGTCACGATCACTCTCGAGGAGCATCCGCAGGTAATGGTGCGAAGGAAGCGGCTGCGGTTCAACGACATCGGACCGGCGTTGTTGATGGTTGCAAAGTCGTTGACCGTGGGATCGTGATCGAACACTGTCCCGGTCGCGTTGAAGGTCCCGAGGTTGGTGATGGCGTTCGCCGTGTACCGGATCAGCACGTTGTCGAGAGTCGCGGTCCCGAAGTTCGCGATCCCGTTGCTGCCGTCCTGGTTGTGCCAGGGCGCCATGTTGTCGTCGAGGTTGCCGCCGTTCATGACCAGCGTGCCGTCGTTGCGGATCGCCGGTGCGCTGTTCTGAACGCTGACGTTCCCGAGCGTCAGTGTGGCGCCCGTGTTCACGTGCAACGCTCGTGTCGTCAAGCAGCAATGGATGGCATCACCGTCGATCAACGTGCCGGCGTCGCCGATGATCGCGATGTCGGAGGTGACCTCGAGCGGGCCCTGCACGAGCGTGTAGTGCCCGGCGGGAAGGTCGATCGTGTCGGCCCCGTTGCCGGCCGGGCAAGCATCGACCGCGGTATCGGTGTTGGCGGCTTGCACCGCTTCACGGAGTGAGCAGTTGCCGTCGGTTGCGGCGTCGACGGTCGTGTTGACCGTGATCGTGGTGCCCGCGTTTGGTCGGACGGCTGCGGCTGCCGGTCGCTCGAGGGCGCCGGAAGAGCCGGCTACGACGACGAACAACGCGGACGCGACGCGAAGAGTCCCAATGGCCACGGGCTTGCCCTCCCGATCAATGGCCCACCACTACGCAACACAGTGTGCCACACCCATCGCCTTGCAAGTGTGACTAGAACGTGTTCTATATTCGGCTCATGCCCGGATTCTGGAAGTGCGCAGAGGCCGACCCGGACTATTTGGCGGTGGTCGACCCCGATGGCACCGAGCACAGCGCCGGCGACATCCTCGCTCGCTGCAACCAGGTCCTCCACGCGCTGCGCGCGCTCGGGATGACCAAGGGCGACACCGTCGCTGCCGTGCTGCCCAATGGCAGCCTTCCGCTGTCGGTGCTGCTCGCGGCGCAGCAGGGCGGCTTCTATTACGTGCCGATCAACTACCGCCTCGCGCCGCCGGAGATCGCCTACATCTTGAAGGACTCCGAAGCCAAGGTGCTCTTGTCGCACGAGCGCTTCGCGGCCACGATCGTGCCGGCGGCCGACGAGGCCGGCATCCCGAATAGCCACCGTCTCGCGCACGGCACGATCGACGGCTTCGGTTCGCTCGACGACGCGATCGCGGCGCAGCCGACGGCGCGTCCCGACGATCTCGCCGCGGGCCAGGCGATGCACTACACGTCGGGCACCACTGGTTTCCCGAAGGGTGTGAAGCGCCCGTTGCCGCCGATCGACCCCGACCTGATGGCCGAGCTGATGACCGGCTTTTTCGGGCTCTTCGGCATCCCACAGGCCGACGACAACGTGCACCTGTCGACGTCGCCGAACTATCACACCGCGGTCACGCAGTTCGCGGGTAACTCGATCCATGCCCAGCACACGGTGGTGTGCATGGACAAGTGGGATCCCGCCGAGACGTTGCGTCTCATCGACCGTTACAAGGTCACGCACACGCACATGGTGCCCACGCAGTTCCATCGGATGCTGCAGCTGCCCGAAGACGTCAAGCACGAGCACGACGTGTCGTCGATGAAATGGGCGATCCACGCGGCCGCGCCGTGCCCGATCGACGTCAAGCGCAAGATGCTCGACTGGTGGGGCCCGGTGATCTGGGAGTACTACGCGGCCACCGAGGGGGGCGGCACCACCGCCACGCCCGAGGATTGGCTGAAGTATCCCGGCACCGTCGGCAAGGCGTGGGCGATCGCGCAGGTCAAGGTCACCGACGACGACGGCAACGTGGTGCCGCCCGGCGAACCCGGCACCGTGTGGATGAAGATGGGCTCGGGCGACTTCGAGTACAAGGGCGACAAGACCAAGACCGACAAGAGCCATGACGCCGAGGGCTTCTTCACGGTCGGCGACATCGGTTACCTCAACGAAGACGGCTTCCTGTTCCTGTGCGACCGCAAGGCCGACATGATCATCGCCGGCGGCGTGAACATCTATCCGGCCGAGATCGAAGCCGCGTTGCTCGAGCATCCCGATGTGGGTGACGCCGCGGTGTTCGGCGTTCCCGACGACGACATGGGCGAACAGATCAAGGCAGTGGTGGAGCCGCGCGCTGGTGTGGTGGCCGACGATGCCCTGCGCGAGTCGATCATGACCCACGTGCACGGCCGGCTCGCCAAGTTCAAGTGGCCGCGCTCGCTCGACCTCGTGGACGAGTTGCCACGCGAGCCCACCGGCAAGCTGTTGAAGCGCACGCTGCGCGACCCGTATTGGGAAGGCCGCGACCGCGCCATCTGACCCATTCGCGTATGCGTCGTTTGACTTGCAT
>DASXZO010000013.1:0-39314 GCA_036501845.1 Acidimicrobiia bacterium | reverse complement strand
TCTAATAAAACCGACGCCCGGCGCGCGAGTCGACGGGCGCCGGGCGCTAGTGGTCGAGGGGGTCGTACTCCTCGTCGTCGTCGACTTCGTCGTCGTCCCACTCGTCATCGTCGTCGGCGGCCTGCGTGGCTTTTGACGTGGGGTCCCACACGTCGGCGAGCGTCGAGTTCTTGTCTTCCTTGAACAGGTCGTCGTCGAAACCCTGTTTCAGCTCGCGAGCCTCGCGAAAACGTCGTGCTCGACCTTTTCTCGGCACGCCTCACCGTCCTGGGAAACCTGTCGTGACTTCGTAGAACCCCCATTCTGCCTCATCCGCGACCGACGATGCCCACCGACCCCTGACCAGGCATTTCGTCGGCGACTACCGTTCCCGCGGATGACCGAAAACGTCGTGGACGTGGCCGAGGCGGTGCGATCGAGCGAGCGGTCGCCCACCGAAGTGGTCGAGGCCGCGTTGGCACGGATCGCCGAGCTCGACCCCGCGATCCACGCATTTTGCGCACTCGACGCCGACGGCGCCCGGGCCCAGGCCGCCGAGATCGAGCGCCGCCTCGCCTCGGGCGACCAGGTCGGCCCGCTCGCGGGTGTGCCGATCGGCGTGAAGGATCTCGAGGACGCCGCAGGCTTTCGCACCGTGTGCGGCGACCCGGTACGAGCGCACGGCCCGACCGCCTCGGCCGACTCGGTGGAAGTGGCCCGCCTGCGGGCCGCCGGTGCCGTGGTGGTGGGCAAGACCAACACGCCGGCCTACGGCTTCCACGCCGAGACCGACAACCTCGTGTTCGGCCCCACCGGGAACCCGTGGGCGCCGCACCGCACGAGCGGCGGGTCGTCGGGGGGCTCGGGCGCGGCGGTGGCAGCCGGCCTGGTGAGCCTCTGCACCGGCTCCGACGGTGGCGGTTCCATCCGCATCCCGTCGGCCGTGTGCGGCATCGCCGGCTTCAAGCCCACCCATGGCGTGGTGCCGAACGGCGATGTCGCCCCGCCCACGTGGGGGCCGCTCTCCACCCGCGGTCCGATGGCCCGCACCTTCGCCGAGATCGCCTACGCGCTCGACGTGGTGAAGGGCGTGTCGGCGCTCGACCTGCTCTCGTTCGACCTCCCCGGCTCCTTCGCCGACGCGGCCACTCGCGCGTCGCTCGACGGCGTGCGCGCGGTGTGGTCGCCCACGCTCGGCACGGCGCACCCTGATGCCGACGTAATCGACACGTGCGAAGCCGCGCTGCGTGCCCTTGCGGCGGCGGGGCTCGACGTGGTCGACACCACCGACGCGATCTTCGATCCGCCCGCCGTGGTCGCCTGGATCGCGCAGGCCGCGCCAGGCTCGTGGCACACCGCGACCAGCGATCCGACTCCATGGGAGGGCCGGTTCCTACCCGCCGCGCAATTCACGGCGGCGTTCGGTGAGCACACCACCGCCGCGCAGATGCTCAACGGTCAGTCGGGCGCACACGTCGCGTTGCAACAACTCGCCGCGTTGTGGGAGCGCGCGTCGGTGCTCATCACGCCGGCGATGGCCACGGTGCCGCCGAAGATCGGCGAGCCGAGTCCGTACGGACCCGGTTGGGCGGCCGACTACACGATGCCGTTCAACCTCGTGCGCTCGCCGGCCGCGGTGGTGCCGTGCGGCTTCGTCGAGCGCGACGGCGACCGCGTGCCCATCGCGTTGCAGATCGTGGCCCCGCGTTGCGCCGACCTCGAGCTGATGTCGATCGCGACAGGAGCCGAAGCCGCGCTCGGCGTGCTCGTGCCGCCGCGACTCACGCCGCAGTAGCGGTTGGGGCAGCCGTGACTACCTCGGGTCGGCGCGACAGCTTGCGCCACAACGCCGGATAGCTGCGGTATTCGAGACCCGGTGTGATGTAGCCCGAGGCGATCAGCTCGCGGTGGTACTTCGGCAAGTTGTACATCGGCACGCCGGAGTCGACATGGTGTGCGAGGTGCCAACCGATGCGGTAGGGCACAATCCAGAAGCGCGCGACCGCGTGCTGGCGCACCGTGTGCGTGGTGTTGCGGCGGTCGTTGCTCTCGACCATGCCGCCGTGCTCGGCGATCGAACGCAGACGGTTGATCACGCGCCACACCGTGAGGAACGGCACGAACCACAGCAGCAGCCACAACCACGGATGGCCCACCGCGAAGCAGATCGCGATCAGCACGAGCTGCGCCGCAACGATGCGGCGCGCTTGGCCGCGCACCGCGGCATCCTTGCTGTTGACGCCGCGCAACAGACCTTTGAACAGCTTCCAGCCGGTGCGGCCCGTGGCGTCGCGCCACAGCTTGCGGCGTAACGACGAGCGGCTGATCGGGTAGCCGCGATACAGCGGCACATCGGGCTCGTCCGGGCCGAACTCTTGCCGGTGGTGCGCCATGTGGCCGCGCCGGTAGAGGTCGATCGGCGTGAAGGCCGGGAAGCCGAGAATCCAGCGGCCCACGAAGTCGTTCAACTTCCGGTTGCGGAACAGCAGCCGGTGCGCGGCTTCGTGCATCAACGCTGCGACCTGTGCGTGCGCGCGACCCATGAGCAGGATCGCGAGCAGCCATACGAGCGGGTTGTTCAGCCACACGGCCACGACGGCGATGCCCACGATCTGCACCCACACCGACGCGACCGACACCGCGTTGCGGAGGTTGGGGATGCGCCGCAGTTCCTCGCGGAGCGCGGGCCCGGGCCGCCCGTCGGTGCGCAGGCGGTCTCCCGTCACCGGCGTGAGCAATGCCGGTTCGGGCACCATCGTGAGCGTCGGAGCTTCGCTCGCCATAGCCGTGATGTTACAGTCTCACAACAGGTGACTGCAATCCGTAACAATTCTGTCGACGGGGTGGACCCGCCTGGCGTGTCGGCGTCCCGCCCGCTGTCGGCCCGATCGTTGATCGCGTCGCTCCTGCTCGGCATGGATAGCCCCCGGCGGTCGGGGGCCGACCTCGTGCGCTGGTGCGGCCTCTTCGGCGTGCCGGCGGGCACCGCCCGAGTGGCACTCAGCCGCATGGTCGACGCCGGAGAGCTGCAGGCCACCGATGGCCACTACGAGCTCGTGGGGCGGGTGCGAGCCAGGAGTGGCGAGCACGACGTGGCCCGGCACCCGGAGATGCAGAGCGACTGGGACGGCCAATGGGTGATCGCGGTGGTCACCGCCGACGGGCGCTCGAGCGAGGCGCGCGGCGCGCTCCGGCACGAGCTGCGCCTCGCCCGCTACGCCGAACAGCGCGAAGGTGTGTGGACCCGACCCGACAACCTCGTCGAAGCCGTCGAGGCCCTTGGAGCCGTGGAGGCGCGGTTCGGGGAGCGCGAGCAGCAATGCCGCATCTGGCGAGGTCGACCCGACGGTGATCCGGTTGAGCTCGCCGAAGCATTGTTCGCGGTATCGGAGTGGCAGGCGCAGGCGGTGGCGCTCGACGAATGGCTGCGGCGCGCGACCGGGTTGTTGCGCGGCGGCGGCACCGGTGCTGCGATCGCCGACGCGTTCCTCGCGGGTACTCGCGCGCTCGCGCACCTGCGCGCCGACCCACTGCTCCCGGCCGCGTTGTTACCTGCCGCTCGGGCGGGTGATGCGCTGCGCCGGGACTACGACGAGTTCCAACCCCGCTTCGATTTCGCCGTCGCAGCGTGGTTCCGAAGTGCTCGGCGGTCGTAGGGTTCGAAGCGTGACAGCTGTCGATGCTCCCGACCTGCTTACTGCCGCTGGCGCGGTACTCGACGACGCGGTCGCGCTCCGGCGCGAGATCCATCGTCATCCCGAGCAAGGCTTGTTGTTGCCGCGCACCCAGCAGGTGGTGGTCGACGCACTGGCACCGCTCGATCTCGTCGTCACCACAGGCACGAACGTCACGTCAGTCGTGGCCGACATCGTGGGCGCGCAACCAGGACCGACCGTGCTGCTGCGCGCCGACATGGATGCGTTGCCGATGCCCGAAGACACTGGTCTCGACTTCGCAAGCGAGGTCGACGGCGCCATGCACGCATGCGGGCACGACGCGCACACCGCGATGTTGTGCGGTGCGGCGCGGGTACTCGCCGAGCGGCGCGACACACTTGCCGGTCGTGTCCGCCTGATGTTCCAACCGGGTGAGGAGGGCTACCACGGCGCGCGCTGGATGATCGAGGAGGGTGTGCTCGAAGGGCCGCGCGTCGACGCCGCCTTCGCGCTGCATGTCACGCCGAACGCGCCCACGGGGTCGATCGCGACTCGCGGTGGCCCGATCATGGCCGCCGCCGACGTGTTGCACATCACGGTGACCGGTAAGGGTGGCCACGCATCGAGCCCCTATCTCGCGAACGACCCGATGCCGGTCGCGGCCGAGATCGTGACTGCGCTCCAGGTGTTCGCCACGCGCCGCATCAACCAGTTCGACCCGGTGGTGATCACCATCACCAAGATCCGCGGCGGCACCACGAACAACGTGATCCCCGAATCGGTCGTGATGGAAGGCACGCTGCGTTCGGTGTCGGAAGGCAGTCGCGGCGCGGCCCGGGCCGGCATCGCCCGCATCGTCGAGCACGTGGCCGCGGCCCACGAGATGACCGCCGACCTCGAAGTGATCGAGGGCTATCCCGTGGTGGTGAACGACTTCGACCACGCGGCGTTCACTCGGCGCGTCGCCGCGGGCCTGCTCGGTGCCGAGTCGGCGAACGAGATGCCCGCGCCGGTGATGGGCGCCGAGGACTTCTCCTACGTGTTGAACGAGCGGCCCGGCGCGTTCGCGTATCTCGGCGTGTGCCCGCCCGGCGAGCGTCCAGCCCATGCGCACGGCTGCCATTCGAATCGCATGACGATCGACGAGCCGGCGATGCGCAACGGCATCGCGATCTACGCCGCGTTGGCGATCGAATACCTCGCCGCCGGCGGCGACGTGCGCCACGCCCTCACAACGTCTTGAGGATCCACTCGCTCATCGGGTAGTTGCGCATCTGGTCCATCGGGATAAAGGTGCCCACGTGCTCCATCATCGTGGTGATGTTCTTCGTGAGCGTGTCGGAATCGCCGTCAGCGCAGAAGAACTGCATCGGATCGGTCACCGCGTCGATCGAAGGCCACGCCTCCTCGACGATGGCGCGAAACGGCGGCGCGTCGGCAGTGATGGCGCGGAACACGGCATTGCGCACGTAGCGCGTGCGCGGTTGGATCGCCTCCGACATCGGCGATTGCTTGTCGTGCCAGTAACGAATCCACGTGTCGAAGTCCATGTCGGGATGTTGCGGGAACATCGTGACCACGAGCGGCCCGGGCGACCGTTGCCCATCGGGCCACTCACGCGGTCCTGACCACTGGTTGCCGCCGTACTCGCGGTACATCGATTCCACCACTTGGTAGCCCGCGAGCTTCGCGGCCCGGTCGCGCAGGATCGCCTCGAACGGTTCGCGGTAGTCGTACGCGTCGAGCCAGAGCGACACCACTGCATGCAGCGGATCGTCGGCCGGCGGGGGAGCGAGCGGGGTGAACTGCGCGGCCTCGTCGGCCACGTCGATCGTGAGCCCCAGCGCACCGGCGTCGAGCAGCTTCGTGCCGACGTCGTCGATCATGGCCGTGCGCGCGGCCTCGGGCGTCGTGCCCGGCGCGAGCTGCACGAGGTACATCAGCTTTTCCACGGTGGCGGACGCTACTCACGCTGCATCGGCACGCGTCGCAGTCGGTGAACGCTGCGGCGCTAGTGTCCTCGGTTCCGCTTGGGCGGTTAGCTCAGTTGGTTAGAGCGCGTCGTTCACACCGACGAGGTCGGAGGTTCGAGTCCTCTACCGCCCACTCGCAATAGGGACAACGCGAGGCGCCTGTTATCGGGCCTGCCCATTGGGGCGAAGGTGCGTCACGATCGTGCCGTACTCATCGGCGAGCCGGGCCGCGATCAGCGACCGGTGGCACGCCTCGGGATCGGCCTCGACGCAGAGGAGTGCAGTCGTCCCATGGACCGGCATCGCCGCGACGATCGGGTCCAGGTCCACCTGATCGAGGATCTCGTCGATGTACCGCCGGGTGTACTCGGGGGCCAGCTCGACGCGTGAGCGCTTGCCGACGCCCTGCCGCGCGTCTTCGTCGTACTGCACGTGTCGTAGCTCCGTGGTCGGCGCGAGCTCGGGATGGTGTGCGTACGCGAGTCCAGCGCCGGCCAAGGCAGCCTGGAGGCGGCGGGAGTTTGCCCATGCGTATTGCGGGCCGCGCACGCCCCGGCGCTGCCGGACGTCGAACACGGTCACGACCGCGGCCGCCGCGAGCCTCGCCAGGAATGTCTCGATGTCGAATCCGTAGACCCCGATCGTCGCGACCGATCGAGGTTCCGCGAGGGAAGAAGTGGGTACCGGGTGTGCCATCGCCTCGCTGGCTCGTACCCGGAACCGGCGTCGCCCAAGCGCTCGACAGAACGCGCTGACTCCCGCGGCCCGCCGTTGCCGCGACCACTTCCCTCGCCTTCTTCGCTGATGGGTTCCGGGACGAGACGTACGTCGAGACCGAGCGGAGCTACAAGTGGGACGCGCACCGGGAATGGGTCGAGTTGCTCGACCGCAACATTCTCGAGTCATTGCTGGACGCCCACGGGTACGACGAGATCGCGCGCCGCGGCTGCGAATCGAGTCACACACCAACCTGCTGTTCTCCTTCGAGAAGATTGCTCTCCGAGACGCGCTGCGCGAATCGGTGGGGGCCTGAACCTTCGTGATGGGACTGCACGATTGGATATACGGCTCGGGCCGCGAACGTGAGCGCTTCGAGCGCTGGATCGAGCAAGTGGCAGCGCTCCCGCGGCTCCAGACCCGAGTGTTACGCGGCCGATCGTGACGGTCTTCGGCTTCATCGCCCGGCCGCGCGTGGTCATGTTCCTGAACCCGACCGTGGACCCGCATCGCTGCGGACGCCTACGAGTTCGACTTCGAGTACCGATCGACGCCGCAGTGGGGGACCTACTCGATCCTGCTGGACTTCGCCTGGCGCATTCGAGGCGACCAGGCGGACCTGGGTCCCCGCGACATGATCGACGCGCAGTCGGTCATCTGGACACAGGGCTCCGCAGAATACGAATGAGGCCGGGGTCCGGGGCGCTATGAGCCGCCAGGCGGTGTAGCGTTGCTCGTGATGTCCGCCGCTCCGCGCGCCCCGTTCGTCGTTTTCTCCCTCCTTCTTATGTAGGGCGGGCACCTTTCCGGTGCGCCGCCTTTCGCCTCCTGTGCCTTCGGGCCGGGAGGTTTTTTGTTGCGCTGATTTGCTCCTCCGATTCGGAAATGAGATCACCATGCCGCAACCTGCGACGCCCAGGCGGATGCCGTTCGAGAAGTACCGGCCTTTCCATCCGTTGGTCGGAGGGTTGCAGCGGAGGTGGCCGGATCGCCTCATGGAGCAAGCGCCAACGTGGTGCTCGGTCGACCTGCGCGACGGGAACCAGGCGTTGATCGATCCGATGGACGTCGACCGCAAGCTCGAACTGTTCACGACGCTGGTGGAGATCGGCTTCAAAGAGATCGAGGTTGGGTTCCCGTCCGCCTCACAGCCCGACTTCGAGTTCGTGCGAACGCTCATCGAGAAGGATCTCGTTCCCGATGATGTCACGATCCAGGTGTTGGTTCAGTGCCGGGCCGACCTGATCGAGCGGACTTACGAGAGTCTCGTCGGCGCGCATCGGGTGCTCGTGCACTTCTTCAACTCGACGTCGGTGCTGCAGCGCGATGTGGTGTTCGGACTCGACCGAGCCGGGATCACGCAGCTTGCCGTCGACGCGGCTCGGTTGTGCCGACAGTTCGAGCACCGTCTCCCAGGTACAGACTTGTTGTACGAGTACTCGCCCGAGAGCTTCACGGGCACCGAACTCGACTACGCCATGGACATCTGCACCGCGGTCTGCGACGTCATCGAACCCAGCCGCGATCGCCGGATCGTGTTGAACCTTCCCGCCACGGTCGAGATGTATCCGCCGAACCTGTACGCGGACGCCATCGAATGGATGCACAGCAACCTCCCAGACCGCGAGTCGATCGTGCTGAGCCTGCACCCGCACAACGATCGCGGCACCGCCGTCGCCGCGGCGGAGCTCGGGCTCATGGCGGGCGCAGACCGCGTCGAGGGCACCCTCTTCGGGAACGGCGAACGGACCGGCAACGTCGATCTCGTGACCCTGGCACTGAACCTGTTCAGCCAGGGCATCGACCCCCGGCTCGACCTGAGCGATCTCGACCGGCTGCGGCGCACCGCGGAGCACTGCACCCGGCTCGACATCGATGCGCGTCACCCCTACGTTGGTGATCTCGTCTACACAGCGTTCTCGGGATCGCATCAAGACGCCATCAAGAAGGGTTTCGACGCGATGCACGCCAAGGCGGTGGCCGCCGGGCGCGATCCCGACGACTACGACGAGTGGGCCGTGCCGTACCTGCCCATTGATCCCAAGCACGTCGGCCGCAGCTACGACGCGGTGATCCGGGTCAACAGCCAGTCGGGTAAGGGTGGCATCGCGTACATCATGGCCGCCGAGCACGGCCTCGATCTTCCGCGGCGCCTCCAGATCGAGCTGTCCAAGACCGTCCAGCACATCACCGAGACGACCGGCACTGAGATCACACCCGACGCGCTCTGGACCACATTCTGCGAGGAGTACCTGCCTGACCGGCCCCCTGTGCAACTCGTCGCGCACACTGAGTCGACCGCGGGGGCTGACACGACGATCACTGCCGATCTGGTTGTCGACGAAGAGCCCCGGACCGTCAGCGGGACGGGCAACGGACCGATCGCCGCGTTCGCGCAAGCACTCCACGAAGACCTCCGCTTCGACATCGAGGTCATCGACTTCGCCGAGCACGCGCTCAGCTCCGGCACGAACGCACGAGCGGTCGCCTACATCGAGATCGGTGGCGAGCACGGTGCGACGTGGGGTGTCGGCGTTGACTCGAACATCACCACCGCATCACTCAAAGCGATCGTCAGTGCGCTCAACCGCGTACGGGTGGCGTCAGATGTTTCATGACCGTGGTTCGGTGCAGGCCGAACTCGTCAGCCAAGTCGTTGATCGTGACGCCGAGGGCACGGCGGGCGCGCAGCCGATCGATCTGCTCGCGACGCGACCGAGGTCGCGCTTGAGTCTGCGGTCGTGGCTCGAGATCAGGCCCCTGACCCTGACCTGGATCCCCGTCGCCCGATCGGGTCTGTGAGGAGTGTCTGGTGAGGGTCATCATCGATCCTGTTCGCATGAATCGCGGCGCCGAGCCCGCGCTGCCAGCGACCACTCGGATCTCGCTGTGAACGCGACGCTCCGCCGCCCGCACCCGCCCTCTGAAGCCAGTTTCGTTGCGCTCGCTCGCCGCAACCCGACCGTGGTCGAGGTGCTCCGGCGCGCCGAAGTGCTCGGCCTCCCCGGCTGGTATCTCACCGCAGGGTGCTTGTTCCAAACCGTCTGGAACGTGCTCGACGGCCACGACCCCGAACGCGGGATCCGCGACTACGACCTCTTCTACTTCGACGACCGCGACCTGTCGTGGGACGCCGAGGACGAGGTCATCAAGCGCAGCGCCGACGTGTTTGCTGGATGCGGTGGCGAGGTCGAGGTGAGGAACGAGGCACGTGTGTACCTTTGGTACGAGGACAAGTTCGGTGTGCCGTGCCCGCCGTTCCGAAGTGCTGAAGCAGCGATCGACTGCTTCGCCGCCACTGCCTGCTGTGTAGGACTGCGAACCACTGGCTCCGACGTTGCCGTGTACGCGCCGTTTGGATTCGACGACCTGTTCGACTTCGTCTTGCGTCCGAACCCGGTCCTGGCGACTCGAGCGGTCTACGACAGCAAGGCTGCGCGGTGGTCGAAGCTCTGGCCACGACTCACGGTCATGCCGTGGCCCGAGTGATCGCACAGCGGCGCCTGCGGGCACAACGTTTGTGATTCGAGCCACCGACGGTGAATTGGCGGGCCGCGCCGGCCGATCACTCTCTAACATGTTGTTCGTTGCGGGCCGGCGCGTTCCGGTTACCTCTTCCAAGGATGAGAAAACGGCGGTTCGACTCCGCCCCGCTTCGGCGGTAGCTCAACGGCAGAGCGCCTCACATGTCGGGCGCAACTCTCGCCCGCAACACAACGCTCGGTATCGCTTCTGGTGGCCGGGCCGGCGAGGTCCGGTTATCGGCAACGCCGCGCCGCGGCAACCGCGGTTCGAACCCGCGGCCCGGTGGCCTTCGGGTCGCCGGGATCCGGTCTCAACTCTCGCCCGGCCATCCAGAGCGCGTGCCGATTCGTGCCGGAGGTGAACGATGGGGACAAACCCGCTGCGATGGTTCTCGACCCGCGCGACGCGCCAGGCAGAAGCGATCCCCGGCTCGGGTCAGGTCGCCAACAGCGCCGGCGGCTTCGCGTAGGCAGTCGATGATTGGGCGCGGCTGCGCCGCTTTCTGATTCTCGGCGTCGACGGCGACACCTATTACGCGACGGCGCGTCAGCTTGTGCGTGAGAACGCCGAAGTCGTGCTGCGCTGCGTGGCAGCCGATGGGCGGCGCACGGTCGACGAGATCACCGCGATCTCCGAGGCCGGTCGGAACCCCCGCCAACAGCCGGTGCAGTTCGCGCTCGCCATCTGCGCGGCCGCAGACGATCCAGACACGCGCGCCTACGCGCTCAACGCGGTGCCGCGAGTGTGTCGCACTGGGTCACAGCTGTTCTTGTTTGCTGGGTACGCCGAGCAGTTCCGGGGTTGGGGCCGCGGGCTTCGCCACGCGATCGGCAACTGGTATCTCGATCGAGAGCCGGACGCGCTCGCATTGCAACTTGTCAAATACCAGCAGCGCGAGGGCTGGAGCCACCGCGACCTGCTGCGACTCGCTAAGCCGCGTCCGGTGCGCGACAGCCAGCACGATCTGCTGTTGCGCTGGGCGGTGGGCAAGCTCGACGTTGACATCACGTCGGCGGCGCCGGCGCTGTTGCGCTCGCACCGCGAGGCACAGCTCGCCGCGGAGCCGGCTGACACGGCGCGACTCATTTCCGAGCACGCACTCCCCTGGGAAGCTGTGAAGTCGAGCCATCTCAAGGCGCCGGAGGTGTGGCAGGCGAGTCTCCCCGCGATGGGGCTCGGTGCAATGGTGCGAAACCTCGGTCGTATGACCGCGATCGCAGCGATTGCTCCGGGTAACGAAGCGAGCGACGTCGTCGTGCGTCGTCTCGCCGAAGAGAACGCCATCCGCCGCGCCCGCCTGCACCCGATTCAAGTGCTCGCAGCGCTGTTGACCTACCGTGCGGGTCACGGCGTGCGGGGTCGACTCACGTGGGAGCCAGTCCCCGCGGTGATCGACGCGCTCGACCGTGCGTTCTACGCGTCGTTTGGCAGCGTCGAACCCGCTGGCACGCGCATGCTCGCGGCCCTTGACGTGTCCGGGTCGATGGGCGCGGGAATCGTTGCTGGGATTCCTGGACTCACACCGCGACTTGGAGCTGCCGCCATGGTTGCAGTGGCGCTCGCCACCGAGCCTCGCGTGCACACTGTCGCGTTCACGAGCGCGGGGAAGGGCGGGTGGACTGCGCCGGACGCACGCAAGCGATACCAGGTGCCCGACGGAATCAGCCCGTTGCCGATCTCGAAGCGCCAGCGCCTCGACGACGTGGTTCGCGCCGTCGCCGGGCTGCCGTTCGGAGGTACTGACTGCGCCTTGCCGATGCTCTACGCACTCGACCGACGGCTCGAGGTGGACACATTCGTGATCTATACCGATTCGGAGACGTGGGCGGGCGGGATCCACCCCGCGCAGGCGCTTTGGCGTTACCGCGAACGCATGAACATCGCCGCGCGCCTGATCGTGGTCGGCATGGTCTCGAACGGCTTCACGATCGCCGACCCGACCGACGGTGGAATGCTCGATGTGGTCGGTTTCGACACTGCCGCGCCACAGGTGATGGCGGACTTCGCCGCAGGTCGTCTCTGACGCTGACGCGCGCCGCGGTTCAATGAAGCGTGATCGATGCACGACGCTGAGGTACGACACAGCGACTGTGCACACCCGCCGGAGCGCGACAGGAGGCCGAGTATGGCTGCAGCCGATCCCAACTGGGCGGAGATGGTCACTGCCATCGCGACGGCTGTGGGTGCCGTCGGGCTGGTCAGCGCGATCGGGGCCGCGACCTTTGCCGCGAGGCAGGTGCGCGAGGCCGAGCGGGGCCGGCACGCGTTGATGGCGGCCGAGTTCCTGCGGCGCTGGAACGAACCCGACCTCGTAGAGACCCGACACTTCATCGGCCAGTACCAAACCCCGCACGCGCTCGCGGCCGCGCTGCAAGGCTTCGTCGCATCGAATTCCATCCAGGCGTTCGTGCTCTACCGGGAGCTCGACTATTTCGAACAGCTCGCCGCGCTCGAACGCATCGGCGCGTTCGACTTCGAGTTGATCACGTTGCTGCTCGGCCAACGCCTCATCGACCGCTGGGAGATGTGGAAGCCGTCGATCGACGCGATGGGCGCGAACGCGTATCCGATGTTCGCAGCGTTGGTGACCAAGATGCACGCAGCGATCGACTCGGCGCAGGGCCACGACGACGTCGTGCGACCTGCTTAGTGTGGCGTCGATGAATGCGATCGCGCGCCGCATGTTCGAGCTCGTCGAGCCGATCGAGCTCATCCCGTACGCGGCCGAAGATCCCAACGAGACGATGTTCGCCCTGGGTTTCACCAACTATTGGGACACCTACTTCGCCGGACGGGCGGCGCCGCTCGGCCTCGTACCCGCCGAGGTGGTTGACGCGCTGTTCTACAACTTCGCTCCCGGCGAAGTGGCGCGCCACATCCCGAAGGTGTGGCGCACCACCACACCCGAAGCGGCGATCGCCGCGCGTCAGCTGGGCTGCGCGATCGCGCTGCGGCGGATCCTCGCCGATCACATCGACTCTCCGACGTTCGCCCGCGCCACAGAACTGCTCACCAAGGCGGCGACCAATGCCCCGGTCGAGGGCCGACCGATGTACGCGGCCCTCCGCGCGCTCCCGATCCCCGACGACGTGGTGATTCGTCTGTTCCACGCGGGCGCCTTGCTGCGCGAGCACCGAGGCGACGGGCACATCACAGCCTTGATGAGCGAGGGCGTGAGTGGCCGCGAGGCGCATGCGCTCTTTGCTCTCGACATCGGCATGCCTGCGGACCAGTTCGGCCGCATCCACCACCTCCCAGCCGCGCAGCTCGCCGCCCTGACCGACGGGATGCGCGAACGCGGCTGGATCGGCGACGACGGTTGGCTGAGTGCAGAGGGTCGCGCCGTCAGACGGCGGGTCGAGTCGCTCACCGACGACCTCGCAGCAAAACCGTACGAATGCCTCGACCAGCATGAGCTCGACGAGTTGATCGCTCTGCTCGAGCCGCTTGCCGCGCTGTTGGTGTCCGACCAAGACATGCCCTGACGAGGCGGCCGAACCACGCGCTTACTCGCGCATCGCCGGCGTGATCGTGAGTCCTACGAGCAGGCCTTCGGGCGACATCACGTGCACGATCTTCTGACCCCACGGCATCGTCCGCGGCTCGTGCAACAACTTGTAGCCGGCGGCGGTCAGCTCGCGAGCCGCGGCGTCTACATCGTCGACGTCGAACTCGACGGTGGCCTGCGGTTCGGGCACGTCGGCCGGCCACTCTGTGGTGCCGAAGCACGCCTCGGCCGCTTCCGAGAGGCGCCACAACCCGAGGTGCTTCAGGCCGTCGACATCGCCGGTGGCGACGTAGTCGTACTCGGTGTCCACCACGAGCGGCAGCCCGAGCGTGTCAGCGTAGAAACGGATGCTGTCGTCGCGATCGCGAACGATCGGCGACACTCCGGCACAGAACAGCACCTTCATGCGTGAACCTCCTGGAACGACTTCGATGTCTACCCAGGACTCTCGCGTGGATCTCAGGCGGTGTCTTGAACAGATCGGACACCGCGAGAGAGCAGGAGTGGGCGCGGCGCGAGCCCGGCGAGGTCGTTGCAGTCGCGAGTGAGGTGGGGCTGGTCGGCGTAGCCCGCGTCGACGGCGAGCGTCGACAACTGGGCGCGGGAATCGCGCTCGGCGAGCCACATGAACCTGCGGAAACGCAGAATCCGGTGCAACGTCTTCGGTCCGTAGCCGAACGACTGCACGCAACGACGGTGCAATGTGCGCGGCGTGCAACCGAGCTCGTCGGCCATGTCCGCAACGTCGCCACGAGCGGCAACACGGGCGATCGCGTCGCAACTCGCCACATCGGTGTCGGTCTCGGTCGCGATCTCGGTGACGATCGATTCGAGCAGTCGCGTGGCTTCGAACGGTGTGCGCCCGCCGAGCTGATCTTCCCAGCGCCGAAGCTGGCGTTCGGGCCAGATGTCGCGAGCGTCGACGCGCCGGTCGGTGAGCTCGTTGGCCGGGCGCGCGAGCACGGCGGCAGCGTGGCCGGGACGGAGGCGAACGCCGGCATAGGTGGTGCCGGGGCTGGAGTTCGTCATCACCGGTCCGGTGTCGGGTCCGGCCACGAATACCCGGGCACCGTCCCAGATCACGTCGACGCATGCGTCGGGCAGCACCCGATCGGTGTAGCCGCCGTCGTTGCCCGTGATGCCCACCCATGTGCAGGCGACGTGGGGCCGGGCCGGTCCGGTGGGCGCCGACTCGACGTACGTAGAAGACTGGGGTTTCGTGCTCACGACACTAGGGCGGCGATCCATTGAACCAATCCATCGTGATCGCCGTACCCAGTGCCGATCTGATGCATGGGTTTGGTGGCGCGCACGCTCAGACGCGAGCGTAGGGACGGCACCCGCCCCGAAGGAGGCCACGCAATGTCGGACAAGCCCAGCTACCTCGGTCTGTTGAATGCGATTGCGATCGCGGAGTCGCAGGCTCACGACTACTTGTGCGCATGGGCGGAGGTGACACCGAGTGACGACGTGCGCGGTGTGCTGCTCAAGGTCGCGGCACGTGAGGGCGAGCACGGGATGAGCTTCGCGAAGCGCATCAACGAGCTCGGTTACGAGGTGCGCCGCAAGGGCACGGACAACGAGCACAAGGCGATCGCGCTGGTCACGTCGGACTGCTCCGACCTCGAGAAGATGGAAGCGCTGAAGCTGCAACGTCTCGACACCGGCGACAAGCCCGATCTGTTCGACAACTTCTTCAAGGACCATTCGATCGACATCGCCACCGGCGAGTTGCTCGGTCGCTACATCGCAGAGGAACGCGACACTGCGCGGTTGCTGCGCAGCTGTTACGAGCAGTTGAAGCACGCGGAGTCGCGTACGTCGTCGGGCGACGACGACGATCGTCTGGTATCGCTCGAACGCAAGGTCGATGCGCTGTGCAGCACCGTCGACGACCTGTGCGGCGCGATCGCGGGCATGGGCTCGAAGTCGAACGGCAGCCGCGCGAAGACGCACGCGAAGTAATCGCGGGCGAGGTGTAGCGGTGTGTGCCGCGCGCGCTCCGGGTACACCTCCTCGACGCTGAAAGGCATCAGGAGGTTCGCCCGATGACCAGCAACGGAGCCACGGCACAGCAACCCGAGGATGTCACGCGCCTCGTGAGTGAACGCCTCAACGCCGGCGACGCCGCGGGCATCGCCGCGCTTTACGAGCCGCACGCCGTCTTGGCGTATCCCGCCGACCGGCCGACTCTGGGCCGTGATGCGATCCAGGCCGTCTACGAGAAGATGGTCGAGGCCGGAGTGAAGTTCGGTCTCGAAGACCCGTTGCCGACGGTGCGCTTCGAAGACCTCGCGCTCACGTCGACACGGTCGGCCGACAACACAGGAGTGCGCGTGCAGCTGCTCCGCCGCCAGACCGACGGCTCATGGCAGCGGATCATCGACCGCCCTGAGGTGCCGCAGCAGTAGCGAACGAATACCCGAGCACCTCCACCGCGATCATGGCGGTGCAGTGTTGTCGGAGCAAGCCCTTGGCGGCAGCCCATTTTTGCGGCGGCGTCCGCGTTTGGTGTCGGGTCGACGAGGGAACGCGCCTGGGTATGGCGCGAGCGATCTGGACCGGTTCGATCAGCTTCGGGCTCGTGACGATCCCGGTGAAGGTGTATTCCGCGGTCCACGAGCACGATGTGCATTTCCACCAGGTCACTGCGAAGGGCGCACGCGTGCACTACAAGAGGGTGACCGAGAGCGGCAGGACGGTCGAGTACTCCGACATCAAGAAGGGCTACGAGCTGGCCAAGGGCAAGGTGGTGATCATCGAGCCCGATGAGCTGAGTGCGATCGCACCGGAGACCACACGCACGATCGACATCGAGGCTTTCGTGCCGCTCGCGGAGATCGATCCGATCTACTTCGACCGCACATATCACCTTGCGCCGGCCGACGACGGCGGGGCGCGTGCGTACGCGTTGCTCGCGGCCGTGATGGGTGATCGTGAGCGCGTCGCGATCGGCAAGGTGGTGATGCGCGACAAGCAGTATCTCGCTGCGATCCGGCCTTACGGGAAGGGCCTGGCGATGTCGACGATGCTCTTCGCCGACGAGGTGGTCGCGCCGTCCGAGATCGACGACGTACCGACGCGTGGACGCGCGGTCAACGACCGCGAGAAGAAGATGGCGGTGCAGATCCTCGACTCACTCGCGACGCACTGGGATCCGAAGCGGTACCACGACGACTACCAGGAGCGGGTGCGCAAGCTCGTGCAGGCGAAGGCGAAGGGCAAGGCGATCGAGTCGCCCGCCGCGCCCGAGCCGGAAAAGGTCCTCGACCTGGTTGCCGCGCTCGAGGCAAGCCTCGAGCGGGCGCGAAAGCCGTCGTCAGGCGCCCGGAGCGCCAAGCAGCCGGCGGGAAGGAAGACCTCGCGATCCACTTCGAAGAAGCAGACCGCGCACCATCAGCCGCGCCGGCGTGCATCGTGAGTTGACGAAAGAACGAGCCAGCGATCGACCCAGTGGCCGCTCAGTCGAGCGCGCCCTCGGGCACGTAGGGCTCGAGCTCACCGTCGGCGTCGAGCGTGCCGAGCAGGATCCCGTTGTCGTCGTAGACCGGTGAGCCGACACCGCCGGGCTCGTTGGCGCCCTGGCGCCGCTCACGCTTGGCCGCCTGCTTGGCCTTGCGGTTCCGCTCCTTCTGGAGCTTGTCGAAGGTGGTGCGCTGCTTGGCCATGCTGGTCCTCCGTGGGGCGGTCCCGGCCCGTCCGCCGGCGCGGCTTCGGGGCTCGCAGTCCTTCTGTGCGTCGGCCCGGCGCCGCGAACGCGTCGCGGACTGGGCCGCACTGCCCGCCGGCGTGCCTTGCTGCGCAGCGCCGCAAGACCTCGCACGCTCTCACGCGCCGGTCGTGTGCGGGCGCCGCACCACCGGGCGGACGTACCACCATGGTACCCGGGTGGCCCCTGAATCTCGTGTCATACCAATCCCGCCAAAAGCGGGCATTTGGTATCGGCCCTGGTCGGCGCGCCGGGCGATTCGTTCAGGTGTTGTTCGGCGGTTCAGCGGTTCGGCCACAGGTCGCCGGGACCGCCGGGGTAGCCGTGGGCCGCGCGCATGGCCGCGCCCCAGGGCTCGAGCGTGGCGAGCAGATCGTCGAGTTCGTCGCCGAGCGCACGAAGTGCCGGAACGAGTTGATGGTCGGTCGCCACCTCGATCGCCTCGCGCGCCGCGCGGCCCTCGTCGGTGAGCGCGCCGGCGGCGTCGAACCAGCCGCGTGAGCGTGCCCGATCGGCGGCCGCGTCGAACTGTGCATCCGACCACGCTCGGCTGCGGGAGTACGTGCGGGGCGGCAAGCCCATGTAGGCCTCCGACACGAGCCCGATCTCGGTGGCGCCCACGCCGGCACTCACCCACGACGCGGTGTGGCTGTCGCCACGGTACTCGCGCAGCGCGTCACCCACCTCGAAGAAATGCAACCACGCGTCGTGCGACCCGGCCTCGCCGAGGTGGTCGCGCGCACCTGCGAACAACGGACGACCCTCCGGTGTGAGTGGTTCGAGCGCGCGCGCAAGCGAATCGGCGATGGCGCGCACGCGCGATGCATCGGCATCGGCCACCACTCGCTCGAGCTGCGCGGCGCCGCCTTCGCGCCGGCGCGCTCGAATGATTGCGTCGTCGGTGAGCGACCAGCCATAGGCCACCGCGGGCACCACGGCTTCGGGGTTGAACACTGCGAACGCGGCAGCCACGACGCTCGGCGAGACCTTGCCCATCAGCGAGCCGCGGCTCGTGAAATAGGCGGCGCCGTCGGGCATGGCGAGCCCGTCGAAGCTCGCCGGGCTGGCGTTGAAGCCGAGCTGTTCGTAGGCCGCGTGCGCCTCGGGCGCGAAGTACACCTGGCCGATGCAGGGTTCGAGCGCGGCGGCGAGCCGGCGGGCCTGTTTCGAGTGCGTGGACAGTGCCATGGGGCGCAGCGTACGGAGGCCTGCGACGGTGGGCACAGTTCGTGCCCACCTCGTTGTGGGTGCCGGTACGCAATGGTACAAACGGCGCAATCGTGCGCGTCGTGGGACGCACGACCTCCAGCCCGTCACACATTGCACCGAGGTCGACGATGCTCAGGTTGCGATTCCCCGACGCCGACGAATTGGCGGAACCTCTCGTACCCGCGGAACCGCCGTTGGTGTTCAACCCCAGGAAAGCCATGGTCAGCGCCGAACCCGCGCCGCAGACGAGCGACATCATCGAGCTCCGCAGGCCGGGCTCGGTGAACGACGTCGTGCGCCTCGGTCCGACCGTCACCCAGGTGGCCGGCTTCGGCCCCCAGGCCGAGGTGGTGGCGTGGCTCGCCGACGCCATGAGCGTCCCGCCCCTCGTGATCGGCGCCGACGCCTTCGACGACCTGAACGACTCGCATCGCCATGCCGACCACCTGGCGCCCGACGAGCGCGACACGCTCGTCGACCGGGTGCTCGAGCTCGCGGAGCGCGCTCGAGAGATCGAATCGGTGCTGGCCGCGGCGCACACCGCAGACGGCCCAGACGCCGCCGAGGAGCTCGCCGACGGCGCGCTGGCCCTCGCGGTCGAGTGGGACGCGCTCGGTGATGCCGCGTCGGCGCGCCGCAGCGACACCGCCAGCCGCGAGATCGACTTGCGGGCCCGAACCGCAGACGTGCTCGGCCGGCTCGCCGGGAGCAATCCGGCCTCCGATCTTCGTGACTACGCCGACGCAATTCTGCGGCTCCATCCGAATCCGGACAACGTCGTCGTGCTGCGAAGCGAGCTCGATCGGATCGAGGCCGAGGGCCGCGATCTGGTGGCCCGCGTCGATGCCGCCGACGGCATCGCGATGCCCGCCGTACGCGTCGACGAGATGTTCGGCGCCGGCACGTGCCCGCTGGTGATCGACGGTGACCTGCTCTACGCCGTCGCCCCGACCGTGCACGACCTCCTTCTCGACAAACTCCGTGCGGAAGCCGACCGCCGACGCGTGGTGATCGTGCTCGACGACACGCTCGACGCGTGGCTCGCCACGGTCCACGGCTCGTCGCTGTGGACGACCGGACACCTTCACCTCGTGGCCCCGCCGGACGAGCCGGCCAAGGGCCCTGCGACCGCCGCTTCGCCCGGCGAATCGACCAAGACCAAGCGGGGCAGGAAGCAGCGCGGCCTCGTGGGTACAGAGCTCCGCGCGTGCATGAAGCACCCGTCGGAGTTCACTCGGGTCTCGTGCGGCGGCTGCGGCCAGCCGTTCTGCAGCGCGTGCCTCTTGCGTGTGAACACCAAGGACTCACTGCTCTGCATGGACTGCGCCCTGCAGCGCGGCACCGGCGTGCGGCGGCCGCGCCGCTGACCCCCCGACCGGGGGTTTGGGTCACTCTGAGCTCGGGCGGACCGCCCCGAATGTGACCCGTGTGACGCGGTTGACTTTGTGTTTGCGCCTTCCATAGGCCACAATAGAGGGCCAATGAAAGTCGAATCCCGCGACTCGGTATCTCTCAAACCCGCTGAACTGGACGAGTTCGCGCAGCTGCTGCAATCGGTAGGGCTGGTTGTTCGCGACGAAGTCCTCGATCACCACATCGAGCAGTTCCCGCTCGTGGTGCTGGCGATCGACGAAGCCGGCGTGGCCGGATTCATGTTCGGCTCGCTCGAACGGATCGGCGGCACGCCGGCGATCCTCTGGGGCCTCGGCGCAACGCGCAAGCACAAGATCGCCGCGTCGGTGCTGCAGAGCATGACGGGCGAACTCGCGCGGCGCGCGGCGATCTCGTTCCCAGACGAGGACGTGCTCGTCGCGGTCCGTTTCGCGCAACCGTCGATCTACGCGATGCTCAACGGCTACTCGAGCGTGGTTCCTCGTCCCGGCTACTCGCCGAATGGTGAGGAGCGGGCGTGGGGTCGTCGGCTCGCCAAGCGGTTCGGGTGCGAGCAGCACTACGACGACCGCGCGTTCACGGTGCGGGTGTCGGGTCGCAAGATCCCGTGCCTACCTGTACTCGACGCGTCGGGCGTGAAGGCCACGGGTGGCGCCAAGGTCGTGAGCCTGGTTGGTCAGCACGACGCGGCCAAGGGTCAGGCGATGATCGCGTTTGCCTGGGCCGTCGCCGAGGCGCTCGAGTCCGGCTCCTACGCCGCCAGCTAAGAGAGCGCGGGCGGTCAGGCGTCGAGGAGCGCGCCGAGCGCGTCGGCTTCGGTGACCGGTGCCGCGCACACGTACTGCTCGCACACGTACGCCGCCGCGCGACCGCCGACTGGGCCGCGGCCCTCGACGAGCGCGCCGAGGAGTGAGGTTGTGTCGTGGTCGGGCGCCACGGTGATCGCGACGGTGGCCGGCAACGTGCGCGACGCGACCTCGTATCGCAGTGCTTCGGTAGCGCCGTCGCCGGGCGCGCCGACGATCACGATCTCGCGTACCGGGTCGACCGCGAACGTGGCCGCGTCGAGTGCAGCGGCAAAGCCGCGCGGGTAGCGCGTCACGAACGGTGCGACTGTGGTGAGCACCTCGTCGGCCACCGCGCGGTAGCTGTCAGTGCCCGTGAGCGCGTGCAGACGCATGAACGCACTCGCCGCGACCGATGACGCCGCGGGTGTGGCGTCGTCCATCTGGTCCTTCGTGCGCACGATGAGCGCCGGCGCGTCGGACCCGGCGGTGAAGAAACCGCCATCGGTGTTGTCGTGGAACCGCGTCACGAGATCGTTGGCCAGCGTGGTCGCGGGCTCGAGCCACGACGGCGCGTCGAGTTCGGCGAGCCGCACAAGCGCGTCGACGAGTGCGGCGTAGTCCTCGGCATAGGCCAAATGGCGGGCGCGTCCGTCGCTGCCCTGATCGGAGCGCGGCTCGGCCGAGGCCTGCCACGAACGGAGCAACCGCCCGTCCGACGGTCGGCGCATTCTGGTGAGCAGGAAGTTGGCCGTGGTGCGCGCCGCTTCCATCCAGTCGGCGCGCTGGAACGCTGCGCCGGCTTCGGCGAGCGCCCGAACCATGAGCGCGTTCCACGACAGGATGACTTTGTCGTCGAGCCCGGGCGGCACGCGCAGTGCTCGCCGAGTGCGCAGCTGTTCGCGTACCGCCACGATCGTGGCATCGGGCTCGGCCGCACGGTGCGCCACGTGCAACACGTTGCCGCGGAACCCCGTGTGCGGATCGACGAAGTTGCCGCCACCAGTGGCGCCGTAGAACTCGACCACGGCGTCGGCGTCGCCGCCGGCCACCTCGCGGAGCTCGTCGATGCCCCAGCAGTAGTACTTGCCCTCCACGCCTTCGCTGTCGGCGTCGTACGCGGCGTAGAAGCCGCCGTCGTGGTGGCGGAGCTCGCGCAGCGCCCACTCGATCGTCTCGGCCACAATGCGCGCGTAGCGGCCGTTGCGCGTGAGACGCCAGCCATCGGTGTACGCGCGCACGAGCAACGCGTTGTCGTAGAGCATCTTCTCGAAATGCGGCACGAGCCAGTGGCCGTCGACCGAGTAGCGAGCGAAGCCGCCGCCAATCTGGTCGTACATGCCGCCCGCGGCCATCGCGTCGAGCGTGGTGGTCACCATGGTGCGCACCCGTTCGGCGCGATCGTCGTCGGCCAACCGCGTGGCGCGGCCGCACAGCCACGACAGCGTGACGGCCGGCGGGAACTTCGGCGCGGGCCCGAAGCCGCCCCATTCGGCATCGAATGATTCCCAGAGCACGTCGATGGCGAGGTCGAAGGTGGCGGCGTCGATGGGCACGTCGGCCTCGGCGTGGGGGAGCGCGCCGTCGAGCGTGTCAGTGAGCCGGCCGGCCACGTCGTCGACCGAGTCGCGATCGTTGTTCCACGCGTTGGCTACGGCTTCGCACACGCGCACGAAGCCCGGCATCCCCTGGCGGTCGTGACTCGGGAAGTAGGTGCCGGCGTGGAACGGGCGACCGTCCGGTCGCAGCCACACGCTCATCGGCCAACCGCCGCTCCCGGTCATTGCCTGCGTGGCTTGCATGTAGATCGCGTCGACGTCGGGCCGTTCCTCACGGTCGACCTTCACGTTCACGAAGCGCTCGTTCATCACCGCCGCGGTCTGCGGATCCTCGAAGCTCTCGTGTGCCATCACGTGGCACCAGTGGCACGCCGAGTAGCCGATCGAGAGGAACACCGGCACGTCGCGCCGGCGCGCTTCCTCGAACGCCTCGTCGCCCCACGGGTACCAGTCGACCGGATTGGCCGCGTGCTGGCGCAGGTACGGGCTCGTCTCGTTCGCCAGCCGGTTCATACCGGGGGACAGTACCGAGATGTTGTGCGTCTCAACCCACGTCGTCGAGGGCGGCCGCGACGCGGGCCCATGCGGTGTCGGGCCACGACGGATCGAGCACGCCCGCGTTCCACTGGCGTTCGGCATCGTCCCAGAGCCCGGTCTCCACGGGATCGAGCACCGCGCGGATCTTGGCCAGTTCGCTGCCGTCGGCCTCGACGCGTTGGCGCAAGCGATCGAAGGCACGCCACGTGGCGACGTCGGCGAGCGCGGCCGGAACCGCCGGCGGGAACGTAGGCACGTACACGCTGATGCACGGCGACGCCAGCGCGAACCAAGCGCGTGACGGCGTGCGATCGTCGGCGTACACCTCGCACACCATCGACGCGGTCGTCACCTTCGCGGTGTCGCGGGTATGCATGCACACGGTCACGCCGTAGCCGTCGTCGCGTGTTTCCGATGGCGGCGGCACCGGTGCCGGCGCGCCACCGCCCCGAGGATCGCCCCAGGGCCCGGTGCCGTGATCGCGCAGCGTCGCGACGACTGCGCCGGCCTGCACCGCAGACGGCGCCAATCCGCTGATGCACGCCGTGGTCGATGCGAGCCGGCCGTCGGCGCGCGCAGTGGCGACGCCCGGCGCGCGCCACGTCTGGATGTCGGTGCCGGCGGCCACGTCGCGCGACGCGCGGATCCAGTTCGTGGTGAGGCTCACGCGGTTGCTGATCGCCGCGCCGCCGTGCTGCACTCGTCGTGCCGCCCACTTCGTGTTGCTGGTCTCGACGATCCAAACCCGCGCCGGGTCGGCCACGAGGAACGCACTGTCGTACGGCTCATCGGCATCCTTTTCGCCCGAACCGCCCTGGCCGTACTCCTCGACCAATGTGGTGATCGCGTCGAGGGCCTCGTCGGCCGTGGTGGCACGCTCCAGCGCCAAGCGCACGATGTCCATGCCCAGAAGAGCCTTCGGACGCGCCCGCGGGTCGTCGGTGGTCCAGATCTTCTCGTTGCCGACGGCGACGCCATATTCGTTGAGGCCATGCTCGAAGCCCCAGAGCCACGCCGGGCGCGACGCGATCGACGCGTGCGCGCCGGGATCGGCGCCGAGGTCGAGATACTGCGTGTGCAACGTGGCTCGCGACGCGGGCCGCGCGGGCCAGCGTTCGACGAGTTGCACCTCACCGGCCGGGCGATCGCTGTTCTTCGCGAACAGCAGGCGCTCACCGTCCACCACGCACAGGGTGTCGCACACGACTTGTCGTCCTCGTTGCAGTGCTAGTGGAAGTACACCTTCTGGTGGTTGCGGCTCTGTGGGTGCAGCAGCAGCGCGAACAGCGCAAGGTCGAAGAGGAACCCGATGAGGATGTTGAACATGAACACGTCGCCGCCGAACACGATGATGTACATCACCACGTGGAGTCCCGACGCGCCGACCGCGAGGTAGTAGCCCCACTTGCGCTCGTTGGCGATGCCGACCGCGCCGATGATGAGCCCGAAGATGATGAGGAGCGCGACGCCGCGTGAGCTCGCCACGACACCGTCGATGATGCCGAGGAACGCGGCCACGTAGCAGAGCAGCTGGCTGATCACGAGCGTCTGCGGCAGGCTCTGGTTGAAGAACTGGTTGCTCACGGGCGCATTCTCTCAGACCGACTTGGCTCGCGCGCGGAGCTGCCCACAGGCGGCGTCGATGTCAACTCCGCGATTGCGACGGATGGTCGCGGTCACCCCGTGCGCACCGAGCGTGGCCGCGAACGCCCGGAGGCGGTCGTCGGCGCTCGGGCCGCCTGTGAACGCCGCGGTGGCGTTCAACGGGATGAGATTCACGTGCGCGCCGCCGGGCACGTCCTGCAGGAGGCGGGCGAGCTTGCGGGCCCGTTCGGCGTCGTCGTTCACGCCGCGGATGCCCGCGTACTCGAACGTCACCCTCCGCCCCTTGCGGGCCGCGTAGTCGCGTGCCGCGTCGATCACGTCGCTCAGCGGGTAGCGCCGGTTGAGAGGCACGAGCTCGTTGCGCAGCTCGTCGTCGGGGGCGTGCACGGAAACTGCGAGCGTCACGGGCAGGGGCTGATCGGCGAGCGCCCTCATACCGGGAATCACGCCGACGGTCGACACAGTGATGTGGCGGGCCGAGAAGCCGGCGTCGCTGTGGAGCCGCTCGATCGACTGTTGCACCGCGTCGAAGTTCGCGAGCGGCTCGCCCATGCCCATGAACACCACGTTGGAGGCGCGACGGTTGCTGGCGTGCGCGGCGCGCATCACCTGTTCGATGATCTCACCGGGGCGGAGCTGTCGTTCGAAGCCGGCCTGGCCGGTCGCGCAGAAGGTGCAGCCCATCGCGCACCCGGCCTGCGACGACACGCACACCGTGGCGCGGTCGCGATACTCCATCAACACGGTCTCCACCTGCGCGCCGTCGCCTGTGCGCCACAGCCATTTCGTGGTGTCGCCGCCGTCGCCCTGTTGCTTGGTGACCTCGCTCAGCGCGTACGGCAGCGCGGTCTCCAGTTGCGCGCGTAGCGTTCGCGCGATGTTCGTGATCTCGTCGAGCGGGCGCCGCTGGGGGTAGAGGCCCTCCCACAGCTGGCGGGCCCGGAAGGCCGGCTCGCCGGCAAGGTCGGGGAGCTGTTGGAGCGCGTCGAAGTCGATCGCGTAGCGAGTGGTCGAACCGGTTGGTTCCCGAGGCGTCATGATCGCTGTTGCGTTCATCGGGCTGCGGGCACGTGCGCGACGAGGGCGACGTCGGTGCGGTGCGTGGCGAACCCGAGACTCTGATACAGCGCGAGCGCAGCTGTGTTGTCGGCGGCAACGAACAACGAACCCCACGCGAAACCTCGGGCGTGCAGCAGATCGAGGCCCCGCACCGCGAGGGTGCGTCCGAGGCCGCGGCCGTGCGCTGCCGGGTCGACCGCGATCACGTAGATCTCGCCTCGGGCCACGTCGTTCGCGGTAGCCGGATGCGTCTTCAACCAGTTGAACCCGACCACTCGGGTTGCTGTCGCCGCGATCACGAACAGCGACGGATCGAACCAGGGTTGGGCCATGCGCGCTTCGAACGTCGACCGGGTCCAACCACCCTGCTCGTGATGGCCGGCGAAGGCGGCATTGTTGACCGCGAGCACTCCTTCGATGTCGCCGCTCTCGAATGTGCGGAGCTCGACCTCGCTGCTGCGTCGGTGACCCGTGCCGGATTCGGCCGCGGGTGCGAGCGGGAGCGCGACGCGCAGTTCGTGCTGCTGGCGGGCCACTGCGTAACCGTGCGCGGTGGCGATCGCGAGGTCGTCGTCGTGCGCGCCGGCGCACCACCACGTGACCGTGCCGCCGCCATGATCGGCAACGTGGGCAGCGGCGCGTTCGAGCAGGGCTGGCCAGGCTGGTCGGGAGGCCGCCACGCCGAGGAGCCACGATGCGTCGTGGCGGGCGTCGCGTTGCACGTGCGCGAGGCCGTCCGGCGTGACCCACGTGGCCGAGTCGGCGCCGGGTCGTGCGAGGTCGGCGCGCAGCACGTCGTTGAGCGGGCCATCCTCGTCGGCCGCGGCGTCGGCGATGCGAATTGCGTCGGCATCGTCGGTCGACGCCAAACGGGGCGCACCGAGGGGCATCTCCAACCTCTTGTTCGCTTCGCTCACGGGGCCGGTGGGCCTTCCCTTGCTACGGACTCGCTGCCGAAAGGTTGAGGGCGTGCCTACGCTCGGCGGGCTCACGGTATCGTCCGGCCATGGCTCGTCCGCGCGGCGCGAAGGACCGTGCTGCGGCGGTGCTCCGCCTGCTCGCGGAGGAGTACCCCGACGTGCGCTGCGCCCTCAATCACGACAACGCCTACGAGCTCCTCACGGCCACGATCCTTTCGGCGCAGACCACGGACGAGCGAGTGAACATGGTGACGCCGAAGCTCTTCGCCACATTCCCGGCACCGCACGACCTCGCCCACGCCGACCCCGACGCGGTGGAGTCGATCATCAAGTCGACAGGCTTCTTCCGGTCGAAGACCAAGAGCATCATCGGGATGGCGAAGGCGATCGACGAGCGCTTCGATGGTGAAGTGCCCACTGAGCTCGCCGATCTGGTGACGATTCCTGGCGTCGGTCGCAAGACCGGCAACGTCGTGCGCTCGGTGGCGTTCGACCTTCCCGGTTTGCCGGTGGACACGCACGTGACGCGGCTGACCCATCTCCTGCGTCTCACCAGCCAGACCGACGCTGTGAAGATCGAACTCGATCTGAACGGGATCGTGCCCGCCGAGGAGCGCGGTCGCTTCTCGTTGCGGCTCATCGAGCACGGCCGCCGCGTATGCATCGCGCGCCGGCCGCGCTGCGACGTGTGTGTGCTCAACGAGATCTGCCCCTCGGCGTTCATCTTCGCCGCCGCGCCGCCGGCGAAGAAGGTTGCGAAGAAGGCTGGGAAGATCGCGGCGAAGAAGACGCCGGCCACGAAGGCCGCGAAGGTGGCGAAGGCGTCGAAGCCGGCCAAACGGGCGGCGCGATGAATCTCGAGGTGCGCGAGCCGCGCGAGAGCGAGCTCGACCAGCACGCCGCGCTCCACGACGAGGGCTACGGGCTCCCCGCCGGCACCGGCCGCGCCCGAGCCGACGACGACCGCGCGGCCGGGCTCGTCGAACGCATGCTCGGCGCCTACGACGGTGAGCGCCTGGTCGGCCGGCTGATCGTGTTGCCGTTCGGCCAGTTCTTCGGCGGCCGGCCGATGCCGATGGGCGGTATCTCCCAGGTGGTGGTCGCCGCCGACGCGCGCGGAAGCGGCGTGGGTCGTGCCCTGCTCGACGCCGCGTTCGGGCGCATGCGCGCTCACGGCGAAGTGGTGTCGGCGCTCAGTCCGGCCACGGTGCCGATCTATCGCAACGCCGGATGGGAGCTTGCCGGCGACCAGCACGTGTACCGGTTGCCGATCGGCGATCTCGCGCGGTGTGCGCCGACGCCGCGACGAGTCCGGCGTGTGGAACCCGGTGACCACGACGCGATCAAGCGCTGCTACGTGCGGTTCGCCGGTGCGCGCAACGGAATGCTCGCTCGTCCGGCGTTCCTGTGGCAGCGGCGCTTTCAACCCGACCCGGCCCAGCGGCGATATGTCGTCGAGCACGACGGCGGTGACGTCACCGCATACATCTCGTATCGCTGCAGCATGCGCAGCACTGCGCCTGGCTACAGGCTCGTGGTCGACGACTTCGCGGCCCTCGACTGGGACAGTGAACGCGCGTTGTGGCACCACCTCGCCGGGCACCGCGCCCAGACCGATGCCGTCGTGATGATGTGCCCGCCGGGGGAAGCGCTCGCGCTGCACATTCCCGAGCCCACGATCGAACGCATCCACGCGCAACGCTGGATGCTCAGGATCGTCGATGCGGCGGGCGCGATCGCCGCGCGCGGCTTTCCACCGTCACTGCATGCTTCGGTGCCGCTCACGATCGCCGACCCGCGCGTGCACGCCAACGAAGGTGACTGGACGCTCGAGGTCGACGGCGGGCGTGGCGTGCTGCACCGCGAGTCGAGCGGGCCGCCAAGCTCGGTCGCGATCACGATCAACGCACTCGCGCCGTTGTTCAGTGCGGCCATCTCGGCGCGCGCACTCGCCGCCGCCGGACTTGTGTCCGGTGCATCGAGTGGACAGCTCGCCACCCTCGACGCCATGTTCTCGGGCCCTCATCCTGCAATGAGCGACCGCTTCTGAGCTCCCGATCTCGCTCTCGCTGCACATCGGCGTGATAATCCGCGGCGTATGCACCGAGAACGCGTGAGGGTGGCGGTGCTCGTTAGCGCATGAGGTCGGCGGCGCGTTCGATGGCGCGGGCGGCGGTGCGCAACGAGCGCTCCGACGAGAAGAGCTCGGCGGCGATCTGCGAGTCGGGTGTGGTGGCGTACTCGTCGGCGATCGCGGTGATGCGCCGCTGCAACTCGTCGAGCTGCGATTGGATGCTGGAGAGCTGGGCCTGGTCGCCGGTGGTCATTCCTCTGCCTCTCGTTCGCTGCGCTCACGGGGCCGGCGGGCCTTCCCTCGCTCCGTGATCGCTGTCGGTCGATTGTGGTTCGCGGTCGCTCGGCTGGTTCTGCCTCTTGTTCGCTGCGCTCACGGGCCACGCCCGAGCGCTTAGGGGAGCACCGCGGCGGCCGGCCGCGCAAGTTGTGCGCAACACCGTGTGCAGCCCGACAACTCGGCCGGCACGCCTGCGGATCACGCCTATCCTTGACCACCGACATGTTGGCCAGGCTCGATCTCCGTGGCTTCCGAGGCGACCTGCGCAGCGCCCTCGGGCCACGCCCGAGCGCGACGGTCGACCCTTCCGTACGCGACTCGGTGGCCGAGATCATCGCCGACGTGCGGGCCCGCGGCGACGCCGCGGTGCGTGACTTCACCGAGCGCTACGACGGCTTGCACGTCGACGATCTCCGCGTGCACAAGGACGAGATCCAGAGCGCGCTCGACACCATCGATCCCGACCTGCGCATCGCGCTCGAGTTCGCGCGCGACCAGATCGCGTCGTACCACGAGGGTCAGTGTGAGGCCGAGAGTCGCCACGAACGCGCCGGTGTGCGGATACGCGAACTGGTGCTGCCCGTCGACCGCGCCGGTTGCTACGTGCCTGGCGGCCGGGCCGCGTATCCGTCCACGGTGCTCATGACTGCGCTGCCCGCGCGCATTGCCGGCGTGCCGTCGGTGGTGCTGTGTGTGCCGCCCGACGAGAGTGGGAATCCGCCCGCTTCCACGCTCGCCGCCGCAGCACTCAGTGGTGTCGACGCCGTGTATCGGGTGGGCGGCGCCCAGGCGATCGCGGCGCTGGCCTTCGGCACCGAGACCATCGAAGCGGTCGACGTGGTCGTCGGCCCCGGCAATGCCTACGTGGCCGAGGCCAAACGCCAGCTCGTGGGGGTGGTGGGTATCGATTCGATCGCCGGACCGTCCGAGCTCGTGGTGGTGGCCGACGACGCCACCGACCCTCGGTTCGCCGCTGCCGACCTGCTCGCGCAAGCCGAGCACGGTCCGGGTGGCCGCGCCGTGCTCGTCACGTGGAGCGAGCGCACCGCCGACGAGGTGGAGTCCGCGCTGGAGAAGATGCTGTCCGGTACGGCGCGGCGCGACGACGCGCAGGCGACGCTGGCCACAGGCGGCCGCACGATTCTCGTCGACGACGCGTACGGCGCGCTCGACGTGAGCAACGAGCTCGCGCCAGAGCACCTCGAGCTGATGACCGACGACGCCGTGTCGCTCGTGCCGCTCGTGCGCAACGCCGGCGCAGTGTTCGTGGGCGAGTGCGCCCCTGCGGTGATCGGCGACTACGTGGCCGGCGTGAATCATGTGCTGCCCACCGGCACCACGGCGCGTTTCGCCAGCGCGTTGCGGGTCGCCGACTTCCAGAAGCGCGTGCACGTGGTGTCGCTCGACGACGCGGGGTTGCAGCACGTGGCGCCGTACGCCACAGCCATCGCCGACGCCGAGGGTTTGCTCGCGCATGGCGACGCGCTGCGCATCCGCGAGGTCCCGTGATGGCTGCGGCGCCCGGCGCGGGCGACACGAGCGACGGCGAGGGTGGGCGGCTCCCGCAGCCTCGTGACGACCTGCGCGAGCTCGAGGGCTATCACTCGCCACAGCTCGACGTGCACGTGCGGCTCAACACCAACGAGTCGCCCTACGCGCCGCCGGTTGAGTTCGTGGATCGGTGGCTCGGCGCGGTGCGCGACGCCGAGCTCCACCGCTACCCCGACCGCGGGGCGGTATCGCTGCGCGCCGCGATCGCCAAGCAGCTCGATCAGCCCGCCGACCGCGTGTTCTGCGCGAACGGCAGCAACGAAGTGCTGCAGACGATCCTGCTCACCTACGGCGGCCCGGGTCGCAACGCGCTGATCTTCGAGCCCACCTACGCGCTGCACTCGCACATCGCGCGCATCACGAGCACGGGAGTGCTCGACCACGAACGTGGCGACGATTTCCACATCGACGTCGACGCAGCGGTCGCGCGGGTGCGCGCCGAACGCCCCGCCGTCGTGTTCGTGTGCAGCCCGAACAATCCCACCGGAACCGTGGAGCCGCAGTCGACGGTCCGGGCACTTGTCGATGCAGTGGCGGAGCACCGCGGCCTGCTCGTGGTCGACGAGGCCTATGGCGAGTTCGCCGACAACACCGCGATCGATCTGATCAGCGACGCGCGCCCGCTCGTGGTCGTGCGCACCTACTCGAAGGTGTGGTCGCTCGCGGCCACGCGCCTCGGGTTCTGTGTGGCGCCGCCCGCGATCGTTGCCGAGCTCGAGAAGGTGGTACTGCCATATCACCTGTCGGTGGCTACACAGCTCGCCGGCACGGTGGCGCTCGACTTTCGCGACGCCATGCTCGAACGCGTCGCGGGGTTGGTGGAAGAGCGCGGACGCGTCTTCGCGCAGCTCGCGGCGCGTGGCGACGTGGAGGTGTTCCCGTCGGGCGCGAACTTCATCCTGATGCGTCCACACGCCGACTCGCACACGGTGTGGAGCGCGCTGGTGGAGCGCGGCGTGCTGGTGCGCGACTTCTCGCGCTGGCCGCGCGTCGAGGGCTGCCTGCGCGTCACCATTGGCACCCCCGATGAGAACCGCGCGTTCCTCGAAGCGCTCGACGGCGTGCTGGCCGACATGAGAGGTGGCTCGTGAGCGCGGCGCGCGTGAGCAAGCAACACCGGGTCACGAAGGAAAGCGACGTCGACGTGGCGCTCGGGCTCGACGGTGACGGTACGGCTGTGTCGGTGAGTACCGGCATCCCGTTCTTCGACCACATGCTCGAGCAGATCGGTAAGCACGGTGGGCTCGACCTCCAGTTGACGGCGAGAGGCGATCTCGAGGTCGACCTCCACCACACGGTTGAAGACGCGGGCATCACCCTCGGCACCGCGATCCGTGAGGCGCTCGGTGACAAGGCGGGTGTGCGGCGCTTCGCGAACGCGCTCGTACCGCTCGACGAGGCCCTCGTGCAGGTGGCGCTCGACCTCTCCGGCCGTCCGTTCCTGGCTTACGACGTCGACCCGATCGCGGAATGGATCGGCACGTTCGACCCGCAGCTCATGGAGGAGTTCTGGAAGGGGCTCGTCGACGGCGCGCGGGTCACGCTCCACGTGCGATCGCTCGCCGGCAAGAACGGGCACCACGTGATCGAGGCGTCGTGTAAATCGTTCGCGCGTGCGCTGCGCGACGCGGTGCGCGTCGAAGGCAACGCGATCCCGTCGACGAAGGGCGTGTTGTGATCGCGCGCGCGCGAACGCCGTGACGCGCATCGCCGTCATCGACTACGGGATCGGCAATCTGGCGAGCGCGCAGAAGGCGTTCCTGCATCTTGGCGTCGACGCCACGCTCACCGCCGATCGCGAGGCCATCGCGGCCGCCGACGGTGTGGTGCTGCCTGGCGTCGGCGCGTTCGGAGCGTGTTTGGCGGCGTTGCGCCAATCCGGGCTCGAGGAAGTTGCGCGCGACGCGGCGTCAGGCGCGCGGCCGTTTCTCGGTGTGTGTGTGGGCATGCAAATGCTGTTCGGCGCCAGCGAAGAAAGCCCAGGCGTCGACGGCCTCGGTGTGCTGCCCGGCACGATCCGGCGCTTGCCGCCCACGGTGAAGCTCCCGCAGATCGGCTGGAACACCGTGGAGACCGCGGCAGGATCAGCCATGTTTGCGAACGTCTGTGACGCGCCGTGGTTCTACTTCGTGCACAGCTACGCGCCGGCGGAGTGCCCCGACGACATCGTGGCCGGTTGGTGCGAGCACGGCACTCGGTTCCCGTGCGCAGTGGAGCGCGGTTCGGTGTGGGCCACGCAGTTCCATCCCGAAAAGAGCGGCCCGGCCGGCCTCGCGTTGCTCACCAACTTCGTCGAGATGTGCACCACGGCTCCGGTCGGCTGATGGAGATGTATCCGGCGATCGACGTGCGCGGCGGGCGAGCCGTGCGGCTCGTGCAGGGCGACTACGCGCGAGAAACGGTGTACGACGACGACCCAGTCTCGGTCGCACGCCGCTTCGCCGACGCCGGAGCGCGCTGGATCCACGTGGTCGACCTCGATGCAGCCCGCGACGGCGGCGATGCCAACCTCGGAGTGATCGCGGCGATCTGCAACGCCGTGCCGCAATGCCGGGTGCAGACCGGCGGCGGGGTGCGCGACGCCGCGGCGGCACGAGCACGTTTGGACGCGGGCGCCGCGCGCGTCGTGATCGGGAGCGCTGCGATCGAACGCCCGCAGCTGGTCGCCGAGCTCGCGCAGCAACATCGCGAAGGCGTGGCTCTCGGCCTCGACGTGCACGGCCGCACCGTGCGCGTGCACGGCTGGGCCACCGACACCGGACTCGACATTGCCGACGCCCTGGCGCGGGTGCTGCCCCCGGAGGGTGTGGGTGCGCTCGTGGTCACGCAGATCGCGGTCGACGGGCTACTCACCGGCCCCGACGTATCGCTCTACGAGTGGCTGCTCGACGCAACCGCTGTGCCCGTGATCGCGAGTGGCGGCGTGGCGTCGTCCGACGATCTCATGCAGCTGGCAACATTGCGCACGAGAGAGCGAACACTCGCCGGTGCGATCGTAGGCAAGGCGATCTACGAAGGACGCGTCACCGTGGAGGAGGGGATCGCCGCGTGCTCGCCAGTCGGGTGATTCCGTGTCTCGACGTGCACGCCGGCCGCGTCGTGAAGGGCACGAAGTTCGTGAACATTCGCGACGCGGGCGATCCCGTCGAACTGGCGCAGCGATACGACGCCGAGGGCGCCGACGAGCTCGTGTTCCTCGACATCACCGCGTCGAGCGACGACCGCGACACGATGGTCGATGTAGTCGAGCGCGTCGCCGCGCAGGTGTTCATCCCGTTCACCGTGGGCGGAGGGATTCGCTCGGTCGACGACGTTCGCCGCATGTTGCGCGCCGGCGCCGAGAAGGCGAGCTTCAACACCGCGGCGGTCGCGCGACCTGAAGTGGTGAGCGAGGCCGCGGCGGAGTTCGGCAGCCAGTGCGTGGTCGTTGCGATCGACGCGCGCCGCCGTGACGCGGACCGGCCCGAGCAGGGTTGGGAGGTCGTCACCCATGGCGGCCGCACCGGTACCGGGATCGACGCACTCGAGTGGGCCAAAGAGGTGTGCGAGCGCGGTGCCGGCGAGTTGCTGGCCACGTCGATGGACCGCGACGGCACCAAGGCCGGCTACGACCTCGAGCTGCTTTCCGCGCTCGATGCCGAGGTGGGTGTGCCGGTGATCGCGAGTGGCGGCGTGGGCACGCTCGAGCACCTCCACGACGGGCTCGCGGCCGGAGCGCAGGCCGTGCTCGCGGCCTCGATCTTCCATTTCGGCGAGTACTCGATTGCCGACGCCAAGCGATACCTCGCCGATCGCGGGGTGATCATCCGCCCGGTGTGAGCATCCACAGGGTGGTTCCTGCAACGTTGTTCAGGAACCCTCGACGCGGCGTGGGCGCAGGAGTACGTTGCTGCGAACGGCGGAGTGCCGGTACGTCGGGTGCTTCGCACAACCCCGATCGACCCAGGAAAGCCTGGGCGATCACGTGCAGGAGGTCCCATGATCGAGGCAGATCGCAACGGCCTAGGCATCGACGAGCACTTCCTCATGAAGTACCGCTCATTGCTCGATGTCGAAGAGGCCGCCTTCGACGAGCTCGAGCACGCCTACGAGGACGGCGACCGGGCTCACTTCGAGGATGATTTCCGGACCTGGTGCGAAGCCGTCCGGCGCCGTGCGAACTACCTCGAACGTTGTGTGGGACCCGCAACGATGATCACTGTGTCCACCACCACGACCACGGCGGTGATCACCGCCTGATCGCAGCGCTTCAGTCGCCCGCTTGGGCGACGTCGAGCATCCAGGTGAGCACGAAGGCTTCGTCGCGCATGCGGTCGTAGCGACCGCTCGGCCCGGCGTGCCCGGCACCCATCTCCATCTTCAACAGCACGTCGGTCTGCGGCGAGATCGCGCGCAGCTTGGCCACGTACTTCGCCGGTTCCCAGTACTGCACTCGCGGGTCGTTGAGCCCGCCGGTGACGAGCAGTTTCGGATAGCGCACGCCGGCGGCGAGGTTGTCGTAAGGCGAGTAGGCGCGCATCGAGCGGTACTCGTCGGCGATCGCGGGATTGCCCCACTCTTCCCACTCGTTGACGGTGAGCGGGATCGACGGGTCCGACATCGTGGACAGCACGTCGACGAACGGCACCTCCGCCACCACGCCGCGCCAGCGGTCGGGCCGCAGGTTCGTGATCGCGCCCATGAGCAAGCCCCCCGCACTCGCGCCGCGCGCGATCACACGTGCACCGTTGCCGTAGCCCTTGGCGACGAGGTGATCGGCACACGCGATGAAGTCGGTGAACGTGTGCATCTTGTGTTCGAGCTTGCCGTGCTCGTACCAAACCCGCCCGAGCTCGCCGCCACCGCGTGGGTGCGCGATCGCGTACACCCAACCGCGGTCGAGGAGCGGCAACACGTCGACGTCGAAGGTGGGGTCGATGCTCGCTTCGTAGCTTCCATAGCCGTACACATGGAGTGGCGCGGTGCCGTCGATCAGGGTGTCGCGCCGGTGCACGATCGAGATCGGTACGACGGTGCCGTCGGGCGCGGGCGCCCATTCGCGTTCGGCCACGTACTGCTCGTGGTCGTAGCCCGGTACCGGCTGCTGCTTCACGAGTGTGCTGGTGCGGGAGGCGACGTCGTAGTCGAACGCCGAGTGTGGTCGCACCAACGACGAGTACTGGTAGCGCAGGATGTTCGTGTCGAACTCGCGCGTGCCGCCGGGCCACACGCTGTACACCGGATCGGGGAGCGCGATCTCGTCGATGGCGCCGTCGTCGTGCAGCACGCGTAAGCGTTCGAGCCCGCGCGTGCGCTCGTAGAGCAGCACGAAGTTCTGGAAGGCGCTGGCGTGCGCCAGCCGCACTTCGGGATCGTGCGGCACCAGCGTGGTCCACGACTCGCGGTCGGGTGCTGCCACCGGCGCGCGGAACAGCTCGAAGTTCGTCTTGCCGTCGACGTTCGACCAGATGACGAGATCGTCACCACGATGGTCCACGCTGTACTCGACGCCGTCGACTCGCGCGGCCACCACGCGCGGCTCACCCTCGGGCGACACCGCTGGGAGGAGCGAGACCTCACTGGTGACGCGCGAGTCGCTCCCGAAAAAGATGTACTCACCGCTGCGGCTGGCGTGCACCCACGCGTCGAAGCGCTCGTCGCCTTCCTGGTAGACGCGCACGTCGTCGGACACCGGTGTGCCGCGCGTGTGCCGCCACACTTCGAACGGCCGCATCGTGTCGTCGGGACGTGTGTAGAACACAGTGCGACTGTCGGCCGACCATGCCAGTGAGTAGTAGACGTCGGGAACCATCTCGTCGACGTCGCGACCGCTCTCGATGTCGCGGAAGCGCAGCTCGTATCGCTCGCCACCGGTGAAGTCGACGATGTACGCGGCCACCGAGTGATCGGGGCTGATCGCGAGGTCGCCGAGCCGGAAGTAGTCGTGACCTTCGGCGATCGCGTTCTCGTCGAGCACGGTCTGCTCGTCGCCGCCGGGTTCGTCGCCCGGCTTCGTGTCGCGCGGGACGCGGCAGTGCTGGGCGTACTGAAGTCCTTCGGTGGTGCGCGCGAAATACGCCCAGGGTCCCCACGGAGCAGGTGCGCCCACGTCGGTCTCGAGCACGTGGGCCTTGAGTTCCTCGAACAGCGCGTCTTGGTGCGACTGGAACGCGCGCATGCGCGCCGCGGTGTAGTCGTTCTCGGCGCCGAGATACGCGAGCACCTCGGGGCTGTCGCGCTCGCGCAGCCAGAACCAGTCGTCGATGCGGTCTTCGCCGTGCGCCGCGAGTGTGGTGGGCCGGCGCGGCGCGAGCGGTGGTTGCACTTCGGGCATCGGCGAATCGTACGGTTCGCCGGCAGCGCCGCCGATACGCTTGCTTGCCATGTCCGACACCGCGCTCGCGAAGCCGATCCCGTTCACCGAGGCGGAGCTCGAAGCGGTGCATTACGACGCCAGTGGGCTGGTTCCCGCGATCGTGCAAGAGGAGTCCACCGGCGAGGTCCTCATGGTCGCGTGGATGAACAGTGATGCGTTGCGCCGCACGCTCGAGACCGGGCGCAGCTGGTTCTGGAGCCGCAGCCGCAAGGAGTACTGGTGCAAGGGCGAGACGTCGGGCGACCGGCAGTACGTGCGCCGCGCCGCGTACGACTGTGACATGGACGTGATCTTGCTCGTCGTCGAACAGGTTGGGCGCGGCGCCTGCCACACCGGTAGCCGGAGCTGCTTCTTCCGCGACTTCGGCTCGGGCGCCACTCCCGGCCCAGTCTGAGATGCCGCAGGAGCGGCCCGCATCTGATCGACGCGCCGCCGATCGGCCGGTGCCCGATCGCGACACGTTTTTCGCGCTCGCGCGCGAGCACACCGTCGTGCCTGTGTGGCGCGAGGTGCTCGCCGACATGGACACGCCGCTGTCGGCGTTCGCCAAGCTGGTCGGCGACCGCGACGGTTTCCTGCTGGAATCGGTGGAGCACGCCGAGCGCTGGGGCCGGTATTCATTTCTTGGCTGGGACCCCGTTGCCACGCTCACCGTGCGCGGCACCGAGGTGGCCGTCGACGGCGAGGCGCTCACCGACGTGCCGCGCGACCGCGGCGCGTTGGGCGTGCTCGAGGCGATGGTGGCGCAGTACCGCGCGCCCACACTCGAAGCGCTTCCACCCTTTCACGGCGGGATGGTCGGCTACCTCGGCTACGACGTGGTGCGCGAGATCGAACGGATCGGGTCGCCCCCGGCCGACGATCTCGGCTTTGCCGACGCGGTCGTGTTCCTCACTGCGAGCGTGGCCGCGTTCGATCACTACGCACAGCGTGTGCACCTGATCGAGAACGTGTACGTGGATCCCGGCACTTCCGACGCCGATCTCGCTCGCGAATACGAACGGGCCTGCGACCGACTCGACCACAGCGCTGAAGTGCTCGCCGCGTCGCTGCCAGCAACCACGCCCGTGGCGCCGCCCGCGGCGAGTGAGGGCGTGGCCGCGTTCACCCGCCGCACGAGCTTCGACGAATACGCCCGCTCGGTCGAAGCCGCCAAGGAGTACATCCTCGCGGGCGACATCTTCCAGGTGGTGCTGGCCCAGCGATTCGACCTCGACGAGCCGTGCGATCCGTTCGGCTTGTATCGCGTGCTGCGCGTCGTGAACCCGTCGCCCTACATGTACTTCATGCGCGCCGGCACCGCATCGGTGGTGGGCAGCTCGCCGGAGGCGCTGGTGCGTGTGCAGGACGGCCGCGTGATCAGCCGCCCGATCGCGGGCACGCGCAAGCGCGGCCGCGACGTCGCGCACGATCGCCGCCTCGAGGCCGAGCTCACCGAGCACCCGAAGGAGAGGGCCGAGCACGTGATGCTCCTCGACCTCGCCCGCAACGACGTCGGCCGGGTCGTGCAGTTCGGCACCGAGCAGGTGGACGAGATGATGACGCTCGAGCGCTACTCGCACGTGATGCACATGACGAGCCAGGTGTCGGGCGACCTCGCCGAAGGTCGCGACGCCATCGACGTGCTGCGCGCCACGTTCCCTGCCGGCACTGTGAGCGGCGCGCCGAAGGTTCGGGCGATGCAGATCATCGACGAACTCGAGCCGGCCAAGCGCGGTCCGTACGCCGGCGTGGTGGGCTACGTCGACTTCTCCGGCAATCTCGACACCGCCATCGCGATCCGCACAATGGTGTTCGACGGCACACGGGCGTCTGTGTCGGCCGGCGCCGGCATCGTGGCCGATTCGAACCCGGCCGACGAAGACTTGGAATGCAACAACAAGGCGCGGGCGTTGCTCAATGCCGCGGCCGCGGCCCAGAGCCTGTTTCCCGTGGACGGTGACACGACGTGACCACAACTGCGACGACCAGCGCGACGAGCACGACCACATGGGTGCACCGACACGACCGCGATCTCGTCGACGTACGCGGCCCCGATGCCCACACCTTCCTGCAGAGCCTCGTGTCGCAGGATCTCGATCCGGTCGCTCCCGGGTCGGGTGTGCCGGCGCTCTTGCTGCAACCTCAGGGCAAGCTCATCGCGCCGTTCCGCACGCTGGTGTTGGCCCCTGACCACTTCGTGCTCGACACCGATCAGGGCGCCGGCCGGGTGTTGCTCGACGGCCTTGCCCGCTTCAAGATCCGCGTCAAGGTCGATCTGTCGCTGCTCGACGATGTCGCAACGCTCTCATTGCGCGGGCCGCAGGTGGATGCCGTCGCCGCGGCCGCCGGGATCGCGGTGCCCGGCCCGAGCAACGACGCGCACGCCACGGGCACCGGCGATGTGCGCACCGTGCGCGCGCCGTGGGGCGGCACGCCCGGGATCGACGTGTTCGCTCCCACCGCGATCGCCGACGCGATCACGGCGCGACTCGTCGAGGCCGGCGCCGAACACGTCACCGACGACGCGTTCGAGACCGCGCGTATCGAGCACGGCGTGGTCGTGTTCGGCCGCGACATCGACGAGTCGACGATCGCGCAGGAAGCAGAGCTGGAGCTCGACGCAGTCAGCTTCACGAAGGGCTGCTTCGTCGGGCAGGAGCTTGTGTGCCGCATCGACACCCGCGGCCACGTGAACCGTTTCGTCCGCCGGCTCGAATTCGCCGACTCCAGCCCCGCGCCGGCCGCGGGCACCGACGTGTTGCTCGACGGGAAGTCGATCGGCACGATCACGAGCGCCGCGCCCGAGGCACCGGTCGCGCTCGCCACGGTGCGTCGCGAGGCTGAGTCCGGCACCACGGTCACTGTCGCCGGCCGCCCCGCAGTCGTCCACTCTCGCCTCAGCACCTGACCACGGTTCGCCAGTTGGCTACGGGCGTGGGG
>DASXZO010000012.1:0-2767 GCA_036501845.1 Acidimicrobiia bacterium | reverse complement strand
GACACGGTGCGCGATCCCATCGAGGTCACCGCCGAGTCCGAGGATGGCCTCGTGATGGGCCTGCGCCACCGCGATCTGCCGATCGAAGGCGTGCAGTTCCACCCCGAGTCGATCCTCACCGACGCTGGGCACCAGCTCTTGCGCAACTTCCTCGGTCAGGTCACGCGCGCGGCAGCGTGACGCGGCCACGCGCCACGCAGGCAAGCCCGTCGGAGGTCAGCGATTCCAGTGCCGCGGCGTCGAGATCGCGCGCCGGAACACCTCGCGGCTCGGACCGCAGCCGGGCGAGCACGGTGCCGCGCCGCTCGCGCATCGAGCCGCGATACGGCGCCTGCCGGCGGCCCTGCTCGCCATCGAGCGCGCCTCGCGTGGCGCAGCCACGTCGTAACGGGCAGGCGCCGCAGTCGGGGTCGCGCGGGCGGCACACCGTCGCGCCGAGGTCCATGAGCGCGAGCAGGCGATCGCGTCCCGCGATGCCGGGCGCAGCCGCAACCGCGGCAGCTTCGGAGTCGCGCGTCGAAAGCGTTCGGCCCGCGAGTCGTTGCACGACGCGCGTGATGTTCACGTCCACGCCGATCGCGTCGGCGCGTTCGTCGGCCTGCGCTGCGAGCGCGCCGGCGGTGTAGCGGCCCACGCCCGGAAGCGTGGTGTAGTCGTCGGGCCAACCGTGCTCGCGCACCACGACCGCGGCTTCCCAGAGGCGGCGGGCTCGGCGCGGGTAGCCGAGTCGTCCCCACGCGGCGATGAGCGCGCCCGGCCCCGCGTCGGCTGCGGTGGCAACGTCGGGAAACGTCGCCATGAACTCGGGCCACGCTGCGAGCACGCGCGGCACCTGGGTCTGCGCCAGCATCACCTCCGACACGAGCACGGCCCAGCGGTCGCGCGTGGCGCGCCATGCGAGGTCGTGCCGGCCATGCTCCGCGTACCAGCGCGCGAGCGGGCTCGGCCGGCTCACTTGGACCGGCGGCTCATGTCGACGGTGGGCTGGCCGCAGTCGTGGTGGTCGCGCCCGCCGTGGTGGTGGTCGATGCCGGCTCCTTGCCGACGGTGATCGTCACGGTGCTACCCGGTTGGGCCGACGTGTTGGCCGGGGGATTCTGATCGATCACGAGGCCCACGTTGTTGGCGTCGGTCACGAACTTCTCGGAGCATTGGAAGCCGCGCGTGCTGATCGACGCGCACGCCGCGCCGCTGTCATCACCCTTCACGTCGGGCACCTCCACCGGCGGCGGTCCGTTCGACACGATGATCTGGATCGGGTCGAGCTTCGTGGCGTTCGAGTTGACCGCCGGGCTGGTGCCGATCACCTGACCCTTGGGCACGCTGGTGCTCGGTTGATTCACCTGCTCGAAGGTCTGGAAGCCGGCTTGCTGCAGTGCCGCGACTGCGTCGCCGTAGCTCTTGCCGCTCACGTCGGGCACCTGGATCGACTTCGGGCCCGGCGACAGGATGAGGGTGATCGTGGTGGTGGGTCCGGTCACGCTGTTCGCCGGCGGGCTCGTCGACTCCACCTGGCCCGCGGGCATATCGGATGCGGCGCCGATGCGCGTGGCCGGCGTGACGGTGAAGCCGTGGCGGGTGAGGATCGCCCGCGCCTGGTTGTCGCCGTCGACGGTCTTGCCGGTGAGGTCGGGCACGCTGAGGCCCGCCACCGTGAGGTTCACGCTCGATCCCTTGTCGACGAGCTGATGTGCGGTGGGGTTCTGTTGCCAGACAACGCCCGGGGCGGCCGCGCTCGCGTCGATGATCTGGTACTTCACGGTGCCGACCTTGAACCCTTGCTTTTGTAGCTGTGTGCGCGCCTGTGCTTCGGTGAGTTGCACCACGTTCGGCGGGGCCACCTGATGCGCGTCGGTGCTCGGAGACCGCTTCGTGAGGTAGAGGATCAATGCGATCGCGCCGGCGAGCGCGAGCACGGTGAGGATCGCCGCGATCGTGCGGCCGATGTTGCCGCGCGGCGCGGCGTACTCGGCTCCGGGGTGGCGCTCCACTTGCGGCTGCAACGCGGTGGCGTCGGCGGCGATCGGCGCGACGAGCGCGGTCACCGGCGCCGCCATCGGCGAGCGCCCGCGCCGCACGCGTTCGAGGTCGTCGCGCAAATCCGACGCGCTCTGGTAGCGCTGGTTGGGGTCCTTGGCCATCGCGGTGGCCACCACGCGCTCGAGGTCGGGTGGGATCGCGGGGTTGCGGCGCGACGGCATCACCGGTTCCTCGCGCACGTGCTTGTACGCCACGGCAACCGGCGAGTCACCGGTGAACGGCGGCACGCCGGTGAGCATCTCGTACAGCACCACACCGAGCGAATACACGTCGCTGCGCGCGTCCACCGGAAGACCCTGCGCCTGTTCGGGCGAGAAGTAGGTGGCGGTGCCCATCACCGAGCCGGTCTGCGTGAGCGCGTCGCTCGTGCCCGCGCGCGCGATGCCGAAGTCGCCGACCTTCACCACTCCGTTCGGCGTGACCAGCACGTTGCCGGGCTTGATGTCGCGGTGCACCACGCCGTGGCGGTGCGCTTCGTCGAGCGCGGATGCGATCTCCGACGCCACGTTGATCGCTATGTCGGGCTCGATGGGGCCGGCGCTGCGGATCATGTCGCGCAACGACCGACCGTCGACGTACTCCATCACGATGAAGTACGTGCCCTTCTCCTGGCCCCAGTCGTAGATGGAGACGATGTTCGGATGGTTCAACGCCGCGGCCGACTGCGCCTCACGGCGGAAGCGCTCGACGAACGACGGCTCGCGCGCGTACTCGGCGAACAGCACCT
>DASXZO010000011.1:0-34282 GCA_036501845.1 Acidimicrobiia bacterium | reverse complement strand
AGCGCCGCTTTACGACGCCCGTCGATCACTGGGTGTGCATGGCGGCGACGACGCCGCCGTCGACCAGTACGTCGGTGCCGGTGATGAACGACGCGGCCGGGCTCACGAGGAACTCCACGACCGCGGCGATGTCGTCCGGCGTACCGAGGCGGCGCGTGCCCGAGGCCTCGACCATCGCCCGCATTCCATCCCCAAAGGGTCCGTCGAGCTCCTGCCGTCCCATCGGCGTGGCGATCACGCCCGGGCTGATCGACACGACGCGCCCGCCGCGCCGGCCCCACGCGACGGAGGCGGCCTCCACGCGCACTTGATTGGCGCGCTTGGCCAGCGCGTAGGCGATACCGGGATCGAGCTTCGTGGGATCGAGCGCGGGCAGCGCCGCCAGCTCCGCGGTGGGTGTGGTGGCGAACATGCGCAGCAGGTCGGCGTCGACCGGCATCATCGTGCCGGCCATGCTCGCAATGCACACGGCCACGGTGCCCGGCTCCACGTGGGCCTCGAACGCGTCGAGCACATGCGCGGTGCCGAGCACGTCGACGGCCACGATCTGCTCGGACGTCGCTTGCACCGGCGACATGCCCGCAGTGTGCACCACCGCGCGGATCGGCCCGAGCTGCGCCGCCGAACGAGCCAGCGCGTCGACATCAGCGGCCGACGCCACGTCGGTACGCACCGGGTGCACCACATGACCCAGCGCTTCGAGCTGCGCGCTGGTGCGCGCGAGTTGTTCCCCGGAAAAGTCGGCGAGCACCACTGTGCGACCCGACGCGAGGCGGCGGGCAATTGCTTCGCCCATGCCGCCACACCCGGTGACCACTACGACGGCGGTCACGTCCACCCCCGCTCGCCGGCGGCAGTGAGCGCGTCCGCAGGGTTCGCGCGCGCTCGCCGCCGCTCGCGCCCCCGGGGGCTCATGCCATCTCCGGTCGTGCGCCAGGTCGACCATCTGGCGCGAGCTCGAGTTGTGCGCCGTCTTCCCGAATCGAAATGCCGTTCACCAACACGTGGCGCACTCCGGTGGGCTCCTCGGCGGTGAGGCGTTCGCCGCCCGCCGGGAAGTCGCGCACCCGGCGGGTCGGACCGGTACCGACAGTGGTGGGATCGAACACGCACACGTCGGCCCAGTTGCCCTCGCGCAAGTAACCACGGCGGGCGAACCCGAAAATGTCGGCCGGTTCGCCGGTGAGCTTGCGCACTGCATGCTCGAGTGGCATCGCCCCGCGCTCGCGCACCCACGTGCCGAGCAGGTCGGTGGGCAACGGCGCGTCGCAGAGCTGGTCGACGTGCGCGCCGGCGTCGGAGAGGCCGAGCACCACATGGTCGTGGCTCAACAACTGCGCCACCTCGGGCGCGTCGTCGTTGGCGATGTAGGCCCGGAAGCGGGTCTCGAGATTCTCCTCCAGCGCGAGCTCACACATCACGTCGAGCGGGCGCACCCCGCGCTCGCGCGCAATCTCGCTCACGCGCTGGCCTTGCAACTCGGGAAAGCGTGCCGACTCCGACACCTCGAACGTGTCCCACCGCGGCTTCATCGGCGACCGTTCGAGGTCGTCAGCAGCAAGCGCGCGCCATTCGGCATCGCGATACGCCGCAAGGCGCACGGCGAGGCTCACCTTCATCAGCTCGCCGAACACCGTGCCCGTGTTGAGGCTGTAGGCGTCGGCCATCGTGAACTGCATCGTGAGCGGGCGCGGCGTTACCTGCGGCCACACCTCGGCGCCATCGGCCAGGCCGCGCTCATGACGCGCGAGCGTTTCGCGGTGCTTGCCGTTCGCGCTCGCGAACAGCGGATACATGATCGGGCGGCCGATCCGTGCCGCCCATGTGTAGGCGTCGGCGTAGCTGCACTGCTCCCCTGGCGTGAACAGCACCACGCCCTTTCCCGCGTCGTCGGCGGCGAGGAACAGCGCCTCCACCTCGTCGGCCGCGGCGAAGCGGCTCGGCACCGGCTTGCCGTCGACACCGCGATGCGCGAACGAGAAGCTCGTGGAGAAGCCTGCCGCGCCGTGGGCGATCGCCTCGTGCACGAGCGCAGCCATGCGCGCGATCTCGTCGGCCGTGGCGGCCCGCTCGTAGGCCGCATCGCCCATCACGTAGAGACGCAACGCGGAGTGACCGATGTACGCGCTGAAGTTCAGAGCGGTGCCGTGCCAGCTTACCGCGTCGAGATACTCGGGGAACGATTCGAAGTCCCACACGACGCCGGCCATCAACGTGGCCGGATCCATGTCTTCGACATTCTCGAGCGTGCCCACGATCGTCCCGCGATGTTCTGGGCGTGTGGGCGCGATCGAGAAGCCGCAGTTGCCGGCCACCACAGTGGTGACGCCGTGATACGACGACGGCCGCAGCGCGGGGTCCCAGAACACCTGCGCGTCGTAGTGCGTGTGAATGTCGACGAAGCCGGGCGCCACCGCGCAGCCCGACGCGTCGAGCTCGCGAGCGCCGTGCAGGTTCGCACCGATCTCGCGGATCACGCCGCCCGCGACTGCAACGTCGGCGACCACGCCGGGCGCACCACTGCCGTCGTAGACGGTGCCACCGCGGACCACGACGTCAGCCGCCATCGGCCGGCTCCGCTCCGTACACCATCAGCTCCACGAGGTTGCCGTCGGGGTCGCGCAGGTACACGCTCGTGGCATTGATGCCGCGCCCGCCCTGCCGCTCGACCGGACCCTCCTCGACCGCGGCACCGAGTGCGCCGACCGCGGCGTGCAGCGCGTCGAGGCCACCGTCCCACACGAAGCACAGGTCGCCGCAGGGCGGCACCGCGCCGGGTGCCCTCAGCGTGAAGCGTTCGTTGGTCCACCGATCGGGGCGATGGAAGTTGATCATCTGCTCGCCCGCATGCACGACGACCACCGCGGGGCGCTCGACCACCGAGCAGCCGAGCGCGCGGTAGAAGACGATCATCGCTTCGGTGTTGCGCATCGGGAGCGCCACGTGATCGAGGCCGCCGATCATGCCGGCTCCGGGAAGCCGTACAGCCGCGCACAGTTCGCGGCAACGATCTTGTGGCGATCGGCCGGCGGCAGCGCGCCGAGCGTTCGCTCGATCGCGGCGCTCGAATCGGGAAAGGTGCTGTCGGTGTGCGGGTAGTCGGACGCCCACATGCACGCGTCCGCACCTACCAACGGAATGAAGCGCTCGGCCATGGGCTCCTGCTCGAACGTGAGCATCACCTGCCGCCGCACGAGCTCGCTCGGCGCAACCGCCGGCGCGTAGTCGAGCTTGCTGCCGAGCTCTTCCCACTCGCCGTCCATACGCGACAGAAAATACGGCACCCAGCCGATTCCCGATTCGGCGAGCACGAGGCGCAGCCCGGGATGGCGCTCGAGTGCTCCGGAAAACACCATCGTTGCGAGTGGTTCGTCGAGCTGCAACGGCAACAGTGTTGCAAACGCGGCTGATTGCCATTTGCCGATCTGGTAGCTGAGGTTCGCCGACACGCCGCCGTTGATGTGGAAACTGATCGGCAGGCCCGTGGCCTCGGCCACCGACCACAACCGGTCCCACGCGGGATCGCCGAGGTTCATGCGAAAGGCGTCGACGATCGCGCCCCGGTGCCCGATGCTGGCGGCGCGTGCAAGCTCGTCGGCCGCGGCCGTGGCCGAATGCCACGGCAAGAAGGCAAGGGCGCAGAGCCGGTCGGGCTCGGCCGCGTTGAACTCGTCGGCCGCCCAGTCGTTCCACGCCGCGTAACAGGCCGTCTGCAGTTCGGGGTCGGCAATTGGGAAGCCAAGCGACAGCGGTCCGTACACCACAGACACTGTGAGCCCGTCACGATCCATGTCTTGGAGGCGCAACTTCGGCGTGCCCGCGCGGTAGCCGTCGTCGTCGATTCCCGCGCGGCCGATCGCGCTGAAGGCCTGCACCGCGGCCTTGTTCCGCGGCATACCGCTGCGGCCGATCACCTTGTCGTCGCACACCCACTGCTTGCCCTTGCCGCTGTCGACCACGTGGGGACCGCGCTCCACAAGCGCGCGGGGCAAGCGTGACTCCCACACCGTGGGCGGTACGGCCGAGAGATCGAGATGGTCGTCACACGAGTACAGCGTTGCGGGCATGTGGCTCACCCTTTCTCCGCGTCGGGCTTGGTCGCGAGCAGCTCGCGCATCGATCGGGGCGGTGGCCCCGCGGTGGTGCCGCCGTCGACCGGCAGCACCACTCCAGTGAGCTGCGCGGCGCGATCGCTCGCGAGGAAGAGCGCAGTCTCGGCGACGTCGCGTGGCGAGCCATGACGCGGGAGCGGTTGCATCGCCCGGATGATCGCCGACTGGTCGAACTTCGTATTGATGGAGGTGGGGATGTGCGCCGGCGCGATGCAGTTCACGCGCACGTTGTGGCGCGCCAGTTCCACCGCCATCGAACGCGACGCGTGGATCACCGCCGCTTTCGAGGCGCGATACGCCATCACGCCACTCCCGGCGTTGATGCCGCCGATCGAAGTGATGTTCACGATGGCGCCGCCGCCGTGGTCGACCATGTGCCGTGCGGCCCGTTGGCTCCCCACCAGCACACCGAGGATGTTCACGGCCATCACCCGTTCGAAATCGGAGAAGTCGTCGTCGAGGAACGGGATGGCCGCACCGCCAACGCCGGCGTTGTTCACCATCACGTGCAGGCCGCCGAACTGGTCGACGGCCCGGTCGACGACCGCCTGGATCTGGGCCGGCTCGGCCACGTCGGTGGCGTGGAACACCGCGGCGTCGCCGAGCTCGTCGGCGAGAGCCGCGCCCGCATCTTCGGCCACGTCGGCGATCACGACGCGCGCGCCGGCTTCCACAAAGCACTCGACCATGCCGCGCCCCAACCCGGCGGCACCGCCCGTGACGATCGCAACCCTGCCGTCGAGGTCCCCGGTCACTGCGCCGGCACCTCCTCGATCCAGAAGTCGGGTGTGGTGTCGACGGCATGCCGGTCGAAGATGGCGTCGATCTCGGTGAGGTCGGCGTCGCTGATCGACCAGCCGATCGCACCGACATTGTCTTCGACTTCGGCAGTGTTGCGACAGCCCACGAGCGCGGTGCTCACAGCCGGATGCGACACGGCCCAGCGCAACGCGAGTTGCGGCAGGCTCTTGCCGTAGCGCGCGGCGATGCCCTTGAGCTCGTCCACCGCGCGCACGTTGTCCCTGAACTTCTCCGGACCGAACAGCGCGCCGAACATCTTGATCGCACCCATCTTGCCCTCGCGCGCTCGCCAGTCGGCACCGCCGAAGTTGTGGTCCTCGGTGAAGGTACCCGTGAGGAGACCGAACGCGAGCGAGCCGTAGGCCATGAAGCCGACGCCTTGCTGCTCGCAGTACGGAAGGATCTCGGTCTGCATACGGCGGTCGAACATGTTCCAGCCGTACTGCACCACGTCGACGCGCCGCACCGCCATGCACGCCTCGATCTCGGAGAGCGTGAAGTTCGAGAGCCCGACGAAGCGCACCTTGCCCGCGCGCACCACATCGTCGAGCGCGCTCATCGTCTCTTCGAACGGCGTATTGCGATCCGGCCAGTGCACGAGATACACGTCGACATGGTCGGTACCGAGGTTCTGCAGGCTCTTGTCGATCGACGCAAGCACGCGCTCACGGCTGCTGTCGCGCAGGTTCGGCTTGTCGCGATAGTTCATGCCGAACTTCGTGACGATGATCGCCTCGTCGCGGCGCTTGCCGAGTGCCTGCGCGAGCGCGCGCTCCGACGCGCCCATCCCGTAGCCCTCGGCCGTGTCGAAGCAGTTGATACCGAGGTCGAGGGCGCGCGCCACGGCACGATCGAAATCGGCGGCTTCGATGTCGCCGTAGCCGCCGCCGATCTCCCAGCAGCCGTAGCCGATCGTCGAGACGTCGAGACCGGTGCGCCCGAACGGTCGCAGCTCCATGGTTGTCCTTTCTACCTGTGTCTACCGGTGGATCTACTCGGCCGAGGCTGCGCCGTGGTAGCGCAGCGGGAGTCGTTTGATGCTGCCGTTGATCGCCGACTCGAGCCGCACGACGGTGCCGGCGAGCTCGATGCGTTCGAGGCGAGCGAGGAGGTGGCGGAACACGGTCTCCACTTCCACCCGGGCAAGGTGGGCACCGATGCAGAAGTGCTCGCCGAAGCCGAAGGTGATGTGCGGGTTCGGGCGCCGGTCGATGCGGAACTCGAACGGCGTGTCGAACACGTCCTCGTCGCGGTTCGCGGACGCGTAGTAGAGCGCCACCTGCTCGCCGGCCCGGATGGTCTGCCCGCGCAGCTCGTAGTCGGTGGTCGCGACGCGCGTGAAATGGCTGATGGGGCTGACCCAGCGCAGGATCTCCTCGACCGCGTCGGCCAACAGGTCGGGTTCGGCGCGCAGGCGCGCCCACTGCTCCGGGTGTTCGCAGAACGCGAGGAGGCCGCCGCTGATCGCGTTGCGGGTGGTCTCGTTGCCCGCCTCGATGAGGAGCTCGCAGTACGAGAGCAGCTGCTCGTTGCTGAGCGGCGCGCCGTCGAGATTGCCGCGCAGCAGCTCGCTCACCAGGTCGTCTTGTGGGGCGCGGCGGCGCGCGTCGACGAGCCCTCCGAAGTAACGATGCATCTCACCACGCGCTCGCTTCATGGTGCGCCCCGGCGACTCGCCCGGCTGGCGGTACTCCGGATCGTCCTTGCCGATCACCTCGTTGCTCAACCGGAAGAGCAGCGACCAGTCGTCGGCGGGCACGCCGAGGATCCACGCGATCAGCGCGAGCGGGAACGGCGCCGCCAGCCGGTCGACGGCGTCGAGCTCACCGTCGACACCTTCCGGCACCGCCGCGTCGACCACGTCGACGGCGATGCGCGCCACCTCGTCGCGCTGGGCCCGCACCGCTTTGGGCGTGAAGCGTCGCGTGACGAGCCGGCGCATCGGGCCGTGCTTGGGCGGGTCGAGCATCACGAGGATCTCCGACGGCGGCGGCGGCGACGCGCCCTCCCGCATGAGCGTGATGCCCTGCACGTTGGAGAAGAGCAGCGGCTGCGAAGAGATCTCGACCACATCGGCGTGCTTCGTGACCGCCCAGAACGGCGCGTAACCCGGCGCCTTCACATAGGCCACCGGCGCTTCGGCGCGCAGGCGCGTCCACGTTGCGTGCGGATAGCCGTGGCGCGCATAGCGGACCGGGTCGACCAGATCGAGCGGGTCGAACTCGATCATTTCGGCTCACGCGGCAGCCCGAGGACGCGCTCGCCGATCACGTTGCGTTGGATCTCGCTCGTGCCACCCATGATCGAATTGGCGCGCGTCGACAGCAATCGGTGGGACCACGGTCCTTGCAGCATCGAGTCGCGCGGCCCGAGCACGGCGACGGCGGTGTCGGCGAGCCGTTGGCTCGCTTCGGCCCAGAACAGCTTCACGAGGCTCGACTCCGCGCCGATCTCGTCACCGCGCGCGAGCCGGTCGAGCGTGCGCGCGTTGTGCAGCCGGAACAGCTCGCCGTCGATCCACGACTGCGCGAGCCGTTGGCGTACAAACGTGTCGCGCCCGATTTCCCGGCGCGTGCACTCAGCCGCGAGATCGCGCAGTGCGCACTCGTGCAATACCTGCTCGCGCCAGATGAACGACGCGCCCCGCTCGTTCGTGAGCGTCGTGTTCGCCACGCGCCAACCACCATGCTCCGGGCCGATGAGATTGGCGACGGGAACGACCACATCGTCGAGGAACACCTCGTTGAATTCGTGATCGCCGGTGATCTGGCGAAGCGGCCGCACCTCCACACCCGGTGCATCCATCGGGATCGCGAGCATCGAGATACCGCGATGCGACGGCGCGTCAGGCTCGGTGCGCACGAGTGCGATCGCCATGTCTGCGAACATCGCGTACGACGACCACACCTTCTGCCCGGTGACGCGATAGTCGCCGCCCGACTTCTCGGCGCGCGTCGCCAGTGCCGCGAGATCGCTGCCGGCCCCCGGCTCGCTGAAGAGCTGGCACCACACGTCGTCGGCGCCGAGGATGCGCGGTAACCATCGCGCTCGTTGTTCGTCGGTGCCGTGCGCCATCAGCGTGGGCCCCACGAGCGTCACTCCGACCCGCCCGAGCAGCGGCGTTGCGCCGGCGCGCGCGGTCTCCTCGTTGTACACAGCCACCTGGGTGATCGAGGCACCCCGCCCACCGAACTCCTCGGGCCACTGGATGCCCACCCACCGGGCTGCATGCAGCGTGCGCTGCCACTCGCGCAACGTGTTGGCTTCGGCCCGAGTGGTTGCGGTCTCGATCCCAGGAGGCGGGTGGGTCTCGAGCCATTGCCGCAACTCGAGCCGCAGACTGGAATCCGGGCCGGGCCTTGTCATCGCCGGTCACCGTATTGGAGAATGGCTCTCTCTACAAGCGAGCACCTTCAAGAGAACGGCATTTCCAATTCGTCGGGCAACTGCTCTCCACGGCGAGAGCTACGTTGCCGCGCACCCGCAAGAAGAGGAGATCACGTGTCGGAAGTGGCGCCGGTCGGTTGGCGCGAGCGCGCCGTCGCCCGCAGCCTCGACGCGGCCCGCTCCCGGGCCGAGGAACGGGTGCAGCGCATCCTCGACGCGGCCTTCGAGCTCATCGACGAAAAGGGCTCCACCGACTTCACGATCCAGGAGGTCGTCGAGCGCTCGCAGCAGTCGTTGCGCGGCTTCTACGAATACTTCGACGGCAAGGACGAGCTCGTCTTGGCGCTGTTCGAGGAGAACGTGCGCGAAGCCGTCGACGACATCCACCGCGCCGTCGACGCCGAGACCGATCCACTCGCGCGGCTGCGGGCGTTCGCGATCACGCTCCACGAATGGTGCGACCCCGACGAATCGCCTCGCAAGCGCGGCCGCCACAGCCGCCGGCCGATCTCGGAATTCTCATTGCACCTCGCCGCGAACCACGCCGATCGCGTGCGCGCCGCGCTCGGCCCGCAGACGCGGCTCTTACGGGAGTTGGTCACCGACGCGGTCGCCGCCGGCGCGATCCACGTGAGCGACGTGCGCCGCGCCACTGCCCTCGTGCAGCAGACCGTGATGTACAGCTGGTTCGGTAACCGGCTCGTGGCCGACCCCGGCCGTCGCGTCGACGCCGAGGAGACGTGGGAGTTCTGTCTCCACGGGCTCGCCTGATGGCAGGTCCGGCGTGACCAGCTCGACCGACTCGACCCGCTCGATCGACTCGACAAACTCCCCTCGCGCAATGGAGGATCCGGATCACATGCGAACGATCGTGGTGGGCGCGTCGAGCGGGCTCGGACGTTGCATCGGGCGCGGGCTCGCCCAACGCGGCGCGCAGGTGGCGCTGCTCGCGCGCCGCCGAGGCCAGCTCGAGGACGCGGCCAAGGAAGCCGGCCCGGGCGCAGTCGCGATCGAATGCGACGTGACCGACGAGACCACGTGTCGCGCCGCGATTGCGGAAGCCGCCGCCGCACTCGGCGGTGTCGACGCAGTGGTGTACGCAACCGGTATCGGGCCATTGGGTCGCATCGAGGATCTCGATGCCGGAACGTGGCACAAAGCCTTCGCCACCAACGTGGTCGGCGCGTCAGTGGTGACGAGCGCAGCACTCCCCCACCTCACGGCGTCGCGGGGCACGGCGGTGTACCTGTCGTCGGTGAGCGCTTCGATGACTCAGCCCTGGCCCGGGCTCGGCGCATATGTGGTGAGCAAGGCCGCGCTCGACAAGCTCGTCGACGCGTGGCGGGCCGAGCACCCCGAGGTCGGCTTCACTCGCCTCACGATCGGCGACTGCATCGGCGGCGACGGCGACTCACTCACACAGTTTGCCAACGAGTGGGATCCCGAGCTCTTCGGCGAGCTGCACCCCGAATGGGTCGCGCGCCGTTACATCGCCGGCGCCTTCATCGACGTCGAGCACCTCGTCGACGTGGTCGACACCATCGTGCGCGGCGGCGCGAGCCTCGCCATGCCCTCGGTCACCGTCGTCCCGCGCCCACCCGCCGCCTAGCCAGGATCGTCGTCACCCGCGACAGGAGCACTCCGATGCACAAACATTCGATCGCGACACTCCTCGCCGGCACGCTCGTGATCGGTGTGGCCGCGTGCTCCAGCTCGAGCAGCAAGGCATCATCGACGACCGCGAGCGCCGAGACCAGTACCGCGGCCACGAACGGCACCACGGCAACCACCGTCGCGCGCCCCGCTGGTCCCGCGGCCGACATGTCGAAGCAGCTCACTGGCGGCAAGGGCGTGTTCATCGGCGACCCGGTCACGGTCGACCTGGCGAAGGCCGGGTACACCGAGCACGAGTACGAAGCCACTGGAACCGCCACGTCGTACAAGGCCGTGGGCGCGTTGCCGGGCAACGGACGCTGGGCGCTCACACCGGCGAGCACCGCTCCCTATCGCACGCGGGTGCTCGTGCGCATGCCCGCTTCGAAGGCGCGCTTCAGCGGCAACGTCATCGTCGAGTGGCTCAACGTGAGCGGCGGCATCGACGCCGACCCGGAATGGAGCACGCTCAACGAGGAGATCATTCGCCACGGCGACGCCTACGTCGGCGTGTCGACCCAGGAGCTCGGCATCATGGGCGGGCCGGTGCTCGTGAAGGTGAACGTGCCGGGGGCGTCCGACGCCGCGGGCAAAGGGCTCGTGAAGATCGACCCCGCGCGTTACGGCAATCTCACGCACCCGGGCGACGCCTATGCGATGGACATCTTCACCCAAGTCGCGCGCGCGGTGCGCACAGGAGCCGGTCTCGGCGGTCGGGTCCCGCAACGCCTGATCGCTGCAGGTGAGTCGCAGTCGGCGTTCGCGATGGTGAGCTATTACGACGGCGTGCAGCCCCTCACGAAGGCGTTCGACGGCTTCTTCGTGCACAGTCGCGGTGCCGGTGGACTCCCGCTGCTCGCCGGCGGCCCCGCGTCGGCGGGCATCGCCAACGCGATCTCGGGCCCGGCAACAATCTTCCGTACCGACGTGGCCGCGCCCGTGATGGACGTGCAGACCGAGACCGACGTGACGAGCATTCTCAACTCGTACGCGGCGCGCCAGCCCGACAACAACGGCTTCCGGCTCTGGGAAGTGACCGGCACGTCACACGCCGATGCCCACCTGCTCGGCGCCAACGCCAAGTACGTGAACTGCGGCGTACCGATCAACAACGGCGACCTCCACATCGTGGCCAAGGCCGCGTATCGGGCGCTCGAACAGTGGATGAGCGCAGGAACGCCGCCGCTCCACGCACCGCGCATCGACGTGACACCGGGGAAGACGCCCACGATCAAGCGCGACGCCGACGGCATCGCGCTCGGAGGCATCCGCACACCACCGGTCGACGTGCCCGTGAGCGCGCTGAGCGGAGTGCCGGGTCCGAATCCGTCGACGATCTGCCTGCTGCTCGGATCGAGCAAGCCGTTCGCAGCGGCGCGGCTCGCGCAGCTCTATCCGTCGAAGGCGGTGTACATGCAGAAGTTCACGGCCGATGTCGACGCCACCATCAAGTCCGGCTTCGCACTAGCCGACGACCGCGCCGCGATGCTCGGGTTCGCCGAACCCAACCAGATCAAGTAGCCCGGTCGCGCAGCTCGCGTTTGAGCACCTTGCCCGACGGGTTGCGCGGGAGCGCTTCCACGAACACGACGTCGTTCGGCACCTTGAAGCGAGCGAGCTGCGCGCGGCAGTGCTCGATGAGCTCGTCGGCCGTCGCGAGCGCGCCGGGCCGCAGCGCCACGTAGGCCACCGGCACTTCACCCCACTTCTCGTGAGGTCGGCCCACCACCGCCACCTCCAGCACCGCGTCGTGCTCGTAGAGCACGCGCTCCACCTCCGACCCCGCGATGTTCTCGCCGCCCGACACGATCATGTCCTTCAAGCGGTCGACGATGAACAGGTAGCCGTCGTGGTCGCGCACACCGATGTCGCCGGTGTGGAACCAGCCACCCGCGAACGCGGCAGTGGTCGCGTCGGCGTCGCGCCAGTAGCCCTTGAACACCTTGGGGCCGCGCAACACGATTTCGCCGCGCTCGCCGGCCGGCACCGATGCGCCGTGCTCGTCCCAGATATCGACCTCGAGGTACAGGCACGGCCGCCCGACGCTGCCGAGCTTTGCGACGAGGTTGTCGCGGTCGAGGAAGGTGTCGCCCGAGACCGTCTCGGTGAGGCCGTATGCATCGGCGAACCATGCCGAGGGGAACGTGCGCTGGATCCGTTCGATCAAAGGGATCGGCATCTTCTCGCCGCCGTTGATGATCACGCGCACCGACGAGAGGTCGCGCTGGTCGATGTGAGGCAGCGCCATGATCGCGTTCACCATCGCCGGCGCCAGCCACACGGTGGTCACACGCGACCGCTCGATCTCGTCGACCACCGCGGCGGCGTCGAACACGTGGTGGAGGATGGTGGTGGCACCCGCGGCGATGAGCGTGGTGGTGGTGAGATCGAGCGCGCCCACGTGATAGAGCGGCCCGCACGCGAGGCCGAGGTCGCGCTCGGAGAACCCGAACTCCACGAGATGCGCCAGGTTCTTCCAGGCCAGGTTGGCGTGCGTGAGCATCACGCCCTTGGGGCGGCCGGTGGTGCCCGAGGTGTACATCAGCCGGTGCACGTCGTCGCCGGCGACGGTGACACGCGCTCTCGCCGACGGTGCATCGACGCGAACCCCGGCGAGCGGGAGCCATCCGTCAGGCGCGGGATCGCTCACGCACACCTTCGTCAAAGGTTGCTCGAGGCCCGAGATGGCGTCGTCGGCGAGCGGCGCCAGCGCGTCGTCGCACACGATGGCGCGTGCCTGCGAATGCTCGAGGATGTAGGCCACCTCGGGCGCGGCGAGACGCCAGTTGATCGGCATCGCAATTGCACCGAGATGATTGGCGGCGAAGATCGCCTCGAGAAACTCGATGCAGTTGTACGAGAGCAACGCCACCACATCGCCCGCGCCGACGCCGCGCCGCTCGAGTCCGGCGGCGAGTGCAGCGCTGCGCTCGGCCATCTGGCCGTAGGTGACGGCATCGTCGGCGGTGCGAGCGAGGACTCGGTCGGGGAACTGGCGCGCGTGGTGCTCGAGCACGGCGCACCAACTGATGTCCGGTTGCATCCGCCCTCCCGGGCCCCGGTTGGCTCGGCCATTCTGTACCGACCGTTCGGTATCCTAACGACGGCCCGCGACGGAAAGGCCGGCGATGAGCACCCGGGGATCGTCCGCAACATCGCGAGCCAAGGCGAGCGACACGCCGCGCCGCAGCCAGAAATGGGAGGCCCGGCGCGACACGATCGTCGACACGTCCGCAGCGGTGTTCGCGCGGCGCGGCTACCACGCCACCGGCCTCACCGAGCTGTGCGAAGCCAACGGACTCGGCAAGGGCACGCTGTACCACTACATCGGTTCGAAAGAGCAGTTGCTGGCCGCGATCCACGATCGCGTCATGGACGAGGTGATGGCCGGCGCCGAGCGCGTGGCCGCCGCGGATGGCTCACCGTCGGCGCGCCTCGAGATGCTCGGCGACGAACTGCTCGACGTGATCCAGCGCTACCCCGATCACGTGTGGGTGTTCCTGCACGAGTTCCCCGCGCTCACCGGCGAGCGTGCCGACCAGTTCCGTGTGCGCCGGCGCGAGTACGAACGTCGCGTGGAAGCGATCGTGCGCGCGGGCATCAAGGCCGGCGAGTTCCGCAATGTCGACCCTCGCCTCACCGCGCTGGCGTGGCTCGGCATGCACAACTACACGTATCTCTGGTTGAAGCCCGGCGGCCCGCTATCGGCGCGCGACGTGGCCAAGCCGTTCGCCGACCTCTTCATCCGCGGTATCGGTACCGACTCGCCGCGTCGCCGCAATTAGCAACGCGCCCTGGTTCTTTGGACCTTTTCCGCACTCTGAACGCGCGAAAAGGGCAATGTTCAGCCGTGCACAGGCGCCAACGCGCCCAACGGCTTGATGTAGTGCGGGTCGGTCCAGCTGACGCCAGAGGCAGCGCGTTCGACGTTGCCGCCGAGCTCGATGGGCATCCCGTTCGGCCCGTACACGAGCAGCAGGTATCCCTCATACGTTGGCTCGCCGTCGAAGCTGAACGATTCCGGCGCGCCCGAGCTGTTCGAGCGCAGTCGTAGTTGCACGATCGGCGCGGGGTCGACGCCCTCGAACAGGGTCACGGATTCCAGTGTCGCTGGACCGTGCCCTCCTCGCGTGATGCCGTCCGACGCGAGCTGGGCGACAACGTCGCGCCGCACCGCTGCATCGGTCGTGACGAAGTCGCCGCCCGAATTGCCCGTGGTGATCACCTGCTCCGAGTGCGTCCGGCGCCCGGAATGATCGACCTCGCTCACCGTGAAACCAACGGCGGCCCTGAGGCCGCGTGCAGGCGTGCGGATCGCGGCACGCTTCATCTCGGTCTGCACCGCCGCCGCGAAGATCTCGCCCTTCCAGATCGGGACCTCGTACATCGGCGCCTTGCCGTCCGCGGCCGTAGCCGCCACCGCGGGCACAGTGACGACGAGCCACACGTCCCTCGAGGAGAACCGGTTCTTGTCGATGGTGCCGTCGTCGCGCATGAGAATCGACGACGGCGGGCGGGTCACGTCGATCGATCGAATCGTGCCCGGTGCGTTCTTGGCGAGCAGGCGGCGCATCAGCGACACCTCGGGCGGCGTCGCCCCGGTGATCGGAGTGGGCGCCGGAGGTGTCGCAGTCCTCTGTGCACTGCTCGACGCACACCCGACGCAGGCCGTCACGAGCAGCGACACCATTGCAACTCGTCCCACTCGAATCACGTCCACGCACGTTATGACGACGCGGCCCGCTCAGAGGTTCGATGTTCGGATCGGTCGGCTCGTGTCAGTGGCGGTGGGTGCGCAGATGGGCCATGAAGTCGGCGGCCCACGCCGGGAGGTCGGCCGGCACGTGATAGCCGGCCTCGTCGTTGATGGTCGACCAGTGCGCGGCAACGTCCTCGATCGTCGGCTCGCCGCCGGCATGTACGTAGCCCTCAGTGGTCGCGATGAACACGCGCGCGAAGCGGCCGAAGCCCGCGGCGTAGATCTCGCCACTCACCGGGCAATCGTGGTGCGCGAGATATGCAGCCATCGGCGCGACGAGGTCGGGTGACATTTCGGTGGCGGTCTCGTCGCCACCCATGCGCGTGGCCGCGGCGGGCGCGACCAGATTCACCTTGATGTCGTGCGCTCTGCCCGCGAGCGCAAGGCTGCGCGTGAGGCCGATCACCGCGGCCTTCGCCGTGGCGTAAGCGCCGTTGTTCGGTAACCCAAAGATGCCGCTCGACGTGGTCATCACTACCCGGCCGTAACCCTGCGACACCATGTGCGGCCACGCCGCGCGCGTCGCGTGAAACGCGCCGCCCACATGCACGGAGAGGTGCTGCGCCATGATTTCGCCGTCGAGCTCGGGGAACGCGGCCCAGCGCACGATGCCGGCGTTGTTGATCACGATGTCGATGCGGCCGAACGCGTCGACCGTGTGCTCCACCAGCGCGTGCGCGCCCGCTTCGCTCGACACGTCGTTTCCGTCGGTGACGGCGGCGCCTTTTCCGCAGTCCGCCACGATCTCCGCCACCACCGAGGCCGCGACATCGGCGCTTGCGCCCGTGCCGTCGACCGAGCTGCCGAGATCGTTCACCACCACTCTCGCACCGCGCGCTGCGAGCAATCGTGCGTAGGCGCGACCTATCCCGCGACCCGCGCCGGTCACGATCGCGACGCGCTCGTCGAAGCGGTATGGGTTCAGGCCGCCGCCGGTGCGATCCCGAGCAACGGGCCGAGTGTGCCGCCCAGCATCGCGGCGCGGTCGTCGGCCGGCACGTGGGCGAACTGCGACGCGATCAGTTGCTGACTTCCGCGGAACGTGCCTTCGGCGTGTGGGTAGTCGGAGCCCCACACGATCGTCGAGAGCCCGGTGATGTGGCGGCACGCCACCGCGACCGGATCGTCCTGGAATGACACGTGGAACTGCCTGCGCACGTACTCACTGGGCCGCAACGGGTACGGCCACTTCTCGTTCACGTCGAACATGCGCGCCATCTGCGGCTGGTCGTTGGCGGCGCGCGTCTCGTCCCAGTAGCCGAGCCACCAGTCGGCGTCCTGGCCGATACCCGTGACCCACGCCTTGTCCATCGCGCCCACGAGCGACGCGAGCCAGTGCGCGTTGAACTCGATGAGCCCGAAGTGCAGCTCCGGATAGCGCTCAGCTACCCCGCCGCCGATCAGCTCGATGATGATCTGCTGCGGGTTGATGGTGTTGTACACGCATTGCGCCATCATCCGCTTCGTCGCGAGGCGGCTGTCCATGGGCAGATTGAGCTCGTCGGCCATCGCGCGCACCTGTTTCAGCGTTGGCGATTCGGCCTCGCCGACCTTCACGCCACCCGTTGCACAGTGGAAGAACACCTGCGTACCGGCGGCACGCGCAGCCGACCACACCGGCTCGAGGTCGGTCGACCAGTACGGCACCGGCGACATCGCCGGCAGGAGAATGGCGCGGAATCCCGCCGCGCCCACGCGCTCGATTTCCGCAACCGCGTCGTCGATGTCGGTGAGCGGGATCGGCGCGGTGGGTGCGATGCGATCGAAGTGGGGCGTGTACCGCTCGACCACATAGTCGTTGTAGACGCGCGCGTGCTCGATCGACAGCTCGTGGTCGTCGCTATAGAGCGCGAAGAGCGACCGGTTCGGATGCATCAGCTGCGCGCCGATGCCGTCGAGATCCATGTCGGCGAGCATCCGCTCGGGTTCGCCGGTGTGCGCGGTGCCGTCGAAGTGGCGGTAGCGCGACACCGCCCAACCTTCGAAGCCCGGAGTGCGCACACGCGCGAAGTCGCGCACACCGCCCGCCACGAGCGGTTCGATCTCGAAGTCCTCTTCCCAGAAGGCGCGCTCGCGCAGGTGCTTCGGGAGGCGGGTGCGGAACAGGTCGGTGGGCTCGACGATGTGGCCGTCGGCCGAGACGACAAAGTTGTCAGTCATGCTCGCGACCTTCCTGCAGTACCGTTCGTCGCGATATTAGACCAACCGGTCCAATTCTTCGACGGCGACCACGGCGCGGAGCGAACAAGAGGTAGAAGATGCCCAAGCGGTGGCAGCAGCGTCCGCCCGGCTCCACATGGGGCGACTGGGGTGACGACGACGAGCTCGGCCGCATCAACCTCGTCACCCCCGAGAAAGTGTTGCAGGGCGTGCGCGAAGTGCAGGAAGGCATCAGCTTCTGCCTCAGCCTCCCGCTCGACTATCCCGGCGGCACCGCGCTCAACCAGCGTCGCCATCCGCCGCGCCTCGCGCCGACCGAAGACATGGACGGTGCGCCCGCGACTTTCTACAACGTGCACATGAGCGAGATGGCCGACTACGGCGACGAAAAGTACGTGGACGTGTGGGCCGACGACGTGGTGACACTGTCGTTGCAGTACTCCACGCAGTGGGATTCACTCGCGCATGTGGGCGCGGAGTTCGATGCCGACGGTGACGGCGTGGAAGAGGCCGTCTACTACAACGGCTACCGCGCCGGCGTCGACCTTGTCGGTCCGTCTGCCGACGCACGCGAAGACGGTGTGGGCCACGCATGCTTCGCCCGCCATCTCGGGCTCGAGCACATGGCGTTCCACGGCGTGCAGGGACGGGGCGTGCTCGTCGACCTCGCGCACCATCTCGGGCACGACTTCAAAGGTGTGCGGCTCGACACACTGCAAGAGATCATGGCCGCCGACAACGTGGTGGTCGGGCCGGGCGACATGCTGTTGCTGCACACCGGTTTCGCCACCGAGATCCTCGCCATGGATCGCAATCCCGATCCGGTCAAGATCTTCAGCATGTGCACGTGGCTCGACGCGCGCGACCACGCGTTGCTCGAATGGATTTCCGACTCGCAGATCTCCGCGCTCGTGGCCGACAACTACGCGGTGGAAGGGTTGCTCGGGAAGGACCGCAAGCCCGATCGCCACTCGTTCCTTCCCATCCACCATCTCTGCCTGTTCAAGCTCGGAGTACCGCTCGGCGAGATGTGGTACTTGCACGAACTGGCGCAGTGGCTGCGCGCCCACGAACGCAGCCGCTTCCTGTTGACGGCACCGCCGTTGCGACTGCCCGGCATCGTCGGTTCACCGCTCACTCCGATCGCAACCGTCTGACCGAGCCGCCCCAAACGGGCCTTGTCTCGCGGAGGCGTCGCAAGGTAAACACTCGTCAACACCCGGGTAAAGGCGGACGCAGTGGCGCGACGACGGTTCTTTCGGTTAGCGGTAGCGCTTGGCATCTGCGTGCCGGCGGTGGGTGCGCTCGGTGCAGTTCAAGCGCACGCGTCGACCAATACCACCATCTCGGACGAGGCATCGTGCATCGCAGCCGGCGGTGAATGGGACGCCAGCGATTGCGCGATCACGACGCCGTACTCCGTCGCGTTGGGCGACACGTTGACGTTGGACGGAAGTATCTCCCTCTCGTTCCAAAACGGCCTCACGCTCGACGGCACCATCGACGCGATCAACGGCGGCGATGTCCGAACCAAGGGCGTCTCCACCATCGACGGCAAGTTGTCCATCGACAGCCTCTCCGATTTCGACAACCGCGCGCCCGTGACCATCGACTCGACCGGCACGATCGATCTTTCGGGCACCCTGTTCGTCACGGACACGATCACCAACAACGGCACGATCACGATCGAATGCGGCGGAACGATCACGCCGAACGGCGGAACGATCACCGGCAACACTCCGCAGAACGCCGACTGCATCCCACCGCAAGCCGCGCCGAGCGTGTCGCCGCTCCCGAACAGCAATGGTTGGTGGAATTCAAATGTCACCGTCGATTGGAACTGGACAGACAGCGGCGGATCAGGAATCGACCCGAGCGACTGCGACACGGCGTCGACCTACTCGGGTCCGGGCTCCATCCATCTCATGGCGAGCTGCAGCGACGTGGCCGACAATGTCGGCAGCGCCGACTACTTCCTGAGCGTCGACGAGACGCCGCCGTCGCTTGCACCGTCGGTGTCACCGAATCCGGTGTTGCTGCACGGCGCGGCGACCGCCGAAGCGAACGCGACCGACAGTCTCTCGGGCGTCGACAGCTCGTCATGCGACACAGCGAACACGTCCGCTCCCGGCCCGCAGACCGTGTCGTGCTCAGCGACCGACCTCGCCGGCAACACGGCAAACGCAAGCGCGTCCTACGTGGTCGGCTTCAACGTGATCCACATCGCACCGGCCACACCCGCGCCGTTCCTCGCTGGCTCGTCGATCCCGGTCAAGTTCCAACTCGCCGGCGCCGGCAATACTGCGATCTCCAACGCCGTCGCCGCACTGCTGCCCGCGTGCGCGGCCACCGTCACGTATCCGGGTCGGACGCGCACGTGCGCCACGTTCAACAAGAGCGACCATTACTTCCACGCCACCGTCACCACACCCACGACGGCCAAGGACGGCGTGCCGGTCACGCTCGCGATCCACGTGACCGACGAGAGCACGCAAGTGGCCAGCGCCTCGCTCGCGGTAGAGCCTGTGCCGGCCTTGCAGGTGCACGACGTCGCAATGAAGCCCGCTGGTAACGGCGTGTTCGAAATGCCGGTGACGATCACGTTGAGCGCACCCAGCACGCAGGCGGTTCATTTCTCGTGGGCCACCACACCGGGATCCGCGCACTCGCCCGCCGACTACATCGGCGCGGCTGGAACCGCGACAATCGCCGCGGGGCACACGTCGGTCGTCGTGTACGTGAAGGTGCGCGTGAAGACTGCGCCGGTCATCAACAAGACGTTCCGTGTGTTCGTGGCGAATGTGCAGGGTGCCATCGCCGCCCGGCTCACCGGAACCGTGATCATCATCGGTCACCATTGAGCGCACGCGCTCAGGACGGCGGCGGAATCCGGAACGCCGCGTAACCGTTGGCGGCCTGCTCCGCGATGACGGAGAACAGCTTCGGGCGACCACCCGAGTTCAACAGGTAGCGACGCGGCTTCCCCGGGATGTTGGCACCGAAGTAGTAGCTGCTCATGCCGAACGACGGTGGCCGCACCGCCCAGCGATCGACCATCGCGGTCCAGCGCTCCTCGGCCGCAGGATCCACTTCGACGACGTCGCACGCGTGCTCGCGTGCGTAGATGATCGTGTCGGTCACGAAGTCGACCTGGTCGCCGTTGTACCGGGGGTTGTTCCCCGCGGCCGCGTGCGGGCCGCCGGGAAAGAACAGGTTCGGGAAGCCCACGGTCTGCACACCGGCGAACGTGGTCGGCCCGTCGGCCCAGTGCTGCTCCAGCGCAACGCCGGCGCGGCCGCGTATGCCCATGCGGAGCAGTGCACCGGTACCGAAGTCGAAACCTGTCGCCCACACGACGATGTCGAACTCGCGCACGCCGTCGGTGGTCTCGATGCCAGTCTCGGTGACCCGCACCATGGGCGTATCGGCGAGGTCGACGAGCGTGACATTGGAGCGGTTGTACGTCTCGTAGTAGCCCGTGACGAACGGAGGCCGGTGTTCGCCGAAGCGATGACCGGTGGGGATGAGCTTGCGCGCGGTGTCGGGGTCGTCGACGATGCTGCGGATCTTCGCGGCCACGAACGCGCACCACTCGGCGTTCGCGGCCGGATCGATGAGCAAGTCGGTGTAGTTGCTCGTGAGCTTCGAGAAGCCCGGCCCGCTCCACATCTTGTCGTAGAACTCCAGGCGCTCCTCGGCCGAGTCGTCGAACGTCTCCCGATCGTGCGCGACGTGCAAGAACCCGTGCGCGGAGGCGTCGAGGGTGGCCCGTATCGACTCGAACTCGGCGCGTAGGCGTTGCTGCTCGGCGGGGGTGATCGGCGCGTTGTTGAGCGGCGTGCACCAGTTGGCGGTGCGCTGGTACACGGTGAGCGACTTCACCGCGTCGGCGATCGCCGGGATCACCTGCACCCCGCTCGACCCGGTACCCACAACAGCAACGCGCTTGCCCTCGAAGTCGACGGGCGTCGCGGGCCAGCGGCCAGTGTGGAAGGCCGCCCCGCGGAACTGCTCGCGTCCCGGAACATCGGGATAGTGCGGCACCGACAACACGCCGGTTGCGGCAACGAGGAAGCGAGCCGCGTAGTGCACGCCGTCGTCGAGCGCGACGTTCCACACAGCTGTGGCGTCGTCCCACACCGCGGCCGTGACGCGGGCGCCGAAGTGCATGTGGCGCCGCAGGTCGAAGCGATCGACAACGTGGTTCAGGTAGCGCTCGATCTCGGGCTGGCCCGCGAAGTGCTCGGACCATTCCCATTCCTCGAAGAGCTCGCGCGAGAACAGGTAGCCGTACGTGTAGCTCTCGGAGTCGAAGCGGGCACCCGGGTAACGGTTCCAGAACCATGTGCCGCCGACGCCGTCGCCCGCCTCGACGAGTTGCACGGTGAAGCCCGCTTCACGCGCCCGGTACAGCTGGTAGAGGCCGGTGATGCCGCCACCCACCACGAGCACGTCGACGGCTGCAGGCGCGCGATCGGGCACGAACGAGGATTGTACCGATCGGTCTAGTCTGCGCCTCGCTGTGCGTTACTCGATCGACGTTCCCGACCGGATCCCAAAGCAGCGCTACTACGACCGCGAGTTCTTCGAGCTCGAAGCCGAACTGCTGTGGCCGCGCGTATGGCAGATGGCGTGCCGGCTCGAAGAGATTCCCCACGCGCACGACTTCGTCACCTACGAGATTCTCGACCAATCGGTGATCGTGGTGCGCGACGCCGACATGGGCGTGCGCGCGTTCCAGAACTCTTGTCGCCACCGCGGCATGCGCCTCGCCGACGATCGTGGCGCGTGTGACGCCGGTTTCGTGTGCCCGTTCCACGGCTGGACATACGGGCCCGACGGCGCCAACACGTTCGTGCCGCGCCGGCGTGAGTTCTCGGAGCACAACGTGCAGCCCGGCGACATCGACCTCGTGCCCGTGCGCTGCGATACATGGGGCGGGTGCGCGTGGATCAATCTCGATCACGCGGCGCCGCCGTTGCGCGACTGCCTCGAGCCCGCCGCGACCGCACTCGACGCGTGGAAGGTGGAGTCGTTGCGCACGGAGTGGTGGTACGCGTGCCGGCTGCCCGTGAACTGGAAGCTCGCGGTCGAGGCCTTCGTCGAGGCGTATCACGTGGTGCAGACCCATCCGCAGCTCGTCATCCCGACGCGCTACGGCCGCCGCAACGGCGCGCAGTTCGACCCGAAAGGCTTCATCGCAGCCGACATCGAGTACCTGCGCGCCATGAGCGATGGCATGGGCGGCATGGTGAATCCCAACGAGGTGCGGATCGCAGAAGGGCTGCGCGATGTGGCGCTACCTGCCGACGCGAAGGCGGCGACGCTCGAGTGGAACCGCACACTCAACGACGCGGTCACCGGCTGGTATCGCGAGCGGGGCGCCGACATGCCCGATCTCAACGAACTGACTGCAGCGGGCTACAACCTCGAGTTCTTCCAATGTTTCCCGCACTGGTTCGTGCTCCCGATGTACAGCAGTGCGTCGTCATACCGATTCCGGCCCCTCGGTCCCGAGGAGACGCTGATGGAGCTGTGGTCGCTCACCCGTGACGTCGACGGCGCCGATCGACCCGCGCCGGAGCCTCCCGAGGCGTGGGAGTGCGGTGACGCACGCTGGCCACCGATTCCGGCACAGGACTTCTCGAACATTCCGCGCCAACAGTTGGGGCTCCACGCGCGGGGCTTCGAGTTCATGCGCCTCTCGCAATCGCTCGAGGGGCACATCTCCAACTTCCAACGAACCATCGACGGCTTCCTCGCCGGCCGCTCGCATGACGAGCTCGTCGGCGCAATGCAGTCGGTGAACGTGTATCCGTTCGACCGGCCGATCGTGGAGCTGTTCTGATGCCCACCGACTCACCCAGCGAGCTGCGGTTCGCCGACGTCGTGGAAGGCGTGCACGCCGCGATCGCCACCTACACCCAGGCACTCGACGACGGCCGCACCGACGACGTGGTAGCTACGTTCAGCGCCGGCGGCGTGTGCGACATCCCAGGCATGGGCACGCACTCGGGCCACGAGGCGCTGCGTGTCGCCTACACGAAGTGGAAACCACGCCGCCCGCAACGGCATCTCGTGGTCAACACGCTCGTCACCGAGTGGAACGAGCACGAGGCCACGGCGATCAGCGACGTCGTGTTCCTGCTGCAGGGCGACAGCGGCTGGAACGTGCAAGTGGTGGGCCGCTACACCGACGTGCTCGTGAACGAGAGCGGAGCGTGGCGGTTCCGCAGCCGAACCGCAGAGTTCGTCCAGTGACGACATCCCACATTCCGCCGCCCCAACCCGCTTCTCGGTGTGTACGACGCGGATTATCACGCCCGTATGCACCGAGAACGCTATGGGTCAAGTGGTGAACTCGGGCATCACGTCTTTGGCGAAGCGTTCGATCTGCGCGCGGCCTGCGTCGGGCCACCCGCACACGAGGTAACCGCAGCCCGCGTCACGCCACTTCGACGCGTGCTTTCGTGTGGTCTCGAGGTCGTCGAGCGACAGCGAGCTCGCACGCATGATCGCCGACGGGTCGCGTCCGGCCGCGCTGGCGAGCTCGTCGATCCGGTGGTTCGCGTCTTGCAACGAATTCGGCGAACCCCACGCGTGCCACACATCGGCGTAGCGAGCCACGAGTGGCAGCGTGCGGCGCGGGCCGTTGCCGCCGATCCAGATCGGCGGGTGCGGTTGCTGCACGGTGGGCGGTCGCAGCTGCGCGTCGTGCAACGACACGACCTTGCCGTCGTACGACACCACGTCGCCGGTGGCCAGTCGCGTCACGATCTCGAGCGCGTCCTCGAGCAGGTCGAAGCGCGTCGACGTCGACGGGAACGGAATTCCTAATTCGTGATGCTCCTTGTCGAACCATGCCGCACCGAGCGACAACTCGAGCCGGCCGTGCGACGCATGGTCGATGGTGAGCGCCTGGGCCGCGAAGATCGACGGGTGCCGGTAGGTGACACCGGCGACCAGCAAACCGAGCCGGATGCGCGAGGTCACGCCCGCGAGCGCGGCGAGCGTGCTCATGCCGTCGAACGTCTCGCCGGGTCCGTCGCCGTACATCGGCTGGAAATGGTCGAAGCCCCACACCCCGTCGAAGCCAAGCTCTTCGGCGAACTGGGCTCGGCTGACGATCTCATCCCAAGGCAGCCGCTGCTGCGCGACATCAAGGCCAAAGCGCATCGCGGCAACCTAGTGCCGTGCCCGCCTGGCGCCGCCAGGTGTCCGGCGCGCGTCGGCGCACGTCGGCGCGCGCCGGCGCACGTCGGCGCACGTCGGCGCACGTGCGGCATGCTGTTTTTCATGGCTGACACCCCACCGGTTCGCTCGTGCTCGTGCTCGCGCCGATGCCGCTCGAGATGCACGCAATCGTGAAGGCGTTCGGTGTGCAGCCGACAACGGCCGACGAGCTCGACCCATGGCGCGGCCAGGTCGGCGGTTCCGACGTCAAGGTGGTGCACATCGGCATGGGTCCGCCGTTGACGCGCGCCGCGCTCGAGCGACTCTTCGACGAATCGGCGCACGGCGGCGACCCGATCGATCACGTGATGAACGCGGGCATCTGCGGCGGGCTCGACCCTGGCCTCGACGTCGGCACGTTGATCAATCCCGGGATCATCGTCGACAACACCAGCGGCGCCGAGTTCCGCCATCAGCCGCCCATCGACGACCCACTCGCCGGCAAGCTCATGACGATGGAAGCGGCGACGCTGAACACCGAGCGCAGCCGCCGCTTCTTCGCCGACGGTTTCCTCGCGGTCGACATGGAGTCGGCCGCCGTCGCCGAAGTGTGCGAGGCGCGTGGGTGTGCATGGTCGATCTACCGCTGTATCGGTGACCGCTACTTCGACGGCTTGCTCGACGAGCGTGTCATCGCGGCCACGAATCAGGACGGTTCGGGGAATATGGCGGAGATCGCCCGCCTCATCGAGGCCGACCCGCAGATCGCCAAGAATCTCGATCGCCTGCGGCGCGAGACCTCGCACGCCGCCAAGCTCGCAGCCGAAGCCGCGGTGCGCGGCTGCCTCGCCCTCGACCGCTGACGCTGGGGGCGCTGCGTCGATTCGCCTCGAGCTGCTATCCGTCGGGTGGTGGGTGTCGTGCGGGTGGGTTGAGTGTGCGTTTGCCGTTGGGGAGTAGTGGGCCGTCGGTCCAGTGTTTGTAGGTTTTGAGGTCGTGGTGGTGGCCGCATTTGAGGGCGACGTCGTCGACGCTGGTCCGCCCGTTGACCGCCCACCCGGCGCCGAGATGGTCGACTTCGAGGTTGCGGGTGTTGCCGCAACCGTCGACGTTGCACTCATAGCCCTGCGCCAGCAACGCCACATACTGCTGCTTGGTCAGGTCATGTTGGGCGTGCGCGAGTGTCCGTACGTCGACACCGTGGGTGAGGACGATGTCGATGACCGCGTCACCAGCCATGCGCCGGGCGGTGGCGATGTCGACCGGGCCGATCCCGACGATCTCACACGTCTCACCCGCCTCGGCGTACCCGCGGGTCCAGGCCGCGGCGTCGGCGATCAGCACGATCTGGACCCGGCTGCGCGTGAACGCCGGCGCCTCGCCACAGGCGCCGCCTCGCCGCTGTTCGTCGTGTTGGTGACGGCGGCGTCGGCCATCCGCACGAGGCCGTCGGCGGCGTAGGCGTCGTACGGGTCGCGGATCCCAGCCCGGCGGGCGTCATGGAACACCTCGTTCGTGAACCCGTCGAGCGCCTTTTGGAATCGCGCCCCTTTGTCGGGCGTGAGGGTCCCTTCGAAACGGTAGGCGCCGTCACGATCGGTCCAGCTCCGAAACGACCGCCGCGCGTGGATCTTCTCGATCGCCGACGGACCCGCACCACGCTGCCGCGCCGCAGCACACTCGCTCTTCAACGCGGTCATCGACCCGGTCTTACCGAGCGCGAGAAGCTGAGACTCCGAATCGGGGTCGGCGCTGGCGGCGCCGGCGATCATCTTCGCCTTCCCCGGCGACAACTGACCCTTCTTCACTGCGGCCGCGACCTGCGGCAGATCATCGAGTTGCGCGCCGAACTCGACCGTGCCATGCGCATCGCTCTTGGTCGTGCCGGTCGTGTTCGCCAACCAGCTTTCCGGCGAGCGGGCACCATCATGCTTCCAAGCGTCGGTCTGACCCACCCGACGCATCGCCAAGGCCTTCAACGCCACCGCGAACCGCTCGATATCCGCCGCCGCGCACACGATCCGCTGCGCCTGCCTCCCCGTAAACAGATCACCATCGAACGCTTCAGTAACCGACGCGAGGACATCGTTCACGCCGTCGAGCTGCTCGAAGATCGTCGCCCCACTCACACCCTCACTATGGCAGGGGGTTCGGACAACACTCCCCCGAAAACCCAGCAATCCCAGAAGTTTCTCGAAACCAGTCGCGGGGCGGCGGCTATCCCGAAGCGGACGATTCGAAGGTAACCTCGACCATCGGCGCGTGCGCAACGAAGTCGTCGTCATTCTGATTCGCGACCCACTCGCCACCGACGCGACGCCGTTCGTCGGCGACGCGGCGACGGATGCCCAGATCGGTCACCACGGTTGCGCGTGCCGGCAGGTCGCGATGCGCGTTGCGCTTGAGGTGCACCGTGAACGCCGGGTGCGCAATGAGGTTCGCGAGCCACGCACGCGGACCGGGTGTACCGGCGATGAAGAACCGGCCGTCGAGGTCGAACATCCAGATCTCGATGCGGCGAGGCTCACCGCTCCGGCGCCCGGTAGTGGTGATGTCGATCGTCGGATCCGCAGCCAACTCTTCGCGCACAATGTCCACGAGCGCACCCTACCGACGCGCCGATCGCGGTCTTGCGGCGGGAGTGGTTGAGTTCCACACTGGCCGCTGGCGTCGAAATGTTCCCGTGAAACGTCACGCAGCTCGCCGAGCTGCTGGACTGACGGGTCGTGGACGAGCACCAGCGCCGAGTGTGGGCATCATTACTCGACGAGATCGACGCATTCCATCGCGGAGAGCTGACCGTCCGGAGCCTCGTCTCAAACTTGAATGGGATCGTCAGCGCCGCGGATCTGCATGACGAACAGCTCCTGCACGAATTCTGGGATCATCGCAACCACCTACTGCTCGACGTCGCACCGAGCTGGTTCGACGCAGCCCTCCCGACCCCTGGCGGCGAAGCGCGATTTCGTGAGTGGGTTGTCGACGTTCTCGCGCGAACCGACGATCAGCGATCTTGAAGCTGAGCCACTGCAATTGCGCCTACGTCGCGGAGTCGAGGACGGTGGCAAGCCACGGCACAACGACCCGGGCCGCAGCAAACGCTTCGGCCTCCGTGGCGAACACACGCCCCGAGTAGTACGCAACGGGCGTCCACGCTCCCATGTCCTCGGGATCGCGACGGAACTCCTCGAAGCCGAACGTGCCGTCAGGTCGCGAGAAGATGTCGACACAGCGGTCGACCGCCCGCGTCGACGGGCTGGCGAGAACCTTCCACGACGGGTCGAGGCGAGCCGACACGACTCAGAGCGGTGAGCCGAAGCGGATGATGTTGCCGTCGGGGTCGATCATCACACCCTCGTGCTGGCCCCATGGCGTGTCCTCGGGCGGTCGCACGTCGGCGCCTGTGGCGCTCCATTCGGCCGCAAGGGAGTCGGCATCATCCACGAAGAGGTACGCGGTGGTCGGCGACCACGACCGACCGGCGGCGACGGTGCCAAGATGCAACTCGACGCCATCGCGCCGGGCGAAGCCATACCCGCCCGCGGCGCTCTCACCCGTGTATTCGTTCGTTGCAAAACCAAGCCGCGCGTAATGCGCCAGCGAGGCCGCGAGGTCGCGCACCGGCAACACCGGCGCGAACATGCGCATCGTGGCCGTCGACCGTTCGTGAGTGGGATCCGTCACGCTGCCGATCGTAGGAGCCGGACCCGGAACGCGGCCCTCCGGCGGCACCGCCTCCTTGCGCGGCGCGGTGAAGATCGTCGTCACCTATCCGTAGCGAGCGTCGAAGCGCTTACAACGCGACAACGTCAATGAGCGCGTCGAGAGCGCGGAGGTCGTCGGCGTTGCGCGTGTACACAGGGATCGCGTTCGCGAGCGCCACGGCGGCAATGAGCAGGTCTACGGCGCGAGCGCCCCTCGCCTTCCGGCCTCCGCTGGCGACCGCTGCATAGATCCTGCCGTACGCGCGCGCGGCATCGGCGTCGAACGGGAGCGGGTCGAACATCGCCTCGACGCGCTGCAGGCGGTCCTGGCGGCGTGCCCGTTCGGTCGCGGACGTCGTCGCGTGCGGACCGGCGGCCAACTCCGCGAGCGTGATCGTCGAGATGCACAGCTGGCGAGGAAGCGCGTCCGCATCGACGGATTCGAGGTCGATGACGACCGACGTGTCGAGGAGCCCGCGGTCACGACGTTCAGGCACGCGGTGAGGTCCGCTGGTCGATCATGCTGTCGACGTCGCGCCGGAAGCGCGCCGCGTCGACCGCGGGCGCACCACGGAAGGCTGCGAGCGCGACGCCAGCATCGACGTATCGGCTGCGGGCGATGGGACGCAGCTCCCCGACCGGCACGCCGTTGCGAGTCACCACGAACGTCTCGCCCCGGTCCAGCGCGCGCATGATGTCGCCGCTCTCGTTGCGCAGCTCTCGCTGGCTGATCGATCGCGCCATGACGGCATCGTAGCACACGTGCTACGCACATCGAGCGAGCCACACGCGAGTTCCTGGAGCCCGGTTGCGCCCTTCCAGATTTCGTGCCATTGTCATGGCACCAAAATTGGAAGGGGATTCGCATGGGTCTGCTCGACGGCAAAGTGGCGGTGATCACGGGCGCAGGCTCGGGCATGGCGAAGGCCTCGGTGAAGCTGTTCGCGGCCGAAGGTGCCCAGGTGGTGGCGGCCGACATCAGCGGCGCCGAGAAGGACACCGCATCCGAGGTGGGGGCCGGCGTGCTTCCGGTGCACTGCGACGTCACGAAGGAGCCCGACATCGAGGCCATGATGCGCGCCGCGGTCGACGAGTTCGGCCGCCTCGACGCAGTGCTCAACGTCGCGGGCGTCGCCGACGGCACGATGCTCACGGACGTGACGATGGAGCAATACGACCGCATGATGGACATCGACCTGCGCGGCGTGTTCCTCGGTCTCAAGCACGGCATCCGCACGATGCTCGAATGCGGCAACGGCGGTTCCGTCGTCAACTGGTCGTCGATCGGTGGGCTGAACTCGTCGCCGTACACGAGCGTGTACGGCGCGGCCAAGGCCGGCGTGGTGTCGCTCACGAAGACCGCGGCGCTCGAGTACGGCGCCAAGGGTGTGCGCGTCAACTGCGTGTGCCCCGGCTTCATCAAGACCGAGATCATGGGCGCCTCGCTCGATCACTATCCGAACGCCGCCGCGCTCACGCCGATGCAGCGGCTCGGCCAGCCTCACGAGGTTGCCGAGGTCGCGGCATTCCTGTGCTCCGACCGCGCGTCCTTCGTGTCCGGCGCAATCGTGCCGGTTGACGGTGGTCGCATCGCCGCCATCGCGTGACCACAGCACCGAGCGCGGCGCGCTATGTGGGCGCCCGCGTCCACCGCGTCGAGGACGCGCGCCTATTGACGGGCCACAGCTGCTACGTCGACGATCTCGATCCGCCGGGCACGCTGCATGCTCGGTTCGTGCGCAGCCCGTTCGCACGCGCGGCGATCCGTGGCATCGACACGTCGGCCGCGCTCGAGCTTCCCGGCGTGCGGCACGTGTTCACGGCCGCCGACCTCAATCCCGACGTGCGCGAGCAGTGGCACACCTCGGTCGGTCCCAACGGGCCCGAGACGCCGCGGCCGCCGCTGGCCGAAGACGAAGCTCGCTTCGTGGGCGATCCGGTGGCGCTTGTGGTGGCCGAAACGCTCGCGATCGCGCACGACGCCGCCGAGCTCGTGGATGTGGACTACGAGCCGCTCGATCCTGTCGTCGACTACACCACCGCCGAAGCGAACCCCGTGCTCGTGCACGAGAAGCATGGTTCGAACGTGATCGGCGAGCTCGCCGGTATGCCGCTCGGTGCGCTGCAGGACGCGCTCGACAGCGCCGCGCACGTGGTGTCGGAGACGATCTACCAGCACGCCCATGTGCCCGCGCCGATGGAAGGCCGAGCGATGCTCGTCGACTACTCGCCGGCCGCTGGCGAGCTGACGATCCACGCCGCCACGCAGGTGCCACACGAGGTGCGGCTGTTTTGCTCGCGGCTGCTCGGTGTGCCCGAGCATCGCATCCGGGTGATCGCCCGCGACACCGGCGGCGGCTTCGGGCAGAAGGTGATGGTGCAGCGCGACGAGATGTGCATCATGCTCGCGGCCCGCAAGGTGGCCGCGCCCATCAAGTGGGTGGAGGATCGGCGCGAGAACCTGCTTGCCGCGGGCAAGTCGCGCATCGAGCACGCCACCGCCACGATGGCCTTCGACGCCGATGGCCGCTTCACTGCCACACACATCGACTTCCTGCAGGACTGCGGTGCCTATCCGAGCCCGTGGCCTGTGTTCGTGGCCGCGGCCGTCGGCGTGTTGTATCCCGGGCCTTACCGCGTTCCCCGTGCCGGGTTCGCGACCAAGTGTGTGTACACGAACACTGTCGGCCGCACCGCGTATCGCGGGCCATGGCAGTACGAGTCGCTCGCACGCGAGGTGCTGATCGACATCGCCGCGCGCCGCATGCAGATCGATCCGGCCGAGTTCCGCCGCCGCAACCTGCTCACGCACGACGACCTTCCGTTCACGAACCCGAACGGCATGACCTACGAGGCGATCTCGCCGCTCGAGACGCTCGAACAGGCGCTCGCGATGCTCGACTACGACGCCTTCCGCGCCGAACAGGCCGAGGCGCGCACGCACGGTCGGTATCTCGGTGTGGGCATTGCAAGTTATGTCGAGCCGTCGACGCCGGGATACGGCTACTACGGAACCGAGGCGGCCACGATCCGCATCGAACCGTCGGGCAAGGTGAACGTGTACATCGCCGGTGGTTCCACCGGCAACAGCCTCGAAACCACGGTGGTGCAACTCGCCGCCGACGCACTTGGCTGCAACATCGAGGACGTGTCGACGATCCAGGGCGACACCGCGCTCACGGCCTTCGGTGCCGGGACGGGCGGCAGCCGTAGCGCGTCGATGACGGCCGGTGCCGTGCGCGACACCACGAACATCCTGCGCGCTCGTATCTGCGAGATCGCGGCGCACAAGCTCGAAGCCGCGCCGGACGACATCGAGCTCTCCGAGAGCCGCGCCTTCGTGCGCGGTACGCCGGCGATCTCGGTGACGCTGGGCGAGATCGCCCGGCTCGCCTATTTCGAGCCGCAGTCGTTGCCGGAAGGCGTGCCCGCCGGGCTCGAAGCCAGCGCGCGCTTCACCGCGAAGAACTCGTCGATCTGGGTGAACGCCACACACGTGTGCACCTGCGAAGTCGACGTGGCAACCGGCCGCGTGCAGCTGCTGCGCTACATCGTGAGCGAGGACTGCGGACCGATGATCAACCCCGACGTGGTGGAGGGTCAGATCGCGGGCGGTGTGGTGCAGGGCATCGCCGGCGTGCTGTTCGAACATCTCGCGTGCGACGACGAGGGCAACCCGCTCGCCGTCACCTTCATGGATTACCTCGTGCCGTCCGCGGCCGAACTGCCGTCGCTGGAGTTCGGCCACATCGAGACGCCGAGCCCCGGCCCCGGGGGCTACAAGGGTGTCGGCGAAGGCGGCGCGATCGGCGCGCCGCCCACCGTGGTGAACGCGGTCGCTGACGCACTGTCGCCCTTCGGCGTGAACATCACGCGGCTGCCGCTCTCCCCCGCCCGCATCGTCGAGCTCCTGAATTCGGTGAGCTCATGACCCGTCCGAAAGGCCTCACCCGGTGAGCGATCTCTCCTACGACCCGTACACGGCGATCAACAACGTCGACCCGTACCCGCTCTACAAGCGCATGCGCGACGAGGCACCGCTCTACTACAACGACGAGTACGACTTCTTCGCGGTGACGCGCTACGAGGACTGCGAGCGCGGGCTGGTGGACGCCAAGCGGTTCATCTCCGGCAAGGGAGGCATCCTCGAGCTCATCAAGGCCGACATCGAGTTCCCGCCCGGCACGCTGATCTTCGAAGACCCACCTGCGCACGATGTGCACCGCAGCCTGCTTTCGCGCGTGTTCACCCCCAAGCGTGTCGCCGCGCTCGAGCCCAAGATTCGCGAGTTCTGTGCGCACAGCCTCGATCCGCTCGTGGGCGAGAAGGAGTTCGATCTCATCACCGAGCTCGGACAGCAGATGCCGATGAAGGTGATGGGCATGCTGTTCGGCATCCCCGACGAGGGACAGGCCGCGGTGCGTGACATGGCCGACCGCAACCTGCGCGTCACCGCCGGCGAGGCGATGAAGGTGAGCGACAACCCGACGTTCGGCAGCGAGACCTTCGACGAGTACATCGACTGGCGCATCGACCACCCGTCCGACGACCTCATGACCGAGCTGCTGCATACCGAGTTCACCGACGAGCACGGTGTGACCCGCACGCTCACGCGCGACGAGGCGTCGCTCTACACCACCGTGGTCGCGGGCGCCGGCAACGAAACGACCACGCGCCTGATCGGCTGGTTCGGCAAGGTGCTCGCCGAATACCCCGACCAGCGACGCGAGCTCGTGGCCGACCGCTCATTGATGAACAACACGATCGAGGAGTTGCTGCGCTTCGAGTCGCCGGGCCCGCAGGTGGGTCGCTACATGCCGGAGGACGTGGAGCTGTACGGCGAGACCGTTCCCGCCGGCAGCACCATGCTGTTCGTGGTGAGCGCAGCGAACCGCGACGAGCGGCGCTGGGACGACGCCGACCGTTTCGACATCCACCGCACCCACGGTCAGCACCTCGCGTTCGGCTACGGCATCCACTATTGCCTCGGCGCCGCGCTCGCCCGCCTCGAAGGTCGAGTGGCGCTCGACGAGATGCTCAATCGCTTCCCCGAGTGGGACGTCGACCTCGAACGGGCACGCATCGCACCCACGTCGACCGTGCGTGGCTTCGAGACCTTGCCCGTGTTGCTGCCGTGACCGGCGGCGCCAGCGCGGAGGCGCCGAAGCGCCGCTACGACAACTCGTTGCGACGCGAACGCGCCAACGAGACGCGCGAGCGCATCGTCACTGCCGGCATCGATCTCGTGCGCGAGTCGTCGATCGGCGACTGGCGCGGCGTCACGATGCGCGCCGTCGCGGATCGCGCCGACGTGAACGAGCGCACCGTCTACCGCCACTTCCCGAACGAGCGCGCGCTGCGCGACGCGGTGATGCAACAACTCGAACAGTCGGTGGGTATCGAACTCGCCAACCTCACTCTCGACCGCATTCCCGACGCCACCGCGCGCATGGTGCGCCACCTGTCGTCGTACCCGCCCCACGCCCGACCGCCGCTCGACCCCACGCTCGTCGAAGCGAATCGCCGCCAGCACGATGCGCTGCTGGCCGCGGTGAAGGAGCACGCCGACCGCTGGACGGCCGCCGACCGCACGCTCGCAGCAGCGATGCTCGACGTCTTGTGGGCGTCGCCCACCTACGAACGGCTCGCACGCGACTGGAACCTCGACGCCGAGGAGTCGATCCGCGGGATCACGTGGGTGATCGGCCTTCTCGAAGGTGCGATCCACAAAGACGAGCGCCCGCCGCACGCCAAGCGCGCACGAAACACCAAGGAGTCGTCGTGAGCATTCGAGTCGTGCAATGGACGACGGGCAACGTGGGTCGCCGTTCGGTGCGCGCCGTCGTCACCCGTCCCGACCTCGAACTCGTCGGCTGTTACGCGTGGTCGCCCGACAAGGTGGGGCGCGACGTCGGCGAGCTCTGTGGCATCGAGCCGGTCGGCGTCGCGGCCACGAACGATGTCGACGCGCTGCTCGCGCTGCGGCCCGACTGTGTCGTGTACAACCCGATGTGGCAGGACGTCGACGAGCTCGTGCGAATCCTCGAAGCCGGCGTCAACGTGGTGAGCACCGCGGCGTTCATCAACGGCACGAACCTCGGCGCCGGGCGCGACCGCATCGCCGATGCGTGTGCGCGCGGCGGATCGACGATGTTCGGCACCGGCGTGAGCCCAGGTTTCGTGGAGCTGCTGGGCATCGTGATCGCCGGCGTGTGCGACCGCGTCGACAAGGTGACGATCGGCGAAGCGGCCGACACCACGCTCTACGACTCCCCCGACACCGAATTGCTCGCCGGCTTCGCTCGCCCGATCGACGATCCCGCGCTCCCGGCGATGACCGCCGAAGGCACCGCGATCTTCGGCGAGGCAGTGGCGATGGTGGCCGATGCGCTCGGCGTGGAACTCGACGAGATCGTGTGCGAGGCCGAGTACGCGCAGACCACAGAAGACCTCGACCTCGGGTCGTGGACGATCAAGGCCGGATGCGTCGCCGGTCTTGCCGCGAGCTGGCAGGGCCGCGTGGGTAATCGCAC
>DASXZO010000010.1:22500-101491 GCA_036501845.1 Acidimicrobiia bacterium | reverse complement strand
TCCCATCCCGGGCGAAGCGACGATGGGCACGGTCCTGTCGAAGCGCGTTCCCAAGAGTCGGTCGGCAATCAGCGGTGCCGCGTTGCGAATGTCGCATCGTCATTCAATGTGATGCCAGCGCCGCGTCGTCGCGTCACGCGCTCGATTACCTTCCACAGCGCGCCACCGATCGCAATAAGTGAGGCAACATCCGTTCCCCGTCTCTCCGCGTCGATGTACAGCGCGACGGCGGTCGCGGACCCGCCCTTCCCGACTGAGCCGTGTTCGAGGGACAGCGTTACGGGACTCGGAAAATCGCCTTCGAATTCGACAAGCGCGTCGCCATCAAGCCCGACGGCTCTGCTGAGGTCGACAGTGTCGTCGTCGCGCTCGTCGACGACAGGACTCCACGCGATTACAAGGCGTTGCGGCATGCTGCTCCTTAAGTGCGGAACGGAACACGCGACGGACGTACCGGCACGTCGATGCCGTGGCCCCACAGGAAGCGCTTCGCGCCCTCGACGCGCAGCGCCTGCTGCATGCTCGGGCCGACGGTCACGCTGACGATCGAACTCAGCTCGATCCGTATCGCAACGTACGGAACGATCGCCAGTTGCACGGGTCGGTACCTGTTCGTGCTCCCGTCCGGCGGGTCTTGTCGGAACGGTCCATCTGGCTCGTACAGGGCGACGACGGCGCGCCATTCCTGTTCCTCTGCGAAGCTTTCGTCTTTGATCGTCGCGACGATCGGCGCGATCTTCAGGGCGATGAAGTGACTGTGTACGCCCGGGTGGTTCAGCCCGTCTTGCGCGACCTCAGAGACGGCTGTCGCTGCTGCCTCGCGGGCCTTGTGTGCGTCGTACAGCGCGCTGCGCACCCTCGCAGGTGGGCCGTCGGGCACCGCGAAGCGACCGACGGCTTCGTCGAGCGCCGCACGGTCGAACTCGATCGAGTAGCCGTGAGTCCCGGCGTATCCACGCCACTGGCTCAGAAGATCGCCGTCAGCGCAAAAGCACGCGACGTACGCATGAATCCGGGTCGTGAGGTTGTCGACCACGATGCTCGCAAGCTCACGGTAGGCCGGTCCGACCTCGTTCGCCATCGTGTGCAGGTGATGCGCCGGGTGGAGCGGGGGTTCGGCATTTTCACGAGCGCGTTCGTCACGAGTTCGAGCCCGAGCTGGTACTCGGTCGAATCGTTGAGGAAACGACAATCGGTGGCCCACAGTTCTCGCGAGTTGACGATGCCAAACAACCCGGCGGCGTCGGTGTATTGGTGCAGGGTTGACGGCGGATCGACCGCGGCGGACATCGCGAACACGATAAGTCAGCGCCGCAGCGGCGCTTTCCGAACGTACGCAGCTGTAGCGTCTCGGTGGCGGAGTCGGCGGCCGAACGGCTGAGTGCGGGCAGCGGCTTCGCTCCAGTGGGTGATGCCAGGCGGACGAATCAGGGTCCGCGCAGGAGGGGTTCGTGGCGAAGCTGCAAGACGACAAAGACGGCGGCTACGCGAGCGGGCGTCGCCCGGGCCGGTTCTACGTTTCGCGACGATTCCCCGAAGGTGGAGCGGAAGCCAACGAAGGCAAGACTGGCGACCCGCGCATGTGCCGGTTTGCGTACCAGGTGTTCGACGAACGCGGCGACACGGCCTTCGAGAACGACCAGGGCTGGGACGTTGTCCTGCGCGAGACGGCGACACGGCAACAGCTCAAGGCGTTCTTCTTCGAGGACGATCGAACGATCCCGTACATAACGTTTCAACGCTTCAACGCCGACGGCAAGCGGCTGAGGTCGGAACACTTCGTCTTGTCGGGAGACGAAGTGGGCGCCCTTAGTTCGTTTCTCGCGCTGATCCGCTCGCGGTCGATCGACTTGTCGCAAAGTGAGAAAGGGATACGCCTACTTCCCGGCGCGATCGACGCGCTCTTGGGCGACGACGCGACCCGCCACGCCGTCTTCGCGCGGTACCGCGACGTCTTCACCGAGATGATCGCGTCGGATGTCGAGTCGCCCGAAGTGATTGCGTTGGCTCGGCGGCGCCGCGAGTTGGCGCGTTTCGAGGCGCTGCTCACCGATGCCGACGCCTTCCAGGCACAACGCTCCGAACTGAAGGCCTTAGGGCGACAGCACGGGCCGGAGAACGTATGGCAAGACTTCTTCGAGTCGAACCATTGGATCTTCGGTACTGGTCTGGCGCCGCAGTTTCTTCATGCGTGGGACGACGGAAAGCTAGAGCAGACAGTGCTCGGCACGTCGCTGCTCGATCAGGGCAAGCGTCCGGACGCGTTGATGAGGACCGCCGGTGCACTCAGCGCCTTGGTTTTCGTTGAAATCAAATCGCACGGCGAGAGCGGCGACAATTTGTTGCATCCCACCGCGTACCGAAAGGGTGCGTGGCGCGTGCATGAGGAGGTCGCGGGTGGGGTGGCGCAGTGTCAGGCGACGGTCGACGCGGTGGTGCGGCGCGCATCCGAACTTCAGGTGATCGACGACGATGGATACAAGGCGGGCGATAGCGCGTTCATCTGTCGGCCGCGCTCGCTGCTTGTCATTGGCTCGCTCAATCAATTCAAGCGCGACGGGCAACCTCACGTATCGAAGTTCGAAAGTTTCGAGCGCTTTCGCCGAAGCATTCGCGATCCCGAAATCGTCACGTTCGACGAACTGTATAACCGAGCCGCGATGTCGCTCGCGATCACCGCGCCGCCGAATCCGAGTGCCGCTGAGGAATCGTGAGTGCGTCAGGCCGCGGCCAGGCCGCGAGTGTCGCGAAACCGGGAGAATCGCGAGCATCTCCGCGAACGTTTCCGCAGGCCAGCGTGTAGTTCTTCCGGTGCGACGAACAGGGCTGACGCTTTGCCAAGGTGAGCGTCGCAGGTGCGACACGCGACTCGGGTTCCCATCGTGTGCGCAAGAGCCGTGATTCCGTATGGGGCACCGCAATTGGGTACCTGCGTTGGGTACCTTGCGGGCACGAGCACACGTGTTCCCAGGTCACGAGGCGCGCGGTGGAAACGAAACCGTTCCGCTGGGAGGAGTAAGCGCTTCGTTCAGTCGATCGGCGTGGAGACGCAGCGGAAGAACAGGCCCGCGGTCCAAGGCGTCCCTTGAAAATCGAGCTGCCGGGACGAGTTCTGTGAGGCAGCCATGGCCTCGGCGGTGTCGCCCGCGAAGTAGGCGTCGGACGTCCAGTCGATCGACGTCGGCGCGCTGCTGGCGTTGAACAGCTCGACGAGCTCGGCGACGCTGGGTAGCCGTCGACCCAGGTTCTGGCACGTCGTCAACGCGGTGAGGAAGTTTCCGACGCGATCCTTCGTCTCGATGCACAGGCCGCCGGGCGCGAGCTGCATACCGCTCGGGCACTGGTCGGTGAGCGAAGTCTTCACACTCGTATTGAGGTCGCCCGCGTTGATCGATCCCGAGATGATGTTGGCGTGCTTGCCTGCCGGCGCCGCATGACCCGAGATCGTGTTCTGCGCGACTTGGCTGTTCGAAGTGATCATCACTGCCGCCGCCGCGGTCCCGCCCAGCGCGAACACGAGCGCCAGCGTGGCGACGACGTTGGCATAGGTCAAGCGCCGTCGCACGCGCGTCATCAAAGAACGACGGTCGTCGTGTTGTTGCATGGAAAGCTCCCTAAGTCAGGGGGCGGCCCCATCCGCCGCCCGGTATCAGTGCACCCACCGGCGGCATTTTCCACGACCGCGGGTGGAGAGGTCAACGAAACTGCCGATCACCGCATGCAGGGCGCCCGGTAGCGTCCGTCGGATGATGGCTCGACCCCGCGAGTTGTTGCGGGGTCTCGAGCGACTGCACGCAACGACCACTGTGCTGCAGCGCGCCTTGCGGGCCGATCCGTTGGGGTGCATGTGGCAGGCGGCGGATGTGCAGTGGTGGTGGCGACGGCCGCGGGCGACCGACGAGCTCGCGCTGCCAGTCTGGTTCGACGATGCCGGCCCAGTGGCCGCGGTCGGGCTGACGGCATGGGATGACGTGTGGCAGGTCGACGCGTTCGCGGTGCCGTCGATCGTCGACATCGAAGAGGTGTGGGTCGCGACGTTGGAAGCCGCCGCTGCGCACGGCGGCGATGTCGCCCTCGAGATGCTCGTGCACGAGGATCATGAGCGACGGATCGCGCTCGCGTTGCAGAGCGACTTCACCTTGACTGACGAGTTGTCGGGCACCACGTGGATGGACGCGACTGATCGTCCACCCGTTGAGCACGTCGACGGGTTCTCGATCGTCGATCGGGGAGTGCGCGCCGATCGGCCGCACCCGATGATCGCTCGCAACGGCGAAGCAGTGGAGGCGCGCCTGCGTCAGTGCTCGCTCTACGACCCGGCGCTCGATCTGGCGGTGGAAGACGCGCACGGCAATGTCGCTGGATACGCCCTGTTCTGGTTCGATCCCATCACGCGGGCGGGCCTGCTCGAACCGATGCGCGTCGAAGACGAATATCAGCGGCGCGGCCTCGGTCGCATGCTGCTCACGCATGGGCTCGATCGGCTTGTGCGTAAGGGCGCGCAACGCTTGAGCATCGGCTTCTCGGCCGACCCTGGCCGCGGCCTCTACCTCGGCGCCGGCTTCGTGCAGACCTCGGTCGATCGCAAGCTCGTCCGCCCGACCTCGGATGAATAGCCGGATCAGGCCGGCGCGTGGAGCAACTTGTTGAGTGGCGCGTCGACGAGGCTCTGGCTGGTGAGACCGAAGCCGCTCGCGACGATGGTGCCGCGGCCGTTCACGAAGAATGTGATCGGCAGCGTGGTCACTCCGTAGCGCGCGGCCACGTCGCCCTGGCGGTCGTCGGCCATCGGCCACTTGGCACCGGTCTGGCGCATCATCTGCTGCATGTCGCCGGGCAGGTCCTCTGGGTCGACGCCCACCACGCTCACGTTCGGGTGCTGCTTCGCGGCCTTGGCAAGCAGCGGGAACTCCTGGTGGCACGGACCGCAGTAGGCGGCGCCGAACGTGAGGATCACCGGCTTCCCGCGGAATGCGTCGAGCGTCACCGTGCCACCGTTCACGCCGGGCAAGGTGAAGTTCGGCGCGGTCTTGCCCACTCCGAGCGTGCCCGGCGGGACGGCCTGGTCCTTCGCGGTGTGCGACGAGAAGGCCACAACCACACCGATCACCGCGACGATGGCGACCAGCGCCGCGAAGACCGAAACGATGATCTTGTGCCGGCGCTCCATCGGTGCAGTGACCTAGTTCCGTACGAAGACGTCGACCATGAGTGCCGCGAACACGAGCATCAAGTAGATGTTCGACCACGCGAAGAACTTGATCGCCCGGCGGCTGTCGGGATCGCGTACGAGGGCGAGCGCCCGCACGATGAACACCACGCCGAGCACCGCCGCGCTCACGATGTAGACCGGGCCGACTGTGGTGGCAGTCCCGAGCAGCAAGGTGACCACCGTGGTCAGGGCGGCGTAAGTGGTGATCTGCAGCGCCGTGGTGCGGCCCGACTTGTGCACGGGGAGCATCGGGTAACCGGCGGTGGCGTAATCGTCGCGATACCGCATCGCGAGGGCCCAGAAGTGCGCGGGCGTCCAGCAGAAGATCACCGCGAACAGCACCCATGCCGCCGCAGGAACGTGGTCGGACACTGCGGCGAAGCCCACCAGCACCGGCACCGCGCCGGCGGCGCCGCCGATCACGATGTTCTGATCGGTGCGCGGCTTGAGCCAAATCGTGTACACGAACACATAGAAGAGCGTCGCCGAAAGCGTCAGCACGGCCGCGAGCACGTTGGCGGTGATCGACAGCACTGCGAACGCGATCACGTTCAGGCCGATGCCGAAGGCGAGGCCGTGCCATGCGGGGATCTCGCCGGTCACGAGCGGCCGCTGCGCGGTGCGGTGCATGAGGCGGTCGCGGTCGCGCTCGATCCAACTGTTGATCGTGTTCGCGCCACCGGCCGCAAGCGCGCCCGCGATCACCACCGCGATCACGAGACCGGTGCGCGGCCAGCCGCGTGCCGCCACCACCATCGCCGGCACGGTGGTCACGAGCAGGAGCTCGACGACCCGCGGTTTGGTCAGGCGGACATACGCGCGGACGCGCCGTCCGAATTCCCCACCGACCCGCCCCCCGATTGCGGTCGCGGTCAGCGCGGGGTCAGAGGTCACGAGACGGTGATCGTGCCCTTCATGCCCGCGGTCTCATGCCCGGGGATCCCGCAGTAGTAATGGAACGTCCCTTTGGTGAGGGTGAACGTCGCGCACGACGTCTTGTGGCCGCTGCTCACCTCGGCCTTGCCGTCGAAGCCGTGAATCTGGAACGTGTGGTTGAGCGAGCCGCCGTCGACGAGCTTGACGACGTACTTGCCGGCGGTCGCGCTGAGGGTGCTCGGCGTGAACCGGAAGGTGTCGTGCGCGGTGACGGTGGCGTCGACGGTCGCCGGGCACTTCTCGCTCGCGCTGCTACTGCTGCTCGAGCAGGCGCCGAGCGCAATCGGCGCAGCCACGGCGCACAACACCGCAGCGAACGCGGTGATGCGGTGGCGGCTCGCGACAAGGCCCATGAATCCTCCGAAGAGACGGTGCGGCGCAAAGAAGCCTACTGACGGTGCCGTCAGCGCACGGATCGGAGACGCCCGACCGGAGCACCGCTAGGGTTCGCCCGAATGACCGCTGACGAGAAGCAGTCGATCCGCATGACGGCCGATCGGCTGCTGGTGCTCCCCTCGCGAGAGGCCGGGGAGCGCAAGTCGCGTGCCGGCATCCTGATCCCGGCGACCGCGGCCGTGAACCGCCGCCTGGTGTGGGCCGAGGTGACCGCGGCCGGACCAACCGTGCGCAACATCGAAGCCGGTGACCAGGTGCTCTTCTCGCCCGACAGTGGCTACGAGGTGGAGATCCACGGCGAGGACTACCTCATCCTGCGCGAACGCGACGTGCACGCGGTTGCTTCGAACAAGGAAGACGGCGGTACGGGGCTCTACCTGTGATCGACGCGTCGACGTTCAGGCTCGACGGCAGGGTTGCGCTGGTCACCGGGGGTACGCGCGGGATCGGCCGCGGCATCTGCGAAGCGTTCGCAGCCGCGGGCGCCACGGTCGTGGTGAACGCACGAAAGCCCGACGAACTCGCGGAGAGTGTGTCTGCGTTGTCGGCGATCCCCGGCGTTGGCGGCGTCACGTCGGTGCAGGGCTCGGCTGCTGATTCCGACGTCATCACCGCGATGATCGATCACTGCGTGTCCACGCACGGTGGTGTTGACGTGCTCGTGAACAACGCGGCCACCAACCCGCAGTTCGGTCCGCTCATCGAGGCCGACATGCGCACGGTGGCCAAGGTGTGGGACGTGAACCTCGCCGGCCCGCTGCGCCTCATGCAGGAGGCATGGCGCGGATGGATGAAAGACCACGGCGGCGTGATGTTGAACGTGGTGTCGGTCGGCGGGCTTCGGCCCGGGCCGTTCATCGGCGCCTACAACGTGGGCAAGGCCGCGCTCACCCACATGACCAAGCAGCTCGCGATGGAGCTCGCCCCGGGCGTGCGTGTGAACGCAATCGCGCCGGGCCTCGTGAAGACCGACTTCGCCCGGGCGCTCTGGGAGCCCAACGAGGACGCGTCGAACCGGATGCAGGCCCTCGGCCGTATCGGCCAGCCCGACGACATCGCCGCGGCGGCGCTGATGTTGTGCAGCGACGCGTCGAGCTGGATGACCGGCGAAGTCGTCGTGGTCGACGGCGGCGCGGCGGTCCGTGCATAACTGCCTCCGCTTGGCGATGAGTTTTGGGTCGGTGGGTACGTCCTACCGGTATGAGCCTGCCTGATGTCGTGACCCGTGAGGAGTGGCTGGCCGCGCGCAGGGCGCTGCTGGCCGACGAGAAAGCGATGACCCGGGCGCGTGACACGTTGAGCGCGCACCGGCGCGAGCTACCGATGGTGCTCGTCGACGACCACTATCGATTCGCCGGCCCCGACGGCGAGGTGACGCTCGCCGATCTCTTCGAGGGCCGGCGCCAGCTAATCGTGCAGCACTTCATGTTCGACCCCGAGTGGGACGACGGCTGTCCGAGCTGCACCGCCGCGGCCGACGAGATGTCCGACGGCCTGCGCACGCACCTCGCCGCACGCGACACCACGTTCGCAGCGATCAGCCGTGCGCCGCTCGACAAGCTCGAGCGCTGGAAGGCGAAGAAGGGGTGGACGTTCCCCTGGTACTCGTCCTTCGGATCGTCGTTCAACTACGACTTCCACGTGACGATCGACCCGTCGGTGGCGCCCGTGATGTTCAACTACCGCAACCCCGACGAGCTCGAAGCGCACGACTTGGGCTGGCTCGGCGAGGGTTCATCCGAACAGCCCGGCTACAGCTGCTTCCTGCGCGACGGCGACCGCGTGTTCCACACCTACTCCACGTTCGCGCGCGGCTGCGAAGCTCTCGGTGGCTCGTACTACTTCCTCGACATGACCGCGCTCGGCCGCCAAGAGGAGTGGGAAGTGCCGAAGGGACGTGCCGATGCCGCGCACGCCAACGTGCCCAGCTTCGAGAGCTGACGCGCGCGGCTCAGCGTGCGCGCGGCCCGCGTCACGTGCTTGGCGTACTCGGCGCGAAGGCGACGGCCTTCACGCCGACGAGTGCCTCCGGGTACAGCATCGGCGAGCGCACGAACGACATCGCCGGCACCACGCCGTGGAACACCTGGCTCTGCAGCGCGTCGAGCAGGAGGCCGGGTGTGACATCGACCGACGGGTGCAGCCACACCGTCGCGTCGACGATGGCATCGAGTGCACACCCGAAATGTTGCAGCCGGCGCACAAGATGTTCGCCGACGATTTCGAGCTGACGCTCGAACGTCGCGCCGAATACGGGCTCGCCGTTCTCGAGCCGCTCGTTGCCCGCGACCGTGGTGAACACGAAGTCGCCCGCCCGCACTCCGAGCGCCGCGCCAAAGGCACCGCCAAGCGGATCATGCCGCTCGATCGTCACTGAAACCTCGTTCCGAACCGGTCGCCCCGCCGCCCTCACCACGGCGCCGGTTCGACTCCACCCGAACCGCAAGTCTGCCCGATGCGAGCAAGGCCCGCACGGATCAGCTCCTGAACCATGCTGAGCGCGGTCACTGGCGCCGCGCGTTCGGCGCGTCGCCGCGGTCAGCCGAAGTTGTGCGGGAGGTCGCGCGTGCGCTTGCGAGTCATCATCACTGGCACTTCGGCGGGATGCGCCACAACGCTCGGCGACGACGCGCGTGACCCGAGATATTTCGCCAGCTCGTCGTAGACGACGTCGCCGCAGATGGCCCGCAGCTCCTTCTCCATCGACACGTACACCGGAACCTCGCCGGTGAAGGCCTCGGGCGCCTCTGTGCACCACCACGCGAAGTCCTCGCCGCCCTCACCCCAGCCGTCGCGGCCGAACTCGGTGAGCACGGTGGTTTCGCTGCCGTCGTCTTCGTCGCGCGGGATCGCACGCAGCGGCACCTGCCAGCAGACCGTGGGCTTGGTCTCGCTGAAGTGCACACCCTTGCGCAACGCCAGCACGTGGAGCGCGCAGCCCGGGCCGGCACCAAAGCCGGGCCGGTTGAGAAAGATGCACGCGTCGTCGACGAGGCGGGTACGCCAGGAATCGGGCCCGAGCGTGGCCCACACGCCGCGCTTCTCGCCGATCGACTTGAACTGCCACTCGTCGTCGTGCAGCTGCTTGGCCACCGACTCCACATGCTTACGGTCGGCGTTGTCGTGCGCGTGGGCACCGTAGGAGCAGCAGCCCTGCGCCATCTCGGCCGCGGGCTCTGTGAGGTTGCCTTGGCAGCCGCACCCGAAGATGCATTGGTAGCGCGACAGCATGAACGTCACGTCGATCTGCCAGCGCTTGCGCTGCTTGCCTGGCGCGACGAGCGTGACCCATTCCCGGACAGCTCCGCTCACGCCCTCACCGTATCCGCGCATGCTCGGTACCCTGAAGCATTCGCACGATTACGCGCCTGCTCGACGACCTCGACACCGAACTCGGTGACGGCGCGGCGCGCGCCGAACCACTCGAGCTCGCGCTCTACGCCCGCGACGCAGGAGTGCGTTCAGGTTCGGCTGCCGCGATCTGCTTCCCGCGCGATGCTCATGAGGTCGCGGCGTGCGTGCGCGCCGCGCGCCGTCATGGCGTGCCGTTCGTGGCGCGGGGGAGCGGCACCGGTCTCGCCGGCGGCGCCACACCGCTCGACGAGCCCTTGGTGATCGTCACCACGAGGATGAACCGAGTGCTTGGCGTCGACGCCGCGGCGCGCACCGCGCTCGTCGAGCCGGGCGTGCTCAACCTCGATCTCTCGCGCGCGGTCGCCCCGCTCGGGCTCCACTACGCGCCCGACCCGTCGTCGCAGGCGGCCTGCACGATCGGCGGCAACGTGGCAACGAACGCCGGCGGGCCGCACTGCCTTGCGTCGGGCGTCACGAGTGCCCACGTGCTGGCCGTCGACGCGGTGCTCGCCGACGGCACGGTCACCCGGCTCGGCAGCGAGGCTCCCGACACGCCCGGCTACGACCTGCGGGGCGTATTCGTGGGGAGCGAGGGCACGATGGGCATCGCGACCGCGGTCACGGTGCGGCTGATGGCCCGGCCGCCGTTGGTGCGCACGCTGCTCTGTGACTTCACGAGCATCGACAACGCCGCGGCCACGGTCAGCGGCATCATCGCAGCCGGCCTGGTGCCCGCGGCGCTGGAGATGATGGACGCCGAGATCACGCGCGCCGTGGAGGACTTCGTGGGCGCAGGGTTCCCGCGCGACGCCGCAGCGGTGCTGCTCGTGGAGGTGGACGGCCTCGCGGGCGGTGTGGCCGCGGAGGTGGAGGTGGTCGACCGCGTCGCCCGTGAGCACGGGGCGCGCACGGTGCGCGTCGCGCAAGATGCGGCCGAGCGCGAGCTGCTGTGGAAGGGCCGCAAGTCGGCGTTCGGGGCGATCGCGCGGATCGCACCTGACTACTACCTGCACGACGCCGTGGTGCCGCGTACCAAGCTCGTCGACGTGTTGCGCACCGTCTACTCCGTGGCGGCCGAGCAGCGGCTCACGATGATGAACGTGTTCCACGCCGGCGACGGCAACCTTCACCCCTTGATCGTGTTCGACGGTCGCGAACCCGACATCTGGGCTCGGGTGCACGACGCGGGCTCGCGCATCCTCACCGCGTGCATCGACGCGGGTGGTGTGCTTTCGGGCGAGCATGGTGTGGGTCTCGAAAAGCGCGACCTGATGCCGCTCCAATTCTCGGCCGACGACCTCGCCGCGCAAGGCCGGCTCGCTGATGCCTTCGACCCCGAAGGCCTGGCCAATCCGCAGAAGGTGCTGCCGGCCGGTTCGCGTTGCGGCGAGGTGGGCGCGGCACGGCGTGGTCTGGCTGATGCGGCCGGCGCGGTGGCAGCAGGCGCGTGGATCTGATGGCGACGGCCTCGACGGTTGCACCCGAGCTCGCGCGGGCGGCCGCACCCGTAGTCGCGGCGTTGCGCGACCGCGAGTTGCGCAACTCGGGTGCCGCGATCGTGATGGTGGGCGCGGGCACGCACGCCGGCGTCGGCAATCCGGTCCAGGCGGCGGCGGTGCGCGAGGTGCACGTGCCGTCAGGTGTGATCACCTACGACCCCGATGACATGACCGTGACCGTGCTGGCCGGCACGACGGTGGCCGAGCTCGCCGCAGTGGTGGGCGAGGCGGGCCAGGAGGTGGCCCTCGACCCGCGCGAGGAGCGCGCGACGGTCGGAGGTGTGCTTGCCGCAGGACTGTCGGGCATCCGCCGGCTGCGTCACGGTCCGCTGCGCGACGCGCTCCTCGAGGTGCGCGTGGTCGACGGCGCGGGCACGCTCGTGAAGGGCGGCGGCCCGGTGGTGAAGAACGTGACCGGCTACGACGTGCCCCGGCTGTTCGTCGGCTCGCTGGGCACGCTCGGCGCGATCGTGCAGGTGACGTTGCGCTGCCGGCCCCGTGCCCCGCACGCCGCGTGGTTCCAGGTGGACGCCGGCGAGCCCGAAGCCGCAGATGCGATGCGCCTCGCGCTCTACCGGCCGTCGGCAGTGCTGTTCGACGGGCACTCGGTGCACGTGCTGCTCGAGGGGCACGCCGCCGACCTCGCCGAGCAGGCGGCCGCGGCGCAGCTCGGCGCCGTGGTCGAGCGCCCTGTGCACATGCTGCCCGATGGTCCCCACCGCGGCCGGGTGAGCGTGGCGCCCGGCGCGGTCGCCGCACTGGCCCGCACACTCGCCGGTCGTGTGCCCGCGGCGCGGTGGTGCGCGGAGATCGGTGTGGGCACTGTGCATGTGGCGTGCGACGACGCAAGCGAACTTCTGCTGGCGCGCGACGCCGCGGCTGGGCACGGCGGATGGTTGTTGCGTGAAGCCGGTGCGCCAGGGATCGACGGCTTTGGCGTTGCCATCCCGAACGCCGCGCTGGCGGCACGGGTGAAGGCCGCCTTCGATCCCGACGGTCGCTTCGCGCCCGGGCGGCTCCCGCTGTGACGGTGCTCGGGCTCGACGAGGACGAGCTGGTCGCGTGCGTGGCGTGCGGGCTGTGCCTGCCGCACTGCCCCACGTACCGCGTCACCGGATTGGAAATCGCGTCACCGCGTGGGCGCATCGCGGCGATGCGCGCAGTCGAATCGGGCGCACAGCCGGTTGACGGTCCCTTCACCGCGGCGATGCAGGAGTGCGTGCAGTGCCGCGGGTGCGAAGCCGCGTGTCCGTCGGGTGTGCCGTTCGGCGCGTTGATGCGCGATACGCGCGCCGCGTTGGCCGAGCACCCGGCTCACTCCCGCGGGCGCGTGCGTACGCAGGCGCTACGCGTCGCGATGCGCGCGCTCGACCACCCGAAGGCGCTGCGCGCGCTGGGCTGGCCGCTGCTCGCGGCGCAACGCGCGCATCTCGATCGGTTCGTGCCGAAGCGGTTCCATTCTTCACTTCCGGCTCTGTCTTCCGCGCGCTTGCGCGCTCGCGATGAGATCGAGGTGGTTGGGAATCCCGATGTGTGGCTGTTCACCGGCTGCGTGATGGACGCGTGGATGACCGACGTGCACCGCGCTACTGCCGACGTGTTGCGTGCCACCGGCGTGCGGGTGGGCCGCCCGTTGCCCGGCGCGGCGTGTTGCGGCGCGCTCCATGAGCACGCGGGTCTCGTCTCCGACGCGGTACGGCACGCCGAGCGCGTGATGGCGTCGATGCCCGGCGACGCGCCGATCGCGGTCGACTCGGCCGGATGCGGCGCGGCGATGAAGGGCTACGGGGAGCTGCTCGGCACCGACACGGCCCGCGCCTTCTCGGCGCGGGTGCGCGACATCGCCGAGCTGGTGGTGGAGCGCGGCCTCCCGCCGGTGCGGCAGATGCACCAGACGGTGGTGATCCAGGACCCGTGCCACCTGCGCCACGTGCAGCGCAGCCATCTCGCGGTGCGCACCTTGCTCGGCGCGGCCTACGACCTCGTGGAGACCGACGACGACGGGTTGTGCTGCGGTGCCGGCGGCGCCTACGCCGCGCTCGAACCCGAGCTGGCCACGCAGATCCGCGCCCGCAAGCTCGAAGCGCTGGACCGCGCCGGCGCAGCGCCCGGCGGCCGAGTCGTCGCCAGCGCCAACCCCGGATGCATGATGCATCTCCATGCCGCCGGCCTCACTGTGGCCCACCCCATCGCGCTGTTCGCGGCCGCGCTCGAACCGAAGGGACGCGCATGACCAGCCGAGGTAGGGCATGAGCTATGACACGTTGATCGAACGCTTGGAGTCGATCGAAGAGGATCTCGGCGACCTGGCCTACGCGCGGTTGCGCGAGCTGGCGTCGGATCCCGACGGTGACGGTGCGGTGCGCGCCAAGCAAGAGGAGCGCAAGCTGCTGTCGGCGCGCCGCTCGATCGCCAAGTCGATCGAATCGCTGCGTGCCCTCACAGTTGATTCAGAGCGTTGACGAGGTGACGTAGGCGCGCGTAGTTCCTGCGGTCGAACCGGAAACGCAGCCGGGGGAGCTGGGGCACGTCGTGCTCCGCGACCTCCACCTTGGCCGCGGCAACCACCTCGATCTTGCCCTTGGTGACGATGTCGGCGAATTCCTCGTTCAGACGATCGAGCTCCATCGCGTCGGGCGATCGCTGCATGCGCAACACGAGGTCACCGTCGACGTAACGCTGCGAGTGATAGTTGCGGAAGAAGCCGGTGATCTCCTCTACGGCTTCCTCGCAGTCGTCGGTGATCTTCACGAGGTCGATGTCTTCGGCCGAGATGTAGCGCCGCGTGCCGAGCTCGCGCTGCACGAAGTCGAGCCACGACCGCCAGTAGGTACCGCCGGGCACGTCGAGCAGCACGATCGGTCCGGGTTGGGCCTTGCCGGTCTGCACGAGCGTGAGCAACTCGAAGGCTTCGTCGAGGGTGCCGAAACCGCCGGGTAGCAACACGAAGCCGTCGGCCTCCTTGATGAATGTGAGCTTGCGGGTGAAGAAGTAGCGGAACACGACGAGCTTCGGGTCGCCGTCGAGGAACTGTGTGGTGGCCGCTTCGAATGGCAGCTTGATGCCCACACCGAAACTGTTGTCGGGGCCCGCGCCGTCGATGCCCGCTTCCATGATCCCGGGGCCCGCGCCCGTGATCACCATCCACTCGTGCTCGGCGAGCCGGCGGGCCACGCGCACGGTCTGGTCGTAGAGCGGATCGTCGGTGCGGGTGCGGGCCGAGCCGAAGATTGCGGCCTTGCGCGTGGACCGGTAGGGCGCGAACACGTTGAACGCGTGACGCATCTCTTTCAACGCCGCGTTGGCCACCTTCAGGTCACCGCGGTTCGCTGGCTCCGACGCGAGCCGGAGCGCCGACACGATCATCTCGAAGATCAGGTCGGCGTCGGAGATCCGGCCAAGCGAGTCGACGAGCTCCACGACGCGTTCGTCGAGCTGATCGTCGCCGGTGCGGTAACGCGGGAGCCGCTGCATGACGCCCGAAGGCTACGGCGGCGCGGTGTTACGGAGTGGCCAAACCCGCTGCGAGTCCGGCGAGTGACGTCTCGGGCCGCGCGCCCACGTGCGAGATCACCTCAGCCGCCGCGAGGCTCGCCAGCGCGCCACATGTGGGCAGGTCGCGCCCGTGGGTGAGCCCGTAGAGGAACCCGGCGGCATAGAGGTCGCCCGCGCCCGTGGTGTCGACCACCGCGTCGACGGGGTGCGCCGCGATCTCGTGCACGCCGTCGGCCGTGACGATCGTGGAACCCGTGGCGCCGTGCGTGAGCGCCGCGATCTCGCAGTGGCCCGACACGCGCGCGACCGCTTCGGCGAGCGTGTCCACCTCGTAGAGCGCGGTGATCTCGGGCTCGTTCGCGAACAGCACGTCCACCGACGTGGCGATGAGGTCGAGGAACGTGTCGCGGTGGCGCAGCACGCAGAACGAGTCGGACAGCGTGAGCGCCACCTTGCGGCCCGCGGCGTGCGCCGCGGTCGACGCGGCGCGGAACGCCTCCATCGCGGGCTCCTGGTCCCAGAGATATCCCTCGAGATAGAGCACCTGCGACCGGCCGATGAGGTCGGCGTCCACGTAGGTGGTGTCGAGCGAGCTGCCGGCACCGAGGAACGTGCTCATGGTGCGCTGCGCATCGGGCGTGACGATCACGAGGCAGCGGCCCGTGGGTGTGCCGCCGGCCGGCGCGAGCGGCGACTCGAAATGCACGCCGATGCTGTGCAGGTCGTGGGCGTACACGCGCCCGAACTCGTCGTCGGCGACGCGACCGATGAAGGCACCGGCACCACCGAAGCTTCCGACCCCGGCGATGGTGTTGGCCGCGCTGCCCCCGGAGATCTCGATTGTCGGGCCGAGCTTCGTGTACAGCTCCTCGACGCGCGCGGCGTCGACGAGCGTCATCGAACCCGGTTCGAGCTCCAGCTCACGCACCAGGTCGTGCGGCGCGTGCGAGATCACGTCGACCAGCGCGTTGCCGATCGCGACGACGTCGAATTCAGGTGTGGTCATGGTGGCGGGACGCTACGTCACGACACCGGAAGCACGCTTGGTCGGCGAACGAAGGCCACCGGGCTCTCGGCCTCGCGGGCAAGCAGGCCGTCGTCGTCGACTGGGCGCAGGCGGCGACCGACGGTCTCCACCCGGCCGTAGAGCGTGGTGCGCTGAGCCAGGGTGCGGCCGAGCGGTTCGACGATCGACGCGAACTGATCGTCGTCGAGTTCCTGGCCGTGATGGGCCCCCGCAGCGCGCGAGATGTTCTCGTCCATCAACGTGCCACCGAGATCGTTGGCGCCGGCGCGCAGGATCTGCTGCGCGCCGCGCACGCCGCACTTCACCCACGACGCCTGCACGTTGTCGATGTAGCCGCGGTACGCGATGCGGCCGACCGCATGCATCAGCAGCACCTCGCGGAACGTGGGCCCGGGCCGCGCCTTGTGTTGCAGGAAGATCGGCGTGGCCATGTGCACGAACGGCAGGGGCACGAACTCGGTGAAGCCGCCGGTCTCCTTCTGCAACGCGCGCGTGCGCAGCAGGTGGTTGGCCACGTGCTCCGGACGCTCGACCGAACCGAACATGATCGTGACGTTCGAATGCAGTCCTACCGAGTGTGCGGCCCGGTGCGCTTCGAGCCATTCCTCTGTGTTGACCTTGTCGGGACACAGCACCGCACGCACGTCGTCGTCGAGGACCTCGGCCGCCGTGCCCGGCAACGTCGCCAAGCCCGCCTCGCGCATCGACGCCAAGTAGTCGCGCAGCGGCATCTGCAGGCGCCGCGCGCCCTCGGTCACTTCCAGCGCGGTGAAGCCGTGCACGTGGATCTGCGGCGTGACCGCTTTGATGGCCAGCACCACCTGGCGGTAGAAGTCGCCGTCGAAATCGGGATGGATGCCACCTTGCAGGCACACTTCGGTAGCGCCGCACTCGACCGCCTCCACCACGCGGTGCTGGATCTCCTCGAGGTCGAGCAGGTACGGGTTCCCGCGCAGGTTCAGCGACAGCGGGCCCTTGCTGAACGCGCAGAACCGGCACTTGAACGTGCATACGTTCGTGTAGTTGATGTTGCGGTTGCGGACAAACGTCACCTCGTCGCCCACGATCTCGGCCCGCAAGTCGTCGGCGAGCTCGCACACCGCACGCACGTCGGTGCCACGCGCCGACAGGAGGGCAACGATCTCCTCGTGGCCGACTTCTTGGCCGGCGCGAACGCCGTCGACGATCTCGCGCACGCGGCCGCTGCTCGCGCCAACGGCCGCGCGGTCGCGGTGCGTGGGAGTGGACACGTCGATGATCGGCGGCGGCGGGTCGTCGCCGCCCGATGCCCAATGGTCGTCGCGCGCGAGGCCTTCGGCGTCGCTGCGCACGAGCACGCTGAACGCGAGATCGCTGTCGATCCAGCGTTGCGGATCGCGCACGAACTCGGGGTGCACGGTGAGGCGCGGCGCGAGCACATGGCCGGACGCTTCGGTGGCGGCGCGCAGCGTCTCGAGCGCGGGCCACGGCCGTTCGGGGTTCACGTGGTCGATGGTGACCGGCGAGACGCCGCCCCAGTCGTCGACACCCGCCGCGAGCATCGCCGCGAGCTCGTCGACGTCGGACAGGTTCGGCGGCGCTTGGAGGTGGATGTCGGGGGGCAGCACGAGGCGCGCGGTCGCAATCGACCAGAGGTATTCCTCGCGGTCGCACGGCGGCGCGTCGCGCATGGCGGTGCCCGGCTTGGGCAAGAAGTTCTGCACGATCACTTCTTGCACGTGACCGTGTTCGGTGTGCGAGCGGGCGATGGCTGCGAGCGCGTCGATGCGTTCGGCGCGCGTCTCGCCGATGCCGACGAGGATGCCGGTGGTGTAGGGCACCTGGGCTCGACCCGCGGCGTCGAGCGTGGCGAGCCTGCGGGCCGCGGTCTTGTCGGGCGCGCGGTGGTGCGGGCCGCCGGGCTCGTGGAGCCGGTCGGCGAGGCTCTCGAGCATCATGCCCTGGCTCGGCGACCAGCGGCGGAGGCGGCGCAGTTGCGCCTCGTCGAGCGCACCGGGATTGGCGTGGGGCAACAGGCCGGTCTCTTCCACCACGAGCCGGGCCATGGCCACGAGGTAGTCGACGGTGTCGGCGTAGCCGTGCTCGGCCAGCCATGTCGCGGCTTGGGTATAGCGCGCCTCGGGCGCCTCGCCGAGCGTGAACAGCACCTCGTGACAGCCCATCGCCGCGCCGCGCCGCGCGATCGCGAGCACCTCGTCGGGCGTGAGATACGGCGACTCGATGCGCGCCGGCGCCTTGGCGAACGTGCAGTAGCCGCAACGGTCGCGGCACAGCATCGTGAGCGGCACGAACACCTTCGGCGAGAAGGTGACCCGGGAACCGAAACGCTGATCGCGCACGGCCGCGGCGGCCGGCATCAGCTCGGAAGCGGATGAATCGACGAGCTCCCCGAGCTCTGAAGCGGTGAGCATGGATTCGAAACTACCCCGGGTCTGCGACGAGCCGATCAGCAGCCGCGGAGCGACGGAGGAGCGACTCGGCTGTGCGAGCGCCAGCGAGCGTCCGCCGCCCCTGGGGGGCGCGAGCGCCAGCGAGCGTCCAGACGCCCTGGGGGCGCGAGCGCATGCGAGCGGGGGTAGTCACGGGTTGCGCCACTGGTCGAGGCGCGGGTCGAGGATGGCTTCGGCGGCAGCCGGTCCCCAGGTGCCCGAGTTGTACGCGTGCACTGGTAGCGAGCCGCCGCTGATCGCGTCGAGGATCGGCTGCACGATCTGCCATGCCACGTCGACCTCGTCCTCGCGGATGAACAACGTGGCGTCGCCGTGCATCACGTCGAGCAGCAGTCGCTCGTAGGCCTCGGGCGCAACCTCACGGAAGCCCTCGCGGTAGGAGAAGTCGAGGCCGACCGTGCGCACCGCGAAGCCGGTGCCGGGCACCTTCGCGGCGAACTCGAGCCGCACACCTTCGTCGGGCTGGATGCGTAGCACCAGCGTGTTCGGTTCGATCGAGTCGATCGCAGTGGTGGGCAGCGCCAGGTGCGGCACCGACTTGAAGCGCAACGCCACCTCGGTGGTGCGCTTGGCGAGCCGCTTGCCCGCGCGCAGGTAGAACGGCACGCCGGCCCAACGCCAGTTGTCGATGCCGAAACGGATCGCGATGTACGTCTCGGTGGCGGAGTCGGGCGCCACGCCCTCCTCGTCGCGGTAGCCGTCGACCGGCACGCCGTCGACGGTGCCCTCGCCGTATTGCCCGCGCACCACAGAGAGCGGCACGTCGAACGGGTGGAACCGTTCCACCGAGCCGAGCACCTTCACCTTCTCGTCGCGCACTGGGTCCGCTTCGAACGACGCCGGCGGCTCCATGGTCACGAGCGACAGCACCTGCATCGCGTGGTTCTGCACGATGTCGCGCACGGTGCCGGCCTGTTCGTAGAACGTGCCGCGATGTTCCACGCCGATCGACTCGGCGATCGTGATCTGCACGTTGTCGATGTAACGGCGGTCCCAGATCGGCTCGAAGATGGCGTTGGCGAAACGCAATGCCAACACGTTCTGCACCGTCTCCTTGCCGAGATAGTGGTCGATGCGAAAGATCTGGCGTTCCTCGAAGTGGCCGTGCACGAAGTCGTTGAGTTCGCGGGCCGACTCGAGATCGTGGCCGAACGGCTTCTCGATCACGATGCGAGTGGAGCCGCCCTCCACGTCGGTGTTGAGGCCCGAGCCGCTCAGACCCGTCACCACAGTCTCGAAGAACTGCGGCAGGGTCGAGAGGTAGAACACGCGGTTGCCGCCGGTGCCGTGGTCGCGGTCGCACGCTTCGAGCGCCGATTTCAGCCCGGCCCACGTGGCCTTGTCGTCGAAGGAGCCCGTCACGTATTTGGTGCACGCCACGTGCTGGTCGAAGGCGTCGACCGCGTCGGGGTGCGCCTTCTGCACCGCGACCTTGCACTCCTCGCGGAAGCCCTCGTCGGTCTGTTCGGTGCGGGCCACGCCGAGCAGGCAGAACTTCGCCGGGAGCTGCCCGCGTTGGGCCAACGACGCGATCGCGGGATAGAGCTTGCGCGCCGCCAGGTCGCCGGTGGCGCCGAGCACCACGAGCGCGGCGCCGTCCACGTGCTGCGCGTCCGTCACGCCTCTGATAGTAGGAGGCCGTGGATCGCTCGACGGTTGATGTGTACGAGCGCCGGGCGCGCGATTGGGAGCAAGCGCGCAGTGCCGGCGCGCTCGACATCGCGGCCGCGTTCACCAGCCGGGTTCCTGCCGGTGAGCCCCGCCTCGACCTGGCCTGCGGACCGGGCTGGCACGCGTCACACCTCGGCCAGCCCGTGGTGGCCACCGATGCCGCGATCGCGATGCTCGAGCTGGTACCCGGTCACGCGCCGGCCGCGTTGCGCGTGGCCCACGATCTCGAATCGGTGCCGTTCCGTCGGGGCGCGTTCGGCGGTGTGTGGGCACACAAGTGCCTCATGCACATTGACAAGGAGCGCGTGCCGCTCGCGCTCGCCGATCTGCACCACGCGTCGGCGGTGGGCGCCGCACTGCACATCCGCGTCACCTCGGATCGAGCAACGGCCGAGCAACAGGACGAGTTCGGAGGACGTCACTTCGCGTTCTGGCAACCTGCACACCTCGTGCGCGTGGTGGAGGGCGCGGGTTACGCCGTCGACGAAGTACACGACGACGGCGAGGAGTGGCTCGACGTCGAAGCCACGCGCCAGCGCACGCTGCCCGACACCGTCGGGCCGGGGATGCGATTGCTGATCGTCGGGCTGAATCCCTCGCCGTTGTCGGCCGACATGGGCGTGGGCTTCTTCCGGGCCGGCAATCGCTTCTGGCCCGCAGCGCTCGCGTCGGGCATCGTCACGCGCAACCGCGACACTCGCCACGCGCTCGTCGCGCATTCTGTGGGCTTCAGCGATCTCGTGAAGCGCGCGACGGCTGGGGCGAAGGAGCTCGGCGTCGAGGAGTACCGCGCCGGCGCCGCGCGCGTGCGGGCGCTGGTCGAATGGTTGCAGCCCGCAACGGTGCTCTTCGCCGGGCTCGACGGCTACCGCAAGGTGATCGACCGGCGCGCCGTCGCCGGCTGGCAGGCCGACGATTTCGCCGGCGCCCGCTGCTACGTGATGCCCAACCCGAGTGGGCTCAACGCCCACACGAACGTCGCCGATCTCGCTGCGCACCTGCGCACCGCGTACGGCCTGTGACGCCAGCCGGTTCTCGACAGCTGATCCGGGCGCCAACGCGGGCGGCTTGATTCAATTCTTCGCCAATTTCTGCCGACAATGCAGCGGCGGCGGGTCCTGGGATCGTTCCTATCCGATTGGGCGTGATTGGTGGGCGTTCACCAGCGATCTGAGGCGGGCATGACGCTGCTCGAGCTCGTGATCGCCATGACGATCCTGGCCCTGCTCATGACCGGGCTGGCCGCGACCATCGGCAGCGGTCTGACGCTGGTGCGCAACAACAGGAACCGCGACGTGGCGGCCAACCTGGCCAGCCAGGAGATGGACCTCGTGCGCCAGACGGCAACGGCGTCGTTCACATCGCTCGTGCCGGCTGTGACCACCCAAGTGGTGGGCGGTGTGCCGTACACGGTGAACCGCGAGCTCACGTGGGTGGGGAGCAATGCCACGAGTGGTCCGTGCGACGCACCCAATTCGACACCGCAGGTGTTGCGCGTGCACATCTGGGTCGACTGGCCGCACCGCGCGGGCGCGCTCCCCGCGACCGCAGACACCGAGCTCACACCGCCCGTGGGTGCGTACAGCACCACCTCGGGTCACATCGCGGTGAGCGTGCTCGACTCCGACGCCAACCCGCTCTACGACGTGGGTGTCACGATCACCGGCCCCACCGCGCAGTCGTCGCCCACGAACAGCTCGGGCTGCGCGTTCTTCGCGTTCATACCGGCGGGCACCTACACGGTGGCCCTCAACGCCGTGGGCTACGTCGACCGCCAGGGCCACGCGACGCCCTCGCAGACCGTCGGCGTGTCGGTGGGCCAGGTCAGTTCGGTGCAGTTCGACTACGACAAGGCGTCGACGGTGCAAGCGACGTTCGGCACGGCCAACGGCGGCGTGATCCCCAACGACCTGCCGATCACGATCGCCAACACGATCCTCCTGCCGACCGGCACGGCCGCGTTCACCGGTACCGGCACCACGCGTTCGATCGCGAACCTGTTCCCGGCCAGCGATGGCTACGAGATGTGGGCCGGTCATTGTGCCGACGCCGACCCGGAGGGCACCACCACGGCCGGCGCAGCGTTCTATCCCGGCGCCACGCGTGACCCTCCGGTGGAGGTCGATCCCGCGCAGACCACGAACGCCACGGTGAGCCTGACGCCGCTCCAGGTGCACGTGACCAACCAGAGCGGCGTGGCCGAAGCCGGCCGGTCGGTCACGCTCGTGCACGCCGCGGACAGTGTGTGTGCGTCGGGGGAGACGCACACCGTCGGCACCACCGACAGTTCCGGCAACCTTGCGCTCAGCGTGCCGTTCGGTGTGTGGCAGATCAAGGAGCAAGGACACTCGGTGTCGGGCTCGTGGCCCACCGTCACCTTGAGCCCGCTCGACACCTTGCCGCGCGCCACCGTGACGGTTGCGGGGATCGGATGACGCGCCGTGCGCGCAAAGGCGAGAAAGGCACGTCGCTGCTCGAGTTGGTGGTGACCGTCTCGCTGCTTGCGCTCGTGTCGGCTGTGCTCTATGCGGGGATCGCGTCGACCACGAACGCCCTCACGAACACGGGCAAGCGTTTGCAGAACCTCGATGAGGCGCGCGTGCTGATGGCCCAGACGAGCAAGGACATACGTACGGCGGCGCGTCTGAGCGCAGGCACGTCGCCGTTCGTGCTGGCGGCCAACAACGAGGCGATCTTCTATGGCAATCTCGAGACCACGGCGGCGCCGATGAAGATCCACCTCTACGTCGATCCGTCGTCGGAGCTCGTCGAGCAGGTGTGGAGTGCCGACCCCGGCTCGGTCGCGCCGAACTACACCTACACGGGCACACCGTTCGTACGGTTCGTCGGCCGGTACGTGGTCACCGCCGGCGCGCCGGCGATCTTCACGTACCTCGATTCGAACGGCAACGCGCTGCCGAACACGCCGCTCTCGGCCAGCGATCTGCTCGCGGTGAACGCGGTGAAGATCACGCTCACCGTGAAGGCGACCACCACCGCACCTCTCGCACCGGTGACGCTCGTCAATCGCGTGCGCCTCCCGAACCTCGACTACGCGGCGGCATCATGAACCGATTGGTGGCACGCGCCCGCCGACGTCAAGAGGGCTTCGCGCTCATTGCCGTGATGATCAGCACCACGATCCTTGCCCTGCTCGCGGCGGGCATCGTGGCCTACGGCGTCGGTTCGATGTCGATCTCCCGCCACGACGAGAACTGGAACGCCGCGCTCGCCGCGGCTGAGGCCGGCGTGGACGACTACGTGTACCGGCTCAACGCCAACGGCAACTACTGGCTGTACAGCGCGGCCAATCCGCCGCCCGACCACAACCAGGCCTTTGCGGGATGGCAGACGGTGCCGGGCGGCAGCACGGTGAGCCAGTTCCACTACACCATCGATACGTCGTCGCTGGCGGTGAACGGAACGTTGAAGCTCACCTCGACCGGCCGCATGAACGGCACGATGCGCACGGTCTACGCGACGCTGCGCCAGCGCAGCTTCCTCGACTACCTGTACTTCACCGACTACGAAACCGAGGACCCGGCGCTCTATACCGGTTCACCGTTCACCGCGGCACAAGCCCAGGTGTCGTGCGCGGCGTACGCCTACGGGAGCAACCCACGCGATTCGAATTGCGTGAACATCCAGTTCATCTCGGCGGACACGATCAACGGCCCGATGCACACGAACGACGCGTTCATGGTGTGCGGCAACCCACACTTCAACGGCGCGACCTCGACGTCGTGGTCGGGAGCCAGCGGATTGCGCTATCGCGACGGTTGCCCCACATCGCATCCGGTGTTCGCCAACCCGGGCGATCCGCAACTCGCGCCGCCACTCACGATGCCGCCGAGCGACGCGACGATCAAGAGCCAGACCAATGCGGGCGCTGGTGGATGCCTCTACACCGGTCCGACGCGCATCAAGCTCAACTCGAACGGCACGATGACCGTGAAGTCGCCGTTCTCGAAGAACACCAACAATTCGTCGTGCCCGTTGAACGGCAACACTGGCCCGGTGCCGTCCGACGGCGTGATCTTCGTGCAGAACGTGCCGTCCACCACCACCGACCCCAACTACACGAACGGCTGCCCGTACAGCGTGAACGGTCGGGCGCACCCGCTTGGAATGCCGATCACCAACGACATCACCACCTACGGCTGCCGCAATGGCGACGCATTCGTGGAGGGCACACTGAAGGGTCAGCTCACGATTGCCACCGACAACTCCGTGGTGGTCACGTGGAACCTCAACTACGCGAGTGGCTTGAACGGCACCGACCTGCTCGGGCTCATCGCCAACAACAACGTGCAGATCTACCACCCGGTGTCGTGCACGTCGGGCACTACGTCGAGTTGCAATCTCAACGCCAACTTCCCGGGTGAGACGGCGCGCAACGCCACGTTCTCCAATCCGCAGCTGTATGCCGCGGTGCTGTCCGTGAACCACGGCTTCCAGGTGCAGAACTGGGCGATCGGTTCGTCGCTCGGATCACTTACGGTCGATGGTGCGCTGTCGCAGCGTTATCGCGGCCCCGTCGGCACGAACAGCAGCGGCACCATCCTCAGTGGTTACGCCAAGGCCTACACGTACGACCAGCGGCTGCACTACGAGTCGCCGCCCCACTTCCTCGACCCGATCGCGTCGCAATGGCAGGAGAACACGTGGGCCGAGCTGAAGAACCCGTCGGGGTTGCCCGCGTGAGTTAGAGCGAAGCGCGCTTGGAGTGCAGTGTGGCGACGGCGTCCTTGTAGCTCTTGGCGAAGCTCGCGACGCCCTCGCGCTCGAGTGTGGCGGTCACATCGTCGAAGTCGACGCCCGCACCTGCGAGGTCGGCGATCACCTTCCGTGCGCCGTCGACGTCGTCGCGCACCGTGTCGGCTCGCATGCCGGGGTGCTGCTGCAACGCGTCGATCGAAGCTTGCGCAAGCGTGTTCACCGTGTCGCGCCCGATGAGCTCGTCCACATAGAGCGTGGGCGAGTAGTCGGGGTTCTTCGTGGACGTGCTGGCCCAGAGCGGCCGTTGCACCGACGCGCCCTTCGCGGCGAGCGCCTGCCAGCGCGGTGTGGCGAGATGGTCGACGAACGCCTGGTACGCGAGCTTGGCGTTGGCGACGGCCGCCTTGCCGCGCAACGCGTGGCCTTCGGGCAGGCGCTTGTCGGTCTCGGTGTCGACACGGCTCACGAAGAACGACGCCACGCTGTGCACCTTCGACGGGTCGCCGCCGTTCGCCGCGAGCTGCTCGAGGCCCGCGGTGTGCGCTTCCATCACCTGCGCGTAACGGTCGAGCGAGAAGATCAACGTGATGTTGACGTTGATACCGGCCGCGAGCACCGCGGTGACCGCGGGGATGCCGGGCTCGGTCGCCGGGATCTTGATCATCAAGTTCGGTCGCTCGATGCGGCCCCACAACTCTTTGGCCTGCGTGATGGTGGCGTGCGTGTCGCGAGCCAGGTCGGGCGACACCTCCACCGACACGAAGCCGTCGGCACCGTTGGTTTCGCGGTGCACGCCGTCGAGTAGCTCGCACGCGTCGCGTACGTCGTCGACCACGAGCGACCAGTAGGCGTCGTCCGAGGCAATATCGCCGAGCTCACGCAGCTGCTCGTCGTAGTCGGTGCCCGCGCCCATCGCCTTTTCGAAGATGGTGGGGTTCGACGTGACGCCGCGGATGCCGTCGTGCTCGACGAGCTGGCGGAGGTCACCGCGCGCCAGTGCGCGCGTGAGGTTGTCGTACCAGGGGCTCTGACCGAACTCGATCAGCGTGGCGACGTCGGAGCGCTGAGCCATGGTTATTTTCCCTTCGCCGTGAGCAGGGCGCGGGCCTGCGCCACAACATGCTCGTCGTTGATGCCGAGGTTCTGCAGCGCAACCTTGCCGGGTGCCGATGCGCCGAATCGATCGATGCCGACCGAAGCGTCGGCGTAGCGCTCCCACCCGAATGTGGTGCCGGCCTCCACCGAGAGCGCCGGAACGCCCGCGGGCAGCACCGAGGCGCGGTAGTCGTCGGATTGCTGTTCGTAGCGATCCCACGAAGGCATCGACACCACGCGCACGGAAATTCCATCGGCACGCAGCGTGGCCGCTGCAGCCGCGCACACGGCCACCTCGGAACCCGTACCGATGATCACGAGTTGCAATGCCTGCGTGTTGTGCTCGTCGACGAGCACGTAGGCGCCGCGTGGCACCCCTTGCGGCGCGCGCTCGGCCGTGCCCTCGAGCACCGGGATGTTCTGGCGGCTGAGGATGATCGCGGTGGGACCGTCGCCGTCGATGTGGCACTGCCAGGCATACGACGTCTCGTTGGCGTCGGCCGGGCGAATCACCGAGAGGTTCGGCATCGCACGCAACGACGCGAGCTGCTCGATCGGCTGGTGTGTGGGACCGTCCTCGCCGACGCCCACCGAGTCGTGGCTCCACACGAACGCGACCTTGTACTGCGCGAGCGCCGCGAGCCGCGCGCTCGGGCGCATGTAGTCGGAGAACACGAAGAACGTGCCGACGAACGGCAGCGTCGACGAACAGGACATGCCGTTCGCGATCGAGCCCATGCCGTGTTCGCGGATTCCGAAGTGCACGTCACGTCCCGACGCATCGTGCGCGTCGACGATGCCGGCACCCTTGATCAACGTGCCGGTGTTACCGGTGAGGTCGGCCGCGCCGCCCACGAGGCCGGGCACCACGTCGAAGATCGCGGTGAGTACCTCTTTGCTCGCGTTGCGCGTGGCGACCTGCTCGCCCGGGGCCCATTGCGGCAACTTGGCGGCCCATCCCTCGAGGCCGCGCCCGGCGATGCACGCGTCGAGCTCTGCGCCGCGACCCGGATCGGACGCGCTCCAACGGGCACGCACTGTCTCGCGCTCGTCGCGAACCTTTGCGCCGCGCGCGCCCGCTTCGCGGTACATCGCGAGCACGTCGTCGGGCACGAAGAAGGTCTCGTCGGCTGGGAGGTCGAGGAGGCCCTTGGTGACGCGCACCTCGTCGTCGCCGAGCGGGTTGCCGTGGGCTTCGGGCGTGTCGGTGTACTTCGGCGACGGCCAGCCGATGTGGCTGCGCAGCACGAGCAGCGACGGCCGTTCGGTCTCGGCCATGCCCGCGCGCAGGCCGCGCTCGAGCACGTCGAGGTCGTTGGCCTCCTCGCCGAGTTGCAACACGTGCCAGCCGTACGCCTCGAACCGCTTCGGCACGTCGTCGGAGTAGGAGAGCTCGGTGGCGCCGTCGATCGTGATGTGGTTGTCGTCGTAGACGAACACGAGCTTGCCGAGCCCGAAGTGGCCGGCGAACGAGGCGGCCTCGTGGCTGATGCCCTCCATGAAGCAACCGTCGCCGGCGATCCCGAACACGTGGTGATCGCACACCTCGGCGCCGAAGCGTTGGCGCAAGTGCTTCTCGGCGAGCGCAAAGCCCACGCCGTTCGCCACGCCCTGGCCGAGCGGGCCCGTGGTGACCTCGACGCCGCGCGTGTGGCGGTACTCGGGGTGACCGGGGGTGCGTGATCCCCACTGCCGGAACTGGCGCAGGTCGTCGAGCTCGAGGCCGAAACCGCAGAGGTACAGCATCGAGTACAAGAGCATCGAGGCGTGCCCATTGGAGAGTACGAAGCGATCGCGGTCGAACCAGTCGGCGTCGGCCGCGTCGTAGCGCATGACGCGCGTGAAGAGCACGTGCGCGAGCGGCGCGAGGGCCATCGGCGTGCCCGGGTGGCCGCTGTTCGCCTTCTGCACCGCGTCCATCGCGAGACCGCGGACCACGTTGACGCCACGCGCTTCGAGCGCGGGCGTGATGCTCGTGGAACTCTTCGAAACCATCGGATTCGTCCCTCTCTGGCTGGTGTACCCAGCCTACGGGAGGGCCAGCGTCGAGCTTTCGTCGCCGAACAGCAGCATGCTCGCGGTGAAGCCGTGTAGGAAGGCGCGCCCGCCGACGGGTCCGATCTCGCCCGCGCACGACATGCCTGCGAGTTCGAGCGCGTCGTCGCCGACCCGCTCGAGAGTGGCCGCGTCGTGGTGTGGTCGGCCGAAGAGGTGGGTACCGCGCCCGTTGCACGTGAAGAGCAGCGCGGCTCGCGCTTGGTGCTCGGGCGTGTGGACCGCGCTCGCGGCGACGAGCCGGAGATCTTCACGGGCCGACTCGGCATCGCGCACGTGGAACTGCAGCGTCTGGCCCACCTCGACGAGTTCGCCCACGCCGATCGCGCCGGTGTCGGGATCGGCGCCGGTCACGTTGCGCACGAGGAAGTCGCCGCGCGCGAACTCGGCGCGGTGCTCGTCGACCACGATGCCCACGTGCAGCCCGGCCTGCAAGAGCGCTCGTTCGTCGTCGCTCGCGGTAGCCGCGATGTCCTGCAGCCGGCTGAGCGGCGTCGTGCCGCCGAGGCCTCGCACCACATTGCGTTCGGCATCGGTGATGGTGAAGGGGCGCCCGATCGGGCGGCAGCCCTGCGACACCGCGGTCCACGCCGGCACCGTCTTGTCGAGCATCACGCCCACCGCGCCAGTCGCGTAGGTGCGTTGGTCGGCGATCAACACGTTGTCGCCGGGCGCCCGCGCCGCCGACGCCAGGCCGCCCACCACCGTGAGGCCGGCCACCCGGCGATTGCACAGCTCGAGGAAATCACCGGTGGGAAAGCTGAAGGGGTCGGCGAGCAGGATCAGCGTGCCCGACGCCATGAGATCGTCGGGCCAGCCCTCCAGGCGCACACCGTCGCTTCCGGGCACGGCGTCGAGGCGCACGGTGCGGGCTCGACTACCGCCGAGGCATGCGGCCCACACGGAGAGCGCGGGGCCCTGCTCGACCTCGAGGTCGTTTCCGGCCACCATCGCCGCGGTGGTGCCGATCAGCGTCTCGGGCTCGAGGAGCGTTTGCAGCACGTCGGCGATGTCGTTCGCCGAGCCACGGTGATGCTCGCTCGCGAACAGCACCACCACGTCGGGGCGCATCCCGTCGAGGCGCTCGAGGAGCGATCCGGCGCACTCGCCGACGGCTTCCACCGCCGAGGGGTGCTGGGACAGTGCAGCCGCGTACTTCGTCATGTCATGTGAGGCTTCGACGGCCACGCAGGGTGGCTGAAGGTGCACTTCGCCCGGCGAGAAGCGCGGTTCGTCACGCCTCAATCAACCACGGTGAGTGGTGTGACGACGGTGGAGCCGGTTTCGGTGATCGAGCAGCGGGCTTCGATGGTGCCGGGCCCGGCGAAGCTCAGCTCGGGCCGCACCAACTGGTAGAAGAACTTGCCTGGTGGCTGGATGGTCACCGGGGCGCGGTGATGGCCGACCTCGTCGCCGCCCGACTCGGGCACGAACGACACATCGAGCGTGCCCATGCGGGCATCGTCGGATTCGGCTCGCAGCAGCACGAGCAGGTGCGGTGTGAGCTGCGCGGGGTACTCCCGGGCCGCCACCGAGAAATAGGCACCAGTGATGTCGATCTTGGTGGGCCCACCCTCGTATTCACGGCGGAACTCGACATTGTCGATCCACAACGCGGCAACAATCTGCATCGAGCGCGGACGCTACCGCGCACCCTCGACGCCGCCCACCCAGACACCGACCACGCTCCCGCCCGGTGTGCCCGGCCCGCGGGCTGGGTCGATGGCCACGACGTCGGCTCGCCGCCCGGGTGTGAGTTCGCCGCGCGAATGGTCGTCGAGCAGCGCGCAGGCATTGCCGGACGCGAGCGCACTCACGCGCTCCGCGTCGATACCGAGCGAAAGCACGTTGCGCACCGCGTCGGCCAGCGTGATCACCGAGCCTGCGAGGGTGCCGTCGGCCAAGTAGACCGCGCCGTCATGCTCGACCACCTCGAGGCCGCCCGACGTGCCCGCGCCCGGTGCCACCGCGTCGCTCACGAGCGCGACGCGTTCTTTGGCGTTGAGCGCGAGTTGCAACGAGGGGGCGCGCACGTGATGCAGGTCGGCGATCAGTGTCGGCGTGAGGCGCGGATCGACGAGCGCGGCTTCTGCGAGTCCGGCGTCGCGATGGTGCATGGGGCGCATGCCGTTGAAGAGGTGGGTGACCACCTGGGCGCCGGCGTCGGCCGCGGCGATCGCCTCGTCGTACGAGCAACTCGAATGACCCAGCGCCACGACGATGCCACGCTCGGCAAGCATCCGTATTGCCGCGAAGCCGGGGTCGGCTTCGGGCGCGAGCGTGATCATGCGCACGAGGTCACCGTGGCGGTCGAGGAGGCGTTCGAGCCAGTCGAGTTCGACGGTGCGGAGCAGGTCCTTTGGGTGGGCGCCCGGCGCGCCGCCAAGGAACGGGCCTTCGAGGTGCACGCCGAGGATGGCGCAGCGCTGGTTCGCGTCGGGAAGGTCGCGCGCTCGGCGAATGCGATCGATCATCTCGTCGTAGGCGTCGAGTGGCGCGGTGACGATCGTGGGCAGGCAGGCGGTGGTGCCGTGTCGGGTGAGATCGTCGAGGGCGGCCGCGATCGCGTGTTCGTCGGCGGCAGTCGCGAAGTCGACCGCGCCGACACCGTTCACCTGCAGATCGACGAAGCCAGGGAGCAACACCACTTCGTCGCCGAGATCGTCGACGAACGCGTCGGGTGGCCGGCTGGCTCGATCCGGTCCTGCGGCAACGATGCCGTAGTCGTCGAACCGGACCCACCCGTTGGCGCCAACCACCGTAGTCATCTCCACCCCCGCTCGTCTCCTCGGCGCCGCGTTCGCGGCGTGGTGCGCTTGTGCTCGTCGAGCTCGCGCCCCCAGGGGCTCACGAGTTCCCACCGAGCGCTCGGCGGAGGCGGAGGAGGCCGAGGAGGGTGCGGGGCACGCGGCGCGCGAGCGGCGAGCGGGCCGGGCGGCGCTCCACCACCGACACCGGGATCTCGTCGATCGCGAGGCCCGCCCGTTCGGCCCGGATGATCAGCTCGGTGTCGAACAGGTCGCGCCCGAGCGTGCACTGCTCGGCGGAGGGGAGTAGCGCCGCCCGGCGCATCGCCTTCATGCCGTGCGTGTCCGACACGTTGAGTCCGAAGCCCACTCGCAGGATCGTGGAGAACGTCCACGTGACCGCGCGCCGGGCGATGCTGCGACGATCGTCGGCGCCCGGTGCCCGCTTCGAGCCCACCACCATTGCGGGCCCGCCGTCGCTGCGCAATCGCGCGATCGCACGATCGAGGAAGTCGATGTCGTAATAGTCGCAGTCGAAGTTGACCACCAGATCGCCGGCGGCGTCGAGCAGCCCGGCCCGCAGCGCGGCGCCGTAGTCGGCCTCGGCGCGCTGGAGTACGCGCACCTCGGGCATCTCCGTGGCAAGCCTGCGCGCGATCGACAGCGTGTCGTCGGTGGATCCGTTCTCGACGACGAGCAGCTCGAAGCGGCCGTTGACGTCGTCGCGTGCGCGCAGCCGTTCCACCACGTGTTGCACCGATTCGGTGAGAATCTCGGACTCGTTGAAGGCCGGCATCACGACCGACAGCGCAACGCTCCCCCCGGCGGCGCCAGACATCCTGCGTAGAGTACCGAGATATGGCGGCTTCTCTTGACGTGCTCGCGGTCCACGCGCAGTCGATGCCTGAAAACGTTGCCGTGATCGTGGACGCGAGTGGTGGCGGGCGCACGTCGACCACCACGTTCGCGGCGCTGAACGAGCTCGTGAACGCGTGCGCGCACGGCCTGCTCGAAGCCGGCGGTCGCGCGGGAGAGCGACTCGTATGGTGCGGCCCCAACTCGCTCGAGGTGCTCGTCACCATTCACGCGGCCCGCAAGCTCGGCATGGTGGCCGTGCCGCTGTCGTACCGCTTCACCGCCGACGAGATGGCCTACGTGATCGAGAACTCCGACGCCACGCTGGTGGTCACCGACGCGGAGCAGGCCGACAGCGTGATGGCCGCAGTGTCGGGCGTGCCGCGCGTGCGCGCGGTGGTGGTGTTCGGTGGCGCAACGCCCCAGGGCGCGCGCGACTGGAACGAGATGCTTGCTGCGCAGCCGACCACGGAGCCGGCGCCGCCGGAGAACGTGTCGGAGGCCGGCGCGCAGATGATCTACACGAGTGGCACCACCGGCAAGCCGAAGGGCGCGCTGCGCACCCGCACCGACCGGTCGATCGTGTTCGCGCTGCTGGCGGAGCTCGGCCTCGGCGCGCCCGACGACGTGCACCTCACCACGGGGCCGCTCTACCACTCGGGCCCGCTGGCGTTCGCGGCGATGAGCCACACGCTTGGTCGCCCCGTGGTGGTGCTGCGCAAGTTCGATCCGGTTGCCTGGTTGCGCCTGGTGCGCGAGCACCGCATCACGAACACGTTCAGCGCGCCGACGCAGCTGAAGCGGATCGTGTCGGTGCCCGATGCCGAGCTCGCGTCGGCCGACATGTCCACGATGCGCTGCCTGATCGCCAACGCCGCACCGGTGCCGTACGCGCTCAAGTGCGAGGTGGTCGAGAAGCTCGGTGACGGCTTCCTCTTCGAGGTGTACGGCTCCACCGAACTCGGCGTCGACACCGTGCTGCGGCCTGAAGACCAGCTGCGCAAGCCGGGTTCGTGCGGCAAGCCCTACGGCGGGATCGAGATCAAGATCGTGCAGGACGACGGCAGCGTCGCGCCGCCGGGCAGTCCGGGCGAGCTCTTCGTGCGCACCGGCCTGGCGATGGACGGCTACCACAAGACCGCCGAACAGCTCACCGAGCTCGCCGACGAGACGCCCCCGGGGGCGCGAGCGCAGGCGAGCGGGGGTAGTGGCGAATGGAAGTCGGTCGGTGACGTCGCCTACGTCGACGACGAGGGCTACGTGCACATCTGCGACCGCAAGAAGGACATGATCATCTCGGGCGGCGTGAACATCTACCCGGCCGAGATCGAGGCCGTGCTCTACGCGCATCCGGCGGTGCTCGATGCCGCGGTGTTCGGCGTGCCCGACGAGGAGTGGGGTGAGGCCGTGCACGCGGTGGTGCAGGCGAAGACCGATGTGGTGCTCGATCTCGACGACCTCGCCGCGTTCAGCGCCGAGCGGCTCGCGGGATACAAGCGCCCGCGCACGTGGGAGCAGCGCGACGCGCTCCCGCGGACCGACAGCGGCAAGCTGCTCAAGCGCGTGTTGCGCGACGAACACTGGCAGGGTCGCACCAGCCAGGTCTGATCAGCTCACCCATGCCCACACTCTCCGAAGCTGCATCGAAGGCCTTGTTGGCCGCGCACGGCGTGCCGATGCCCGGCGAGCGAACTGTTCCCGATGTCGAAGGCGCGGTCGCCGCCGCGCGCGAGCTCGGCGGCTCCGTGGTGGTGAAGCTGTGCGGCGACGCGATCGCGCACAAGACCGAACGCGGGCTGGTGCGCCTCGACCTGCGTGACGATGCCGCGGTGCGCGACGCGGCCATCGCGCTGCTGTCCGCCGCAACGCCCGCCGACGGCCCGGTGGAGCTGCTCGTAGCGCCGATGATCCGCGGCACGCGCGAGCTCATCGCCGGAGTGGTGCACGACGAGCAGTTCGGCGCGTGCGTGATGCTCGGCATCGGCGGGGTGCTCGCCGAAGCGATCGCCGACGTGGCGTTCCGGCTCGTGCCCATCACCGAAGCCGACGCGCGCGAGATGATCGACGAACTCGCCAACCAGCCGCTGCTCGGGCCGTCGCGCGGCGAGCCGGCGGTGGATCGCGACGCGCTCGTCGCGGTGCTCCTCGGGCTCTCGGAGCTGGCCCAGACCGATCCGCGCGTGCACTCGATCGATCTGAACCCGCTCGTGGTGGGGCCGGCCGACGGCCGTCCCGTTCCCGTGGACGCGCTCGTGGAGCTGGCATGAGCTCGCTGGGGCGACCCGCTCCGGAGCAGTTCCGCGCCCTGTTCGAACCGCGCGGTGTGGTGGTGGCCGGCGCGTCGAGCCACCCGGGGAAGTTCGGCTTCGTCGCGCTGCACAACATCCTGGCGTGCGGCTACGAGGGTGCGGTTGCGGCCACGAACCGCGACGGGGGCACGGTCCTCGGGATCGACACCGCCACCGACATCGACGCGCTCGCCGACAACACGTACGACCTCGTGTTCGTGTGCACGCCCGCGGGTGCCAATCCCGATCTGTTGCGCGCGTGCGCGCGCAAGGGGATTCGAGCGGCCTTCGTGACGAGTGCCGGCTACGGCGAAGCGGGTGATGCCGGAAAGGTCGCCGAGCGCGAGTTGGTGGCGCTCGCGCAGGAGCTCGGCATGCTGCTCGCGGGTCCGAACGGCCAGGGCGTGGTGAGCACGCCCGTGTCGTTGTGCGCGCAGATCGTCGCCCCGTATCCGCCGCCCGGTCGTATCGGCATCGCGAGCCAGTCGGGCAACTTCGTGTCGAGCTTCATGAACCTCGCGCACCAGACGGGTGTGGGCGTGAGCCGCGCGGTGAGCGCCGGGAACGCCGCGGCCGTCGGCGTTGCCGACTATCTCGATTTCTACGCCGACGATCCGAGCACCGCGGTGGGGCTCGCGTATCTCGAAGGTGTGCACGACGGGCGCGCGCTCTACGAGCGTCTCGCCGCCATTACGGAACGCAAGCCGCTCGTGCTGTTGAAGGGCGGTGTCACGAGTGGTGGCCAGCGCGCGGCGGCGAGCCACACGGGAAGCCTGGCATCGGACGACCGCATCTTCGACGGAATGCTCCACCAAGCCGGCGTGACGCGAGCGGTCGACGTGGAGGACGCGTTCGAAGCGGCGGCAACGTTTGCGACCCAACCGATCCCGAAGGGTCCGCGCACCGTCGTGATCACCACTGCAGGTGGATGGGGTGTGGTGACCGCCGACGCAATCGCGCGCAGCACGCTTCAGCTCGCACCGCTCCCGAACGACCTGCGCGACGCGATCGACACGAAGCTGCCGCCGCGCTGGAGTCGCAACAACCCGATCGACCTCGCGGGCGGCGAGACGCGCGACACCATTCCCGAGGTGCTCGAGCTCGTCGCGAACCATCCCGACGTCGACGCGATCGTGTATCTCGGGCTCGGCATCCAGTCGAACCAGGCCGCCTTGATGCGTCGCGGTGGCTTCTATCCCGACCACGGTCTCGAGCGGATCGTGGCGTATCACGAGCGCCAGGACACACGCTTCGCCGAGGCGGCCGCAGCGGTGTCCGACACCACCGGCAAGCCGATCCTCACTGCCACTGAGTTGGCGGTGGCCGACCCCGAGAATGCGGGCGTCGCGGCGGTCCGGGCGTCGGGTCGCGTGTGCTATCCGAGTGCCCATCGCGCGGTCCGCGCGCTGGAGCACCTCTGGCGGCATGCCCGCTATCGTGAGCGCCGACAGGGGTAAGCCAAGCTGGTCGCGCGTCACCCTTGCTATGGGGCGCGGGTCGAAATCAACCCGGAGAGCGGGGATCAGCGACGCGGGTGCCCAAGCGCTCGCAGCGCCGCCGGGGGCGGCGCGACGAACAGGAGTGGATGTGCCCGACAAGGCGCCCCGGCAACAGGTCGACGAGCTGAAGGACCTCGTCGTCGCCTACGCGCAGCAGGAGACCATCGATCCTCTGAAGGATCTCGGTCGTTATATCGGTTGGGCGCTCGGCGGCGCGGTGATGCTCGGAGTCGGCGTGGTGTTCGTGAGCATCGGGCTGCTCCGGTTGCTGCAAACCGAAGGCCCGGACTGGCTGCACGAGAACGGCTGGTCGACGCTGTATCCCTACCTGATCGTGCTCGTGCTGTTGGCCATCGGCGCTGGTCTCACGTTGCGCCAGACGCGCAAGCGTCCGCCGACGCTCGGCAAGTCGACGAAGGAAGCGGCATGACACCGACCACGAACGAGGCAACCGATTCGCGTCGCCCGGGCGCCAAACCGCGGATCACGCGCGACGACATCGAATCGAAGCTGCGCAACATCGCGGGGCCGGTGGAGGACAACGTCGAGCGCGCGCAGTCGATGGCCGTTGCCGTGGGCGTCGCCGTCGGCGCGCTGCTGGTGGTCACGGCGTACTTCCTCGGCCGCCGCAAAGGTCGCAAGCGCACACCCGTCGTCGAGATCCGCCGCATCTGAGGCATCGAGCTCATCATGGCCAGCGAACCGATCGTGAACCGACTCTTCCGCGAAGGTGTGCGACGCGGTCTCGGCGGCTCGCAGACGTGGATGACCGTCGCGGTGGCTGCAGGCACCGTGCGCGTACTGCGGCGCATGACCAACCCGCCTCCGGAAGTGGTGTGGCGCCAAGCGATGCGCAGCGGCGACCGTTTCGAAGTCACCGTGTCGGATCCGCCGCCCACCCGCAGGCAGCGACGCAAGGCGAAGTCGCGCGCTGAGAAGGCGGCCCGCAAGCGCCGGTAGCTTCCACGCCGTGAAGGTCGTGCTGCGTAACCCGCGCCGTGAACTCGACATGTCGGCGCCCACCACCGTGCAGCGGCTGCTCGGCGAGCTCGACATCGTGGCCGAATCGGTGCTCGTGATCCGCAACGACGAGCTCGTCACCCGCGACGCGCGTCTCACCGACGCCGACACCGTCGAAATCCGCCCCGTGATCTCGGGGGGCGCGTGAGCACGGGTCGACCGCGGGGCGGATTTGGTTCCGGCGCGGCGATCGGAGGAGCCCAGGAGCGAGGGACGAGCGACATGGGGCCGCAGTGAGCTCGCCGTGCCGACGCAGGAGGCACAAAGCAACATGAAGTGCACCAGATGCAAGGCGCCGGCCGTGCTCGACATTCGCCGGCACAACGCGGCGTTCTGCAGCGACTGCTTCCTGCGCCACTGCCGTGAGCAGGTGCGGCGGGCGATCGACGACTACCACATGTGCACTCCCGACGATCGGGTGCTCGTGGCCGTGTCGGGCGGCAAGGACTCACTTGCGTTGTGGGACATCCTCACCGAACTCGGCTTCGCCGCCGACGGCCTCTACGTGGGGCTCGGCATCGGCGACTACTCGGAGGAGTCGCACCGGTTCGCGCGCGCGTACGCCGACGGCCGCGCGCTCACCTTGCGCGAGGTCGACCTGCCCACCGAGTTCGGCTTCGACATCCCCACCGGCGCGCCGGCCGCGCGCCGCGCGCCGTGCAGCGCGTGCGGGTTGTCGAAGCGTCACCTCTTCAACCAAGCCGCCCTCGACGGCGGCTACGACGTGGTTGCTACTGGGCACAATCTCGACGACGAGGCCGCGGTGTTGCTCGGCAACGTGTTGCGGTGGGATGCCACCTATCTTTCGCGCCAGTATCCGGTGCTGCCCGCGAGCGACGGCTTCGTGAAGAAGGTGAAGCCGCTCGTGCGCATCGGCGAGCGCGAGATGGCCGCCTATTGCGTGCTGCGCGGCATCGACTACATCGTCGAGGAATGCCCGATGGCCGAGGGGAATCGGCACCTCGGCTACAAGGACGTGCTCAACCGGCTCGAAGAGCAGTCGCCGGGTACGAAGACGGTGTTCGTGGCGGGCTTCCACGAGCGCGCCCACGCGCGCTTCGCCGACGTCGCCGAAGAGGAACGAGCCACGCTCGAGCACTGTCGTGTGTGCGGCGCTCCCACCACCGGCGACATCTGCGCGTTCTGTCGCCTGCAGATGCGCGCCGCCAACGTCGAGCTGCCGTCGTGAGCGGAAAGTTGCAGGCCGGCGAGCGCGTGCTGCTCGTCGACAACAAGAAACGGCGCCATCTCCTCACCCTCGAGCCGGGCGGATCGTTCCACACTCATGCCGGCGTGCTGCTCCACGACGCGCTCATCGGCGGCGACGAGGGCGTGGTGGTGCGCACGTCGCTGGGCCAGCGGTTGTTGGTGCTCCGGCCCACGATGTCGGAGTACATCCTCGAGATGCCGCGCGGCGCGCAGGTGATCTACCCGAAGGATCTTGGTCCGATCCTCGTGCTCGCCGACATCTTCCCCGGCGCGCACATCTTGGAGTCGGGTGTCGGTTCGGGCGCGCTCACGATGGCGCTGCTCCGAGCGATCGGCCCGACCGGACGGGTCACGGGCTACGAGCTGCGCGACGACTTCGCGTCGCGTGCGCGCACGAACGTGGAGCAGTACCTCGGCACCGATGTACCCCTCGACATCGAGGTGCGCGACGTGTACGAGGGCATCGACGAACGCAACGTCGACCGCGTACTGCTCGACCTGCCCGAACCGTGGCAAGCGGTGGAGCACGTGGCCAAAGCCTTGCGGCCCGGCGGAATCCTGCTCAGCTATTTGCCGACGATCACCCAGGTTGCCACGCTGCGGGCCACGCTCGCGGAGTCGCCGTTCGACATGGCCGAGACGATCGAGGTGCTGCAGCGCGGCTGGCACGTCGAGGGACAGTCGGTGCGACCCGACCACCGCATGGTGGCGCACACCGGCTTCCTCACCACCGCGCGCCTGCTCGCATCCACGGCGTGATCGGCGAGCCGGTCCCGCCCGATCGGCCGCCGCGCCACGGAGCCCTGCGGGTTGCGCTGGTCGTGTGGTTCCTCGTCGCCGGCACCGCGGTGGCCGTTGTCGTCGCGGTGGCCGACTCGCACGCCGATCGGCCGCAGCTCATCGCGCAATCACCGACCGTCTCCGGTCCGGCACCCGATCTCGGTCCGCCGCCGCTGGCGGTGCCGTTGAGCGCAGCACGGCAACGCGAGCTTGCCAACTCGGTCGTGCGGGTGACCGGAACGGCGTGCCAGGAGATCCAGCAGGGGAGTGGCTTTGTGGTGCATCCCGGCTACGTGATCACCGACGCGCACGTGGTGGCGGGCGAACGCGACACGATGGTGGTCGATCACGGAGGCCATGAACTACGGGCCACTGTGGTGCGCTTCGATCCTGTGCTCGATCTCGCGCTGCTGCGCGTGGACAACGGCGACTCCGCAGGGCTGCCATCGCTCGCGCTGGCGGCGCCGCACGCGCCGACCGATCTTGCGGTGTTCGGTCATCCCGAGGGCGGCAGCCTGCGCATCGCTGCCGCGCGGCTCGTGGCGTCGGGCATCCTCGACGCCGCGGGACGCGACATCTACGGCCACACCGCGCCGGGCACGCGGCGGATCCTCGAACTCGCGGCGCGGCTCGCGCCGGGCGACTCGGGTGCGCCGATCGTCAACACCAGTGGGCGCGTCGTGGGCGTGGCCTTCGCGATCGATCCCGCGGGACGACCGGTGGCCTACGCGCTCAGCGCGGTCGAACTCGCGAAGATCGACAGCCCGCCCGCGGATTTCACGCCCGTGTCCACCGGGGCGTGCGTGTCGCTGTAGCTATTCAGCTTCGATGAAGATGCACTCGCCGGGGCACTCCTCGGCGGACTCGATCACCGCGTCGAGCTGGCCGTCGGGAATGTTGGCGAGCCCCTCGGCACCACCGGGGTTCGAGAAGACCTTGTCGCCTTCCTTCACGTAGGCGAGGCCGTCGTCGAGGAGCGTGAAGACGTCGGGCGCGATCTCCTCACACAGGCCGTCGCCAGTGCAGAGATCCTGGTCGATCCAGACCTTCATGACGTTGATCCTCGCTTCTGCTCGCGTACGTCTTTCCCCGTCGGTAACCCCAAAGTCGCTGGGGTGGGGGACCGATGAGGGTAGGGCCTCCCTGGCTCCTGCCACGGTATCGGATGCCACTTGGGGTACCTGAACCGAGAGTATGGTCGCCAGGCGGACGAGCCAGGCCACGCGCCGAGCGTTGAGGAGGTGTCGTATGGCGAGCGACGACGAGCGGGCAGCGGCCGATCAGGCGGCGCTCGCGGAGCTGCGCCTCGAGGTCTCCAACCTTGAGGAAGAGGTGCTGGTGCTGCGGCGCCGCCTCCAGGATGCGCCCAAGCGCGTCCGCACCCTCGAGGAGCGCTTGCTCGAGACCAAGGGCCAGCTCCAGCAGGCCATGTCGCAGAACGAGAAGCTCTCGGCCACTCTGCGCGAGGCGCGCGAGCACATCGGCGCGCTCCGTGAAGAGGTCGAGAAGCTCACGATGCCGCCCAACGCCTACGGCACGTTCCTCGGCTCGAACGACGATGGCACCGTCGACGTGTTCAGTGCCGGTCGCAAGATGCGGGTAAGCATCCACCCCGAGATCTCCTCCGAGGAGATGTCGTGCGGCGACGAGGTCGTGCTCAACGAGTCGCTCAACGTCGTGCTGGCCCGCCCCGGCGAACGCCACGGCGAGGTCGTCACCTTCAAGGAGCTGATGGAGGACGGCCAGCGCGCCCTGATCGTCGGCCGGGCCGACGAGGAGCGGGTGGCCGAGATCGGTTCGGCGCTCGAAGGCGTGACGCTGCGCGCCGGCGACCACGTGCTGATGGACGCACGCTCGGGCCTGTTGGTCGAGAAGGTGCCCCGGCCCGAGGTCGAGGAACTGGTGCTCGAGGAGGTGCCCGACGTCAGCTACGACGACGTCGGCGGGCTCGACGACCAGATCGAACAGATCAAGGACGCCATCGAGTTGCCGTACCTCTACGGCGACCTGTTCCACGAGCACGAGCTCGATCCGCCGAAGGGCATCCTGCTCTACGGCCCGCCCGGTTGCGGCAAGACGCTGATCGCCAAGGCAGTCGCGAACTCGCTCGCCAAGCGCGTGGCCGAAAAGACCGGCAACGACAAGGCTCGCAGCTACTTCATCAACGTGAAGGGCCCTGAGCTGCTCAACAAGTACGTGGGCGAGACCGAGCGCCAGATCCGCCTGATCTTCGAGCGGGCGCGCGAGAAGAGCGAAGAAGGCAACCCCGTCATCGTCTTCTTCGACGAGATGGACTCGCTGTTCCGCACCCGCGGCACCGGCATCAGCTCCGACATCGAGAGCACGATCGTGCCGCAACTGCTCGCCGAGATCGACGGTGTCGAGGCGTTGCGCAACGTGATCGTGATCGGCGCGTCGAACCGCGAGGACCTCATCGACCCTGCGATCCTGCGCCCCGGCCGGCTCGACGTGAAGATCAAGATCGAACGGCCCGACGCCACGTCGGCGCGCCAGATCTTCGGTCAGTACCTCACGCCGGGGCTCCCGGTGGCCGCCGACGAGCTGAAGAAGACGCGCAACGATTCGCCGGCCGCGGTGAAGATGATGATCGACGACGCCGTCGACGCGATGTACGAGACCGGAGACGACAACAAGTTCCTCGAGGTCACGTACCAGAACGGCGACAAGGAGATCCTGTTCTTCAAGGACTTCTCGTCGGGCGCCATGATCGAGAACATCGTGCGCCGGGCCAAGAAGCTCTCGATCAAGCGCACGATCGCCGGCGGAGCCCGAGGGATCTGCACCCAGGACCTGCTCGACTCGATCAAGCAGGAGTTCCGCGAGCACGAAGACCTGCCCAACACCACCAACCCCGACGACTGGGCCAAGATCTCGGGCAAGAAGGGCGAGCGGATCGTCTACGTGCGCACGATCGTGGCCAAGGACGACGAGCACCGCGGCGGCCGCCAGATCGAAAAGGTCACCACCGGCCAGTACCTGTGAGCCCACACTTGTAATCCCGCGGCCGCTCGCGCGACCGTGAGCGGACTTTGGGAGTCCAGGCGGTGGAGCGGAGCGGCGGAGTCGCGCCGGAGGGAGCTGTCGACGCGCGCGGTCTCGGCCGCGTGCGGTACGAGCCAGCGCTCGACGGACTGCGCGCGCTCGCGGTGTCTGCCGTTCTCCTCTACCACGAACACGGGCCCGCATCGACGAAGCTGGGTCGGGGCGGATTTCTCGGTGTCGACCTGTTCTTCGCGCTGTCCGGCTACTTGATCACTTCGCTGCTGCTGGCGGAGCGGCGTTCGACCGGTCGGATCGCGCTGGGCAGCTTCTGGAGGCGACGCGCTCGCCGCTTGCTTCCAGCCCTGCTGCTCACGATCGGGCTGGCGGCGGCCTACGCACGCTTCTGGGCGACCGCGTCGGAGCGCTGGCAGATCAAGCAGGCCATCGTGCCGGCGCTCTTCTACTTTCAGAATTGGCACGTGATGTCGCACCCGGCCTCGGTGCTGAGCCCGACGTGGTCGCTCGCCATCGAGGAGCAGTGGTATCTCGTGTGGCCCGTCGTGCTCGGCCTCGCACTCGTTGTGTGGCGACGCCCGACGAGGATGATGTGCTTCGCGGTTGGCGGCGCCGCGATCGCGGTCGCGGTCTGGACGGCGCACGTCTTCGCACCCCTCGACGACCACGCCTACTACTCGTCGGATACGCGCGTGCTTGCGTTGCTTGTCGGTGCCACGCTCGCCATCGGGCTCACGCTGATCGACCGACCGTTGGGCGCGGTTGCGACACACGCCATCGACGTTGCTGCATACATTGCCCTCGGGCTCGTTCTCTGGGCCTTTGCCACGTGGACCACAGGCAGTTCTGCCTTGTACCACGGCGGATTGCTGCTCTTCGCCGTGGCGGCGGCGACGTTGCTGGTTGCCGCGACCCAGCCGGAGAGCCGGGTCCGTCGTGCGCTCGCCTGGCGGCCACTCGTCGCGCTCGGCGTCATCTCGTACGGCGTGTACTTGTACTCGGTTCCGTTGATCACGATCCTCGATCCTTCGCGCACGCATCTGTCCGGAAGGCCACTCTTCTTGGTGCGGATCGTGGTCATCCTGTTCGTTGCCTACGTCTCTTGGCGATTCATCGAGCAGCCGATCCGTCGCGCACCACCCGACCGTGCCTGGCCGTGGGTGGTGATTGCAGGCGGCGTCGCGCTCGCGCTGTTCGCTGCGGTGTCGCTCACGGCGTCTGCACCGAAGTCGAGCTCCTTGCTCACTGAGTACCTGGATCAGTACAACCAGCTCGGGCGCGATGCGCCGTCGGGATCGACACGGCTGCTGGTCGTGGGTGGCGACGAGGCCGCGACGCTCAACAACGCTGCGCGTCCGTACAAGGACCTTCCGACCTACGGCGTTGCCGCGTCGATGGTCAACTGCGGCGTGACGTCGGCATTGGCGCGCGGGAGCGACGCTGGTCACCGACAGCCGTGCAAGTTCTCGGTCGGGCTGCTCGCCGGGGTCGCGCGGGAATACAAACCGCAGGTACTTGCCATCACGATCGAGGCTGCCGACGTGCAAGACCGGACGGTGCACGGTCGGCGCGTCAAGGTCGGGTCGAGCGACTGGCGCAACGACGCGCTAGCGCAGCTCGACGCCTTTCGGAAACAGCTACCGGGCGACGTGAAGCACGTGGTACTCATCGCGGGTTGTGGTCCGACCGGCTCGACGCCGGACGCGGCTACGGCCCGCGCCGACGCTGTGTGGCGTGACTACGCGCATGCCCATAGCGACGCGGTGAGCGTCGCAATCCCTCCGGCTACCGCTTGTGCCGACCATCGAGGCGGTCTTGCCATGTGGCAGTGGCTCTCGCATGGCACGAACGCCGGTGCGGTTTCGCCCGCATAACCTCCAGCCGTGGCGATACCGAAGATCTGCGGCATCGAGACGGAGTACGGGGTCGTGCTGCGTGGCGCGCCTGACCCGAACCCTGTGCTTGCGTCGAGCCTGTTGATCAACGGGTTCGTCGACCAGCGCCGCATCGGCTGGGACTTCGACGACGAACAGCCCGGACGCGACGCGCGCGGCTATGCCCGAGACGGCGCGCAGCCGCCCGACATCGAGACGCACCTCGTGAACGCAGTGCTCACCAACGGCGCTCGCTACTACGTCGACCACGCGCACCCCGAGTACTCCTCGCCCGAGACGTCCGACGCGGTGCAGGCCGTGCTCTACGACAAGGCCGGGGAGCGCATCCTCGCCCGCTCGATGGCCGCGGCCCGCCGCCTGCTGCCACCCGAGCAGGAGATCGTCGTCTACAAGAACAACTCCGACGGCAAGGGCAACAGCTACGGCTGCCACGAGAACTATCTCGTCGACCGGGCCGTGCCGTTCGGCTCGCTCGTGCGCAACCTCATCCCGTGGTTCGTCAGCCGCCAGATCGTGTGCGGCGCGGGCAAGGTCGGCGCCGAGAACGGGGCCGAGCGCTGTGATTACCAGATCAGCCAGCGCGCCGACTTCTTCGAGGAAGAGGTAGGGCTCGAGACCACCTTGAAGCGCCCGATCGTGAACACGCGCGACGAGCCGCACGCCGATCCGCAGCGCTACCGCCGTCTCCACGTGATCGTCGGCGACGCGAACCTGTGCGAAGTGTCGACGTTGCTGAAGGTCGGCACCACCTCCATCGTGCTCTGCATGATCGAGGACGGTTTCCTCGACCGCGACCTTTCCCTCGCCACGCCGGTGCCGGCGATGCGCCAGGTGTCGCACGACCCCACGTTGCGCACCGCGGTGGCGCTCGCCGACGGGAGCACCGCCACCGCGCTCGAGATGCAGTGGGAGTTCCTGCGGGCCGGGCGCAAGTACGCGGAGGAGCGCGGGCTCGAGCACTGCGGCGGTGACGAGATCGGCGGCATGATCCTCGATCGCTGGGAGGCGACGCTCGGCGCTCTCGAAACCGATCCGAACCGGCTCGACGGCGTGCTCGACTGGGTCACCAAGCGCTCGCTCATCAGCGCCTACGTCGAGCGCGACAAGCTCGACTGGGACGACGCCAAGCTGCAACTGCTCGACATCCAGTACCACGACGTGCGCCGCGACCGGTCGCTCTACGAGCGCCTCGTGAGCGCCGGCAAGATCGAGCGGGTCCTCGACGAGGCCGCCGTCGACGACGCGATGGTCACCCCACCCGCCACGACCAGGGCGTATTTCCGGGGCATGGTGCTGGAACGCTGGGCCGACTCCGTGGTGGCCGCGAACTGGGACAGCGTGATCCTCGACGTGGGCACCGATCCGCTGCGAAGAATCCCCATGATGGAACCCACGCGTGGTAGCAAAATGCACACAGAGGCACTCTTTGCCGAGTGCACCACCCCCAGGCAGCTGGTCGAGCGCCTTTCGACCTAGGCCAACCGACCGATAGAGATCTCAGCAACCTCAGGAACACGGAGTCCGCAACCGACGTTTCCATCACAGTGGTGCGGGAAATCTGAACTCATCCCCCACCCTGGTCCGAATTACCAGTAGTACGAGGACCGACGAGCCGACGGAGGAGGTCAGCGATGCCTGAACGTGAACGTAAGCAGAAGCCGGCCCCGAAGGCGCGGGAAGAGACCGTCGACGAGGTGGCCGCCCCCGCCAAACAGGGCGAAAAAATCAAAGAAGAGCTCGACGATCTGCTGGACGAGATCGATTCGGTGCTCGAGGCGAACGCCGAGGAGTTCGTCCGCAGTTACGTCCAAAAGGGCGGCGAGTAAGCCGTTCTGCGCTCGCGTGCGTCGCGCTGTGACGCGTTCCCACCGATGGGGTAGGGGGCGTCACAACGCGACGGCGAGTGATGTGGCGTCGAGCAGGCTGCCTTCGAGCCAGCGCGGCCCGGTGCAGTCGCCAATGCGGTGCGTTTCGACGCCGTTCGTTGCGAGCGGGTCTGTGGGATCGACGCGGTTGACCGTGATCACGGTCGCGGCCGCGATCGCGTGCGTGTCGCCCGCCACGGTGTAGTGCACGCCATCTGCGTCGATGCGGTCGACGGTCGCGTCGGGCACGAGGCTCACGCCTTGGGTGCGTAGGTCGTGCACGTAACGCCAGCGCCCCGGTAGCCCGAACTGCACCGCGAATACGTTCGACGGCTCGAGCACCGTAGTGGGATGACCTTGGCGGTGCGCGAGGTCGGCGAGCCCGCAGCCCGCGCGGCCACCGCCGATCACCACCACGTCACCGTCGGGCAGCGCGCCGTCGTCGAGCACCCACGCGCGGCACGCGTCGAGATCGCGCACGTGGGGGAGGTGGGCGCCGTCGATCGTGGGCTTCGCCCAGTTGCCGCCGGTCGCGTCGATCAACACCTCGGTGTCGAGCGCCGTGAGCGCGCCCGCGTCGAACTCGCTCTCGAGACGCACGTCGATGTCGAGCTGCGTGACCTGTCGTATCAGCCATTGCAGCAAGTCGGCGTTGGGCTCGTAGGTGCGCGCCGCGAAACGGAGGCGACCACCGAGCTCGCCGTCGCGCTCGTGCAACACCACGTGGTGGCCCCGCAGCGCGGCGATGCGTGCGGCTTCCATGCCGGCCGGCCCACCGCCCACGATCGTGACGCGGCGCGCGTTGGCGGCGGGTGTGACAGACAGCTCGCGCTCACGTCCGACCATCGGGTTCGACACGCATTGCACGCCCTTGCGCACGAAGATGTTCGAGATGCAGCGGTAGTGGTAGAGGCACGGTCGCACGTCGTCGGCGCCGCCGCCGCTCGCCAGCTTGTTCGGCAGCTCGGGGTCGGCGAGCAGCTTGCGGCCCATGGCCACGAAGTCGCATGCGCCGTCGGCAATGAGCGCGTCGCCAACATCGGCTTCGATGCGGCCAACTGTGATCACCGGGATGTCGACGGCACCCTTCACCGCGCGCGCCAGCGCCACGAGATGGCCGGGCTCGTGAGGTGTGTGCGACTCGGTGAAGCTGATTGCCACGTTGGGATCGCCGTAGGCCGACACATGGATCGCGTCGAGGCCCGCGTCGGCGGCGAGTCGCGCCACCGTGCGCGCGTCGTCGAGTGTCTCGCCGCCCTCGGTGCACACCTCGTGGCCGTTGATGCGCGCCCACAGTGGGTAGTCGCGCCCGACCTCGGCACGGATCGCGGCGATCACCTCGAGCAAGAAGCGGGCGCGTTGTTCGACGGGTCCGCCGTAGTCGTCGGTGCGGTGGTTCGACGCGGGGGAGAGGAACTCGTCGATCAGATAGCCGTGGCCGGCGTGCAGCTCCACGGCATCGACGCCCCAGGCCTGGGCGCGCGCCGTGGCGTCGGCGAACTGCGCCACCACGAGCGCGATGTCGTCGTGGGTCATCTCGTGGAACTCGACCTTGGCCGTGGGCGCCTGCATCGGTGCAATCGACGCCTCGAGCTCGTCGGGCGTGATCATCGCCATCAGCGGGTCGAAGCCGGGCCGACCGGGGAGCGACGGAACCTGCATCGGCCGGCCGGCCACGATGTCGTTGCGGGCGACCTTGCCCATGTGCGTGAGCTGCAGGGCGAGCGCCGCGCCCTGGGCGTGTGCAGTGTCGGCGAGGCGGCGGATGCCGGCCTCGAAGTGATCGCTGGAGATGCCGTTCTGGCACTCGTTGGCGGTGCCGGCCGGCCAGGCGATGGCCACCGACCCGAGCGACACGAGCGCAACCCCACCCGCGGCCCGCGCCTCCACGTACGCGAGCTGCCGATCGCCCACGGTGCCGTCGAGCTCGGCCAACTCTTCACCCATCGGTGCCATCAGGATGCGGTTGCGCAACGCGAGCGTCCCGATCCGCCCCGGCGCCAGCAGATGCTCGAACGCGCTCACGAACGAGTTCCTACCAGGCGCGGCGTATTACCGTCCGCCCGCAACAATCGAAGGGGAGCGGTGATGCACCGCGTGGCGTTTTCGTGACGCATTCCGGCCGCCGCTCGACGCGTGCGACTGCGGCGGTGGTCGTCTGCGCGTTCGTTCTGCGCGCGGCGTGGAGCGCGTACGCGGCGCGGCCACCTGAGGGGCTGCGCGACCCGTTTACGTATGTCGCGCTGGCGCGTTCGCTCGCAGCAGGCCAGGGCTATATCGCACCGTTCACTCACACCGCGACCGCGTATTACCCGCCGGGCTATCCGTTCTTCATCGCTCCGCTGCTCTGGCTCACGATGCATGTCGGATCGCTCAGCAGCCATGAACCCATCCTCGTGGCGCTGGCGAACGCCACGTGTTGGACCGCGGCCGTCTACCTCACGATCCGCTTGGCGCGTCTCGTCACCAACGAGCGCGCTGCGCTGGTTGCTGGTGCGCTCGTCGCGGTGTGGCCGAACAGCGTCGTGGGGTCGGCGGTCGCACTATCGGAACCGCTGTTCGTCGCGCTGGTGCTCGCCGGTACCGTGGTGGTGCTCGAGGGTCGCACCAACATCACGGTCGTCGCGCGGTAGCCGCAGGTGTGCTGTTCGGGCTCTCCGCGCTTGTGCGCCCGATTTCGCTGGTCTTTGTTGTCGTGGTGCTCGTATGCGCGAGGCGGGCACGCGTCGCGACGTGGGTTGCGGTTGGCCTTTTCGTGCTGGCGACGGTGGTCACGATCGCACCGTGGACGATCCGCAACCGGGTGTCGATGCGTGCATTTGTGCCGGTGTCCACGAACACCGGTGACGACCTGTGTATCGGCCATCATCCGCACGCGTCGGGCGGCTTTGGTTTCCCGCACTCGTGCGTCGACGCAAAGGAATCGGGCCGTACCGTGGCGGCCGAGATCAGTGGTGATCACTACGCAACCCACGAGGCGTTGCGTTTCGCCGTGGCGCATCCGCTGGCGGAGGTGCCACTGGCCGCCAAGCGCATCTGGGCCTCGATCCGTAACGATTCGGACTCGGTCGCGGCCTCCGAGGCGTACGGCGACGACGTGTGGATGCAAGCGGGATTGCGCCGCGGGCTCGGGATCGCCTCAAACCTTTTCTGGTGGGTGCTGTTCGCCGCCGCGCTGATGGGTGTGGTGGTCGTCGCGCGTGCTCGGCCGCGTGTGCCGGCCCAGGTTGTGTTGCTCGCGCCGGTCGCGCTCGTGCTGATACCGACGGTCGTGTTCTTCGGCGACCCGCGTTTCAAGACTCCGGGGGTGCCGTTCTTGGCGATCCTTGCTGCCGCGGCGCTGGAGTCCGTGCGAGCGCGGCGAACGCCATCGCTTGTAGAAGCAACGCTTGGCGGTCGCGGCTGACGGCGACGCGCTGGTCCGACACTGAGTTGATGAGGCCGAACACCGCGTGCACCGCGACGCGGCAGTCGGCGGCGGTCCAGTCGGCCCGCAGCGCGGCCAGCGCGTCGGTCCATACCGCCGCGTATGCCGCCTGCTGACGGCGCACGCGCCGGCGATGGTCGGGCGGCAGGTTGTGCGCTTCCTGGTCATAGATGGCGATGACGCGCCGCTCGGCGAGGGCGAACGCCACGTGGGCTTCGACGAGGGCCGCGACTCGCGCGGCAGGGTCGAGACCTGGTTCGGCGAGCACCGTGCGGGCGCCGTCGAGCAACTCGTCGACGACGCGCTCGAACACCGCCACGAGCAACTCGTCCTTGTTGCGGTAGTGGCGGTAGATCGCGGCGCCGCTCACGCCAGCGGCCGCGCCGATCTCGGCGATGCCCACAGCGTGGAAGCCACGCTCCGACACGAGTTCGACGGTGGCATCGAGCAGCGCGTCACGCGTGCGCCGCCCCCGCGCCGTCGCGGCAGGCGCCGCGATCACCGGCACAGCGCCGGCATCAATACGACTTCGGGAGGCTCAGCGACTGCGCGGCCACGAAGTTGAGCACCATCTCGCGGCTCACCGGCGCGATACGTAGGAGCCGCACGATGCCCCACAGGTCGGCGAGCCCGAATTCCGATGCCAGACCGTTGCCACCGTGCGTCTGGATGGCCTGATCGAGACAGCGCATGCCCGCATCGGCCGACGCCAGCTTCGCCATGTTGGCGGCTTCACCCGCGGCGACCCGATCGGTGCCGTGGTCGTGCAGCCACGCGGCCTTTTCCGTCATCAGCCGCGCCAGCTCGAGCTCGATCTTGGCTTCGGCGAGCGGGTGCGCCACACCTTGGTGCGCGCCGATCGGCGTGCCCCACACCGCGCGGTCGCGCGCGTACTGCGAGGCGCGCGCGAGTGCGTAGCGGCCGACGCCGGTGCAGATCGTGGCGCTCATGATCCGCTCCGGGTTGAGCCCTTCGAACACCTGGCGCAGGCCCTCGCCCTCCTCGCCGATGAGGCGATCGCTGGGCACCTCCACATTGTCGAAGAACAGCGTGTACTGCTTCTCGGGGCTCTGGATCTCGATCGGGATCAGCGCGCTCGTGAGCCCCGGCGCGTCGGTGTCGACCACGAACAGGCTGAGCCGCGCCCGCTCGTGTTCCTCGTCCCAACCGGTGCGGCACACCACGAGCACCTGCGGCGCCTCGTCGAAGCCCGAGATGAACGTCTTGGCCCCATTGAGCCGGTACACGTCGCCGTCGCGCTTCGCGCTGCAGGCGATGCGATGGCTGTTCGAGCCCGCGTCGGGCTCGGTGATCGCGAACACCATCTTCGTGCCTGCGGCGAGACCGGGCAGGAACCGAGTCTTTTGCGCGTCGTCGCCGAACTTGGCGATCACCTCGGCCGAGATCGCCGCCGACACCAGGATCAGCAGCAGGGGGCAGCCCTGGGCCGCGAGTTCCTCGCACACGATGGCGAGCTCGCCGATGCCCGCGCCGCCACCGCCGTAGTGCTCGGGCAGGTGCACGCCGAGGAAGCCGTGGTCGCCGACCGCCTTCCACAGTTCGTCGGGCCGTTGGCCTTCCCGTGTACAGCGCGCGTAGTAGTCATGTCCGAAACCGCTGGCGAGGTCGCGCACCGCGGCTCGCAGCATCTCGTGATCGTCGTTGGGAGCGAAGTCCAATGGAGACACCTGCCGCGGCCACTCAGTCGCTGGCCTGGACGCGAATGTTATCGACGAATAACATTGTAGGTGCATGAGCGTGCTGTCGTCGACGGTCGATCCCGCGAGCGAGACGTTCGCGACGAATCGCGCCGCGCTGCTCGATCTGCTCGAGCAACACGACACCGAGGTGGCCAAGGCACTCGCGGGTGGCGGCGAGGCCTACGTGGCGCGCCACCGGGCCCGGGGCAAGCTCACCGCACGCGAGCGCGTCGAGCTGCTTGTGGATCCCGGCGCGCCGTTCCTCGAGCTGTCGGCGCTTGCGGCGTGGGGCTCGCCGTTCCATGTGGGGGCGAGCATCGTCACCGGTATCGGCGTGGTCGAGGGCCTCGAATGCGTGGTGATCGCGCACGATCCCACTGTGCGTGGCGGCACGATGAACCCGTACACGCTGAAGAAGAACCTGCGCGCGCTGGAGATCGCGCGCGTCAACCGGTTGCCGGTGATCAATCTCGTCGAGTCGGGCGGCGCCGACCTGCCCACCCAGGCCGACCTGTTCGTGCCCGCCGGCCAGATCTTCCGCGACCTCACGCAGCTCTCGGCGCTCGGCATTCCCACGATCTCGTTGGTGTTCGGCAACTCCACGGCCGGCGGTGCGTACGTGCCCGGCATGTCGGATCACGCGGTGCTCGTCGACGGCCGGGCCAAGGTGTTCCTCGGCGGGCCACCGCTCGTGAAGATGGCGACCGGGGAAGACTCCGACGACGAATCGCTTGGCGGTGCAGCGATGCATTCGCGCGTGTCGGGACTCTCCGACTACTTCGCGCGTGACGAACACGACTGCATTCGCATCGGCCGCGAAATCGTGGCCAACCTCAATTGGCGCAAGCTCGGTCCGGGTCCGAGCCGGCCCGCCGATGCTCCGGCCTTCGCGGCGGAGGAGCTCGTTGGCATCGCGTCGGCCGACCTGCGCGTGCCGTTCGATCCGCTCGACGTGATCGCGCGCGTCGTCGACGGCTCGCGCTTCGCCGCGTACAAGCCCGACTACGGCACCAGCCTCGTCACCGGTTGGGCATCGATCCACGGCTACCCGGTGGGCATCCTCGCCAACGCGCGCGGCGTGCTGTTCATGGAAGAGGCCAAGAAGGCAACCGAGTTCATCCTGCTCGCCAACCAGACCGACGTGCCGCTCCTCTTCCTGCAGAACTGCACCGGCTACATGGTGGGCAAGGACTACGAACAGGCCGGGATCATCAAGGACGGCGCCAAGATGATCAACGCGGTCACGAACAGCACGGTGCCGCACCTCACGGTGATCATGGGCGCGTCGTACGGCGCCGGCAACTACGGCATGTGCGGGCGCGCCTACGGGCCGCGCTTCTTGTTCGCGTGGCCCAATTCGAAGATGGCAGTGATGGGTCCGCAGCAACTCGCCGGTGTGCTGTCGATCGTGGCCCGCCAGTCGGCCGAGTCGCAGGGCAAGCCGTTCGACGAGGACGCCGACGCCCGCCAGCGTCAGGCTGTCGAGGAACAGATCGAACGCGAGTCGCACGCCTTCTTCAACAGCGGCAAGGTGTACGACGACGGCATTATCGATCCGCGCGACACACGCACCGTGCTCGGTATCGCCCTCTCGGCGGTGCACTCCAACGTGGTCGAGGGCCGGCGCGGCTACGGCGTCTTCCGGATGTAGTGATGACCACGCCTCGACCGATCACGAAGCTGCTCATCGCCAACCGGGCCGAGATCGCGTGTCGCATCATCCGCACCGCGCGCGAGATGCTCATCCCTACTGTCGCGGTCTATTCCGACGCCGACGCAGGTGCGCGTCACGTTCGGCTCGCCGATGAGTCCGTGCGGTTGCCGGGCAACACGGCCGCCGACACGTACTTGCGCGTCGATGCGCTGCTCGACGCGGCCCGGCGCACTGGAGCCGACGCGGTGCACCCCGGCTATGGCTTCCTCTCCGAGCACGCGGAGTTCGCGCGCGAGTGCCTCGATGCCGGTCTCACGTTCGTAGGCCCGCCGCCCGACGCGATCGCAGCGATGGGCAACAAGGTCGAAGCCAAGGCGCGCATGACCGCTGCCGGCGTGCCCGTGCTGCCCGGCGTCACGCTCGACGACGGCACTGGCGACGATGCGCTCGACGCGGCCGGCGAGCAGGTGGGCTACCCGGTGCTGGTGAAGGCGGCGTTCGGTGGTGGCGGGCGCGGTATGCGGGTGGTCGCGGAGCCCGCGGCGCTTGCCGACGCGGTCGAATCGGCCCGCCGCGAAGCCGCGGCGGCGTTCGGCGACGGTCTCGTGTTCCTCGAGCGCTACGTCACCAACCCGCGCCACATCGAAATGCAGGTGTTCGCCGACACCCACGGCAACACCGTGCACCTGTTCGAGCGCGAGTGCTCGATCCAGCGCCGCCACCAGAAGGTGATCGAGGAGGCGCCGTCGGTGGCGGTCGACGAAGCCTTGCGGGCGCGGCTCGGTGATGCCGCGGTCGCCGCGGCGCGCGCCATCGGTTACGTGGGTGCGGGCACGGTCGAGTTCGTGATGGCGCCGAACGGCGAATTCTTCTTCCTCGAGGTGAACACGCGGCTGCAGGTGGAGCACCCGGTCACCGAGATGATCACCGGCCTCGACCTCGTGCGGTTGCAGCTCGAGGTCGCCGGCGGCGCACCACTTCCACCTGAGGCACTCGCGCCCGAGCGGCACGGCCACGCGGTCGAGGCCCGCCTCGTGGCCGAAGACGTTCCCACCGGATTCCTGCCCACGAGCGGCCGGTACCGCGCGCTGGAGACCGGCGAGGGCAACGTGGGCGGCGTGCAAGTACGCGTCGACACCGGGTACGAAAGCGGCGACTCCGTGTCCACCTTCTACGACGCGCTGCTCGCCAAGGTGATCGCATGGGCGCCGACGCGTGATGTCGCGGCCAGCGCGCTGGCGCACACACTGCGGCGCGCGCGGCTGCACGGTCCGCGCACCAACCGCGACCTCCTCGTGCGCACGCTCGAACATCCTGAGTTCGTTGCGGGTGCGATCGACACGGCCTTTTACGAACGTCACGACCCGTCGGAGCTCGGACGGCCGCTCGCCGACTCTGAGCTGGTTGACCGGCTGGCGATCGCCGCGGCGCTGGCCCGAGCGACGAGTGCCCGAACCGCGCTCGCGGTGCCCTACGGCTGGCGCAACACCGCGCCCGGTTGGGTGACGACCACGTTCACCGGCGACGCCGACCGCAGCGTCTCCGTGCGCCAGGCGCGTGACGGCACATGGCACGCGCGGGTCGGTGACGACGGTTCGCTACACGACGTCGCGCTCGAACCCGAGAGGCTGCAGATCGACGGGGTCACGATGCATGTGTCCGTCGATCGGCTCGTCGGCGAGACATGGGTCGACTCCGAGCACGGCAACGCCCATCTCGTCGACGTGTCACGTTTCCCGCCCCCCGAGTCGTCGTCCGACGCCGGGTCGCTGCATTCGCCGCTCCCCGGCACCGTCGTCCGCGTCGACGTAGCAGTGGGTGACACGGTCCACGCAGGTGCTCCGCTCGTGGTGCTCGAGGCCATGAAGATGGAGCACACGATCCGCGCCCCGCACGACGGCGTGGTGAGCGAGCTCGACGTGGCCGTCGGAACTCAGGTGGAGACCGGCGCAGTGCTGGTTGTCGTCGTTGTCGTCGCCGAGGCCGGCTGATGGCGGTTTCGGTCGCCGATCTGCTCACCGATCTCGACGCCGAAACGGCAGTGTTCGACCACTGGATCGTGACGCTGCCCGACGAGGAGTGGACCCGGCCGACGCCCGCCGCGGGTTGGACGATCGCCGACCAGGTGAGCCACCTCGCGTACTTCGACGACGCCGCGGTGCGCTCGGCCACCGACCCGGATGCGTTTCGCGCCGGACTCGATGCGGTCGTCGCCGACGTCGACGGTTTCACCGCCCGCATTGCCGCCGAGAATCGCTCGAAGTCGCCCGCCGAGCTGCGGGCGTGGTTCACGCGCGCTCGAGCCGACCTCGGCGCGACGTACGCGACGATCGATCCGCGTACGCGCCTGCCCTGGTACGGGCCCGACATGAGCGCGGCCTCGATGGCCACGGCCCGGATCATGGAGACGTGGGCGCACGGCCAGGACGTGGCCGACGCACTGCGCGTGGCGCATCCCGCGACCGCCGCGGTCCGCCACGTCGCCTTCCTGGGCGTGCGGACGCGCGACTTCAGCTACGCCACGCGCGGCCTCGACCCGCCCGGTGTCGACGTGCAGGTGGAGCTCACCGGCCCGCTCGGCGAGGTCTGGACGTTCGGTGCGGGCGAGGCTGCGAACACGGTGCGCGGGCCCGCGGTCGACTTCTGTCTCGTGGTCACCCGGCGGCGCCATGTGGACGACACGGCGCTCGACGTGCAGGGCGCGCATGCCGCGCAATGGATGTCGATCGCGCAGGCGTATGCCGGACCGCCGGGCTCGGGCCGGTCACCTCACGAGGCGTAGTCGAGCGCTCACAAGCGCTTGACGACCAACGAAAAGGAGGCCGCCACAGAGTGGCGGCCTCCGTTCACGCAGCGCCAGAAGGAGGGGCAACTCCTCGGCTACTGGGACTGAAGCGAGCATAAAGATGCGTGAAACACGAGACCATCCAAAGCTCGATAAAGATTCGGTTTGCACAATGCCAAGAACCCGGTCGCGGCACGCGCGGCGTTGTCGCTTTAGCGTGTCACCCATGCCGCGCGGCACCAAAGAGATCCTCACGATCGACGGGCGCGAAGTGTCGCTGTCGAATCCCGACAAGGTGTTCTTCGTCGAGACCGGCGCGACCAAGCGCGATCTCGTCGCCTACTACGAGCGCGTCGCCGAGCCGTTGCTGCGCGCGCTCGGCGGGCGCCCGGTGCTCATGGAGCGTTATCCCGACGGGGCGTCGGGCAAGTCGTTCTTCCAAAAGCGCGTGCCCGACAGCGCACCGGAGTGGCTCGACCGCACGATTGTGAGCACGCCGAACGGCACCACGTCGCAGGCGCTGGTGCTCACCGACATCGCTCACGTCGCGTGGGCGGTCAACCTCGGATGCATCGGCTTCCACGCCTGGCCGTACCACGCCGACACGGCCGACTACGCCGACGAGCTGCGCATCGACCTCGACCCCACGCCGGGCGTCGTGTTCGACGAGCTGCGCGAAGCCGCTCACGTGACGCGCGAGCTGCTCGCCGACCATGGCATCGTCGGCCTGCCGAAGACCACTGGCCGTAACGGCATCCACGTGTACGTGCGCCTCGAGCTCGAGTGGTCGGCGTACGACGTGCGTGATGCCGCGGTGGCGGTGGCCCGCGAGCTCGAGCGCCGCCGTCCCGATCTGGTGACCGCGTCGTGGTGGAAGGAAGAGCGGGGCCGGCGCGTGTTCGTCGACTTCAACCAGAACGCCCCGCACAAGACGGTGTTCGCGGCGTGGACGGTGCGGCCCCGCCCGGGCGCGCAGGTGTCCACACCGTTTCGCTGGGACGAGCTCGACGCCATCGATCCGCAGGCACTCACGATGGACGTGGTGCCGGATCGGGTCGCCCGCGACGGCGATCCCTGGGCCGGCGAGGCGGGCGAGCCGCAGTCACTCGAACCGCTGCTCGAGTTGGTCGCACGCGACCGCGCCAACGGACTCGAAGACGCGCCCTGGCCGCCCGTCTACCCGAAGATGCCCAACGAACCCCGCCGCGTCAACCCGAGCCGCAAGAAGAAGGACTAACAGGTATCTGGCTCAGACTCCGGCGAGTGCCTGCGCTCGGGCTCGACTCCCGCCGACGGCGAGGGCCACCAACCAGACGAGTGCGGTGGCGAGCAGTGTTCGTTGCACGACGCCGTACACCGTCGAACCCCAGGTGAGCCGGAACGCAAGAGCGCCCACGATCGTGATGGTGAAGGCGAGCGCCGACGCACGGCGCGCCCACGCAGTGCGTCCCCAGCGCGCGACCACGAGCATCGCCACCGCGAGTGCGGCGCCGGCACCGACTGCGGCCGCCACGTGGGTGAGGTTCTCCGCAGCGTGTGGCCCGAGGGCGGGATTCTTCGGAACGACGCCCGTGAGCGCCGTGCCGGTGCCGTAGATCGCGACCAGAGTCGCGATTCCTCTTGCACGAGCATGCGCGTGCCGGCTCACGGCATCGGCCGCGAGCACGGCACTGCAGCCGAACACGACGACCAGCACGCGGAACAGCGAGGCGTACGGCGTGCCCGGTGCGCCCAAGAGACTCACCGTGTCGGTCGAGGAGCTGTATCCGGAACGGCTCGCGGCGAGCACCACCGCGGTCACCGTGGTCGTGCTCGCGCTGGCGACAAGCGCCCATTGGCGTACGGACATCGCCGGTCGCGGTCGAACGCGAGCCCCGACTCGCCGACGCTCTACGGCGGGCGCTGACGCGAGGAGCGCGATGCCGATCGACACGCCGATGCAGTTACACACCAAATCCCAGCCGGTGTTCGCGTAGCCGCCCACGTGCGCTCCGTGGTGCGCCAGCGTCGAGATGAATTCGATCATCTCGTTGAGTCCGCCGATGCCGAGCGCGGCCAGCGCCACAAGCGTCAGTGCCGCGCGCCTGCCGACCGCGGTCGCGGCTGGTGCGAACAGCACCCACAGCGTGAGCGTGCCCACGAGCGACGCGTAGGCGTGCGCGAAGTGGTCGTACTGCAGCACGTGCGTCTGGAGCGAGTGGCTGAACGGTCCGATCGACGCGTTGTAGAGCACGTCGTGGCCGACGTTGACCAGGCCGCCGGCGAGGTGCACCACCACGGCCACGGCCAGCGCGATCGCGAGCCAAACAGGAAGCGGGTCGCGGCGGAGCGTCCAGATGCCGGCCGCAACGAGCACGACCACACCCACGTAACCCGGCACGCTCGGTGACCCGGTTGCGAGCCCGAGCGCGCCGAACCCGATGCACGCCATGGCAGCGATTGCCAACGCCGCACGCTCGGCCGTGTGCAACGGCGCGCGTGCCGGTTGCCCGTACCCGCCCGACTTGTCGATCGCGTGCTCCACGGTGGCGTGAGATCACTGGGCAGACGGGTTCGTTACCTCGCTCGCGTAGACCGCTGTGGCCGTTCAGTACGTCCAGGAGGCACTGAACGGCCAGAAGTGCCGTCAGTCCTTCGACGAGTCGTCCATGCTGTCCGCGCTGTCGTCGGCGTGCTGCTTCGCCGCTTGCATCGCGGCGCCGGCTGCGGCGGAGGAGCCGGCACCGAGGCGCTCGGCCGCGTTCTGCAGGGTGACGGCGAATGCTTCACGTGCGCGGTCGCTCTTGTTGATCTGGGCGAAGACCGCCGCGCCGGCGCCGGCCATGAGTGTGGCCTTGTTGGCGCTCACCCGCTTGGCCGACGCGCGCAGCGGCGCGAGTTGGCCGGTGATCTCGGGGATCACGTAGCGGGCGAACAACTCCCAGCTGCGGTGACTCGCTTCGGGGCTCGCCCAGTCGTGCGCGAAGCCGATCACCGTGCCGAAGCCACCGGTGAGCTCGTGCAGCGACCGGATCGCCGACACCATGTCGTCGGGCGTGCCGACCACGGCCGCACCCGCACCCGCGGCGCCCGCCGCGGTGGCGTTCTCGAGCAGTTCCCACTTGTCGTCGTGGTGCGTGGCGTCGGGCCGGCCGAGGATCTCGACGTTGTAGTCGTTGTTCCAGCGCTGCAGACCGTCGACGGCTTCAGCGCGGGCCTGTTCGCGCGACTCGGCGAGGTGCCAGGCCATGAGCACGCGCCAGTCGTCGCGTGACACCGAGCGGTCGTGCGCGGCCGCGGACTCCTCGGCGAAGCTCCACTGCGTGGGCAGCGCGAGCAACCCTTCGGTGGAGTTCGACGCGATCGACAGCACGCCGATGCCGTACTTGCCCGCCAGCCTCATGCCGCTCGGCGAGATCGACGACGCCACCGCCATCGGGATCGATTCCTGATGCGGGTGGATCTGCAGTTCGGCGTCGTGAAGCTCGAACCAATCGCATTCGTAGGTGACCCGCTCGCCGCGGAGCAACGGGATGATCACGCTCAGCGCCTCGTCCTGCATGTCGCGCTGGCGCATCGGATCGATGCCGAGCATCGCCGCGTCGGACGGCAACGCGCCCGGGCCGCTGCCGAAGATCAGCCGGCCGCGCGATTGGTGGTCGAGCTGCACGAGTCGTTGAGCCACGGTGAAGGGATGGTGGTAGGGGAGCGAGATCACGCCGGTGCCGAGGCGGATGGTGTGGGTGCGCTGGGCCACCGCGGCCAGGAACAGCTCTGGGCTCGCGATCACCTCCCAACCGGTCGAGTGGTGCTCACCGCACCAGAACTCGTCGAGACCGAGCTGGTCGAGATGCTCGGCGAGCGCGGTCGCGCTGCAGCATCAGCGTGTAGTTCTCACCGACGGGGTGGTGGGGCGCGAGGAACGCGCCGAAACGCAAGCGGCTCATGCGCCGGGAGCGTAGGGGTTAGCCACGAAACTGTGCGAGGTCGACGCCGAGATCGCGTGCGAGCGCGGCGACGAGGTGCAGCGGCAGACCCACCACGTTGCTCGGGCTGCCGTCGATCGCGAGCACGAACACGCCGCCGAAGCTCTGCATCGCGTAGCCGCCGGCCTTGTCGAGCGCCTCGCCGGTGGTGAGGTACCAGTCGATCGTCGCGGCGTCGAGATCGTTGAAGAACACAGCCGTGGTGGCGACGCCGCTCTCGATGCGGTCGTGTGCAGCAATCGCCACGCCGGTGTGCACGAGGTGGTCGCGGCCCGAGAGTCGTTGCAGCATCACGCGCGCCTCGTCGTGGTCCACCGGTTTGCCGAGCACGTCGTCGTCGATCGCGACGCAGGTGTCGGCCGCGAGCACGATCGCATCTGGATGCCGTGCGACGATGCGCTCGGCCTTCTCGCGCGCGAGTCGCTCGACGTATTCGACGGCGGGTTCATCGCGATGCCGGCTCTCGTCGATGTCGGCCGGCACGATCTCGAAGGTGAGGCCGATCGAGTGGAGAAGATCGGCGCGCCGCGGCGACTGCGACGCGAGCACGAGCTGCTGTTCTTGTTTGGGGCGATCAGCCACCCGAGAGCACCAGCTCGGCATCGGCATGTTCGGGCGCCGCGGTTGCGTCGCGCGACATCCAGCCTTCTGGCAGCGTGATCGGGTGCGGCCCGCGGTGGGTGCCGCGCGGGCGGTCGCGTTCCGCCGCGGGGAGCTGCACCGACGGGTCGAGCTCACCGAGTCGATCGTCGAGCTCGTCGAGCGACGCGCACTCCACGAGCCGGCGCCGGATCACGCCGCCGACCGGATAGCCGGTGAGGTACCACGCCACGTGCTTGCGGATCGCGAGCACGGCGTGGTGCGGCGTTTGGTGCTCGGCGAGCAGATGCGCGTGCTCGGAGATCGTTGCGGCCACTGCGCCCACATCTGGTGGCTCGGGTTGCGGTGTGCTGTGGAACTCGGCCTCGAGGTCGGCAAAGAACCACGGACGGCCGAGGCAGGCACGCCCTACGACCACGCCCGCACACCCGGTGGCATCCATCATGCTGCGGGCGTCGCGCGCCGACCAGATGTCGCCGTTGCCGAGCACCGGCGTGCCCGTGCCGTCGAGCGCGGCAACCAGATCGGCGATCGCCTCCCAGCGCGCGGCACCCGAGTAGTACTGCTCGGCGGTGCGCGCGTGCAGCGCAACCCATGCCGCACCCGCGCCGGCGGCGGCGCGACCGGCGTCGAGATGCGTGAGGCGCGTGTCGTCGAGCCCCATGCGCATCTTCACCGTGATCGGCACGCCGTTGCCTGCGTGCACCGCGGCGTCGACGATCGCGGCGAGCAGGCGCGGCCGAGCGGGGATCGCCGCGCCACCCCCATGGCGCGTCACCTTGCGCACGGGGCAGCCGAAGTTGAGGTCCACATGGTCGGCGCCGCGATCGACGACGATGCGCACGGCCTCGCCGATGATCTGCGGATCGGTGCCGTAGAGCTGCAGGCTGCGCGTCGTCTCGTCGGTGTCGAATGCCGCGAGCTCGAAGCTGCGCTGTGAACCCTCCACCAAACCGCGGGCGTTCACCATCTCGCCCACGAGCAGCGCGCCGCCGTGGCGGCGGCACAACCGCCGGAACGCGCGGTTGGTCACACCGGCCATCGGCGCCAGCACCACGGGCGGGTCGACGCTGATCGATCCGAGGTGGAGCAAGGTCGCCTACCGAGGGCCGTCGACGGTGGCGCCGAGATCGCGCAGGAGGCCGTCGCCGATGTCGTAGATCCAGGCGTGGATCGCAAGCTTCTGCCCGCGCGCCCACGCGTCGTGCACGATCGTGGTGCGCGCGACGTTGTCGGCCTGCGCGAGCACGTTGAGCTCGCACAGCCGCCTGACCCGCGCCGCGCCGTCGAGTCCGTCGAGCTCGGCCGCGTGTTCCGTGGCCACGTCTTGGATGTGGCGGAGCCAGTTGTCGATCAGGCCGTGCTGTGCGCCGTCGAGCGCAGCAGCCACCCCACCGCAGCCGTAATGGCCGGTGACGATCACGTGCGGCACCGCGAGCACGTCGATCGCGTACTGGAGCACCGACAAGCAGTTGAGATCGGTGTGCACCACGAGGTTCGCGATGTTGCGATGCACGAACACGGTGCCGGGGGGCAGGCCGATGATCTGATTTGCGGGTACGCGGCTGTCGGAGCAACCGATCCACAGGTACTGCGGTGCCTGTTGGCGTGCGAGCTCGCTGAAGAACTCAGGTTGATCGCTCGTGATCGCCGCCGCCCAGGCGCGGTTGTTGGCGAGCAGCGCCTCGAGTTCCGGATCCTCCATACGGGCAGGAGGCTAACGGGCCTACTCGAAGATTCAGATGCTGACGGTCGTGAGGTCGTCGCCGGCGACGATCTCACCGTCGAAGTGCTCTGCGGCGAGGGCACGCCACTCGTCGAGCGCGCCGGGCGGAGGCGTCGGCACGTAATGGGTGAGCACGAGCGTGCGCACCCGGTTACGCGCAGCGGTCTCGGCGGCCTGGCGCACGGTGGAGTGGTAGTCGATCGTGTCGCGGAACCGTTGCAGCGGCACCATCTGCACGAGGTCGTCACGCAGCACGGTCTGCACGTATACGTCGGCGTCGGCACACAGCTCGTCGAGCCCGGCGCAGGGCACGGTGTCGCCTGCGATCACCACCACGCGACCCTCGTGCTCGATGCGATAACCCAGCGTCGGTTCCACCGGGCGATGGTCGGTGGGAAGCGCGGTCACCGTCACCCGCGCCTCGTCGAGCACCGAACCTCGTTCGAATTCCTGCACGTCGAGTTGGGGCGTCCAGGTGAGATCCTCGTGGTGCGCGATCCGGTACTCCACGTCGGGCTGCAGCATCGCGAGCATGCCGTCGACCACTTCGCGCGTGCGGTGGGGTCCGACGATGCGCAATGTCGACGGCTCGCGGCTCATCACCCAATGCGTGGTGACGACGTCGTTGAGATCGCAAATGTGGTCGGAGTGCAGATGGGTGAGCAGCACCGCAGAGATCTGGATCGGCAGCACACCTGCGGCCGCGAGCCGTTGCAGCACGCCGCGCCCGGCATCGCACAACAGCGTGACCGCGCCGGCCCGCACGAGCGTGGCTGCGCCCGCGCGTTGCGCGTCGGGAAGCGGGTTGCCGGTGCCGAGCAGCGTCACGTCGATCGCCACGACGATCAGCTCCCGGCGAACGGCGTCGACAACTCGGGCGTGGGCGAGGCGGCGCATGCAATCAGCGTCGCCTGCTCCAGCGAGGCGGTGCGGTGCGCGAGCGCCTCGAGGTAGCCGGGATACTCGGCGAGACGCAGGAAGGCGGCGCGGCTCGGATACCACACGGCGATGACCTCGTCGTAGCGATCGTGCTCGCAGCCGATCACCACGTCGTGCGCGTCGGTCGACCACAGGATGCGCGCGCCCACGCTTGCGAGCGCAGCAAAGGCCACGCCTCCGTAGCGCAGGTATGCATCGCGCCCGCTCACCTTCTCGTCGCGCCCGTCGCCGTAATCGGCGAGCTCGCGGTAGCGATTCAGGTTGAGCATCACCACGGGTGTGGTGTCGTCGTGCCCGAGCTCGGATGGCAGACCGGCGAGATCGGGATCGACGTGGGGCGCGGGATTACTCACGCAGTGACTCCTGTATGTCGCGTGTCGAGCACCGCGGTGACGGCGCGGATCAGCATGCGGCGCGTGCGCGCCGGCGTGTAACGGTCGGTGGCGGCGAGCAACTCGATGCCCTCGATGCTGCACAGCACGTCGATGGCGTCGACGATCTCGTCGCGGTCGCGCTTCGGCAACGCCTCCAGCTCGGTGGCGAAGAGCGCGCCGATCTGGCGCCAGAGGACGTCGCGCCGGTAGCGCACCGCGTCGGCGACCACCCCTGAGCGAGGTACGAGTAAGAGCGCGGCACGCGCCACGGCGCCCGTCGCCGCGTACAGCGCGATGCGTTGCTCCACGAGTGCCTGCACACGCGCGTCCAGCGTGCCGTCGGCGGCGGGCAGTGTGAACAGATCGCCCACGCGCTCGAGCTCGCGCTCGATCGACGCCACGGCGAGTGAGTCGAGGTCCTCGAAGTGCCGGAACACCGATCGCTCCGACACGCCGGCGCGGCGGGCAATCTCGGCCGCGCCGGGCTGGGCGTTGCCTTCTTCGTAGAGCGTCAGCAGCGCCTCCACCACGGCGGCACGTGACCGGTCGCTGCGGAGTCGGCGTCCGTCGATGCCGGGATCGCTCATGATGTTGCCCACCTTATAGTTATGACAGTGGAACTGTCAATACATTGAATGTTCATGCGACGACGAACTGGCGGTCGGCGTCGTTCTGGAGCACGCGATGCGCGGGCGGTCCGTGCGCAGGGTCGCCGACTAGTGCTTCGGCACCATCGGGCGCGTACTGCACGATGTACGCCTTGCGCACCGCCGCGGTTCGATTCGTGAAGGTGGCGTGCGGCGTGAGTGACGTGAACACCACCACGCTCCCGGCCCGCACCGGCACTGTGACCGCGCTCGTCCAATCGCCCCAGCACTCCTCGCCGAGAGCGGTGTGGCGGTGGGCGAGCGTGCCGCTGCGGTGCACGCCGGGCATCACCGCCACGCAACCGTTCTCCTGCGTGGCGTCGGTGATGGCGATCCAGCACGTCACGTAGCTCTGCGGCTCCACGAAGGTGTAGCCGTTGTCCTGGTGGAACAGCACCGGCTCGGCACTGTTCGGTTGCTTGTACACCGACTGCTCCCAGTAGAGGCGCACCGTGGTTCCGAGCAGGTCGCGGGCGGCGCCGGCAAGTGTCGGGTGGGCGCACAGCTCGCGCAGCCACGGCGACTTGATCACACCGTGCGGCGCAATGATCTGGGTGTCGAGACCGGTCACGCCGAGGCGACCCGTGTCGAGCGTGTCGAGGAAGCGACGAGTGCTCGAATCGCCGCGCTGGAGTTCGGCGTCGAGGGTTGACAGTGTGGCTACGTCGAAGACGTCTTCGATCACGAAGAAACCGTCGCGGTCGTAGGCGTCAGCCTGGTCGCGCGTGATCGTGGTGAAGGGCCCGGAATGGTCCTGCCACGTGAAGTCGTGGTTCCACGGATGCGCGATGCGATCCACATCGCGAAGATACGGCGGTGCCATACTCCCGATGTGGAGGATGGGGAGGTATTGGGGGGCTCTGCGCCGGCTCAGCGGGAGATCCTCGGGCGGCGCACGTGGGCGGTCGTGGCGGTCACGGCTGCGCTCTGGGCCACGATCTCGCCGATCGCGCTCTACCTGAGCGAGCCCTACGGCGATCTGTCGTTCCGCGAGCGTCTCGATTCGCTCTCGCCGACGCTTGGACCGTCGACTGCGTTCACCTACATGGTCGCGTCGTTGGCCGCGCTCGCGGCCTATCGATTGACGCGTGTTGCGTGGCTGCGGGGGCTACTCGGTGGCATCGCCCTGCTGAGCGGCTTTGTTGCTGCCTTCGGGCTGTTCGACGTGTGGCACTTCCTCACCATTCAGATCCACAACTTCAACGACCCGAATGCCAGCCTGTCGCTCGCGCTGCAACAATCGCAGTGGCAGATGCGCGTGTCGGGAGTGATGTGGGGCGGCGCCGCGTTTGGGCTTGCGGCGGTCACGATCTGGCTCACCTTTCCCGTCGCCACCGAGCGCGTGGAGGTCGATGCCGACGAGGTCGACGACAGCCCGCCCGAGCCGGTCGGGCTGACGCCGGCCGGCTGATTCAGCGGTCGTACAGTTTCGGCGTGGGAATGAGCCGCGGGCGCGCGGCGTGGATGGTCGTTGCCGTGGTTGTGGTCGGCGCCGCAGTCGCCGGTTTCGTCGTGGTTCGCTCGCCGGACGGTGGCAATGGGCACCGCGGTCCGATCTTTCATGCACAGGTCGTCGTCGGTGCGCCCAGCAGTCCGTACTGGATTGCCGGCTGGAAGCCGTCGCGGGAGCATCTCGTCGCCGCTGAGGAAACCGACGACGCGTCGGGTCGATCGTTCGACGCGGCCTACGGCACCGGACCGAGTCCGCACGGCGCGTCGGACTTCGATATCGAGGTCCGACACGACTCGACATCGTGCAAGGCGTCGGGGTCGGCCGTGCTGGTTCGCGGGCATCCGTCGTGCGAGGGGAGCAACTACGACGACGGGTCGAACTACGGCTGGAACGTCTCGTGGGAAGAGCGGCCTGGACTGTCGATCCTCATCGACGTGAACGGCATCGCCTCTGTCCCGCAGGCACGCGCGGTCGCACGGCGGATCGCCGCCCACGTCGAGCCGGTCACTCCCGCGACATGGCGGATGCTCGAACGCATGACCACTGAGGTGCCGGTGTCGGTGATGCACCGCGTGCAGGTCGAACAGGGTGAAGTCGGCGGCCACGAGTGGGTACTCGACGCGCTCGTGCCTCCTGAGTATCCACTCACGGTCGATGACCACCGCACCGGTTGCATCGAGCTGCACTTCCGCGGCCTCACGGCTCGTTGCGACGAGACCGGTCGCGGCGTCGTGACCACGCTCGCAGGCACCAACTTCGTGTTCGGCACCGTGCCCAACGGCGTTCGCAACATCGCGTTGAGCGCGTACGGCTTCACATCACCGGCTCCGTCGCTCGCGCAAGTGCCTCCACCGCGACGACCGTTCGCCACGGTCCGGACGGTTGTCCTACGTGGGCTGTCGCGGCCGTACTTCGCGTCCGAGGTTCCGAAGGATGTTTGCGCCGTGCGCGCCGACGATGTGCGCGGGCGCGTGCGCTACATCGATGGGTTCTCGGTTGACGGCCACTTCCCTTGCCGGGTCAGCTGAGCGATTCACGACCGCGCGCTGCCGCGGCAGCGCGCGGTCCCGACTGCCGCGACGATGTCAGTGGTCGTGTTGCGCACCTCGATCGTGGCTTCGTGGTATGTCGTTTGTAACGCCGGCGATACAAACGACATACCACGGGCGGCGTCGTCGGCCGCGTCGGTGGACTCGGCGATCTCGACGGTGGCGTCGACGGTGTCGCCGCCGCGCACCATGCCCACGAAGCGCAGGTCGAGCTCACCGTGGTCGAGGAAGTCTTCGCCCCACGCCTCGAGCAGCGCGCCGTAGGCCGGCCCGCACACCTGCGTGCCTTGCGCGACGAGGCCGCCGAGCGCGATCGCCGCGGGATCATCGGGTTCTGAATGGAAGTTGCCGCGGCGCGAGTAACGCACGATCAGCTCGTCGGTGATGGTGAGCGTGCGCCGCTCCATGGTCACGACGAAGCCTCGTTCGTCGGCACGAGCGCGGGTGTGAAGTGCACAGTCGATGTCCAGAGCGGCGCGCCGGCCTGCACCACCTCGGCTTGCAACACGATGTAATCGCGGTCGCGGCGCTCGTAGCGCTCGAGCACCTCGGCGGTTGTCTCCAACTCCACATCGACCGCGCCGCGCTGGTGGCACACGAGGTGCTGGCGGGTCTGGATCATGGCGTCGGGGCAGTGGGCGCCGAAGGTGAGCACTGTGAGGTTGGCGGCGATCAGCGGGTAGAGCGCACCGGCCCGCAACGCAGGGTGGTCGACCGCGGCCGCGCTCCAATACCGCTCGTTCGCGGCCGCCGACACGGTCAACCGCAGCGGCCCCAGCAGGTCGCCCGGCGCCAGACCCGAGAACGGCGCGCTCCCGGCATCAGCCATCGCGTCGCCTCGGGCATTTCCGTGGCCGGGTATGCATCACGATGTATGGTATCCGCTGTGACGAATACTCGGGCACGGGCTGCCGTGTACGGGGCCTCCGGGTACGGCGGGGCCGAACTGCTCCGATTGCTGTCCGGGCATCCCGCGATCGAGGTGGTCGCGGTCGGCGCCGAGTCGAACGCGGGGGCGCCGGTCACCGATCTCTTCCCCGCGCTCGCGGCGCAGTACGGCGGTCGGTTCTACGGCGCGTCGGAACCCGCGCTTGGCGACGGTTGCGACGTCGCGTTCCTGGCCCTGCCGCACGGCGCGTCGCAGGGTCTGGTGCCCGACCTCATCGACCGTGTGCCGCACGTGGTCGACCTCGCGGCCGACTTTCGGCTCCCGGCCGACATGTACGAGCAGTGGTACGGACACGCGCACAAGGCACCCGAGCTGCTCGACCGTTTCGCCTTCGGGCTCGTGGAGCTCGAGCGGCCGGTGATCGAAGCCGCGCAGCACGTGGCCGTTCCGGGCTGTTACCCCACCGCGGCCTCGCTTGCGCTTGCGCCACTCCTCGCCGACGGCGCGGTGGAGCCGACCGGCATCGTGGTCGACGCGCTGTCCGGAGTGTCGGGCGCGGGGCGCGCGCTGAAGATCACGAGCCACTTCTCCGAAGTGAACGAGAACGCCAGCGCTTACGGGTTGCTCACGCACCGGCACACCGCCGAGATGGAGCTCGCGCTCACGCACGTGGCCGGAACCGACGTGCGCGTGCTGTTCACCCCGCATCTCGTGCCGATGACACGAGGCATCCTCGCCACCTGTTACGCGCGACCCGCACATGAGGGCCTCACCACGAAGGCGCTGCTCGAGCAATACCGCGATTACTACGAAGGTGAGGCGTGTGTGATCGTCACCGACGAGCCGAGCGGCACGCGCTCGACGTATGGCGCCAATACCGCGCACGTGACGGTGCGGGCCGACGAGCGCACTGGCACCGTGCTCGCCATCGCCGCGATCGACAACATGGTGAAGGGTGCGGCCGGCCAAGCCGTGCAGAACACGAACATCCTGCTCGGTCTGCCCGAGACCACCGGTCTGCCGCTCGTAGGGCTTGCGCCGTGAGACACTGGGGGCGCGAGCCGCAAGCGAGCGGGGGTGCTACATGAGCATCACGGCAGCAAAAGGCTTTGTGGCCGCGGGTGGCGCGTGCGGCATCAAGGACGGCGGCGTGCCCGACCTTGCCGTCGTGGCGACGGCCGACGGGCGGCCGGTGACCGCGGGCGGCGTGTTCACCACCAACCTCGTTGCGGCTGCGCCCGTGCAGGCGAGCCGTGAGCATCTGTTCGACGGGCGCGCCGCTGCGATCACGCTCAACTCGGGGAACGCCAACGCGGCCACCGGCGAGGGTGGCCGGGCCGCCGCGCGACGCATGTGCGAGCTCACCGGCGACGCCATCGGCTGCGCGATCACCGACGTGCTCGTGTGCTCGACCGGTCTCATCGGTATCCCGCTGCCGCTCGCGCCACTGGAATCGGGCATCCCGAAGATCGCGGGCGATCGCGGGCCGACGCCCGAGCACGGCCTCGCCGCGGCCACCGCGATCATGACCACCGACACGAAGGCGAAGCAGGCCACGGCGATCGCGGTGCTGCCGGGTGGCGTGAAGGTGACGGTGGGCGGCATGGCCAAAGGCGCGGCGATGCTCTCGCCGGCGATGGCCACGATGCTGTGCGCGATCACCTCTGACGCGGCGGTCGAAAGCGCCACGCTCAACGAGGCATTGCACGACGCGGTTGGCGCAAGCTTCGACAACGTCGTGGTCGACGGCTGCCGATCCACCAACGACACCGTGTTAGTGCTCGCGAATGGTGCTGCGGGCAATCCGACGATCAACTCCTACGGCGAGCGGGCTGCGTTCTACGCGTTGCGCGACGCGCTCACTGAGGTGTGCTGCAGCCTGGCCGAGCAGATGGCGCGTGATGCCGAAGGTGCGACGAAGCTGGCGCGCATCGAGGTGCGCGGCGCCCGCTCGCGTGACGACGCCCGCCTCGCGGCCCGCACGGTCGCGCACAGCCAGCTCGTGCAGTGCTCGCTGTACGGCTGCGACCCCTACTGGGGGCGCGTGCTCAGCGAGTGCGGTGCGAGCGGTGCCTATTTCGATCCCGAGCGCGTCGACATCGCGTACAGCGGCATCACTGTGGCCCGCAACGGGATCGCGTGTGAGCACGACGCGGGCGCGCTCGCCGAGGCCATGCACCAGCACGACATCGAGATCGTGGTCGACCTGCACTGCGGCGACGCCACCGCGAGTGTGCTCACCACCGATCTCACCCACGCCTACGTCGACGAGAACATGGGCACGTCATGACCGCGACCACCTCCGACCCGCTGCAACGCATCGCCGACGCCACTGCGAAGGCGGAGGTGCTCACCGAGGCGCTGCCGTACATCCGCGAATTCAACGGGCGCATCGTCGTGGTGAAGTACGGCGGCAATGCGCTGTCCGGCAGCACCGCCGCACGGCGCGACGGCATCGATCCGCTCGAGGTCTTTGCGGCCGACGTGGTGCTGATGCACCTCGTGGGCATGCATCCAGTGGTGGTGCACGGCGGGGGACCGCAGATCACCGACCTCATGCGCCGTCTCGGCAAGGAACCGGAGTTTGTCGACGGCCGTCGCGTCACCGACGCCGAGACGATCGACATCGTACGGATGGCACTCGTCGGCAAGGTGAACCGCGAGATCGTGTCCACGCTCAACATCCACGGCTCGTATGCGGTCGGTCTGTCGGGCGAGGACGCCGGTCTGCTGAAGGTCGAACAACGCGATCCCGCGCTCGGCTTCGTCGGCGACGTGCGCGCGATCGACTCCACGATCCTGCGCCGGCTCATCGCGGAAGACCTCATTCCGGTGGTGGCGACGGTCGGCGTCGACGAGGTGGGCCAGGCGTACAACGTCAATGCCGACACGGTCGCCGGTGCGATCGCGGAGTCGCTCGACGCCGAGAAGCTCGTGTACCTCACCGATGTTGCCGGCGTGTACGAACGTTGGCCCGACGAGTCGAGCTTGCTGCGGCGCGTGCACGTCGATGTGCTCGACCGGTTGGTGCGCGAGGGCGCGTTCGTCGAGGGGATGCTGCCGAAGATCGAGTCGTGCGTGCATGCGGTGCGTCATGGTGTGCGCCGCGCCCACATCCTCGACGGTCGCTTGCCGCACGCGCTGCTGCTCGAGTTCTTCACCCGGGAGGGGATCGGCACGATGGTGACGGCCACAGCATGAGCACGCCCAACAGCCCGTCGGGGCCCGAGCCGCAGGCGCTCGGTGGCGGAGTCGATCCGAAGTCGCTCGACGCGCAGTACGTGATGCAGACCTACGGCCGCGCGCCGGTCACGTTCGTGCGCGGCGAGGGCACCCTGCTCTACGACGACACGAACAAGGAGTACCTCGACTTCCTCACGGGTCTCGCCGTCACGTCGCTCGGCCACGCGCACCCCGAGGTGGCCGAGGCCATCAGTGCGCAGGCATCGAAGCTGCTGCACGTGTCGAACCTCTATTACACCGAGCATCAACCGCATGTGGCCGCCGCGCTCGACGACCTTCTGGGCGGCGGCGGCCGGGTGTTCTTCTCGAACAGCGGCGGCGAGGCCAACGAGTGCGCGATCAAACTCGCGCGCCGCTACGGCCAGCTGCACGGCGGACCCGAACGGTTCCACATCGTGAGTGCCTACGGATCGTTCCACGGCCGCACGCTCGCCACGCTCGCCGCCACTGGCCAGCCCCAGAAGCAAGAGACCTTCCAGCCGCTGCCGGTGGGATTCCGGCAGGTGGAGTTCGGCGAAGTCGACGCCATCGCCCAAGCGCTGTCCGACGAACGCGTCGTCGCGGTGCTGCTCGAGCCCGTGCAGGGTGAAGGTGGCGTAGTGCCCGCACCGCCCGGCTATCTCGAAGCCGTGCGGTCGCTGTGCAACGAACGCGAAGCGCTGCTCATCATCGACGAGGTACAGACCGGTCTCGGTCGTACCGGCCGCTGGTTCGGCTTCCAGCACGCCGACGGGGTGCGGCCCGACATCGTGACGATGGCCAAGGCGCTCGGCAACGGCATGCCGATCGGTGCGTGCTGGGCCACCGCGAACGTGGCCGAAGCGTTCCGGCCGGGCGACCACGCCACCACGTTCGGAGGTCAGCCGCTCGCCACTGCCGCGGCGCGCAAAGTGCTCGAGGTCATGCAGCGCGACGACGTCGCGGCGCGCGCCGAGGCGGCCGGAGCCTTACTCGTGAAGGAGCTCGAGGACCTCGACTCGATCCGCGAGGTGCGTGGGCTCGGTCTGCTCGTCGCGGCCCAGCTCACGCCGGGCATCGACGCTCCCGACGTGGCGCGCCGTTGTCTCGAGGCCGGGCTCGTGCTGAACGCGGTCACGCCCACGGCATTGCGGCTCGCGCCGCCGTTGCTCGTGACCGACGCCGAGATCCATCGCGCGGTCGAGATCCTCGAAGCGGTGCTGTCGGAGTCGCAGCGATGAACTGCCTCGAGCTCGACGACCTCGATCCGTCCCGGCTGGCGCTGCTGATCGAGCGCGCAGTCGAATACAAGCGCGACCCGACGCGCGTCCCGCGCCCACTCGAAGGCCGCGGCGTCGCGCTGCTCTTCGAGAAGCCGTCGGCGCGCACACGCTCGTCGTCGGAGATGGCAGTGGTCACGCTCGGCGGCCATCCGATCTACGTACGCGGCGAAGAGGTGGGCCTCGACACCCGCGAAACCGTAGAGGATGTCGCGCGCACGTTCGCCTGTTATTGCTCGGTGATCATGGCGCGCACGTTCGCGCACGGCACCGTCGAACGGATCGCGTCGGCGGTGGACGTGCCGGTGGTGAACCTGCTGTCCGACGTGGCGCACCCCACGCAGGCACTTGCCGATCTCCTCACATTGCACGAGCAGTGGGGGAGCGTCGACGGCCGCCGCCTCGCCTACGTCGGCGACGGCAACAACATGGTGGCATCACTGGCGTTCGCGTCTGCGCTGAGCGGGATGGAGCTTGTGGTCGCGTCGCCCCCGGGCTACGAGCTCGCCGACACGGTGGTCGAGGCGGCGCGCAACCTGGGTGGCGTGGTCGAGTTGACCACCGAGCCCGCCGACGCGGTCGACGGTGCCGACGCCATCTACACCGATGTGTGGACCTCGATGGGTCAAGAGTCGGAACGGGAGGCGCGGCGAGCTGCGTTCGCTCGCTACCAGGTGGACGCCGCGCTCGTGAAGGCCGCGCGACCCGACGCGGTGGTGCTGCACTGCCTGCCCGCGCACCGCGGTGAGGAGATCGCGGCCGAGGTGATCGACGGGCCGCACTCGATCGTGTGGCAGCAGGCCGGCAATCGCATGGACGCGCTGCAGGCCCTGCTCGTCGATCTGCTCGGAGAGGGTTGATCGATGGCCACGCTTGGAAAACCGCAACGCCAGCACCGCATCGTGCGGCTGCTCGAGCATCATCCGGTGTCGAGTCAAGCGCAGCTCATGCAGTTGCTCGAGGCCGACGGCGTGGTGGCGACGCAGGCGACGGTGAGCCGCGACCTCGAAGAGCTCGGCGCGGTGAAGGTGCGCATTCCTGGTGGTGCCACCGCGTACGCGATCCCTGAGCGCGGCAAGGAGCGCGACGGCGGACCCGACGACCACCTGCGCCGGTTGATGGGGGAGTTCGTGGTCGACGTGGCGCACAACCAGAGCCTGATCGTGTTGCGCACGCCGCCCGGGAGCGCGCACGTGGTCGCGTCGGCGCTCGACCGTCACGGCTTCCCCGGCATCCTCGGTACGGTCGCCGGTGACGACACGATCATGCTCGTGGTGGCCGACACTGTGCCCTCTCACGACGTCGCCGCCAAGCTCGCCGAGCTCGCCGGTCTGTAGAAGGGAAATGATGAAACGCGTTGTACTGGCGTATTCGGGTGGGCTCGACACCTCGGTCGCGGTTCGGTGGATGCGCGAGCAGTGGGACTGCGAGGTGGTGTGCGTCGCCGTCGACGTGGGCCAGATGCACGAGGGTGAGCACGACGCGATTCATCAGCGCGCCAATGCCGCGGGCGCGATTGCGGTCGAGATCATCGACGCGCGCGACCAGTTCGCCGACGCTTTCCTGGCCGAGGCGATCCGTGCCAACTCGCTGTACGAGGGCAAGTACCCGCTCGTGTCGGCGTTGTCACGACCGGTGATCGTGGAACACCTCGTCGACGCGGCGCGCCGCCACGCTGCCGACGCGGTGGGGCACGGCTGCACTGGTAAGGGCAACGACCAGGTGCGCTTCGAAGTGTCGACACGGGTGCTCGCGCCCGACCTCGACGTCGTGGCGCCGGCACGAGTGTGGGGCCTGACGCGCGCCGATTGCGTGGAGCTCGCGCATCGCTGGGAGATCCCGATCGAGGCGACGGCCGAGAAGATCTATTCGATCGACGAGAACATGTGGGGCCGCGCCATCGAGTGCGGCGTGCTCGAGAATCCGTGGTCGCACGCGCCCGAGGAGCCCTACACGCTCACGCGCGCGCCCGGTGACGCGCCGCGTGACCCCACCGAGATCGTCGTGGCGTTCGCGCGTGGCGTGCCGATCTCCCTCGACGGACAGTCGATGCCCCTGCGCACGATCATCGAACAGCTCGGCCCCATCGTCGGTTCGTACGGCTTCGGCCGCATCGACATGGTCGAGAACCGCCGCGTGGGCATCAAGAGCCGCGAGGTCTACGAATGCCCGGCCGCGCTCGCGTTGATCCTCGCCCACCAAGACCTCGAAGGCATCTGTCTGGAGCGCGATGTCGCGCGTGAGAAGCAGCGCGTGGAGATCCGTATCGCCGAGCTCATCTACGACGGCATGTGGCACGCCCCGCTGATGCAGGCGCTCCAGGCGTTCGTCGGCGCGACGCAGGAGCATGTGACCGGCGAAGTGCGATTGCGGCTCGAGCCGGGTCGGTGCGTCGCGGTCGGGCGCCGTGCGACCCACGGCCTCTACGACCACGACCTTGCCACCTACGGCGAAGGCGACACGTTCCGCGCCGCCGACAGCGAAGGCTTCGTGCGGCTGTGGGGGCTCTCGGCCGAGACGTGGTCGCGCCGCCAGGGTCCGGGCGCGCGATGAGCGGCTCGAGCGCGCCGGGCGCCGACGAAGAGCACGCCACGAAGACGCTCTGGCACGGCCGCTTCGGCGAGGGGCCGTCCGATGAGCTGCTCGCCTTCACCGTGAGCCTTCCGTTCGACGGTCGGCTCGCCGACGTCGACATCACCGGTTCGCGAGCGCACGTGACGATGCTGGCGCGCCAGGGCCTGCTCGACAACGAAGACCGCGCCGCGATCGTGACCGCGCTCGACGCGGTGCGTGACGAGCTCCACGAGGGTCGCTTCACGTTCGTCGACACCGACGAGGACATCCACACCGCGATCGAACGACGCGTCACCGAGCTCGCGGGCGAGGCCGGCGGCAAGCTCCACACCGGCCGTAGCCGCAACGACCAGGTTGCCACCGATCTGCGCCTGTGGTTACGCGAAGCCGGACGCGACCAGATCGCGCGCATCCTCGAGCTGCAGGCCGTGCTCCTGCGGCGCGCCCACGAAGCCGGCGACACCTACCTGCCCGGCTACACGCACCTGCAGCGCGCCCAGCCCGTGTTGCTCGCTCATCATTTTCTGGCCCACTTCTGGTCGTTCGCTCGCGACGTGGACCGTTGGTTCGATTGCCTGCGCCGCGCCGACGTGTCGCCGCTGGGCGCCGGCGCGCTTGCCGGTTCGAGCTTGCCGCTCGATCCCGCGTTCACCGCGCAGCAACTCGGGTTCTCGGCCGCGTTCGAAAACTCGCTCGACGCAGTGTCGGACCGCGACTTCGTGGCCGAGGCGTTGTTCTGCGCCACGATGACGCAACTCCACCTGTCGCGGATCGGCGAAGAGGTGGTGTTGTGGACCACCGAGGAGTTCGGGTTCCTTCGCCTCGCCGACGCCTACTCCACGGGAAGCTCGATGCTCCCGCAGAAGAAGAATCCCGACATCGCCGAGCTCGCGCGCGGCAAGGCCGGCCGCCTGATCGGCGATCTCACCGGGCTGCTCGCCACGTTGAAGGGGCTGCCCCTCGCGTACAACCGCGATCTGCAGGAGGACAAGGAGCCGCTCTTCGACGCGCTCGACACGTGCGCGCTCACGGTGCGCGCGGTCGCAGGCTTGCTCGACACGGCCACGTTCCAGCCGCAACGCATGGGCGAAGCCGCCGACTCTCCCACGAACGCCGCAACGGATCTCGCCGAGGTACTGGTGCGGTCGGGCATGCCGTTCCGCGACGCGCACGCGCTCGTGGGCAATCTCGTGCGGCAGTCGATCGAGCGCGGCGTCGGCCTCGACGAGCTCGTCGGTGGTGATCCGCGACTCGGTCCCGAGACCGCGGCGCTGTTCGACCCGGGAGCGGGAGTGCGGCGGCGCAGCTCGCCGGGCGGCGCCGGGCCGGAACCCGTGGGCGCGCAGCTGCAGGCCGCAACCGCGCGGCTCGAGGCCGAACAGGCCCGCCTCGACGAGCGTTGAGCAGCGGGCCGCGCCGGTCGCGTGGGCGAGTGCTGCCGCGGCGGTTCTACGACCGCGACGCGCAGGTCGTCGCCCCTGAACTGCTGGGCAAGCTGCTCATCGACCGGTCGGGCGACGAGGTCGTGTCGGCGCGCCTCATCGAGGTCGAGGCGTACCGCGGCGCAGAAGACCCCGGCAGCCACGCGTATCGCGGGCCGACGCGGCGGAACGCGTCGATGTTCGAACGGCCGGGCACGCTCTATGTGTATTTCATCTATGGCATGCACTGGTGCATGAACGCGGTGTGTGGCCCGGCCGCGCAACCGCACGCGGTGCTGCTGCGCGCCGCGGTTCCCATCGAGGGGATCGACACCATCCGAGCGCGACGAGGCGCGGCGCGCCGCGATCGCGAGTTGCTGTCAGGCCCGGCGCGGCTCACCGAGGCGTTCGGAATCGACGGCACGCGCGACGGCAACGATCTCATCGCCGGCCCGCTGCAGATCGTCGACGACGGCACACCACCGCCGACCGCAACGATCACGACGCGCATCGGCCTCGGCCACGCCCGCGGCGAAGATCTGTTGCTTCGCTACACGGTCGCTGCTACCGCGACGGAAGCGGAGCAATAGTCAGTGGTGAGCGAGCTCGCGAGCGAACACGCGGAGCTGACTGAGTGGGACCGGCAAGCGGAGCGCCAGCGGAGCTGTCGGTACCGCGACGGAAGCGGAGCAATAGTCAGGGCTCGACCCAGACCTTGAGGACGGTGCCCACCACGACGTGCGCGCCGCTGGTGAGCGACTGCTGCCACACGCTGGCGCTCGTGGTGCCGGGTGGTGGCTCGGCCTGCACCACCACTTGCAACGCGAGTCCTGCCGCCGAGGCGCGGGTCGCGGCGTCGCCCCGTGACAGCCCGAGCACCGACGGCACCGTGGTGTCGCGCGGTGCCGTGTCGGCCTTTGCGACGGTGAGTGTCACCAGCGCGCGTGCCGGTAATGGCGTTCCGCCATCGGGGCTCTCGTCGATCACTGTTCCGGGCGGGTACTGGTCGTTCGGCTCGGTCACGATCTTCACCGCGTAACCGTTGTCGTGCACCGACGACGCGGCCTGGCTCTGCGGCATGCCCACCACATCGGGGAGTGGATGTGTCGGCAGAATGCCTTCGCCCGCTGCAGCCGAGGGTTCGGGGAAGTCGACGCTGGGCACGTTGCCGAGCACTTCCGACGAGTAGCGCTGCCAGATCTCGGCCGGCCACGTGCCGCCGGTGACCTTCTCACGTGTGCGCGGCGGCAACATCGCGTACGGCGTCGACCCGCTGCCCACCCACACCGCGGTGGTGAGTTGCGGCGTCGAACCCACGAACCACGCGTCGTCGTAGTTGTCGGTGGTGCCGGTCTTCCCGGCGACGGGGCGCCCGATGCGTGCGTTCACGCCTGTACCGCGGCTCACCACCTGCTCGAGCGTGTGATTCACGGTGCGCGCGATCTGCGGGTCGAGCACCTGCTTGTGCGGCGTGTGATCGGTGTACACGACGTTGCCGTTGCGGTCGGTGACCTTGGTGACGAACACGGGTGCGGTGTGCACTCCGTCGTCGGCGAACGTGGCGTAGGCGTCGGCCACATCGAGCGGGTGCACGTCGTTGTCGCCGAGCACCTCGCTCGGGTACGCGCCCAACGTCGACGGCAGGCCGAGCCGTTCGGCGAGTGACACTGCGTATTGCGGGCCGACGTCGAGCATCAGCTGCGCATACACCGTGTTCACCGAGTTGACCGTTGCGTCGACGATGTTGAGCTTGCCGAACGCCTCGTTGTCGTAGTTGTGCACGGTCCACGGCACGTCACCCGCGGGATGCAGCGTCATCTGCGCGGGCGCGTCGTAGATGCGCGTGAGCGGGATGTGCTGTTCGAGCGCGGCGGCGAGCACGAACGGCTTGAACGTTGATCCCATCGGGCGCGCCGCCTGGCCGGCAAGATCCCAATGCGACCACGCCTCGGGGCCGTCGTAGCCGCGACCGCCCACGTACGCCACCACATGGCCAGTGGTCGGCTGGATCGACACGACGGCCGCGGCCGGATCGGTCGCGCGGTTTACGAGGATCTGCGACACCGCGCTTTCTGCCGCCGCTTGCGCGCTGGGATCGAGCGTGGTGGTGATCGTGTAACCGTCTTGGTAGAGGGCGTGCGCACGGTCGGCCTCGGTCGCGCCGAATGCGGGGTTCGACAGGAACCACTGGCGCACTTTTTCCACGAAATAGGGCGCGATCTCGTCGTCGGGGTCGGTCTTCTTGGCGAGCTGCACGGGCGCGGCTTCGGCTGTGCCGGCCTGCGCCGCGGTGATGTAGTGGTACTTCGCCATCGCCGCGAGCACTTCGTTCCGGCGTGCGCGCGCGGCCGTGGGGTCGTGGAACGGATCGTCGTGGTCGGGTGCTTGCAGCAGGCCTGCGAGCGTCGCGCTCTGCACGAGTGTGAGTTGCGCCGCCGGACGGTCGAAGTAGTGCTCGGCCGCCTCTTCCGCGCCGTACGCGCCGTCGCCGAAGTACACCGCGTTGAGATAGCGCTCGAGGATCTGCTGCTTGGTGAGCTTGTCCTCGATCTCCACCGCGAGCACCATCTCTTTGAGCTTGCGGTGCACGGTCTTGTCGCCGGTGAGCAGCACGTTGCGCACGTACTGCTGGGTGATCGTCGAGCCGCCTTCCACCACCTTGCCGGCCTTCACGTCGTCGCGCAGTGCGCGCGCCACCGATTTGAGGTCGACACCGTCGTGGTCGAAGAAGCCGTGGTCCTCGATCGCCACGACCGCGTTCGGCAGCGTCGTGCCCATCTGGGTGAGCGACACCGGCTGGCGGTGGATGCCGGTGTCGAGCAGCGCGAGCTGGCTGCCGTCGGCCGCGAGCACCCGCGTGGATGCCGACGGGTTGAGCGGCGCGGGATTGAGGTCGGGGTTGAAGGCACAGCCCGCCGCGAGCAGCACCACCGAAGCCGCTGTCGCGGTCGTGAGCGCGCGGGACCATGGGCCGCGCCGGGCCCGTTGATGGTGTGGGCGGTGCACCACACCTTTCTGATCGGCAGCCGAGGCCCTGGTCGCGGTCACACTGGCAACATTGTCCTCTATTCGCCACACCAGCACCAAGCGGGTCGCTACGTGCCGCCTCAGGAGCCGGGATCGGGGCTCCCAGCAGGACGATCAGCGGGGCCGCGGAACGAACCCGATCGCGGGCGCGGCCAGCCGGTACCGTCGCTCGCCGTGGCCGAGCCCGATCTGTCCCCCCTGCTCCAGGGCACGGCCGGCGTCATCGCCGAGGACGAGCTGCGCCAGCGCGTCGCCGCCGGACGACCGCTGCGGGTCAAGCTCGGCCTCGACCCCACGGCCTCCGACCTCCACCTCGGCCACGCGGTGGTGCTGCGCACGCTGCGGCGTTTCCAGGACGCCGGCCACAAGGCGGTGCTGATCGTCGGCGACTTCACCGCGATGGTGGGCGATCCGTCGGGCCGCTCGGTCACCCGGCCCCGGCTCACCCGTGAGCAAGTGGATGCCGCAGCCGAGACCTACCTCACCCAGGTGACCACGGTGCTCGATCCCGACCCGCAACGCCTCGAGGTGCGCCGCAACTCCGAGTGGCTCGCCACGATGGGCATCGACGACGTGCTGAACCTGGCGGCTCGCACCACCGTCGCCCGCATGCTCGAGCGCAACGACTTCGCCAATCGCTACGAGGCGGGCCAGCCGATCTCGGTGAGCGAGTTCCTCTACCCGCTGCTCCAAGGCTGGGACTCGGTGATGGTGCGCGCCGATGTCGAGCTCGGCGGCACCGACCAACTCTTCAACCTCCTCGTGGGCCGCCAGCTCCAACAGCAGGAGGACACCTTCCCGCAAGTGGTGGTCACCACACCGTTGCTCGTCGGCCTGTCCGGTCCCGATGCCGACGGGCCGAAGATGTCGAAGTCGCTGGGCAACTACGTGGGCCTGTCCGAGCCGGCCGAGACGCAGTTCGGCAAGCTCATGTCGATCCCCGACAGCCTGCTCGAGACCTACGCCCAGCACGCCACCGGGTGGGCTCAACCTGAAGTCGACGGATTCGTCGCGGCGCTCCGAGACGGCTCGTTGCATCCCAACGCGGCCAAGCGCCAGATCGCGGCCGCGGTGGCCGACCTCTACCACGGCACTGGTGCCGGTGCGGGGGCCGAGGCGGAGTTCGACCGGGTGCACAAACGGCACGAGATCCCGAGCGACGTTCCCGACTGCTCACTGGCCGCCAAAGGCGTCG
>DASXZO010000010.1:0-17500 GCA_036501845.1 Acidimicrobiia bacterium | reverse complement strand
CGGCTGGCAAGTCCAGCATGAGTTCTCGGTGGCGCAGGCGGCGTCTTCACGACCGGCACTCGAACTGCTCCTCGAGCTGTTCGGGTGCGGAACAATCATCGAGAGCACCCGTCACGACAATCATCGCGAGCCGCTCCTACGCTTCTCCGTGAAGCGCCGGCGCTATCTCGTCGATGTCGTGGTGCCGTTCTTCGAAGAACGTCCACTGAGAACCGCGAAGCAAGCCGACTTCAGACGTTTCGTCCAAGTCATCCGCATGATGGAGGCCGACGAACACCTCAATGAAGACGGGCTGCGCCGAATTGCTTCTATTACGGAAGCGATGAATCGCAGGCAGCGGTCTCGTTATCTGGAATCCTCAGAGGCCATACGCCAGCCACCTCGCGTCCGATAGCGAGGCGAAGATATGGTCCGAGCCCTATAGCGATATAGGGGCAACTCGAGCGAAATTCCTTGTCGGGTAAGTTCCGACCTGCACGAATGGCGTAACGACTTGGCTACTGTCTCAACCAGAGACCCGGCGAAATTGCATTACGAGTAAAGATGCTCGTTTCCTGCGGAAGGACGGAAAGACCCCGTGGACCTTTACTACAACTTGGTATTGGATCTTGGTATGTATTGTGTAGGATAGGTGGGAGCCTGGGAAGCAGGGGCGTCAGCCCTTGTGGAGGCGACGTTGAAATACCACCCTGTGCATACTGGGCTTCTAACCCAGGCCCGTAATCCGGGTCGGGGACAGTGACAGGTGGGTAGTTTGACTGGGGCGGTCGCCTCCTAAAGAGTAACGGAGGCGCCCAAAGGTTCCCTCAGCCTGGTTGGCCATCAGGCGTTGAGTGCAAAGACACAAGGGAGCTTGACTGCGAGACCTACAAGTCGAGCAGGGACGAAAGTCGGGCTTAGTGACCCGGCCGTGGCGTGTGGAAGCGCGGTCGATCAACGGATAAAAGGTACCCCGGGGATAACAGGCTTATTCTGCCCAAGAGTCCACATCGACGGCAGAGTTTGGCACCTCGATGTCGGCTCGTCGCATCCTGGGGGGGAAGCACCTCCCAAGGGTTGGGCTGTTCGCCCATTAAAGCGGTACGCGAGCTGGGTTTAGAACGTCGCGAGACAGTGGAATTTCCGCGCTGTCTATAAATTCGGCTATATGCTGGAAACTCCGAGTATCTGGTGGTACTCGTTCACGTTGTCGCACCCTCTCTGTAGGGTCGGAACGTGGGCAGTGAAAATCCATCCAGTGCGGACAATCAGCAGGAAAGGCTGAATGCGTATATCGCAGGGTTTGTTGACGGAGAAGGCTCTTTTCACGTAGCGATCGCTCGGAACCGCAGCACCAGAGCCGGAAGGCAGCTGGTACCGGAGTTTCGAGTCAGTCAGCACGTCGAGCGTCGCGAGGTACTTGACCTCGTGCAGGCACGACTGGGCTGTGGACGCATACTGGAGAACCATCGCAATAGCACCGACCGGACCTTGGTCTACGTCGTGCGCAAGAGGGAAGACCTGCTGACGAGGGTCATCCCGCTCTTCGAACAGCAACCTCTCATCAGCTCGAAGCAACGAGACTTCGAGGCCTTCGCCGGCATTGTTCGGGCGATGGCCGATGGAGAGCATCTCACTGCCCAAGGCTTCGACGACCTCGTCGCCGTCGCGCTCTCCATGAATGGAGGCGGTCGGTATCGGCGGTCGGCAATTGCTGCGCATTCAGAATCCTCAGAGACCATATGCCGAACAACGCTCGAACGAGAGCGTTGAAGATATGGTCCGACCTGCATGGCGACATGCAGAGCCAGGCAGAAATGACCTGGCCCACGCTCCTCCAAGGTGGAGAGTGTCGGTAACAATCGTGTCGGTCCCTATCCTCCGTGGGCGTAAGAGACTTGTGAGGAGCTGCTCCTAGTACGAGAGGACCGGAGCGGACGTAGCTCTCGTGTGCCAGTTGTCCTGCCAAGGGCACGGCTGGTTGGCGACCTACGGAAGAGATAAGCGCTGAAAGCATCTAAGCGCGAAACTCGCCTCGAGATGAGGTCTCTCACTGCACAAGCAGGTAAGGCCCCTGGTAGACGACCAGGTTGATAGGCCGGAGGTGTAATCACGGTGACGTGTTCAGCCGACCGGTACTAATCGGCCGAGGGCTTGAGCTCTCATACATTTCGACATCGATTGGATGTCTCGTGCTCGCTATGGAGTTCTCGGGGAACCGAGAGCGCCAAGATTTCCGGTGGTTACAGCGGCGGGGTCACACCCGTTCCCATTCCGAACACGGCAGTTAAGCCCGCCCGCGCCGATGGTACTTGGAGGGGAACTTCCTGGGAGAGTAGGTCGCCGCCGGATTATTCGAATGACGTTGCCCGCCGGGGTCCAGTGGACCCGAGGCGGGCATCGTCGCGTCCGGGGCCGCCGCGCGCGCCCCGGTACGGTTCGCCGACCATGCCCGCAACCCGCCCGCCCCGGTACCGCCGTCCTCGCAAGGACTCCGAAGCCGCTGCCGAGTTACGCCGCGTCGCCGGCGCGCGCGGCGCGCAGGCGGTGAAGACGCTCGAACAGGCGGCCGAGGCGTTCAACGCCGGGCGCGAGCGTGATTCGCTGCGCATCCTGCGGCCACTCATGCGGTCATACCCCGACGCCGCGGGCGTGCGCGAGCTCGCGGGGCTGTGCCAGTACCGGGTGGGCAACTACCGGGCCGCCGAGCGCGAGCTCGAGGCCTTCGTGGACATCACCGGCTCGACCGACCAGCACCCGGTGTTGATGGACTGCGCCCGCGCGCTGAAGCGCTACCGGCGCGTCGACGAGTTGTGGCGCGAGCTCGGTGAAGCGTCGCCGTCGGCCGAGCTCGTCACCGAGGGCCGCATCGTCTACGCCGGGTCGCTTGCCGATCGCGGCCGGCGCGACGAGGCGATCGAAGTGCTCGAAAAGCGTGCGCGTGACAACCCGCGGCGCATCCAGGAGCACCACGTGCGGCTCTGGTACGCGCTCGCCGACCTCTACGAGCGGACCGGCGACATCCCGCGCGCACGAGCGCTGTTCCTGCGGGTGAAGAAATACGACAGCCAGTTTGCCGACGTGGCCGAACGCCTCGCGTCGCTCGGCTGAACAGTGTCGCAACCCCCTCGTAGGCTCACCACAACTCCCCGAACCTCCCCGACCCGAATTGCAATCCGAGCGGCGCGCGAAACGACGCCGCCACGAGTCGAGGAGATCCAATGCCAGACCCCAAAACGTCGACGAGCAGTGAGTCGGTGAACATCGCGGTCGTGCGCGGTGTGCTGTCGAGCCCGCCCGACTGCCGCACGCTCCCGTCGGGGAGCGAGCTCGCCCAGCTGCAAGTGACCACCCGCCCCGACGATGGCGCGGCCGTGAGCGTCCCGGTGAGTGTCACCGATCCGGCGGCGTGGGTCACGGTGCTCGACGCCGGCGACGAGGTGCTGGTGGCAGGCACTGTCCGGCGCCGCTTCTTCCGGGCCGGCGGCAGCACGGCGAGCCGTGTCGAGGTCGCGGCCGTCGCCATCAGCCGTGCCGGCGACAAACGGGGCCGCGCCAGGGTCGAACGCACGGTGCGCGATCACCTCGGCGCGCTCGAGTAGCCGTCGCATGACCGGCGCGATCCTGGCGCGATCGCCACCCCGGGGCCGCAGGTCGTGGGCCCGTCGGCCGATGTGTCACAGGGGAAGCGAACCTCGGGGGTACGATCGCAACACCGGAGCCCGTGCACCGCAGCGCGTCGAGGCAGACGAGCGGTTGCGGCGGGACGAGGCCGGGTGCTCGTTGCAGTCGGAGCATGAAAGGAACGGGTCAACGGTGACCATCGATTCTCCCGCGCAACCGCGGGCCGAGACCCTGGATCGGGTCGTCATCCGCTTCGCGGGTGACTCGGGTGACGGCATGCAGCTCGTGGGGGACCGGTTCACCGAACTGTCCGCCGCGTTCGGCAACGACCTGGCGACGTTGCCGAACTATCCAGCCGAGATCCGTGCGCCAGCCGGCACGATCGCCGGCGTGTCGTCGTTCCAGGTGCACATCTCGGACCACGACATCGTCACTCCCGGCGATGCGCCGAACGTGCTCGTGGCGATGAACCCGGCTGCGCTGTCGGCGAACCTGCACGACATGGCGCCGGGCACGACCGTGATCGTCAACTCCGACAACTTCGAGGCACGCGACCTCGAGAAGGCCGGCTACGACCACAACCCGCTCGACGGCGACTCGCTGGCGGCGTACACGGTGTACCAGGTGCCGATGACGTCGATCACGGTGAGCGCCACCAAGGAGCTCGGCGTCAAGCCGCGCGACGCCGAGCGCTCCAAGAACTTCTTCGCGCTCGGCCTGCTCTGCTGGATGTACACGCGTCCGGTGAAGCCGGTGCAGGAATGGATCGAGGTGCGCTTCGGCAACAAGCCGCAGGTGCGCGACGCCAACCTCGCCGCGTTCAAGGCCGGTCGCAACTTCGGTGAGACCGCTGAGCTGTTCGACCATCCCTACGAAGTGCGCCCTGCGGCGTTGAAGCCCGGGCGCTACCGCAACGTGGTCGGGAATGCCGCCACGGTGTACGGCCTCGTCGCCGCGTCGCAGAGCGCCAAGCTCCCGCTGGTGTACGCGTCGTACCCGATCACGCCGGCGTCCGACATCCTCCACGAGCTGTCGAAGCTCAAGAACTTCGGCGTGAAGACGCTCCAGGCCGAGGACGAAATCGCCGCCGCTTCGATCGCGATCGGCGCGGCCTTCGCCGGCTCGCTGGCGATCACCGGCACGTCGGGCCCGGGTGTCGACCTGAAATCGGAGGCGCTGGGCCTGGCGATGAGCCTCGAGCTCCCGCTCGTGGTCGTCGACGTGCAGCGCGGCGGCCCGTCCACCGGCCTGCCCACCAAGACCGAGCAGGCCGACCTCATGCTCGCGATGTACGGCCGCCATGGTGAGTCGCCGCTGCCGATCGTCGCGGCCTACTCGCCGAGTCAGTGTTTCGACGCGGCGTTCGAGGCGTGCCGCATCGCCCTCAAGTACCGCACGCCCGTGATGCTCCTCACCGACGGCTACCTCGCCAACGGTGCCGAGCCGTGGCTGCTGCCCGACCTCGACGCGCTGCCCGACATCTCGGTCGACTTCGCCTCGGAGCCGAACCACGGCGACGTGTTCTGGCCGTACCTGCGCGATCCCGAGACGCTGGCCCGTCCGTGGGCGGTGCCGGGCACGCCGGGCCTGATGCACCGCATCGGTGGCATCGAGAAGGCGGGCGTCGGCATCGAAGGCGCCGACGGCAGCGGCAACATCAGCTACTCGCCCGAGAACCACGAGGCGATGGTGCACATCCGTGCCGCCAAGGTCGCGGGGATCGCCAAGGACATCCCCGACGTCGAGGTCGACGATGTCGACGGCAACGCCGACACGCTGGTGGTCGGCTGGGGCAGCACCTGGGGCGCGATCCAGGCCGGCGTGCGACGCGTGCGTGCTCGCGGCAAGCCGGTGGCGCACGCGCACCTCACGCACCTCAACCCGTTCCCGTCGAACCTCGGCGACGTGCTCGCTCGCTACCGCCGCGTGCTCGTACCCGAGATGAACCTCGGCCAGCTCAACAAGCTGCTGCGCGCCGAGTACCTCGTGGACGCGCATTCCTTCACCAAGGTGCAGGGTGTGCCGTTCCGGGCCGCTGAGCTCGAGGCCAAGATCCTGGAGATGATCGAGTCATGACCACCGACGCTGTTGCGCTCACCCGTAAGGATTTCGAGTCGGGCGAGGAGCCGCGCTGGTGTCCCGGCTGCGGTGACTACGGCATCCTCACCGCGGTGCAGTTCCTGCTGCCCGACCTGGGCGTGAAGCCCGAGGAGATGGTGTTCGTCTCCGGTATCGGCTGCGCGGCGCGCTTCCCGTACTACATGAAGACCTACGGCGTGCACGGCATCCACGGCCGTGCGCCGGCCCTCGCCACCGGCGTTGCGCTCGCTCGGCCCGACCTGCACGTGTGGGTGATCGGCGGCGACGGCGACATGCTGTCGATCGGCGGCAACCACCTGATCCACGCGCTGCGCCGCAACGTGAACCTGAAGATCATCATGTTCAACAACCAGATCTACGGGCTCACCAAAGGTCAGTACTCGCCCACGTCGGAGCTCGGCAAGGTCACCAAGAGCACACCGTTCGGTTCGGTCGACTACCCGTTCAACCCGCTGTCGGTCGCGCTCGGCGCCGAGGCCACCTTCGTGGCGCGCACGCACGACATGGACCGCAAGCACATGATGCAGGTGTTCCGGCGCATGCACGAGCACCAGGGCGCGGCGTTCGTGGAGGTCTTCCAGAACTGCAACGTGTTCAACGACGGCGCCTTCGACGCGATCCTGAAGCGCGATGCCCGGCCGAACATGCTGATCGATCTGGTGCAGGGTGAACCGATCCGCTTCGGCAGCGAGCAACAGTTCGGCGTGGCGGTGAACGAGTTCGGCGAGCCGCGCGTGGTCGAGGTCGCCGAGGTGGGTGTCGAGGGTCTGCTTGTGCACGACGAGCACCGCCACGATCCCACGCTCGCGTTCGCACTGTCGCGCCTGTCGAACGCGCCCACGTCGCCCACGCCGGTCGGCGTGTTCCGCGATGTGCAGCGCCCGGTGTACGAGGTCGAGGTGCAGGCGCAGCTCGCGGCCGAGGTCGGCAACAAGGGCCCGGGCGACCTGAGCAAGGTCATCGCCTCGGGCGCCACCTGGTCGGTGGGCGACAGCAACAACTGACGCGGCGACGCGGGCGGGCGCCCGCGGTTCGATCAGCCGATCTCGAGGTCGCGGAACACCAGGCCGGTGCGCGGCTTCGGATAGAAGAACGTGGTCTTCTGCGGCATGCGGACGCGTGCCGCCGCGGCCGCACGGGTGGTGGCGACGGTGGGCGGGCGCAGCACGAGGCCGGCGTCGTAGGCGCCGTTGTGCACCTGGGCGACGATCTCGTCGGCATCGTGACGGAACGTCCACGTGGCGTCGGGCCAGCGCGGCGCCACCACGCGCTCGACGATGGCGGCATCGACGGCCCGGAGCATGTCCGGCTCGTCGGCAAGCTCGCGTGCCACCACATCGGCGCGCGGTTCGAGCACGTGGAGCGCGCCGCGCTCGACGAGCACGAGTGCGTCGTCGCCCGCGGCCGCGAGCGAGTCGACGGGGGAGAGCGAGAAGGCGTCGGCGAGCGAAGCACGCGCCTCGAAGCCAGGGGTGAGCGTGACCAGGCGGTGGATCGCCTGGATGCTGAGTTGCTCTTCGGCCAGCTCGACCACGAGCGTCATGATCGCCGGCGCGCCAAGTGGGCGCGCCCCGTTGGCGTTCTCGGGGCCCTGGTCGCGAAACGCGCAGGCCGTCTCGAAGCGGTGATGACCGTCGGCGAGCACGAGCGGCGAGCCTGCGATCGCGCCGCGGATCGCGGCGATGGCGTCGGCATCGTCGATCGCGAACAGCGTGTGCGCGTTGTCGTTGTCGTCGACGCAACCGCCGAGTGAGGCGCCGGCCGCGCCTTCGATCAGGTCGGTGAGGCCGGAGGCGAGGGTGAGCCCCCAGATCGGATCGACGTTGAGATGGGTGTGGCGCAGCAGCTGTAGACGGTCGGATTTGGCCTTCGCCATCGTCCGCTCGTGCGGCAGGATGTCGCCCTCACCGGGCGCGGCAGGGAGTTCGAGCGCGCCGATCACGCCCACCGTTCGCCGGTTGTGGCCGAGGCTGTCGCGGAACTCCATCCGGTAGCCGTAGAAGCGCGGCGCGGCGTCGACATCCAGGGTGCCTTCGCTGTGCCACAGGCAGTAGTCGTCGTACGCCGACGCGTAGCGGTCGCCTTCGATGTGATGGTCTTGGGGCAGGATCAGCCGCACGGCGTTGCGCGGGTGGCGGCGCGCGAGTGCTTGGCGTTCGCCTTCGTCGATCACGTCGTACGGCGGCGCGCACACCACGTCGTGGTCGATCGGCCCGGACCAGCCCATGGTGGCGTGGCCGCCGAAGCCGGTCACGTAGCGGACACCGCGAAACGGCTCGAACCCGGGCACCGCGGCACTCTAACGAAGGCGTCAGGCGGGCTTCGATAGGTTCGGCCGGTGACCGAACGGCCCGTGGTGTGCTGCGACCTCGACGGTGTGGTGTGGCTCGGCGACGAGCCGATCGCGGGAGGCGGGCCGGCAATCGCGATGCTGCGAGATGCCGGCGTGCGCGTCGTGTTCGTCACCAACAACTCGGGGAACACGCCCGCCGACTACGTGGCCAAGCTCGGCCGCATGTCGATACCTGCCGCCGCCGCCGATGTGCTGAGCAGCGCGATGGCCGCGGCGCGCTGGTGTCGGGCGTCGCTCGCGCCAGGTGCGCGGGTGCTGGCCTGCGCGGGTGAGGGAGTGCGGGAGGCGCTCGCCGCGGAAGGCTTCGTCGTTGTCGACGAGCCGCCCGCGGCCGCCGTGGTGGTGGGCTTTCACCGTGAGTTCGACTACGAGCGACTCACGCGCGCGGCCGACGCGGCGCGCGCCGGCGCGCTTCTCGTGGCCACCAATACCGACCCGACGTATCCCGGCCCGAACGGAACGTTGCTGCCCGGCGCGGGGAGCATCGCCGCGGCCGTCGCCACCGCGTCGGGTTGCACGCCGGTCGTGGTCGGCAAACCGCACGAAACGCTCGCGGCGTTGGTGAAGGAAGTGTGCGGCGAGCGGGGCGTGATGATCGGCGACCGCGCCAGCACCGACGGCGCGTTCGCGGCCGCGCTCGGCTGGCCGTTCGCGTTCGTGCGTTCGGGTGTGCAGGGAGACGACGACGCGCCGGTGCCGCCGGCACTCGTCGCCGACGATTTGCTCGCGCTCGCGCCGCGTTTGTTGGAGTCGGGGCTGGTCGCGGCGGCGCCGTAGCATCCACGGATTGCCCTGGGCGGGACCGCGCATCGCGCACGAAGATCACGAGAGGACCCGAACATGGCCAGGACACCCGTGAAGGCAGTGCTCGACGACATCGTCGACCGCGGCCAGGCACAGCGCGACAAGGCGTCGGCCGCGATCGAAGAGGCGCTCGCCGCGGGCAAGCGCGGCACCGAGGCGCTCACCCAGATCGTGCGGCGCGAGGTGGAACGCCAGCTGCGCGCGCTCGGCCTGCGCCCGGCGCCCGCAAAGAAGGCGCCCGGGAAGTCGATCGCGAAGAAGACCGCGGCAACGAAGTCGACCGCGAAGAAGACCGCGGCAACGAAGTCGACCGCGAAGAAGTCGACGGCAAAGAAGACCGCGGCGAAGAAGTCGACTGCGAAGAAGTCGACGGCCAAGAAGACCGCGGCCAAGAAGGCCGCGACCGCCGGCTGAAGTGCGCCGCCGGCTCGATGCTGAGCTCGTGCGGCGCGGCCTGGCCCGCAGCCGCGCCGATGCCGTCGAAGCAGTACAGCAAGGGCGTGTCACCGTTGGCGGCGCGCCGGCCGACAACCCGGCCCGCCAGGTGTCCGACGCCGATCCGATCGAGCGGGCCGGAGAACCCAGCCCCTACGTGTCGCGCGGCGGACTCAAGCTCGCCGCCGCGCTCGACGCCTTCGCAGTGGAGGTGTCCGGCGGTACCTGGCTCGACGCCGGCGCGTCCACTGGTGGCTTCACCGACTGCCTCTTGCAACGAGGCGCGGCGTGCGTGCACGCGGTCGACGTGGGCCACGGCCAGCTCGCCTGGTCGTTGCAACGCGACCCTCGCGTGGTGGTGCACGATCGCACCAACGTGCGCAACCTCGAGCCCGACGACATCGGCGGGCCGGTCGACGGGTGCGTGGCCGACCTCAGCTTCATCTCCTTGCGCACGGTCGCGCCCGCGCTCGTGCGTTGCACGCGCCAAGACGGCGACTTCGTGCTGCTCGTGAAACCCCAGTTCGAGGCGGGACGGAGTCGTGTCGGCAAGGGCGGCGTGATCCGCGATCGGACGGTGCATGCGGCCGTGCTGTTGGAGGTGGCCGGCGCGCTCGCAGAGCAGGGCCTGGTCACGGTGGCCGCGGTCGCCTCACCGATCCACGGCGCCGACGGGAACCGCGAGTTCCTGTTCCACGCCCGCGGGACTGGCCCCCAACTCGCCGTGGCCGCCCTCGAAGCGCTGGCGGCGGGCGACACCACCGGCGATATCGCGGGGAACGTCACCCAACCTGGTGGCCCGAGCGGCGAGAATGCCTCCTCGTGAAGGCCATCGCCCTCGTCGTCAACCCCGATCGCCCCGTGGCGATGGAATTGGCGGCGCGCGCCGCGAAGTGGTGCGCCGAACAGGGCGTGGCGGTGCAGGTTGCGTCGTCGGAGCGCGCGCCGGCGCCCCCGGGTGCCACGCTCGTGGACGGGGCCGAACTCGCGACGGGCGTCGACCTGATCATGTCGATCGGCGGCGACGGCACGATGCTCCACACCGTCGACCTCGTGTACCCCACCACGGTGCCGATCGTCGGCGTCAACGCCGGCCAGCTCGGCTACCTCAACGCCTTCGAAGCATCGGAGCTCGAGAGCGCGCTCGACCGCATCGCCAGCGGTGACTTCGATGTGCAACAGCGATCGATGGTGGAGTGCCTCGCCGACACGCCGCAACGCGAGGTGCGCTGGTTCGGGCTGAACGAAGTGGTGCTCGAACGGGTCGACAGCGGCCGGCTCGTACGCCTCGAGGTCGCCATCAACGGCGCGCCGTTCACCACCTACGCGGCCGACGGTGTGATCGTGAGCACGCCCACCGGGTCGACGGCGTACAGCTTCTCGGTGCGCGGTCCGATCGTGTCGCCCACCGGTCGGCTCCTTGCCCTCACGCCGGTGTCGCCGCACATGCTCTTCGATCGCTCGCTCGTGCTCGCGGCCGACGAGACCATCGAGATGTCGGTGATCGACGAATGCGCGGTGGTGCTGTTCGTCGACGGGCGCCGCTGCTGCGAGCTGGGCGTGGGCGCGCGCGTGCGCTGCCGCGTGGCCGACGAGCCGATCACGATCGTGGCGCCGCGCGAGGTGGGCTTCCACCAGATCTTGAAGGCCAAGTTCTCGTTGCCCGACCGCTGAGCGCCCGAGGCCGATTGCACATGTCGCTTGTCGAGCTCCGTGTCACGAATCTTGGGATCATCTCCGAGCTCCAACTCGTGCTCGGCGACGGTTTCACGACGATCACCGGTGAGACCGGCGCGGGCAAGACGCTGCTCGTCGAAGCGGTCGCGCTCCTGCTCGGCGCGCGCGCCGACGCCACCCTGGTGCGCGCAGGCGCCGACGAGGCTCGTGTGGAAGCTCGCTTCGTCGACGGCGACAGCGACGAAGGTGCTGGGGTCGACGCCAGCAATGAGTTCGTGCTCGCTCGCGTCGTGGCGGCGGGCGGTCGGAGTCGCGCCTACATCGACGGCAATCTCGCCACCGTCGGCGAGCTGGCGGCGCGCGGCCGCACGCTCGTCGACCTGCACGGCCAGTGGGAGCAGCAGAGCCTGCTTGCGCCGGCCGAGCAGCGACATCTGCTCGATGCCTTCGCCGGCACCGCGGCCGAGAAGCCGCGCGCCGCGTTGCGATCTGCGCTCGGCGATGTGTCGGCAATCGACGCGCGCCTCGCGTCTCTCGGCGGCGACACGCGGAGCCGCGCGCGCGAGATCGATCTGCTGCGCTTCCAGATCACCGACATCGACGAAACGGGCATCACCGCCGACGAAGAGGCCGAGCTCGACGCGAAGATCACATTGCTCGGCGACGCCGACGAGCTGCGCCGCGTGCTCGCGGATGCGCATGCCGCGCTCGAAGGTGCCGCCTCCGATGCCACCGGACAGGCCGTCGCCGCGCTCGAGACGTTCCCCACTCCGCTCGCCGACGTCGTGGCGCGAGGCCGGGGGGTGCAAGCCGAGTTGTCGGAGCTCGTGCACGACCTACGCCTGCGCCACGACTCGATCCAGGCCGATCCCGAGCAGCTCGCCGAGGCGGTCGCCCGCCGCCAGCGCCTGCGCGAGCTGCGGCGCAAGTACGGCGAGACGCTCGCCGACGTGCTCGCGTACGCAGACGAATCGCGGGCCCGCCTCGAAGAGTTGGTGGGTCACGACGAGCTCGTCGGCGAGCTGGAACAACAACGCGCCGACGCGCGTGCCGGTGCCGACAAAGCCGCCCGCAAGTTGCGAGCGGCACGCACAGCAGCCGCGCCAGGACTCGCCGCGGCGGTCACCGAACATTTGCACGAACTCGCGCTCGGTGCCGCCACCTTCGACATCGTGCTCGACGACGCGCCACTGTCGGAAGACGGCATCGACGCGGTCACATTCGTGCTCGCACCGAATCCGGGCGAGCCGCCTCGGCCGCTGGCCAAGGCCGCGTCGGGCGGCGAGCTGTCGCGCACGATGCTCGCCATCCGAGTCGTGCTCTCGCAGGCCCCGCCCACGCTGGTGTTCGACGAGGTGGACGCGGGCCTCGGTGGCGAAGCCGGCGTTGCGGTCGGGCGAGCACTCGCCACGCTCGGCCAGTCACACCAGGTGTTGTGCGTGACGCACCTCGCGCAGGTGGCGGCCACCGCGGATGCGCAACTGCACGTGTCGAAGCACGAAGTGCAGGGCCGCACCGAGGCCCAGGTGGAGCTGCTGCTCGACGATGCGCGTGTGCACGAGGTGGCTCGCATGCTCGGCGGTGCCGGCAGCTCGGCCAGCGCCCAGGCCCACGCACGTGAGTTGCTCTCCGGTGACGGCCCACCGCGCGATGGCACAAAGCGGCGTCGTCCCCGTGGTACCGTCGCACGTGCCACGCGGGACGGCTCGTAGCGATCAGATCGACGTTGTCGATTCGTTGCTGCGGAGCCGTTACGGAGCCCGCCGGACACCGGAACTTGAGGTGTCATTCGTCGCGCCCGCATACGCCCGCGTCCAGCCGCACGCACGTCGGACGCATTTGTGGAGGTTGCCGGAGTGGTCAAGCACGTCTTCGTGACGGGGGGTGTCGCCTCGAGCCTCGGCAAGGGGCTCACCGCGAGCTCGTTGGGCCGGCTGCTGAAGAGCCGGGGGCTGCGAGTCACGATCCAGAAGCTCGATCCCTACATCAACGTCGACCCCGGCACGATGAACCCGTTCCAGCACGGCGAGGTGTTCGTCACCAACGACGGCGGCGAGACCGACCTCGACCTCGGCCACTACGAGCGTTTCGTCGACGTGGAGCTGTCGCGCCGCTCGAACGCCACCACCGGCTCGATCTACCAGTCGGTGCTGGCCAAGGAACGCAAGGGCGCGTACCTCGGCGACACCGTGCAGGTGATCCCGCACATCACCAACGAGATCAAGGACCGTATCTCGGCCCTCGCGGCCGACGATGTCGACGTGGTGATCACCGAGATCGGCGGCACCGTCGGCGACATCGAGATCCTTCCGTTCCTCGAGGCGATCCGGCAGTTCAAGAAGGACGCCGGCGCGCACAACGTGTTCTACGTGCACGTCACGCTGGTGCCGTTCATCGGTCCGTCGGGTGAGCAGAAGACCAAGCCCACGCAGCACTCGGTCACCGAGTTGCGCAGCCGCGGCATCCAACCCGACGCGATCGTGTGCCGCTCCGACCGGCCGATCCCGTACCGGCTGAAGGAGAAGATCTCGGCGCTGTGCGACGTGCCGGTGTCGGGCATCGTGAGCGCGGTCGATGCGAGCAGCCTCTACGAGATCCCGCTCGTGCTGCACGAAGAGGGCTTCGACGACTACGTGTGCAAGGCCTTGCAACTCGAAGGCGGCGAGACCGACCTCACCGAGTGGAAGGAGCTCGTGCGGCGCGTGCGCGCGGTCGACAGCACGGTGCGCATCGGCATCGTCGGCAAATACGTGCAGCTACAGGACGCCTACCTGTCGGTGGTCGAGGCCGTGCGCCACGGCGGCTTCGCGTGCGGCGCCGACATCGCCTTCGACTGGATCGCGTCCGACGAGGCCGAAGGCCTGCTCGCGCAGGGACGGCTCCAGGATCTCGACGGCATCGTCGTGCCCGGAGGGTTCGGCGTGCGCGGCATCGAAGGCAAGATCGCGGCGGTCACCTACGCGCGTGAACAGGGTGTGCCGTTCCTCGGCCTGTGCCTCGGTCTGCACTGCGCGGTCATCGAGTACGCCCGCAACGTGTGCGGGCTCGCAGGCGCCAACTCGAGCGAATTCGACGCGCATTCGCCGCATCCGGTGATCGACCTCATGGACGATCAGCGCGACGTGGTCGACAAGGGCGGCACGATGCGGCTCGGTTCGTGCCCGGCGCGCCTGCGCGACGGCACGATCGTACGCGAGCTCTACGGCGAGCAGAACGTGTACGAACGGCACCGTCACCGCTACGAAGTGAACAACCGCTACCGCGCGCCGCTCGAAGATGCCGGTCTCGTGATGTCGGGTACCTCGCCCGACGAGCGCCTCGTCGAGTTCATCGAGTTGCAGGAGAGCGACCACCCGTTCTTCGTCGCCACGCAGGCGCACCCCGAGTTCAAGAGCCGCCCGAATCGGCCGCACCCGCTCTTTGCCGGCTTCGTCGCCGCCGCGAAGTTCCGGGCCGAAGGCCGGCTGCCGCACATCCCGATCGAAATCCCTGCCGCGGCCCGCTGAGGCGCTCCGCACGACGTCCATGGGCGAGCGGAGCGGCTCAGGAGCGACGGAGGAGCGAGATGAGCGCGCAGCACGCCGGCGAGCGGAGCGAGCGTCCGAACGCCCCTCGGGGCGCGAGCCGCAGGCGAGCGGGGGTGCATTAGCGGGGCAGCTCGCAGAGCACGAGCTGTGGCTCACCGTCGAACGTCGGCTCGCGGTGAACACGCGCGCCGCGTATCGGCGCGACCTCGCGCGCTACGAAGCGTTTGTGCGGGCGCGGGGAATCACCGACGCCGCGGCGATCGACGAGCAGATGGTGGCGGCCTACGTGCACCATTTGCGGGAACTGCAGGACGACGACGGTGCGCAGTTGCTCGCCCCGGCGTCGATCGCTCGTGCACTGGTTGCGGTGCGTTCCTTCCACGGCTTCCTCGTGGGCGAAGGCCTGCTCGCCACCGACGCGAGTGAGGTGGTGGAGGCGCCGCGCGTGCCGCAGGGCATTCCCAAAGCGCTCGACGAGATCGAGATCGCCGCGCTGCTCGGCGCGGTCACCGGCACCGATCCGCTCGCTCAACGCGACCGCGCGATTCTCGAGCTGCTCTACGCCACCGGGATCCGTATCAGCGAGCTCGTCGGGCTCGATCTCGACGCCCTCGACCTCGAAGACGGCCTGGTGCGTGTGCTCGGCAAGGGCGACAAGGAACGCATGGTGCCGGTGGGACGTGCCGCCCGCGCGGCGTTGCGCGAATACCTCGGTCGCGGCCGACTGGCGTTGCGCAACGGCACCGGAGCCCGCGCCAAGGCGGCTCGCGACGGCGATGCCGTGTTCTTGAACGCGCGCGGCGGACGCCTTACGCGCCAAGGCTGCTGGAAGATCGTGCACGCGATGGGTGCGCGCGTCGGGCTCGCCGATCGCATCAGCCCGCACGTGCTGCGTCATTCGTGCGCCACCCACATGCTCGACCACGGCGCCGACATTCGTGTGGTGCAGGAGTTGCTCGGCCACGCCAGCGTGTCGACCACGCAGGTGTACACGAAGGTGTCGCCCGAACGGTTGCGGGCGGTCTACGACGCGAGCCACCCGCGTGCGCGCCGCGCGACGGCGCGGGCCGCACCGTGAGCGCGCGCCCCGGGCATCTCGTGGCACGCTTCTTCGGCTCGCTCGTGCCGCGGCGCGTCGACGCGTTCGACGCGGCCTGGGTCGCGTCGCTGCTCACGCCGCCCGAACAGGGTGTGTGGGCGAAGTTGGGCCGGGCCGACCAGCACGAGGGGCTTGCCGTGGCCCAACGCGCCGACCTCGAGCTCGACCCGGCCATCGATCATCACGAGGAATACCTCGCGGCCGCGCTGCTGCACGACGTGGGCAAGCTCGACGCCGACTTCGGCCCGTACCGGCGGGCCGTGGCCACGGTCGCCGGTGCGATGGCCGGCCGCAGCACGATCGACGCATGGAAGGAACGTCGCGGGTTCGTGCGTCGTTGCGCGCTCTATCTCGACCACGCCGAGCTCGGCGCGGTGCGCGTGAGCGTGGCAGGTGGGCGCGAACGCGTCGCGCAGTGGGCGGCAGCGCACCACGACGCGTCGGCGTGGCCCACGCCCGACATCCCGCTCGACGTGTGCCGGATCCTCGCCGAAGCCGATGGCGAAAAGCTCGACTGATCAAGAACGGACGGCGATCGCGATCTCTGATAACGGGTCGACGTCGTACATCGAGGCGTAGATGCGGTTCGGTCCGAACGCAAGCCCCGCAGAGATTCTGTAACGGGGCGAGAACGTGACCGTGGATGCCCCGCTCGTGCCGAACGTGGAGTCAGCGATCCCGGCACTCGTGAAGCGCGCAAGGTGCAGGTGCGTCGGAGCGCCCTGGTCGGTCAGGTACGCGAACACGACGCGATCGGTGGCGTCGGTGCCATACATGTTGTCGTCGATATCGCCGTCGTAGTGAAGCCAGGCGCGAAAGTGTCCGTCGCTGCCGAAGGTGTTGTCGGCCGCGCCCGCCGTGGTGAGGCGCGCGACGAACACGTCGTTCTGGACGGGGTTTTCGACGGCGGTCAAGGTGCAGAACAGCAGCGGGCGGCCGAGGGCGTCGACACGCAGAATCGGCCCGCTCGGGATGTGTTGCCAGTCGGGGCATGCGTACGGCCGCACGCCGTTGCTGTGGAACGTGGGGTCGAATACTCCGCTTGTCGTCCGGCGCTCGAGGATGCTGCGCCCAGCGCTATAAGGCAGCGCTAGGTAGACCTTGCCGTCGCTGGTGAACGCGGCCTGCGGTCGTTCGCCCTCTGCTTGGCCCGACCAGTTCACAAGGTTCTTGATGCCGTAGGGCGCGAGCGTCGAGTCGGGCGAGCCATTGGCACGGAGTCGAACAAGATCGAGCCCGCCGGACTGTGGCGTGTCGCGCTCGGGGAACGCCAAGCGTTGCAACACGAGCTCGATGAGCCCGTCCGCGAGGACATGCGCGGTCTGGATCGTCTCGCTGTATTGCCCGGACGCATAGGTGAACACGACGCGGCCGCCGCTACCGAACGTCGTATCGATCTTCCCGTTCGCGGTCAGGCGCACGAGACCGAACGAGCGGTTCACATCGTTGATTACCACGAGCAGCCCAGCGCCGTCGGGCACGAGCTCGTAGGAAGCGTTGTAGTCGCCGATCCCGAGCGACACGTCGGTGTGACCGCCGCTGCCGAAGGTCGGATCGGGACGGCCGGCACTCGTGAGCCGGGCGACATGGACGGGTTCGTTGCGACTCGTGTTCGACTGGAGCGCGAGGTAGAGGCCGTTGTTCGGCGCCGGCGCGAGCGCACTCGTGGTCCACGCCGATCCGATCGCCACCTCGCCGCTGCTGTGGAACGAGGTGTCGAGCACGCCGGTCGGCGTCGAGGCGACGGCGGGAGTCGCCATTGCTCCGACGAGCAACGCGATGCCGGCGACCATGCCAACCCACTTGCGCATGGCGCAACGGTAACTCGCGACCTGGGGGTTTGTCTCGTGTTCACCTCAGCGGTTGCACCGGAGTTGCACGCGGTTGTCATCGTCGTCGCAA
>DASXZO010000009.1:0-13889 GCA_036501845.1 Acidimicrobiia bacterium | reverse complement strand
CCGCTCGAGACCAGCTTCCAGTTCGTGGCGTAGAACAACGCCGACAGTCCCTGCGAACGCACCGCTGGAATCAGCGTGGCTGGTCCGGTCACATGCACCCACCAGGTGACGACCACCACCAGCAGCATGAGCGCGGGCACGAGCCGACGGAATCGCCGGCCCCAGAACGCGCCGACGCGAATACGGCCCGTCGCGTCGCGCTCGCGCAGCAACAGGTTGGTCACGATGAAGCCCGACACCACCATGAACACGTCGACGCCGAGGAAGCCCGACGGCAGCGCGCTCGGCCACAGGTGGTAGACGACCACGGTCGTCACCGCGACGGCGCGCATCCCGTCGAGAGCACCGATGCGTGACTGCGCCACGACGTTGGCCTACACGACCGGGCCACGCCGCGCCCAGCGCGACCCGAACAAGTCGCGGGATTCGTCGCCACGCTCACTCTCTTACGATGGCGGCGCGTGAAGATCGTGTCGCTCCTGCCGTCGGCGACCGAGATCGTGTACGCGCTCGACCTCGGCGACGATCTTTGCGGCGTCACGTTCGAGTGTGATCACCCCGCGGCGGCGTGCACGAAGCCAGTGGTGTCGGGCACGCGGCTCACCGCCGACGACACCGTGTCGGCGGCCACGATCGACGACGCCGTGCGCGCCACGGTGGCGGCGGGCGAGTCGCTGTACACGCTCGACGCGGAGCGCATCCGAGCGATCCAACCCGACCTGATCCTTGCTCAGGACCTGTGCCGCGTGTGCGCAGTGCCGTCGAGCGCGGTCGACGATGCCCTCGCCGTGCTCGGTTGCGACGCCAACGTGCTCGCACTCGATCCATCCACCCTCGACGAAGTGATCGCGTGCGTGGGTGAAGTCGGCGCGGCAACCGACTGCTCAGCACGCGCCGACACCGTGATGCAACAGCTGCGCGGCCGGGTCGATCGGGTGCGTGGCGCGGTCGCGGAGCTATCCAGGCCGCGCGTACTCGCGCTCGAATGGTCGGATCCGCCGTTCAGTGCCGGGCACTGGGTGCCCGACATGATCGATGCCGCAGGCGGTGTCTCGGTGCTCGCACACCCGCACGAGCAGTCGCGACGTCTCGACTGGAACCGCATCGCGCATGCCGACGTCGACGTGGTGGTGTTCATGCCCTGCGGCTACGACCTCGGTCCGGCCGTCACCGAAGGCCGTGATCTCGCGGCGCGCGTGGAGTTGACCGGCGCGGGCGAGGTGTGGGCCGTGCACGGCAACGCCTACTTCTCTCGACCCGGACCGCGAGTGGTCGACGGTGTCGAGTTACTCGCCGCGCTGCTGCACCCCGACGCGGTTGCGGCCGACACGACCGGCCGCGCGGTGCGCGTGCGCTGACCAGGCCCGATCACATCTCGGCGCATCAGGCGTCACGCGTCAGGTGTCGGCGCGGCCGGGTGCTTCAGCTCCACGATGATCTCGAGGTATTGCTCTCGCCCGACGTTGCGCGCAGTCTCGATGCCTCCCGCGCGCACGAACGTGACCATGCTCGGCACCACGTCGGCGTCGATGGGTTCGGTGAACGGACCCGCAGAGTCGGGCTCGGGCCGCGCCGCGATGCGGTCGCCGGCCACCTGGATCAGAAGGTGGTCGAGATCGTGACGATGCACGGAACTGTCTTCGCCGGGCGCGAGTTTCAGCCGCCACACGCGCACCCGCTCGTCCTCGTACACCACGTTGGTACCGATCGGTCCCAATACGCGTTCGTCGGGCTCGGTCGTCATGCGCCACATCCCTTCACCGCGAAGTCGACGAGGTGATCGACCTCCGCGGTATTCGGAGCCGTGTGCCGGCTGAGGTGCCGGTGCAACACGCCGAACGCCAGTTCATAGATGCACTCGGCGTCTCGTCGCGCTTGGCGCGACGAACGCGCCCGGGACCGGCCGAGCTGCTGCACGGCCGAGCCAAGTTGGTCGACCAGCAGATCCACCGACTGCTGCTGCTCGACCGGAAACAACTCGGCCAGGCGATCTTGATGCGCCAGGAACGGACGCGTGCGTGCCGCCGCGCCGGCGTTGGCGGCCTGCGCGAGCACGCCCTGGATCCAGGCCCGCACGCGCTGATCGGGAGCGACCTTCGTCATCCGGTGCTCGAGATAGTCGAGCAGCTTGCGCCGGCCGTCGTCGAGGAGGAGCAGCATGAGCTCGTCCTTCGACTGGAAGTACCGGTAGAAGGCTTGGGTCGACAGGTTCGTCGCGGCCAGGATGTCGCGCAGCGACGGGCTCACCTGGCCGGTGCGCTCGATCAGGCCGTAGGTGGCGTCGACGATGCGCTGCATCTCGCTCGCGTACGTCTGCTCGCGTTCGGTGACCGTGCGGGCCACGGCTCGGCGCGCCAGCGTGTGGGCCATTTCGGGGGTGGAGGCGCGCATTGGAGTGTTCGGGCGGCTCACTGCTCTGCGAATCTAAGATCAGCGTTCTTGGCGCGCAAGGACTGGCCCGGCGGCTTGCTGATCGGCGACGTCTTCCGCAACGCGGCCCGCGCCGTGCCCACCCGCACCGCGGCGACGCTCGGCGAGGCCACACTCACCTTCGGCGAGCTCGACCGGGCCGCGAACCGCATCGCTCGCGTGCTCGCCGGCTCCGGCGTGCGCGCCGGCGAGCGCGTCGTGGTGCGAGCCGGCACGAGTCTGGCGGTGGTGCCGCTCTTCGCCGCGCTGGCGAAGCTCGGCGCGGTGTACGTGCCGCTCGATCCCGCGCTGCACGACGACGAGGTGGCGCCGGCCATCGCCGCAGCATCGCCCGCGCTGCAGGTGTCGGACGGCACGCACGCGGCCGACGTGACGCTCGACGACCTCACGGATCGCGCGGCGGCAGAGCCCGACGCCGCCGTCGATCCGCCGGCCATCACCGAGAACGATCCGCACGTGGTGTTCTTCACGAGCGGCAGCAGTGGCCGGGCCAAGGGCGCGGTGCTGTCGCATCGCGTGAACCATCTCCGCACCCATCCCGGCGCGCTGCTCGAACCGCGCGGCGCGATGGTGTGCCCGTATCCCTTGTTCCACATGGGTGCGTGGACGGTCGCGATGCAGCAGTGGCAGGCGCGCGACACCGTGGTGCTCGTGGGCGCCACCGACGCGGCCACGGTCGTCGACGCGATCACGCGGTCGAGGGCCGCGAGGCTCAACTGCGTGCCGGCGGTGTGGCGCCGCATTCTCGACGATCACGACGCCGACCTGTCGACGATCCGTTTCGCCGACACCGGCACGTCGGCGACGCCGCCCGAATTGCTCGGCGCGATGCGCGCGGCCATGCCCGGCGCGCGGTTGCGTATCTTCTACGGCTCGACCGAGGCCGGCAGCGTGGCCATGCTCGAAGACCGCGATATCGAACGCAAGCCGGGGAGTGTCGGCGTGCCCGCACCGTCCACCGAGGTGCGCATCGACGACGGGCAGCTCTTCGTGCGCGGGCCGCTGCTGTTCGACGGTTACCTCGATGATCCCGGCGCCACGGCCGCCGCGTTCGCCGACGGCTGGTACGCCACCGGCGATCGGGCCGAGCTGGACGACGAGGGCTACCTCACCATCGTGGGCCGCGCCGGTGACGTGATCCGCACGGGCGGCGAGTCGGTGGCGCCGAGTGAGGTGGAGGCGGTGCTCGCAACGATGGACGGTGTGCGCGACGTGGCGGTGTTCGGCCTGGCCGACCCGGATTGGGGCGAGGTGGTGTGCGCCGCGATCGTGTGCCACGCCGGCGCGCCGGCGCCGGCCATTGCGCAGGTACGTGCTCACTGCGCGGACCGGCTCGCGCCGTTCAAGCATCCCCGCCGCGTCGTGGTGCTCGACGCCATCCCGCGCACGCCGGCAACGAACCAGATCCAGCGCCGCCTGCTCGTCGAGCGCGTCACATAGCGAGAAGGCGCGTCAGATCGCGACCCAGCACTGCTCCACCGCGGCTCGACGGATCGCATCGACCACCACCATGTTGGCCACACCGTCGGCGAACGTGGCCGGCGCGGGATCATCGGCCACCTCGACGCCACGGATCAGGTCGCGGAACGTCTCGGCCAGGCGGGTGTACGGGCCCACGTCGATACCGGTGGCGTGCAAGAGGTCGTATGCGCTCGCCATGAGGTCGGCGGGTGGCGGATCGGGCGGCCCGGTGACGAGATCGTCGGGCACCGCGAGCTCGCGCGTTCCCTGCTCGCCCGCGACCTTGACGCGGTCGCCTTCAGTCCAGATCGTGCCACCGGTGCCGGCGATGCGCGCCACGATCTGCATCGGCCCCCAGTCGCCGGCGCTGCTCTGCAGCGTTCCCGCGCAACCCGACTCGGTGCGGAACTGCACGCAGTAGCTGTCCTCGGCCGTCCACTCGTGGCCCGAGAGCAACGGGAGCGCGGCACTGACACCGGTGATCTCGCCGAGCGTGGTGCGCACCTGGTCGATCACGTGGGTGGCGTGCGCTCCCAGCCACCCGCCGCCCTCGTTCGCGTCGGACCACCAAGCCGGCACCTCGGCCGACGGATCGGCGAGCAGCGGGATGTGGAGCAGGAACGTGGCCAGCCGTGGTTCGCCGATCTCGCCCGACCGCACAGCCCGCGCCATGAGTGCCTGCCCGGTTGCCCAGCGGAACTCGGTGCCCAGCATGTGCACCACGCCGGCCGCGTTGGCCGCGTCGAGTATGGCGCGAGCTTCATCGGCGTCGCGAGCGAACGGCTTCTCGCACAGCACGTGCTTGCCCGCCGCGATCGCGTCGAATGCCAGCGGCGCGTGGGTGTGCGGTGGCGTCGCGATCGTGACCGCGTCGATGTCGGCTCGGGCGAACGCGTCAGCGAGGCTCGTAGCCGCAACCGGGATGGCGCAACGCTCGGCTCGGGCCGCGGTTCGCTCGGCGTTCTGCCCCACGAGCGCTCGCACCTCGAAACCTGCGGCCCGCAGCGCCCGCGCGTGGGTGAGGCAACCGAACCCGGTGCCCACCACTGCGGCCCCGAGCTGCGATTCACCGGCTTGTGTGCCGTTGCCGTCGTCCACCATCACTCCCGTGCGTCGCGAAGATCACTGCTTTATAGTTTTGAGAACACTGTTCTGCAACCCGGGGACGCACCGTATGGAGCGCGAGCTGCTGATGAGCGGGATCGGCGGGCAGGGCGTGCAGCTCGCCGCCGAGGTGCTCGCTCGCGCCGCGATCACCCACGGGCTCGAGGTGCAGCTGTTCGGCAGCTATGGCGGCATGATGCGCGGCGGCAACACCGAAGCGACGCTCGTGTTGGCCGACGCACCGATCGAAGCACCGCCCACCGTGGCGTCGTCATGGTCGGCGATCGCGATGCACCCCGAATATGCACACTCGGTCGTGCCCCGAGTGCGCTCGGGCGGTCTCCTCTTCGTCAACACGACGGTGTTCGACAGCATGCCCGCGCCGGCCCACCTGGCGGCCGGTGTGCGCGTCGTGCCGTTGGCCGCCACGGCGATCGCGGCCGACATCGGCAACGTGATGGCCGCGTCGATCGTGATGATCGGTGCCTACGCCGCGGTGACGGAGCTCGTCACGCTCGACGCCCTCGTCGCGGCGATCGCGCAGTCGCTGCCGCCGTATCGCGCGCAACACATCGCGCTGAATCAGCACGCGCTGCGCGCCGGTTACGACGCCGCTCCCGACCGCAGCGCTGACGAGATGGCAGCACCATGATCGTGCGCGGCACGGTGGTGATCGACGTGGAGGCGTGCAAAGGCTGCGACCTGTGCATCGACGCGTGCCCGCCGCGGGTGCTCGAGATGACCACATCGGAGGTGAACGAGCGGGGCTACCGCTACCCGATCCTGTTCGCCGGGTGCACGGGATGCCGCGCCTGCGCGCAGATCTGCCCCGACTTCGTGTTCCAGGTGTACAAGTACGACCCACCCGTCGAGATCCCCGTCGACATCGAGGTACCCGTCCCGTGAGCGCGACGAGTGCCCGGCTTCTCGAAGGGTCGGAGGCGATCGCCGACGCGATGGTTGCCGGCGGTTGCCGGTTCTTCAGCGGCTACCCGATGACGCCGTTCACCGAGGTGCTGGAGCACATGGCGCGCAAGCTGCCCGATGTGGGCGGCGTGTGCATGAACGCAGAAAGCGAGCTCGAAGCGATCGGCATGGCTTGGGGCGCCGCGGCGACCGGCACGCTCGCGGCCACCGGCTCCACCGGTCAGGGACTGTCGTTGATGCAGGAGTCACTGGCGGAGATCACGCTCGCGGCACTCCCGCTCGTGGTGTTGAACATGGCGCGGGCCCAGGGCGACTACTACCAGGCGACGCGCGGAGGCGGTCACGGCGACTACCGCCATCTCGTACTCGCGCCGATCGACGCGCGCGAAGCCGTCGAGCTCGTGGCGCTCGCGTTCGAGCTCACCGCCCAATGGCGCAATCCGGTGCTCGTGTTCGGCGACTACTACCTCGCGCACACCTCGCAGTCGATCGCGGTCGACGCGCCGCAGGAGCGCGCACTCACGGCGCCGGAGTGGGCGCTCGACGGATCGACCGGGGGTTCGGGCCACGCCAAGTTGATCTCACCGCTCGGGTCGGCGAAGCGGCGTGATCGCGTGGGCTACGACCTCGCCGCGCATTACCACGAGCGCGCCGACGCGACCGCGGCGATGCTCGCCGGCGTCGCGCCGCGCGCCGAGTCGATCGGCGCCGACGACGCCGACATCGTGGTGGTGGCCTTCGGCACTCCGGCGAAGTACGTGCGGGCCGCCGTGCAGGAGCTGCGCAACAACGGGCACCGCGTCGGCTACGTGCGCCCGATCACGCTCGTGCCCTTCCCCACCGACGCGATCGCGCAGGCCGCTCGGGGTGCCGAGCGGGTGCTGGTGTACGAGAACAACCAGGGCCAGATGATCGACGACGTACGCCTTGCCGTGTTGGGCTCGGCCCCGGTGGAGTTCATCGGCGGGTTGAGCCTCGACACCTCGGGGTTTGGCATCGCGCCCGACCTCGACGTGGGCGTGCTGCGCCGACGCATCGAGGCGCGGATCGAGAACAGGACCACGTTATGAGCAACGGTTCCACGGGCCGCATTCCGGCGCGGTCGCGGCCGGTGGTGCCCACCGGCGCACCGCCCACGGCACCGGCAACGCTGGTGGAGGATTTCACACCGTCGCTCATCGACGTGGGCGAACATCACCTCTGCCCAGGATGCGGCGAGCCGATCGCGATGCGTTGCGCGCTCGAGGCGATCGAGGAGCTCGGTCTGGTGTCACGCACGATCGCCGTGTTCGGCATCGGTTGCTACACCGCGTTCTCGAACAACCTCGATGTGGAGGTGTTGCAGGCGCTGCACGGGCGCGCGCCCTCGCTCGCCACCGGCGTGAAGCGCACGAAGCCCCATACCACGGTGTTCACCATGCAAGGCGACGGCGACATGGTGAACGAAGGTTTGCAGGAAGTGCTCCACGCCGCGGCGCGTGGCGAGCGCATCACGTGCATCATGTTGAACAACGGTGTGTTCGGTGAGACGGGCGGCCACCTCACCGCCACCACCGTGCTCGGTCAGCGCACGAAGAACACCCTCGAAGGTAGGAATGCCGAGCAGCACGGCTACCCGATCCGCTTGAGCAACCTGCTCGCACAGATGGACGGGGTCGCCTACGTGGCGCGCGGTGCCGTGAACGATGCCGGCAACGTGGCGCGCACCAAGCGCATGCTGTTGCAGGCGTTCGCGGTGCAGGAAGCCGGCCTCGGCTTCTCGTTCGTCGAGATTCTCACCATGTGCCCCACCGGGTGGTTCATCGAGACCCAAGAGGCGCCGGGCTATCTCGCCGGCAACCTCGCCTCCGTCCATGAGGTAGGCGTGCTCAAGGACACCTCAGGCTGACAGCAGCTCCGGCGTGTCGATCGGGTCGACGCCCTCGAGCAACTCGACGTCGGCGATCACCGGCGCGTGGTCGGCGTCTTCCACGTTGGCCGGCATGAGCCGGGCGGCGATCGCTGCGGCCACGCCGATCACGAGCGCGCCCACGAGGAACGCGGCGCCCATGCCCTGCACGTAGGCGTGCCGGGCCGCATTCGCCACCACACTGCCGTGCACCGGGTCGAGCCGGGCCGCGACTTGCAACGCGCCGGCAAGCGACGTGTTCGCAGCAGCGCGCGCGCTCGCCGGCAACCCCGCGATCGACGGTGCGATGGAGCCGGCGTACTGCGACGTGAGGATGCTCCCGAGCACCGCCACGCCGAGAGCGCCACCGAGCTCGCGGCTCGTGTCGTTCATCGCCGAGCCCACGCCGGCCCGGTCGCGCGGCACGCCCGACATGATCGCGTTGGTGAGCGGGGCCATCGACACGGCCATGCCCGCCACCATCACCATCATCGCTGCGGCGAGCACCAAGTAGGCGGACGACACGGTCACCCGGCTGAGCAGCACCGCGCCCACGGCGAGCACCGCCAGGCCCGTGCCGACCACCCGGTTGGCACCGAAGCGCGCAACGAGCCGCGGCGCGATCGGCGACACGAAGATCATCACGGCCACGATCGGCAGCAGGCGGACAGCCGCGGCGAGCGGGCTGTAGTCGTGCACCAGCTGCAAATACTGCGTGAGCAGGAACATCATCCCGTAGAGCGCGAAGAAGGAGAGCATCATCCCGGCGCTGCCCACGCTGAACGCCCGGTGACGGAACCAGCGCAGATTCAGCATCGGTGTGGCAGTGCGCAGCTCCCACCACGTGAACGTGGCCAGCAGCGTCGCGGCCATCGCGAACGCCAGCGCCGTCTCCATCGACAGCCAGCCATGGTCGGGCGCCTCGATGATTGCGTACACGAGCGTGCTGATGCCGGCGATCGACAGCAGCGCGCCGAGCACGTCGACACGTGTGGCGTTCACGTCGCGCGATGTCGGCACGATCCGCAGACCGGCAACCAGCGCGACCACCACCACGGGAACGTTGACCAAGAACACCGAGTTCCACGAGAAGTGCTCGAGCAGCACGCCGCTCGCGAGCGGTCCGAGTGCGCCGCCCGCGCCGGCCACGGCGGTCCAGATGGCGATCGCACGAGCCCGCTCCTCGGTGGGGAACACGTTCACGATGATCGACAACGTGGCCGGCATCACGAACGCCGCGCCCAGTCCCATCACGCCGCGGCTCACGATCACCTCGGCGGCGGTCGACGACAGCGCGCCGGCCACCGCGCCGGCCACGAACACGAACAGGCCGAGTTGCAGCGCGCCCTTGCGTCCGAAGCGGTCGCCGAGCGACCCGGCCGCGAACAGCAGTCCGGCGAACATCAGCGAGTAGGCGTCCACGATCCACTGCAGCGCGCTGGTGGTGGCGTGCAGGTGCTCGGCCATCGACGGCAAGGCGTTGTTGAGCGAGGCGTTGGCGATCATCACGGTGGCGAGGCTCGTGCAGAGCACGGCGAGGATCAGCCAACGCCGGGGATCGGGCCCGGCGTCGGCCTCGATTGGGGTGCCAGACGGGTGTCCAGGCTGGTGGGGTGCGAGCGAGGTGGTCACGGCAGACTCCGAGAATCGGCATTTCCGGTAATATCTCTTGCAGTATCGACGGGGGTATTACAGAAGTCAAGACTTCCGGAAGGAAATCTTTCCGGTAACGAGCTGTTCAGGTATGGTGTGAACGTGCCCGAGCTGTCCGGCGCCGCTGCGAGCGCCAACGCACCTGGACGCCGGGGCCGGCCGCTCGATGCCGACCGCACCCCGGCGATCCTCGATGCCGTGCTCGAGCTGCTGAAGGACAGCGGCTACGACCAGTTGCGGGTGCAGGACGTGGCCGAGCACGCGGGCGTCGGCTTGGGCACGATCTACCGGCGCTGGCCCAACAAGCAGGCGCTCGTGATCGAGGCGCTCCAGTGCGGGCGCTTCATCGACGAGAAGCTCGTCGACACCGGCGACCCGGCCGGCGATCTCGTTGCCACACTTCTGAACCTCGCCACCTCGATGGCGGGCCAGGGCGATGTGATCGGCTTCATCGCAAGCATCCGGCGCGAGCCCGACATCGCCACGGCATGGCGCGCGATCGCGGTGTGCAACCTGCGCGATCGGCTACGCGATCTCGTGGTGGCGGCGCGCCAATGCGACCCCGACGACCCTGCGCTCGACACCGTCACCGACCTCGGCCCCGCGTTGCTGCTCTACCGCATCGCCGTGGTGGGCGACACCGACGATGTCGAAGCCCTCGCGCACGACGCCGCGCGCACGGTGCTCGCCTACCCGATGGCCACGGCGCGCAGCGACGCGTCGGTCCGACCAGTACGACGAGCGACGAGCGGCGCGCTCAGGCCGGCGGTAAGCCCGGCGTGATCACGCCCGACTCGTAGGCGAGCACCACGGCCTGCACGCGGTCGCGCAGATCGAGCTTCGTGAGGATGCGCGCCACATGCGTCTTCACGGTGGTCTCGCTCACGAACAGCTCGGTGGCGATCTCGCGGTTCGTGTGACCACGGGCGAGCATCTGGAACACTTCCAATTCGCGTGGGCTCAACTCGTCGAGTGCTGCAGGGCGTTCGGTCCTCGGGCTCGGCGCCACGAACTGTTCGATGAGCCGGCGGGTGATCGACGGCGCGAGCAGCGCTTCACCGTCGGCGATCATGCGCACGGCCGCGGTCAACTGTTCTGGGGGCGCGTCCTTCAGCAGGAAGCCGCTCGCGCCGGCATGCAGCGCGTCGTAGACGTATTCGTCCAGGTCGAATGTGGTGAGGATCAACACACGCGTACGCGCCGCCGTCGCGCCAGCCATGATCCGGCGTGTCGCCTCGATACCGTCGACCCCTTCCATCCGGACGTCCATCAGCACCACGTCGGTATCGCTCGACTGCACCAACGCCACTGCTTCGGCCCCATTCGTGGCCTCGCCGATCACCTCGATGTCGGGCTGGGTGTCGAGGATCATGCGGAAACCGGCGCGCACGAGGTGCTGGTCGTCGACGATCACGACCCGGATTGTCACGCGAGCGCTCCGTCGAGCTCACCCGCGGACACCACTGGCGAGCGCAACGCCGGGGCGTCGTCGGCCCGGAGCACGCCGAGCACGTCGCGCATCCGCTTGAGCGCTTCGCGCCCAGCCTGTTCGATCGCATGGGCGGCGTCGGCCGCGCGGTCGGGGTGGCGATCGAGCAACGCGCGTGCCGCTTCGGCCTGCACGATCATCGCGACAACGTCGTACGACACGAGCGCGTCGAGGTCGCGCGCGATCCGGCCCCGCTCGCGCGTCACCGCGAGTTCCTCACGCACATCGCGTTCGGCCTCGAGGAGTGCGGACGCACTTCGCAGCCGCACCGTGAGCGAACGCTGCCCACGCGTGATGCGGCCCACCATCCAGATCACACAGCCCATCACGGTCGCGCCCAGCCAGCCACCGACAGGAGCGTGCCACAACACCGCCCCGGCCGTCGCGCCGGTGAGCCACGCAACGAGGCCGATCGTCGCACGGCCGCGCGTGCTCCACGCCGCCACGGCGAACAGCGGCACCACGAGCGTGTACGTGCCGGTGAGCGTGCCGTACTGCATCGACGTGAGCCCACTGCCGAGGACGACTGCGATCGCGCCGACGAACAACAGGAAGAGCAGCGGTGCGCGACGACGCCACACCGCAGCGATCGCCATGGCCCCGACGGCGAGCGCGTTGGCCCAGAGCGGTCCGCGGCGATGCGCGCTCGCCGCCACCTCGATTTCGAGCAGCGCCAGCCACGCCACCGCGATCACGACGTCGACCCGCCGATCCGGGCGCGCCGTGAGCTGGTCGGGTGCGGGCATCGGAGGTGCGACGATCGGCACTCGAGGCACGGGCTCGACCGGCGCAGTTCGGGTCGCGGGCAAGCACGCGCGCACACAAAACGCACCTGTGGCGTCGGACCCGACATCGAGGCGCCCGCCGTAGAGCGCCACCCGCTCGCGCATGCCCGCGAGGCCGTGCCCGCCTCCAGCAGCGGCGACCCCGTGGTCGCGCCGCACGCCCGGCGCGTTCTGCACTTCGATCGCGACGGCTCCATTGTCGGAGCGGATCCGTACCTCGGCACGCGCGCCGGCACCACCGTGCTTCACCACGTTCGTCAGCGCTTCCTGCACGACGCGGTACGCGACGAGGTCGAGCGCAGGGGCAAGCGCGGGGATTGCGGTGTCGATATGCAGCACCGTGTCGACACCTGCCGCACGCACCCGCGCCACGAGAGCGTCGACCCGAGCGAGTCCGGCGCCCGCGCCGACCAGATCGTCGTCGCGTCGCAGCACGCCCATGAGTCGGCGCAGCTCGCCGATGGCGTCACGGCCCGAGTCCTCCACCACGCCGAGCGCCTGTCGAGCGGCGATCGGATCGTCGGCCACCACCATCCGCGCCGCGCCGGCCTGGATCACCATCACGCTCACATCGTGTGCGACCACGTCGTGAAGCTCGCGCGCGATGCGGTTGCGTTCCTCGGCGACGGCCTGGACTGCGCGCGCGTCCTGCTCGCTGCGCAGCGCGTCGAGGGTCACCTCGAGCTCGCTCGCGAGGCGATCACGTCGCGCGACGACCACACCAACGATCATCGGAGCGCACACGAGCGGGAGCCACGGCGTCGGCGCCCCGAGCACTGCCGCGCCACTGCCGTTGGCAACCGCGGTGGCCGCGAAGGCGTAGACGAGCGCGCCCGCCAGCACGAGGTGCGTGGCGCCCGAGCGCCGGCCGAGCATGTAGCTCGTCAGCACCATCGCGGCCACCACAAAGGTTCCGAGCGGATCGTGGGTGACGCGCTGATACGCGGCAAGCGCGGTGACCGCCACCAGCGTGGCGGTCACCGGCGCGACGCGCCGATAGGCAACAGCGGTGGTGGTGCCCGCGCAGCCCACCACCGCGAGCGCCACCGGTCCCGAGTAGCGCAGACCGGCAAGTGCGACCAGCGCGCCCACGGTCAACGCCGCGCTCGCCCCCACGTCGATCAGCCACGGCACCGGCGGTGCGAACGCCGACCGCCGTGCGTGGGGCGCCAGCGCGTCCACGCCGGCAGCGTACGGGGGTGCGGCCGTCGCCCGCATCCGTCTCGCGCACGATGTTGCACACGACGCAATCGTCCCCGAGGCCACAGACGATCGTCCACGCGACCGATGCGCACGTGCGCCGCAGCCCGTCACGCTGCCGGCAGCAGCATCTTTGCCACGGGAGGATCCATGACCGCCACCACCAGTTCGACCACTCACACCGCGGCTGCGCCAACGGCGTCGACCGTGCCGAGTGCCGCCCCGCCGGCGCGAAAGCTCGCGTGGACGGGTGTGGCATTCGTCGTCTGTTTCATCGTGAGCGTCGTCGCGAGCTCACCGCCGAAGAACGGCGCCTCCGATCACGCGTGGATCGCCAACTACACGGGTGGGAACAAGAACTCGCACATGATCACGGGCGTGCTCCTCGTCGCCGCCGCGCTGATGCTCTTGACGTTCCTCACCATGCAGTGGCAGCGGATTGCCGCCGCCCAGGCGCCGGTACCGACAAGCCCGCTCCCGATTGTGGCGGCCGGTATGGGCACCGCGGCCATGGCGATCGGTGGTGTGGTGATGGGTGCGGCCGGCACGATCATCACGAATCACACCGACCCCGGCGTCGCCAACCTCTTCCGGCTCTCGAACGGACTCGGGTTCGCGCTCGTGGCTCTCGCGGCCATGCCGGCCGTGGCGCTGAGTGTCGTGTGTCTCAGCGTGCTCGGACGGCGGGCGGGTGTGCTGTCACGCGGCGTGTCGACGTTCGGCATCGTCGCCGCGATCGCGTTGCTCGGCGCGATCGCGTTCCTACCGATCGTGGTCCTGCTCGTGTGGGTGCTCGTCGTGAGCGTCGCCTGGTTGCGCGCCGGCTGAACCGGCGTCAGGCGTGCTCGCCCTCCGGCGCAACGAGGGCGCCGGCAATCGCCTCGGCGGCAGCCAACGGCTTGGCGGCATCACCGGTGAGGTCGTAGCGGCGCTCGAGGTAGCTCGGCGCGTT
>DASXZO010000008.1:0-7357 GCA_036501845.1 Acidimicrobiia bacterium | reverse complement strand
CGGCGACCAGCGCCGAGTCGGTGATGCGCACACCGTGGTGCACCTCGTAGCGGTCCTTCAACCCGCGCAGGATGCCGACGGTGTCCTCGACCGACGGCTCACCGACGAACACTTGCTGGAAGCGTCGCTCCAGGGCGGCGTCCTTCTCGATGTACTTGCGGTATTCGTCGAGCGTGGTGGCACCGACCAGGCGCAGCTCGCCGCGCGCCAGCATCGGCTTGATCATGTTGCCGGCGTCGACCGCGCCCTCGGCACCACCCGCGCCCACGATCGTGTGCAGCTCGTCGATGAACGTGACGACCTCGCCGTGGCTGTCGGTGATCTCCTTGAGGACCGCCTTCATGCGCTCCTCGAACTCGCCGCGGTACTTCGCGCCGGCCACCATCGAGCCGATGTCGAGCGCGATCAGGCGCTTGTCGCGCAGGCTTTCGGGCACGTCGCCCTCCACGATGCGGCGGGCCAGGCCTTCGACGATCGCGGTCTTGCCCACTCCGGGCTCGCCGATGAGCACCGGGTTGTTCTTGGTGCGGCGCGACAGCACCTGGATGACGCGACGAATCTCCTCGTCGCGACCGATCACCGGATCGATCTGGCCGTTGCGCGCGGCTTCGGTGAGGTCGCGGCCGTAACGCTCGAGCGCTTGGTACTGCTCCTCGGGATTGTCGCTCGTGACACGGTGCGATCCGCGAACGTCCTTCAAGGCGTCGAGCGCTGCGTCGCGCGTGATGCCCTGTGCGCGCAGCAGGTCGCCCACGCCCCCGGGCACGTTCGTCATCGCGAGCAGGATGTGCTCGGTGGAGAGGTAGTCGTCGTCGAGCTGGGCGCGCTCGCCGTCGGCCGCTTCGAGCAGGCGGAAGGCGTCGGGCGCGAGCTGCGGATCGCGCACCGTGGCGCCGCTCACGCTGGGCCGCTTCGCGAGCGCCTCGTCGACCCGGGTGCGCAGTTGCGCTCCGGCCACGCCGATGCGCTCGAGCACACCGTTCACCACGCCTTCGGGCTGCGCGAGCAGCGCCGCGAGCAGGTGGTCGGCGGTCACCTCGCTGTGGCCCGAGGCGCGTGCCGCGGCCGACGCGGCCTGGATGGCCTCGGTGGTCTTGCGGGTGAAGCGGTTGGGATCGAGCGGCATGGGCGGGTCTCCTGGTGGAATCTCGGGGTGCTCCAAACTTGACAACGCCGTTGTCAAGTTTGTTCCCGGCGCGGAGAACTAGTTGCGTCTCCAGCCCCGCTCGCCGGGGCTCGCGCCTCCGGGGGCTCTGCGGGGCGGCTCGACCCGGACCAGCGTGGCCGGCGGGAGCGGCACGAGCTCACGCCGGTAGCCGCGGTGCACGGCTTCGACCGCGTCGACCGCGCGCCGCCGAGCGGTCGCCAACTCGTGTTCGAGCGCGGCGATCGTGTCGCGCGCGTCGTGCAGCTGCGTCTCGAGCTCGAGGATCCGCTCGACACCGGCGAGGCCGACACCTTCGTTGGTGAGCTCCTGGATGCGGCGCAACAAGCTGATGTCGCGCTCGCTGTACCGGCGGCTGCGCCCACTCGTGCGCGCCGGTGAGATGAGCCCCTTGCGCTCGTAGATGCGCAAGGTCTGCGGGTGCACACCTGCGAGCTCGGCAGCAACGGAGATGACGAACAGCGCTTTGTCGGTGTCACGAGGTTCCATCGTCGCTCCTTCGACGCGCGCTGCTCGATGCACTGGCGCTCAGCGCCGCGCGCGGGTCGTCGGGGAACGCCGCGGCGAGTGCCTCGACCGCGGCGCGTTGCTCGGCCGTGAGCTGCGTGGGCACCTGCACCTCGACGGTCACGAGCAGTGCCCCACCGTTGATGCCGCGCTTTGCGACGCGGAACGTCTTGTTCGGCGTGGTGCCCGCGGGCACCTTGATCGTGACGCTCTCGCCGTCGAGTGTGGGCACGCGCACCTGCGCGCCGAGCGTCGCTTCCGCGAACGAGATCGGCAAGCGCAGCGTGAGATCGTTGCCATTGCGCCCAAACAACGCGTGCGGGCTCACGTGCACGACCACGTAGAGGTCGCCGGCCGGACCGCCGTTGGCGCCGGCCCCGCCGCGTTCCTTCACGCGAATGCGCTGGCCGTCGGCCACCCCGCCGGGGATCTTCACCTTCACCTCGCGCGGCCGTACCTCGACGCCGCGACCCCGACACGTGGGGCACGGATCGCGGATGATCACACCGCGGCCGGCGCAGGTGGGGCACACCTGCGAGAACGAGAACGGTCCTTGATCCTGCGCGATCGATCCCGAGCCGCCACACGTGGCGCAACGCTCGGGCGCCGTGCCCGGCTTCGCACCGTTGCCGTGACAGGTGCTGCACACCGCGTCGGCAGTGAAGCGCACCGTGGAGGTGACACCGTGCACCGCGTCGTCGAAATCGATGAACAACTCGGTCTCGAGATCGCGCCCGCGCTGCGGACCACCGCGCGGTCGCCGCTGTGATCCGCGCCCACCTCCGAACAAACCACTGAAGATGTCGCCGAGCCCGCCACCGCCACCGAAGCCCTCGTCGTCGCCAAACGCACTCGGGTCGAACGTGAACGAGCCACCCCCGCCCGGCCCGAAACCGCCGCCCCCACTCCCCCCCGGCGAATACCCGGCCCGCACCATCTGGCGCACCTCGTCATACGCCTTGTGCTTCTCGTCGTCGCCCAGCACGTCATACGCCGCGCTGACCTCCTTGAACCGCTCCTCCGCCGCCGCGTCCCCAGGATTCTGGTCAGGATGGAGCTTGCGCGCGAGATCCTTATAAGCCTTCTTGATCTCCTTCGCCGACGCCCCATCAGCCACGCCGAGCACCGCGTAATAGTCCTTCTCGAACCACTCACGCTGCGGCTCCATCACTCACCTCCTCCTTCAATTCATTCACTTCACATCTCATCGACGGGCTGACCCGGGCGCCGAGCGGACCGGAGCGGAGCGACGGGGCCGCCGCCGGCGAGGCAAGGACGTCGTGGAGCGAGCCGCCAGGCGAGCGGAGCGGCGGTGGGTGGGTGGGGTCCGAAGCCCGACGGCGGCGGCCCCGTCGCGAACCAGCGCGGCATCGCCAACCGGCTCACGCCCTGGACACCTTCACCATCGCCGGCCGCAACACCCGCCCATTCAATCTGTAACCGGGCCGCAGCACGTCGGCCACCACGGGCTCGCCGTCACCTTCGTCGTGAAGAACAGCTTCGTGTTCCTCGGGATCGAACGGCGCGCCTTCGGCTGCCATACGCACCAGGCCGGCGCGATCGAGCGCCTCGCGCAGTTGGCCGATGGCCAACGACACTCCCTTGGTGAGCTTGTCGAGATCGACCTGCTCCCCATTCTCGAGCGACGCGGCTGCGAGGTCGAAGCTGTCGAGCGCGGGCAACAGACCTTCGAGCAGACGTTCGTTGGCCCGAGCGGTGAGCTCGGTCTGCTCGCGCTGCGAGCGCTTCTTGTAGTTCTCGAAGTCGGCCTGGAGTCGTTGCGCCACCGCGCGGAACTCGTCACGTTCGGACGTGAGCGCGGCGATGTCGCTGTCGAACTCGGCCTCGATGGTCTGCATCGAGTCACCATTGTCCTCGGCGTCGACACCGGGATTTTCGTCCTCGGTGTCGACGCCCTCTTCAGATTGCATCCGGGCTACGCCTGCTCGTCGACGATCTCGGCGTCGGCGACCTCGTCGTCGTTCGGCGCCGCGCTACCAGACGCGTCACCCGCGCCGTTGCCGTTTCCGGCGTTCGACTCCTGCGCGTGCTGGTACATGCGCTGCGAGAACGCCTGGAACTCGCCGATGAGCTTCTCGTGCGCGGCCTTGATCGCCGCCACGTCGGAGCCGTTGAGCGCTTCCTTGGTCTGCGCGACCGCGTCGTCCATGAGCTTGCGGTCGGCCTCGCCGATCTTGTCGCCCTGCTCCTTCAGCAGTTGCTCGCAGCGATACACGAGCGAGTCGGCATCGTTGCGGACCTCGGCCTCTTCGTGGCGCGCACGGTCCTCTTCGGCGTGAGCCTCGGCGTCCTTCATCATCTGGTCGATCTCGTCGCGTCCGAGCGCCGAGCCGCCGCTGATCGTCATCGACTGTTCCTTGCCGGTGCCGAGATCCTTGGCGCTCACGTGCACGATGCCGTTGGCGTCGATGTCGAAGGTGACCTCGATCTGCGGCACACCACGCGGCGCCGGCGGCAAACCGGTGAGCGTGAACGTGCCGAGCAACTTGTTGCGGTACGTCATGTCGCTCTCGCCCTGGAACACGCGGATCTCCACCGACGGCTGATTGTCGTCGGCCGTCGTGAAGCTCTGGCTGCGCTTCGTGGGGATCGTGGTGTTGCGCTCGATGAGCTTGGCCATGATCTGGCCCTTGGTCTCGATGCCGAGGGTGAGCGGCGTGACGTCGAGGAGCAGGATGTCCTTGACTTCGCCCTTCAGCACGCCGGCTTGGATCGAGGCGCCGAGCGCAACCGCTTCGTCGGGGTTCACACCCTTGTGAGGGTCCTTGCCGGTGAGACCCTTCACGAGGTCGGCGACCGCGGGCATACGCGTGGACCCACCGACGAGGATCACGTGGTCGATCTTGGCGGTGTCGGAACCAGCGTCGCGGATCGCCTGCTCGAACGGACCCTTGCAGGCGTCGAGCAGATCGCGCGTCATCTCTTGGAACTTGGCGCGTGTCAGCGAGAGCTCGAGGTGGAGCGGGCCGTCGGCGGTGGCGGTGATGAACGGCAGGTTCACCGACGTCTCGAGCGTTTGGCTCAGCTCGATCTTGGCCTTCTCGGCCGCTTCCTTCAGGCGCTGGGTGGCCATCTTGTCGCTCGCGAGATCGACGCCGTGCGCGTTCTTGAACTCCGCGACCATCCAGTCGATGACCTTCTGGTCCCAGTCGTCGCCACCGAGGTGCGTGTTGCCGGCCGTGCTCTTCACCTCGAACACGCCGTCGCCGATCTCGAGGACCGACACGTCGAAGGTGCCGCCGCCGAGGTCGAACACGAGGATCGTCTGGTCGGCGCCTTCCTTGTCGAGGCCGTAGGCGAGCGCGGCCGCGGTGGGCTCGTTGATGATGCGCAGCACTTCGAGGCCCGCGATCTCACCGGCCTCCTTGGTGGCCTGGCGCTGGGCGTCGTCGAAGTACGCGGGAACGGTGATCACCGCTTGCGCGACGGTGTCACCGAGGTAGGCCTCGGCATCGCGCTTCAGCTTCTGCAGCACGCGCGCGCTGATCTCCTGCGACTTGTAGCCCTTGCCGTCGATGTCGATCGTCCAGTTCGTGCCCATGTGGCGCTTGACCGAACGGACGGTGCGATCGGGGTTGGTGATGGCCTGGCGCTTGGCGACCTCGCCCACCAGCACTTCGCCGGTCTTGGAGAAGGCGACGACCGAGGGAGTGGTGCGCGACCCCTCCGCGTTGGGGACGACGGTGGGTTCGCCGGCCTCGAGCACCGCTACGACCGAGTTCGTGGTGCCGAGGTCGATGCCGACTGCCTTGGGCATTGGTGTTCCTCCTTGGTCCGCCAGTTCCGGGCGGACAGGGTCGAATTGGACTGTTGACGGTAGACGACGCATACAACTTGAGTGCATCGCCATCAATTCCCACTTCACCCCCGCTCGCCTGCGGCTCGCGCCCCGAGGGGCGCTCGGACGCTCGCTGCGCTCGCACGGCTCCTACGCGCCCGTCTCGCTCCTCCGTCGCTCCCGGGCCGCTCCGATCGCCGCTGAGTGCCCATTCACCACGCGGGGTGGTAGTGGCAGGGATTGGGCCTGGTGGGCCATGATGCGGCGCATGTCGCGCCGCACGGACTTTCTCCAGCACCTGGCCGGGGTGCCGCTCTTCGCGGCCCTGAGCCGCAAAGAGCTCCAGATGATCGCCCGCCGGGGCGAGGACGTCTCGGTGAAGGCCGGAAAGGTCCTCTGCACCGAGGGCGAGATGGGCCACCAGTACTTCGTGATCCTGGCCGGCAACGCCAACGTCACCCGGCGGGGCCGCAAGATCGCCACGCTCGGCCCCGGCGCCGGCTTCGGTGAGCTCTCGTTGCTCGCCCGCCAGCCCCGCAACGCCACTGTGGTCGCGGCCACCGACATGGAGCTCGTCGTGCTCGGCCAGCGCGAGTTCGCCGGCCTCATCGACGACGTGCCCGGCTTCGCCCGCAAGCTGCTCGCCACCCTTGCCAACCGGGTGCGCGAGGCCGACGCCAAGTCGATCGGGTAAGGGATCACGCACCACCTTCTGATCCTGAATCGGTCATTCCCCTACAACTAGGTTTCGCACGATGCCGCGACTGCGCGTGAAACCACACAACATCGTGCTCGCGATCGGCGTGATCGCGGCAGCGGGCGTGATCACCTCGGGGATCGTCCCTCGCTTCACGCGGTGGGAGGACAACTCCAAGGTCCAGCGCCACCTCTTCACCAATATCCCCGACCCGCTCTACTGGGCCTTCTACATCACCATCGCCACGATGATGATCGTGACGGCGTGGCTCATCTCGCTGCGCGTGCAGAACTACGAGCGCGGTCAGCCCGACGATCGCCGCACCACCAAGGAGAACGCCAAGCGCCGCTTCGGCGACTTCCGATCGGGTGTGTGGATGCGCACGTTGCTGCGCGACCCCGTCGCCGGCGTGATGCACAGCTTCATCTATTTCGGCTTCCTCGGCCTGTTCCTCGCGACGATCATCTCAGAAGCACAGGACCAGGCACCCGCGTCGCTGAAGTTCCTCCACGGCCAGACGTACGAGGCGTATTCGTTCGGCGCCGATCTCGCCGGCGCCATCTTCCTGATCGGCATCGGGTGGGCTGTGGTGCGCCGCTACGTGCAGCGGCCGTACAGAATTCGCATCAAGACCAAACCCGAAGACGCGGCGATGCTCGGCACGCTCGGGCTCATCGGCATCACCGGTTTCGCCACCGAAGGGCTGCGTATCGCCGCGCTCGGCGAGCCGAGCTTCGAGAAGTGGTCGTTCATCGGCTGGCCGCTCGCGAAGGCGATGGACGGCCTTTCGGTCACGACGCTGAGCGACATCCACCGCTGGTCGTGGAGCATCCACGTGCTCGCCTTCGTGGCGTTCCTCGTGCTGCTGCCCACCACGAAGCTGCGCCACATGGTGACGTCGCCGATGAACATGTATCTGCGCGACAAGCCGCGGCCCAAGGGCGCGATGAAGCCGATGCCGAACCTGATGGAGACCGAGCTCGAGACGTTCGGCGCATCGGTGGTGGAAGACCTCACATGGAAGCAACTGTTCGACACCGACGCGTGCACGGTGTGCGGACGTTGCACCGCCGTATGCCCGGCGCATGCCACCGGCAAGCCGCTCGACCCGCGCGAGATCGTGTTGAAGACCGGCGAGGTGATGGCCGCGAGCGCCACACCGCCTGTGTCGCCGCCGGTCGGCGTGACC
>DASXZO010000007.1:0-3621 GCA_036501845.1 Acidimicrobiia bacterium | reverse complement strand
GTCGCCGAACCATTGGTGGGCGAGCTCGTGCACGAGGATGTCGTCGTCGACGCCGAAGGTGAACGTGGGCCGCGTCTGGGTTTCGAGCGAGTAGCCCACCTTGGGTTCGTTCACCGAGATCGCGCCAACGCTTTCGAACGGGTACGGACCGAACATCGACGATTCCCACGTGATGATCTTGCCGACATCGCGCATGGCAGCGAGCGACGACTTGCTCGTGCTCGGATCGGCCGCGTTGATGATCGGGATGCCCGATGCCGTGCGTGATGTCGTGATGTCGAACGGCCCGATCGCAACCGTCGCGAGATACGTCGCCATCGGATGGACCTCGCGCCACGTGTAGGTGGTGCGATTGCCCTTCCGGAGCGGCTTGTCGGGCAGGCCGTTGCCCGCAACGCTGAGGTTGCTCGGGACGGTCATCGATACCACGAACGTGGCCTTGTCGCTCGGGTGATCGTTCGCCGGGAACCAGCTCGGCGCACCTTGCGGCTCGCTCAACACGTCGGCACCGTCACTTGTGCGGAACCAGCCGTCGATCGAACCGTCGGGATCGGTGACCGAGTGCGGCACACCGGCATACGCCACCGCGATGCGCATGCGCGCGCCACTCGCCAGTGCGCGGGTCGGTCGGATCACGAGCTCCTGGCCGCGACGCGTGAAGTGCGCGCTCGTGCCGTTCACGGTCACCGAGGAAACGTCGAAACCGCGCAGGTCGAGGTCGAACCGGCGCAGGCGCTCGGTGGTGGTCGCGTCGATGCGCGCAGTGCCGCGCAGCACGCCCGACGCCGGGCTCCACGCGAGGTCGAGGTCGTAGTGCGCAACGTTGTAGCCACCGTTGCCGGCAAGTGGGAAGAACCGATCGCCCACCCCGGGAGTGCCGATGCCGTTGCCGCTGGCGGCCGCAGGCACTACCGCGGCGAGCGTCAGCGCGAGTGCTCCTGAAATGCCGGCGACAAATCGCCGCGTGTGTGTCATCGCCCTTCGACCTCCCGTGCTGTCGTTCCAGTCTCGCCCGGTTCGCGGCGTTCGCGCCAGGTGGCGGGCGATACGTTGCCGCCGCATGCCCGCCGAACGTCGAGTCGCGGCCGTCGCCGGCATCGGTCAGACCCGGTTCGCGCGCAATATGCAACGCACCGAACTCGACCTGGCGTGTGAGGCGGTGCGCGGCGCGTGCGCCGATGCGGGGCTGGCGGTCCGCGAGATCGACGGTGTCGCCAGCTTCCACGTCGAGCAGGTCGACGAGATCGATCTCGCCTACTCGCTCGGCTTCGAGCGGTTGCGGTTCATGGGCCGCACGCCGTCAGGTGGTGGTGGCGCTGCGAGTGTGCTCGGGCTGGCGGCCATGGCCGTGGAGCACGGGCAGGCCGAATGCGTCGTGCTGTTTCGTGCGCGCAACCGCTCGAAGGCCGCGTCGTACGGCGAAGGCATGAACCAGGGCGGGCGACCGTGGGCGAAGAACCCGGCGCTGCTCGCCGACAAACGCCAGTGGCACCACCCCTTCGGCGTCGCCGCGCCCGCGCACGAGATGGCGCTCATCGCGCGACGGCATATGGCGGTGTTCGGCACCACCGCCGAGCAGTTCGGCATGCAAGCCGTCGCGCAGCGTGCACACGCGGCGCGCAACCCCAACGCGGTGATGCAGAAGGAGATCACGCTCGACGACTGGGCCGCGTCGCGCCCGATCGCCGAACCAATCCGGTTGTTCGACTGCTCACTCGAGCACGACGGCGCGGTCGCGCTCGTGGTGACGACGTTGGAACGGGCGCGCGCGTTGGCCGCTTCGCCGGTGGTCGTGCTCGGCCATGGTCAGTGCGACGGCCCGATCCACGTCGACCTGGCAACGTTCTTCGCCGAGACCGCACTGTTCGGCGAGCGCGAAGGCGGCGCGCTCACGTTCGGGCGCGAGTTGTTCGGCCGCGCTGGTCTCTCACCCGCCGATGTCGACGCGGCAATGATCTTCGACCACTTCACGATGGCCGTGCCGCTTTCGCTCGAGCAGTACGGCTTCTGTTCGATCGGCGAGGGCGGACCGTTGATCGAATCGGGCGCGACCCGCTGGCCCGAGGGCGCGCTACCGGTCAACACGCACGGCGGATCGAACGGCGAGGCGTTCGTGCACGGCGTGAACCACCTCAACGAAGCGGTGCGGCAACTGCGCGGCACCTCGGTGAACCAAGTGCGCGACGCCGAGGTGGCGTTCGTGTGCGGCTCGATCACCGACCCTTCGGGCGCGGTGTTGCTCGGGCGCGACCGATGACCGCATTCCCCCACCCCGCGCTCACTGGCGACGCCGCGCCGTTCTGGCTTGCGGCCAGCGAAGGCCGGCTCGCGATTCAGGCGTGTGGCGAGTGCGGCACACTGCGGCACCCGCCGCGTCCCGTGTGCGCGCACTGCGGCGCGACGGCTGTCGAATGGCGGACCGTCTCAGGTCGCGGCGAGCTGTGGAGCTTCACCGTCGTCCACCGCCCGACCCTGCCGGCGTTCGACGAGCGCGTCCCGTATGTGGCGATCGTGGTGCGGCTCGAGGAAGGTCCGTTCCTCGTCAGCACACTGGTCGGCTTCGACGGCGACGCTGCCGCGGCAGCGCGCGAAGACTTGGCCGCGGGCGCGCCGGTCGAGGTCGTGTTCGAACGCATCGCCGACGAACTCACCCTCCCACTCTTTCGTCTCGTCGCCCCGCCGAGCCGCTAGGGTTCAAGGTCCCTCACGGGGCTGTAGCTCAGCTGGAAGAGCACTTGCATGGCATGCAAGGGGTCGTGGGTTCAAGTCCCATCAGCTCCACGCGTTGACCCAGGTAGTCAGGCTGCGAAGCGCCAAACTCACTGCCATGGTCACAGCTGTGGTCACAAGGTCGGCGCGGAACGGGGCTGTTGGGGATGAAAGTGCTCGCGGTTCGTACATACAGGAATCGGTTGTCATGGGCGACGGTCGACGGTGCTTCGCGAGCCACAGCCGCGGCGGGTGCTCATGGTTCGGCCACTGCGCCGCAGGGTGAACGCGGCGAGACGCTGTCATGGGTGCGGCAAGAGGTCACCGCGCTTGTCGACGAGCAGGCACCGGACGCGGTGGTCGTGTGCCCAGCGGAGGGAGGCTCCGGAAACGCGCTCACCGAGCGAAGCCAGGTTGACGGCGTCGTCATCGAGGAACTCCACGCGCGCAACATGCCCACGAGGATCAAGAAGTCGGCGACGATCCGCTCCAACTTCGGCGCTCGCAGTGCCAATGCGTTCGCGACGGCTGTCGCCGCGGTGCCGGCGGTCGAGGGCATCCCGCGCACAGCAGCGCGTCGCGAGCCCACTATCGCTGCGCTGAGCGAGCTTCCCGCGTAGTTCGCACGTGCCGTACACGCGCATCGACCGAATTGGCAGCGGGCACTTCGGCGATGTTTATCTTGAGCGCGACGAGGGACTTGATCGGCTCTGTGCCGCGAAACATGTTCGGCCGCCGGCAGGCGATCCGTACAGCGAGCCGCAGGCGATGGCCACGGTGTCGCATGAGAACATCGTGCAGATCTATTCCGCCGAGGACGACCCTGCGACACCGGGCGGGATCGTTATCCGCATGGAACACCACCGCAGCGGCAGTCTCGCCGACATCTACAAAGGACGTTCGGCCCCGACG
>DASXZO010000006.1:0-3547 GCA_036501845.1 Acidimicrobiia bacterium | reverse complement strand
ATCGGGCCGACCCCCGCAACTTCGCACGTCTCGCCCGGGCACGTATATCCGCGTTCCCAGGCGGCGGCGTCGACGTGGATCACCAGATGCACCCGGCTGGCCGTGTACTTCGGCGCCGCCGGCGCCGCCGGCGCGTCCGGGTCCTGAGGGTTCGTGTTGGCGGTGGCGGCTTCGGCCATGCGGATGACGGCGTCGGCGGCATAGGCCTCGTACGGTTCGCGGACGCCGGCGCGGCGGGCGTCTTGGAACACCTGATCGGTGAACCCATCGAGCGCGGCCTTGAACTTCGCGCCCATCTCCACAGGCATCACTCCCTGGTAACGGAATGCGCCCTCTTCGTCGATCCACGAACGATGCGAACGCCGCGCATGGATCCGCGCCGCCGCGTCGTCACCCACACCCCGCTGACGCGCCGCGGCGCACCCGCTCTTCAACGCCATCATCGACCCCGTCTTGGCGAGCTCCAAGAGCTGCTGTTCCGAATCGGGGTCGTGACTCGCGGCGCCGGCGACCATCCGGGCCTTGCCCGGCGACAGCTGACCCTTCTTCACCGCGGCCGTCACCGCCGGCAGGGCATCGAGCTGCGCACCGAACTCGACCGTGCCGCGCGCGTCCGACATCGTGGTGCCGATCTTGTTCGCCAGCCACGATTCCGGCGACCGCGCACCATCGTTCTTCCAGGCGTCGGTCTGATCGACGCGGCGCATCGCCAGGGTCTTGAGCGTGACGGCGAGGCGTTCCGCGTCGGCCGCCGCGCACACGATCCGCTGCGCCTGCTTCCCCGTATACAGATCACCATCGAAATCGCCGACGACCGCGGCGAGAATATCGTTCACGCCGTCGAGTTGCTCGAAGATCGTCGCCCCACTCACACCCTCATCATGGCAGGGGGGTGAGACAACAGGACGTCGACAACGCCGTGTTCCCAGAGCTTTTTTTGGTCGTCAGCTCGTTCCTGCCAGCCCGTCATTGGGCAGCTGTCGACCGGTGGATCAGTTCGGGCCGAAGAACAGCGACCACGTGCGTCGGTCGGCGACTTGAAAGCCTGCGGCCAACAACGATGCTCGCAACCGACCAGCAGCGGCTCGCGAAGGGCGCAGCCGCAACGTCGGTCCGCGCTCGGGCCTGAAATCGAAAGCTCGGTTGATCCAAGGCGGGAATAGCGGCTGTCTCACCCACACAACTGTCGGGTCAGTCTGGTCGAGGTACGGGTCGAGGCTGTGTAGCCGTTGACTGAACTTGGATGGCCACAGCCTCAGTAGACCCTGGAACACTTCGAGTTGGCCGCTTGGACCACCGACGCGCGCTTTCGATTCGACAGAGACTTTGAACACAAGTGGGTCGGCTTGTGCCACAGGCAGTCCAGTCAAGCAGTTCAGCTATTTGCGTGACGCTCCGCGGGCACTAGGCGTCACCGGGTGACAACGGTGGCGGTCCCGAGTACCGTTTTTGTAGGCGAGGGAACGCCTGGGCGGAGGGAAAGAATGCGTGCATGTACCGGGCGACGGCTCGCGGGCTTCGGCGCGAGTGCGCTCTGCATCATCGCGGCGTCACTCGTGCCCGCGCTGCCAGTGCACGCCGCAACCACGAAGGTCACGGTCGTGGCCGACCATCTCGACAACCCGCGTGGTGTGTCGATCGGTACCGGCGGCCGCGTGCTCGTGGCCGAGGCCGGCAACGGTGACGCGAACGGCGGGCGTTGCGCCGGCGTGATCGATCCGGAGTCGGGCATCAAGACCACGGAGTGCCTCGGTTTCACCGGCGCGGTGATCGCAGTGCAAGGGACCAAGGTCACGCAGGTGCTGACCAAGCTCCCGTCAGCGGCCGCGCCGAGCGGCTTCGAAGCGAGCGGTCCTGCGTTCGCGATGGACGCGAGCGGCGGCAAGGTCGCGGTGATCATGCAGGGCGTCACGAACCAACCGCCCGCTTCATGGAAGCCGTGGGCGACCACCACGTTCGATCACGTGCTCTTCAACAGCACGCCCCAACCTTCCCTCGACCTTGGCGCCTACGAAAAGGCGCACGATCCCGCGCACGACGGCGTGGCTTCCGATCCGTATTCCGAAGCACTCGGCCCCACTGGCGCGATCGCCGTGGTGGTGGATGCGGGCGCGAACGACGCGCTGCTCGTGAAGAACGGCACGCTGAGCACGCTCGCCGCGTTCCCACCGCAGAAGGTGGCGATGCCGGGTGGCGGCACGACCATGCAACAGTCGGTGCCCACGTCGGTGGTCGCGATGCCTGACGGCTCGTACCTGATCGGCGAACTCACCGGCTATCCCTACGCCGCCGGCAGCGCGCGCATCTGGCGGGTCGTTCCTGGCCACGCGCCCACCGTGTGGAAGACCGGGTTCACGAACATCGTCGGGCTCGCCCGCGGCTCCGACGGCTCGATCTACGTGAGCGAGCTCACGAGCCACGGTTTGCTGCAAGCATCGAGCAACGCCAGCGGCGCGCTGCTCCGGATCGCGCCGAACGGCACCAAAACTCAGATCGCAGTGGCGGGCCTGAAGTACGCAGGCGGCGTGGCGGTTGCGGCCGATGGTTCGGTGTACATCGCGAACTGCAGCGTGGGATTGCCGAACAGCACGTCGCCGTGCCGGGGTCAACTGCTGAAGGTGTCGGTGTCGTAAGTTCGACGATCGTGAGTGACGATCGGCTCTATTTCAAGCAGCTGCTGTCGGGCCGCGACTTCGCGCGCGGCGACATGCTCGCCCAGCAGATGGTGAACTTCTGCTACCTCGTGGGCGATCGCGAAACGGGCGAGGCCGTGGCGGTCGACCCTGCCTACGGCATCGACGAACTTCTCGCCGTGCTCGACGCCGACGGCATGCGCCTCACGGGTGTGCTCGCCACCCATTACCACCCCGACCATGTGGGCGGCTCGATGATGAGCTACGCAATCGAAGGCATCCGCGACCTGCTCGAGCGCGGCGTGCCCGCGAAGTTGCACTGCCAGCGCGAGGAGAGCTTCGGCGTGCATCGCGTCACCGACATCGCGATGACCGACATCGTCGAACACGCCGACGGCGACGTGCTCGAGGTGGGCGCGATCCCGATCACGCTGTTGCACACTCCGGGTCACACTCCGGGCTCGCAGTGCTTCCTCGTCGACGGGCGGCTCGTGTCGGGCGACACGCTGTTCCTCGACGGGTGCGGCCGCACCGATCTTCCGGGCGGCGACGCCGAGCAGTTGTACGACTCGGTGCACCACCGACTGGCGACGCTCCCCGACGACACAGTGCTCTACCCCGGCCACCTCTATTCGGCCGAGCCGTCCGCGTCACTCGCCGATGTGCGCGCGCGCAACTACGTCTTCCGCTTCAAGACCCTGCCGCAGTGGATGACCATGTTCGCCGAGTAACGGTCACTAGTCAGCCCAGCAACTGTTCACGCGGCGAACGCAGCCGCGCAGGAGCGAGGTACGAGCGAGTAAGCCGCGGAGTGAGCTCGCCGCGGAGCTGACTGAGTGGGACCGGCAAGCGGAGCGCCAGCGGAGCTGCCGGTACCGCGACGGAAGCGCAGCAATAGACGCGTACCGCGACGG
>DASXZO010000005.1:0-28266 GCA_036501845.1 Acidimicrobiia bacterium | reverse complement strand
CATTGTTCGAGTGGTCTGATGCGACAGTGTGGGAAGGGCGGATCTACAACACACCGAATCAACTACGCGACCTACTTGCGCGTGTCAGCGAACTCGATCAGTAACGCGCCAGAGGCTGGACCACCGGACGACCCGGCGATTCCGTCGTCGTCGTCGGTCTATCGCCGGTTTTCTGCGCAGTGGTGGGTGAATGACGGCGACGGCGGGAAGCGACTCTCAAGTCAGGCGTTCCAGGACCACCCGAAGTACGTCTCGGTGGGGCTGGGGGTACTGATCGAAGCGGCCGGCGCCGATCCGTATGTGCTTCTCGAAGGTCATGACGGTTACGGACTCGCTCAGCTTTCGGTCGGGTACCTCCGCCAAGAGCTGCACTTCGGCGTCGTGCCTGAGCCGACGCAAGGCGAGCCGTTCCACGGAGGGATCCACGGGAAGAAGACAGGTAGCAAGAGGTCGAAGTGCGCCAAGCATGCAACCGTGATCGTCGCTGCTGGTGACGCGGACTAGGTCTGCGAATCGGCCGCACGGAACCTCGCCTATAGCGTCATCTAATGAGCGAGATCGACAACGCCGAGCTCTACACGGTCGCCCCCGACGAGGTTGTCGTCACCTTCACCACCGAGCCGGATGTCGAGGTCACCACGCGGGTCGGTGCACACACGGTCACCACGACGGGCCCCTATCACCACGCGCGTGGGGAGGGGCTCGACGCCGACACCACCTACGACTTGGCGGTCGGCGACGCGGCGCCGAGCGATCTCTGCCCGGTTTCGGTCACCACGTTGCCGCTCCCCCCTGGCGAGCTCCGAGCGCGCTTCGCCACCGTCAACGACGTGCACTTCGGTGAGCTGGTGTGCGGTCTGCTCGGAAGCGCCGAGGAGCTCGGGCCGGTGTTCTCGGTGGCCGACGGCGACACGCCGTACCCCGAGGTGATGAACCGCGGCGCCATCGCCGAAATCGCCGCGGGCGACTTCGACGCGGTGGTGGTGAAGGGCGATCTCACTGCGGAGGGCACCGAGGCGGAGTACGAGCAGTTCCTCGCGGCCTACGGAGCGCTCGGCGCGCGCATGCGCCACGTGCGCGGCAACCACGACGCCGACAAGGTGGACACCATCGCCACCACCGGCCCGTTCACGGTCGAGCTACCTGGTGCCTCGCTCGCGGTGCTCGACACCGTGATCCCGCACCAAGAGAACGGCCGGGTGTCGAGTGAGCAGCTCGCCTGGCTCGACGAGCTCGCCGCTGCAACGTCCGGACCGGTGCTCGTGTTCGGCCACCATCACCCGTGGGATCCCGCGAGCGACGAGCGCAGCGCGCGCTACTTCGGTATCAACCCCGACGACAGCGACGCGCTCTGCGCGGTGATTGCTGGCCACCACAACATCGCCGGCTACTTCGCCGGCCACACGCATCGGAACCGCACGCGCCATTTCGCGACCGCGCGTGGCGTGCCGATCGTGGAGGTCGCGTGCGTGAAGGACTACCCGGGCGCGTGGGCCGAGTACCGCGTGTACGACGGCGGCTACGTGCAGATCGGCCGGCGCATCAGCGCGCCGGACGCGATGCACTGGACCGAGCAGACGCGCCGCATGTACGCAGGCCTCTACCGCGACTACGCGCTCGGCACCCTCGCCGACCGCTGCTTCACGTATTCGTTCTGACGCGCCGACCCCATGCGTCGTAGCGACCCGCCAAGCGGGGCGCTACGACGCAATCAGGCCGAGTGCCGTGCTTCGCTCAGTGGTGAGCGAGGCTCGTGACGAAGGTGGGACCGGCCGAGCCGACGCCGGTCATGCTGTCGTAGCCCTTCGCCGTGCTGAGTGTGTTGGGCCGCGACGCGCAGTTCCCGGTGGAGTCGCAGTACGAGATGGTGCCCTCGTAGGCGATCTCGCGGAACGATGCCACGGTGCCAGGCAGACCGCCGCCGAACTCCGAGAACGCGAAGTCGGTGCGGTATTGCCCCTGGCGGCCGCCGGGCACGACGTCGTCGAGCGCGCCCTTCACCTTGCCGAGCTGGTAGATGGCCGGGTTGATGAACCCGACCGATCCGCCGGCAGCCTGGTCGACGTCAGCCAGCTCGCCGGCCATCAATGGCGACGCCAAGCTCGTGCCGCCGAAGCGGGTCAACCCGTATCGCACCGACCCGTTCGGGAAGGTCTCGTGCAGGCCCATGAGCTCTCCGGTTGCGGGGTCGGCATCCATCGAGATGTCGGGCTCGACGCGCGTGGGAGTGGGGCCGATGATGAATTGGTTGCGCGTGGCCAGGGACTGCGGCACGACGCCCTTCTGGTAGTTCGGCTCGCGGTAGCCGTAGCTCGTGAAGCCGCCGCTGCCACCGTCGTAGCTCACCGGGCCCCAGGTGTTGAGCGTGCTCTTGCTGCAGTCGGGCACGACGCCGACGACGTTGCTCGTGCAGAGGAACGCGTGGCCGGTCGCCCAGCCGAGGTCGCCGGTGCGCTGGCCGGCGGCATTGATCTGCAGCGTGGTGCCGCCGACCGCCGTGACGAGCGGACTCGACGTGGGGTAGTCGGCCGTCGACGCGCCGAACAGGTCGAAGTCGTCGCCGTCGTCACCCGACGAGAACAGCACCGAGATGCCGGTGGAGTCGGCCATCATGTAGAGGTCGTCGAACGCGGTCTTGGTGGAGCTGTCGTCGAGCAGGTCGCCGCCGTCGTCGGACCACGAGTTGGTGATGATGTCGGCGCTCTTGTGGTCGATGATGTTCTGCTCGGCGTCGAACAGGCCGTCTTCGCAGTTCTTGGCGCCGGTGTAGTGGATCGTGGCACCCGGGGCCATCGTGTGCACGGCCTCGATGTCGAGATCTTCCTCGCCGAGCCAACCGCTGGCGTCACATGGCCCTTGATCGTTGAACGGCATCGCGTCGTTCTGGATGAACTTGCTCTTCACGAGCGGGATGCTCGGGTCGTAGGTGTTGTAGAACTTCGTGACGTCTTGGGCGATGGTGGCCGAGTCGTAGGCGTCGACGATGGCGACGGTGGCACCCGCACCCGTGTTCTTACTCGTGAGCCCGTAGGCCGAGCGGAACTGCGCCGGCTGGTAACCGCACACCTGGTCGGGCACGGTGTTCGGGTAGCCCTTGCCGAAGCTCGGCTTGGTGGTGGTGGTCTTCTGCCCGTAGTACGAACCACACGGCGGGGCCGTCACGAATGCCGGAGTGGCGGGCGGGTAGGGGCTCTTGGCGTTGGCCGTTGCCTGCGGGGCGGGTGTGGTCGCGGCGGGTGCGTTCGCGCCGCTCGTGATCGACGGCTTGAACAGGTTCTCGTTCACGCCGATTGCGCCGGCGATGGTGCCGGCGAGCGACGCGGGCACCGACAGGTCGCCGGTGGCGTAGCGCGCCGTGCGGCCGTTCACCTTGTAGTTCTCGAGGCTCGTGCCGAAGGCGTGCTCGACCTGCGCGGCGCTGCCCGACGCCGAGATCGTGATGTGGTCGCCAGACACGGCACCCACGTCGAAGCCCTCACTGCGCAGCCATGCGGTGGCCTTGGTCACCTGATCTGCAGTGGGGGCGAAACGCGCCTCCCACTGGGCCGAGCTCACGTAGTGCCGGTAGCTCGCGCTTCCGGGCGTGCTCACCGCGTCGACCAGCGCTTGGGCACCGGCTCGATCGCGCAGTTGCAGCACGAGCTCGAAGTCGACCGCGCTCGACGCGGCGACGCTTCCGACCGCGTGCTTGCGCGCTGCGGCGGGACCGGCTGTCGCCGCCAGGCGCGAGCGAGTGGCAGCGGCACCGGCCGCGCCGGCTCCCACCGTGCCGGCGATGGTCGCCGATGCCACCAGTGATCCGGCCCCGATCAGCGCGATCGAGGTCTTGCGAAACTTCTTGAGCACGGGTCCTCCCAGGGTCACGAACCGTGGTCGGCGGAACCCTACGTGGGACACACGTTCGCGGGAAAGCCCGTGGCGCTGGAAGGTGGTGACTGTCTCGCACCATTGTCTTCCAGTTGGGTATCGGCCCGACCCGTTGTGCGCCCGGCGTTACCGTCTCGCCGGTGAAGTGGACCGTGCACGGCGAACGAGTGCTGTACACGAGTGAGTGGGTGGGGCTGTCGCTCGTAGACGTCGAGATCCCCGGGCCGGGCGGTCGCCGCTTCGAGCACCACGTGGTGCGGCACCCGTTCGACGCGGCCGGCACCATCGTGCTCGACCCCGATCGGGGCGTGTTGCTGCTCTGGCGCCACCGCTTCATCACCGACTCGTGGGGCTACGAAGTGCCGGCCGGGCGGATCGATCCGGGTGAGGTGCCGATCGAGGCGGCGGCACGCGAGACCTACGAGGAAACCGGGTGGCGGCCGGGCCCGCTCGAGCCGCTCGTGCGCTTCAACCCGAGCAACGGGTCATCGGACCAGGCGTTCCACATCTTCGTGGCGCACGGCGCGACCCACGTGGGCGAACCACCCGATCGCACAGAGGCCGACCGCATCGAGTGGGTGCCAGTGCCGCTCATACGAGAAGCCATCCAGCGCGGCGAAGTGCAAGACGGCCTCTCCTTGGCCGCCCTCTGCTACGCCCTGGCCTTCGACAAGCTCAACTAGGCCTCGGGAGCGACTTCTACTCGGTCGACGCCGTGGCGACGGGCTTCTTCGAGCGCCCGGCCGGCTTGCTGGACGAGCTCGGCGGCACCCAGCGCGTGGCTCGGGTAGCAGGCGACGCCGGCCGACACGGTGAGAGCATCACCAATCGGCGACGCGAGCAGGGTGCCGCGCACTCGCTCGGCCGCCCACACACCGCCCGCTTCCGGCGTGTCTTCGAGGATCACACCGACCATCACGTCGCCGAGCCGGCAGGCACTGTCGCTCTCGCGCAGTGTGCGGCGCACGACGTCGCCGACGACAGTGAGTGCTTGGTCGCGCTCGACCGTGGGCGCGTCGGCGAGCGCGTCGAGTTCGAAGATCACCACTGAGATCGGGCGCAGCGAACGGCGCGCTGCGGCGACCTGTTGCTGCACGAGCACTGCGAAGTAGCGCTCGTCGTAGAGACCAGTGGCGGGGTCGAAGGCGTGCTCGGCCCGCTCACGAGCCGACGTGGCCGCGCCACGAAGCGCCGCCGGCTGCATTTCTTCCGTGTAGGTCTGCGACAGTGCGTCGAGCTCGCGCTGCAGACGCGAGTTGTTGCGCATCGTGGTCTGGAGTGCGTTGGTGGTGCGTACACGGTCGACGTTCGACCACACGCCCACGATGCCGGCAACCGCTCCGAGCACGCCCGCGACGGCGCCGAGCGCTGAAGAGCCGGTGATCACGCACGCCACGCCGGCGAGCACGGCGGCGATGGCGACGGCCACGCAGAGCGCGAGACGACGATCTGTCATGCGTCGTTCCATCGGCCGGATCATGCCCCCGGATGAGCGTTGTTGTCGAGGACCACATCGGCGATATCGCTCATGATCTCGCCGACTCGGTAGTCCTTCGGCGTATAGATCCGGGCGACGCCGGCGTCGAGCAACGCCTTGCGGTCGGCGTCGGGGATGATGCCGCCCACGATGACGGGTGCGTGCACGTGCGCGGCAGCGAGTTGCTGCATCACTGCCGGCACGAGCTCACGGTGCGAGCCCGAAAGGATCGACAGCCCGATCACGTCGACGTCCTCGTCACGCGCGGCGGCCACGATCTGCTCGGGAGTGAGCCGGATGCCCTGGTAGATCACCTCCATTCCGGCATCACGCGCCGCGACGGCGATCTGCTCGGCACCGTTGCTGTGCCCGTCGAGTCCGGGCTTGCCCACGAGGATGCGGATCGGATGGCCGAGCACCTCGGCCGCGGCGCGCACGCGTTCGCGCGCCTTCACGAGGTCGTCGCCCGACGCGACCTTCACGCCGCCCACACCGGTGGGCGCGCGGTATTCACCGAACACTTCGCGCAGCGCGCCGGCCCATTCGCCGACCGTGCCGCCCGCACGCGCCAGCGCGATCGTCGCGTCCATCAGCGACTCGTGCGCGTCGGACGCGACGCGCCGCACCTCGTCGAGCGCGCCGGCCACCGCGGCAGAGTCACGGTCGGCGCGCCACTGTTCGAGCGCGGCGATCTGCTCATGCGCGGCGGTCTCGTCCACCACGAGGATCGCGTCCTTGCCGTCGATGCTCTCGGTGAGCGGTGAAGTCGCCGTCTCGAGGTAGGTGTTGACGCCGACGAGCGTGATCTCACCCGACTCGATCTTGCGGGTTCGCTCGGTCTCGCTCTGCACGAGCCGGCTCTTCAAATCGTCGATGTTCGCGAAGGCGCCGCCGGCGTCGATGATGCGGTCGAGCTCGGCCTGCGCGGCTTCCACGAGCTCGTTCGTCTTGGCCTCGATCACCTTCGAGCCCTCGAAGATGTCGTCGTACTCGAGCAGGTCGGTCTCGTAGGCGAGCACCTGCTGGATGCGCAGCGACCATTGCTGATCCCACGGGCGCGGCAACCCGAGCGCCTCGTTCCATGCCGGCAGCTGAAGCGCGCGCGCCCGAGCCGACTTCGACAGCGTCACTCCCAACGTTTCGAGCACGATGCGTTGCACGTTGTTCTCGGGCTGCTGCGCGGTGAGCCCGAGCGAGTTCACCTGCACGCCATAGCGGAATCGCCGCGCCTTGTCGGAGGTGACGCCGTAGCGCTCCTTGCCGAGCCGGTCCCACAACTGCGTGAAGGCGCGCATCTTGCAGGTCTCCTCCACGAAGCGGATCCCCGCGTTCACGAAGAAGGAGATGCGTTCGAACACCGAGGCGAACGCGTCGTCGGGCACACGGCCCGACGCGCGCACGGCATCGAGCACGTCGACCGCGGTCGCGAGCGAGTACGCGAGCTCCTGCACCGGCGTGGCGCCCGCCTCCTGCAGGTGGTACGAGCACACGTTGATCGGATTCCACTTCGGCACGTGCTGCACCGAGTGCGTGATCACGTCGACGGTGAGGCGCAGGCTCGGTTGTGGCCCGAAGATGTAGGTGCCGCGCGACAAGAACTCCTTCATCACGTCGTTCTGCGTGGTGCCGGCAAGCCTCGCCGGGTCGACGCCGCGTTCCTCGGCGACCGCGAGGTACAGCGCGAGGAGCCACATCGCGGTCGCGTTGATCGTCATCGAGGTGTTCATGTCCTCGATGGGGATATCGGCGAACAGCGCCCGCATCTCGGCGAGCGTCGGCACGGGCACGCCCACCTTGCCCACCTCGCTGCGAGCGATCGGGTCGTCGGAGTCGTAGCCCGTCTGCGTGGGCAGATCGAACGCGATCGACAGACCCGTCTGACCCCGGGCGAGATTGGTGCGGTAGAGCTCGTTCGAAGCGCGCGCCGAGCTGTGCCCCGAATACGTCCGCATCACCCAGGGATGAGCGCGCTCGGGCATGTCGCTACTTGCGGTGGTAGTCGTAGAAGCCGCTGCTGGTCTTGCGGCCGAGGCGCTCCGCGCTCACCATGCGGCGAAGCAGGGGAGCCGGCGCGTAGTTCGCGTCCTTGAACTCGGCGTACAACGCCTCGATGATCGACAGGCTCGTGTCGAGGCCGACGAGGTCGAGCAGCTCGAGCGGGCCCATCGGGAAGTTGCAGCCGCCCTTCATCGCGGTGTCGATGTCGTCGCGCGTGGCCACACCCGCGTCGAGGAGGCGCACGGCGTTGTTGAGGTAGGGGAAGAGCAGCGCGTTCACGATGAAGCCGGCCTGGTCCTTCACCTGCACCGGGTTCTTGCCGCACGTCGTGGCGAACTCGGTGGCCGCGGCGATCGTGTCGTCGCTCGTGGTGATGGCTCGCACCACTTCCACGAGCGCCATCATCGGCGCGGGGTTGAAGAAGTGGATGCCGCACACGGAGTCGGGCCGGCCCGTGTTCATGGCCATCTCCACCACGGGCAGCGTCGACGTGTTCGTGGCGAGGATCGCGCCTTCCTTGCAGATGCGGTCGAGCTCGGTGAAGAGGTGCTTTTTGGTCTGCAAGTCTTCGACGATCGACTCGATCACGAGATCGCACTCGGCGAGCTCACCGAGGTCACTCACGGCTTGCACGCGACCGAGCACCGCGGTGCGCTCTTCGTCGGCGAGCTTGCCCCGCTCCACTTGCTTGGTGAGCGACTTCTCGAGCCCGGCGATCATCGCGTCGGCGGTCGACTGCGCCCGGCTGCGGAGCACCACCTCGAAGCCCGACTTCGCGGCCACCTCGGCCAGCCCCGATCCCATGATGCCCGAACCCACGACACCAACGCGCTTGATGGCCACACGTACCCCGCTTTGCGATTGCCCGCGCCGCTGCGGCGCAGGTCGAAAGAGGTTACTGGCGCGTAGATGAACTGGGCCAAGTGGTGAGGACCACTTGTGACGTTTCTCCCTGCCTCGCCGGTGGCCGCGTACCCTCGTTCGATGACGACGGGGAAGGTGGTGGCGAAGCCGGTTCGAGCGGCGGGTGTGCTCGCGCTGCTCGGCGGCGGTGAGTTCACCGACGCGACCGCGGCCCTCGACCGTGAGCTGCTCGAGCTGGCCGGCACCGACGAGGTCACCCTGATCGCCGCGGCGGCCGCCTACGAGGAGCCGCAGCACGTGGTGGCCCGGGCCGAGGCGCACTTCGCCGCGCTCGGAGCCTCGGTGCGCGCGCTCGACGTGTACACGCGGCGTGACGCCAACGACGACGGGCAGGTGCGGCTGGCCAAGAGTGCCAAGCTCGTCTACGTCGCCGACGGTTCACCGATGCATTTGCGGTCGGTGTTGAAGGACACGCAGCTGTTCGACGTGATCGTGGGGGGCAATCGCCGCGGCTCGGTGCTCGCGGCGTCGGGCGCGGGAGCGACCGTGCTGTGCGATCCCATGATCGATCCTCGCGGCGGTGCGTACACCGTGGGTCTCGGCTTGGTGCCGCACACCGCGGTGTTCGCGCACCACACCAACCGTCCCGACCACATCTGGGCGCGCGCCGTCGACCTGTTACCGCCCGACGCGACGCTTGTGGGCATCGACGACGGCACCGCAGTGGTGCGCGACGCCAACGGGTGGCGGGTGCTCGGTGACGGCGAGGTGGTCACCACCGCGACGCGCGGCGGATCGCCCGAGCGTCACCGCGCCGGTGCGCTCGCCGCGCTTACGACTGGTTGATCGTCACGCTGAAGATGTAGAGCGGCCGCGTCGGCGCGCCGTCACCGCCGGACGGGAAGTACGACATCAGCTTCTGCGCGTTGGCGAGACCCGTCGTCACGTGGCCGAAATACCCGTAGTCGTACGTTGCGCCGGTTTTCTGGTTGAGCCCGGCCGGGCTTCCGGTGGTCACGAAGAACTGCGATCCTGCGGTGCCCGCGGGATCGCTGGAGGTCTTTGCCCACGCGAGGTCGCCGGTCTTGTAGCCGGCCTTGGGCGTTTCGGTGACCACGCTGTAGCCAGGACCGCCGCTTCCGGTTCCCGTGGGGTCGCCGCCCTGGATCACGAAGTTCTGCACCACTCGGTGCCACGTGAGCCCGTTGTAGAAACCGGCGCGCGCGAGGAACACGAAGTTGTTCACGCCCTTCGGTGAGTCCTTGGCGTCGAGCGACGCGGTGAAGCTGCCGCACGTGGTGTCGAACGTTGCGGTGTACGTCTTCGTCGGGTCGATCGTCATCGCCGGCGCGGTCTTGTACTGCTTGCCGTTGCCGGCCTTCGCCGGCTTCGTCGCCACACAGCCGGCCTTGAGCGCGGCGAGAGTGGTGGGAGTCGGCGTGGTGGTGGTCGGCGCGATGGTGGACGCGGTGTTCTTCGTGGCGACCTTCGGCGTGTTCTTCTTGCTGCTGCCGCCGGTCACCGAGACGACCGCCACGATTCCGACGACGAGCACGATTCCGATTCCGCCGAAGAGAATCTGGCGATTGCGAGCCTTCCGTTTCGCCGCGGCGGCACGGGCCGCGGCGGCCTGGGCCTGATTTGCTCGCTTGCGAGCTCGCTTGTCGGCCTTGGCCATGTGGCGCTGTCTCCATCGTCGGCGATCGGCGGCGGCCGATTCTACGAAGCACTGATCGACGCGTACATGTCGCGCCTGAAACGCATCGAAGCCCACAAAAGCCCCGTTGGTAGCGTTGAAGCTCGTGGCGTTGGTGGTGCAGAAGTACGGCGGGACGTCGGTGGGCGACCCCGACCGCATCAAGGCCGTCGCCGATCACATCGCGCGCACCGCGCGAGCCGGCAACGAGGTGGTCGTCACCGTGTCGGCCATGGGCAAGACCACCGACGACCTCCTGCGCCTGGCCCACGACGTGGCGGGCGACCCTGGCGGGCGCGAGCTCGACATGCTGCTCACTGCGGGTGAGCGGATCTCGATCGCGCTCGTGGCCATGGCCGTGTGCGACCTGGGCGTGTCGGCCCGCAGCTTCACAGGCAGCCAGGCCGGCATCGTCACCGACACCGAGCACGGCAACGCCAAGATTGTCGAGATCAAGGGCGATCGCATCCGGGAGGCGCTCGACGCCGGTCACGTGGCGATCGTCGCCGGCTTCCAGGGTGTGAGCACCGACAAGGAAATCGTCACGCTCGGTCGCGGCGCTTCGGATCTCACCGCGGTCGCGCTCGCGGCGCGCTTCGGCGCCGCCGCGTGCGAGATCTACACCGACGTCGAGGGCGTGTACACGGCCGACCCGCGCATCGTGCCGTCGGCTCGTAAGCAGCCGCGCATCACGCTCGAGGAAATGCTCGAGATGGCGGCCACCGGCGGGCGCGTGCTCGCGCTGCGTTCCGTCGAATACGCGCGCAACCACGGCGTGCGCATCCACGTTCGGTCGAGCTTCACGTGGGCACCGGGCACCTGGGTCGAAGAGGAGGATCCCACGATGGAGCAGGCGATCATCTCGGGGGTCACGCACGACAGCTCCGAGGCCAAGGTCACGATCGGGCAGGTGCCCGACAAGCCCGGTGTTGCGGGCAAGGTGTTCCGTGCCCTCGCCGACGCCACGGTCAACGTCGACATGATCGTGCAGAACGTGTCGACCGAGGGGCACACCGACATCTCGTTCACGGTCCCGCGCCTCGAGCTCGGCAAGATGGAGGCGGTGATGGCCGCGATCGTCGGTGAGATCGGCGCCGGCGGCTTCGAGACCGACAGCGACGTCGGGCGAGTGTCGCTCGTGGGCGCGGGCATGAAGACCCACCCCGGCGTGGCCGCCACGATGTTCGAGACCCTTGCGACCAACGGCATCAACATCGAGATGATCAGCACCTCGACGATCAGGATCTCGTGTGTGGTGCGCGAGGGCGACGTGGAGCGAGCGGTGGTGGCGCTGCACAACGCATTCGGGCTGGAAACGGCATGACCCCCTCGCAACGGGCGTCCTCCGACCCCGATAATCGGGGTCTCAGGACGCCCGTGCGGGTGGGGTTGATCGGTGCCACCGGCCTTGTGGGCACGGAAATGCTGCGCATTCTCGAGGAGCGCGCGTTCCCCCTGTCGGAGCTCCGTGTGTTCGCGTCGTCGCGGTCGGTTGGTCGCGCGCTGCCCTTCGCAGGCGGTGAGGTGGTGTGCCAGGCGCTCGGCGACGGGTGCTTCGACGGCCTCGACCTGGTGATCGTCGACGTGGAAGACCCGATCTCGCTCGAGTGGTCGCCCAAGGCGGCCGCGGCCGGCGCGGTGGTGATCGACAACTCGTCCGCGTACCGCATGGAAGCCGACGTGCCGCTCGTGGTAAGCGAGGTCAACCCCGACGACATGCGGGCCATCCCGCGCAACATCGCGTCGTGCCCCAACTGCACCACGATGGTGCTGGTCGCCGCGCTCGCGCCGTTGCATCGCTCGAACCGGATCACGCGCATGATCGTGTCCACATATCAAGCCACGTCGGGTGCCGGGCAGGCGGGCATCGACGAGCTCGACGGCCAGTGGACCAAATTCGCCGGTCGAGCCGAGGAGCTGCGGCGTGCCGGCACGCACGAGGAGCTGCTCGAGGCGGGAGCCGTGTGGTCGCGACCCATCGCGGGCAACGCGATCCCGCTCGCCGGTTCGGTGAAGGAAGCCGGTTACACGTCGGAAGAGTGGAAGCTCGTGCGCGAGACGCACAAGATCCTCCACGACGACGACATTCGCATCACGGTCACGTGCGTGCGGGTGCCGGTGTACGTCGGTCATTCGATGACCGCGAACCTCGAGTTCGAGCGGCCGATGAGCAAGGCCGAAGCCGTCGCGCTGCTGCGCGATGCACCCGGCGTCACGTTGGTCGGCGACGGCGACGGGGCCCCCACCGCACTCGAAGGTGCAGGGATCGACCCGGTGTTGGTAGGGCGGGTACGCGAAGACATCTCCAACCCAGGCGCGCTCGACATCTGGGTCACCGGCGACAACCTGCGCAAGGGCGCGGCATTGAACGCGGTGCAGATGGCCGAGCTGCTGCTCGCACCCTGATCACCGCCGCCCTGCGGCCAGGGAGCGCTGAGGCGTTCCTGAAATATCGGGAGCCGCCGCCAAGGCGCTTCCAAGGATCGGGACCGATGATGGTCGAGTGAGCGCCAAGCACCCTGCCCGCAACGTCCGCCAAGCCGTCGGTGCCGCGAGCGTCGCCGCCTTCGTGGGCGCGGCCATCGGTATCGCCACGTCCACCAAGAGCGCCACCCAGCCCGCCAACGCGGCCACCACTCCCAGCACTGCGAGTACTGCGCCGGCCAACTCGCAGTTCGGCTCGGGCGACGGCGGGTGGAACGCCACCGCGCCGAACGGCGATGGCTTCCAGGGTGGCGGCGGTTCCTCGTTCGACGGTGGCGGCGCAACGCAGTCGCACACCCGATCGGGTGGGAGCTGAGATGCGCGCCGACTCGCGGTTCCCGGCCATGGGCACACATGCGCACGTACTCGTGTTCGCCGACAACGAGACCACGACGCGGCGCCTGCTTGCGCACGCCGCCGCGCGCACCGAACAGCTCGAAGACCGCTGGAGCCGTTTCCGTGATGCGAGCGAGCTCAACCGGCTCAACGCCGCGCCAGGTTCGCCCGCGATCGTGTCGGCCGACACCGTTCGCCTCGTCGAGACGATGCGCGTGGGCTTCAGCGTCACCCACGGCGCCTACGACCCCACGATCCTCTCCGACCTCGAAGCCCTCGGCTACGACCGCGACTTCCGCGACGTGGTCGCCGCCGTCCCGGATCTCACGGGCGTCGTTTCGGACCCCTATACGGCACCCAAACGACGCCCGGGCGAAGTGGCGCGGTTTGGCGAGGTGACGGTGTCGCCGAAGTCGGGGTTGGTGTGGTTGCCCGATGGCGTGCGCATCGATCCCGGCGGCATCGGCAAGGGTCTCGCCGCCGACATCGTGGCCGAGGAACTGCTCGCGGCCGGCGCACAGGGCGCGCTCGTCAACCTGGGCGGCGACCTGCGCGTGGTCGGTGCGCCCGACGATGCCGACTGCTGGCATGTCGACGTCGACGATCCGTTCACGGGCGAAACCGTCACGCGTGTGGCGCTCGTCGACGGCGGCCTCGCCACGAGCAGCACCGAACGGCGGAGCTGGGAGCGCGGCGGCACGCGGGTGCACCATCTGATCGATCCGGCAACGGGTGCGAGCACCGACCGTGGTGTCGTCGGCGCCACGGTGATCGCCCGTGAAGCCTGGCGTGCCGAAGTGCTGACCAAGGCGTGCATCGTGCGGGGTGCGCGCGGCATCGATCTCGTCGATCAATTCGGCGCGGCCGCGCGCGTGACTCGCGCCGACGGCCGACCCATCACGAACAATGCGTGGCGCCGCCATGAGCGGGCGCAGGAACAGGTAGGTGTGTGATGAGCAACGACACGCTCTGGTACATCGCTCGATCGAGCGGGCTCATCGCGTGGGCACTCATGACCGCGTCGGTGGTGCTCGGCATCGTGTTGAGCGCGCGATTGGTGAAGACGCCGAGCAAGGCCTGGCAAACCGACCTCCATCGCTTCCTCGGTGGCCTGTCCGTCGTGTTCGTCGTCGTGCACGTCGTCGGGATCGTGCTCGACACACAGTCGCATTTCGGATGGCTCTCAGGCCTCGTGCCGTTCGTCGCTTCGTGGCGACCATGGGCCACGGTGGCCGGCGTGGTGGCGCTGTATCTCCTCGTGGCCGTGGAGGCGACATCGCTGCTGAAGAAGCACATGCCGCTCTCGGTGTGGAAGGGCGTGCACTACACGTCGTATCCGCTCTTCGCTTTCACGACGCTCCACTCGGTCGCCTCGGGTACCGATACCCGCACGACCCTGATGGCGTTGGGCGTTGTGGTCACTGTGATCGTGATCGGTGTGCTCACGGTGGCGCGGCTGTACGCCGCCGACGCGCAGCTCGATGCCCGTGAGGCCCGTAAGGAGCGCCTCGCGGCACTGGCCGGTCGGAGGTAGCACCGGCGGGCAGCTGTGCTAGGAGAGGGTCTCCCGTCCTGGAGGCCTTTCGCCATGGAGTACACCGTCGTCGAGATCGACGAGCCGCTGCCGATGGTGCGGCGCATCACGCTCAACCGGCCCGAGAAGCGCAATGCGCTGAACCACGCGCTGCGCGGTCAGCTGCTGCACGCGCTGCGTGAGGGCGACGCCGATCCGTCGGTGCACGTGATGATCGTGCGTGGCGCCGGCCCGAGCTTCTCGGCGGGCTACGACCTCGGCGGCGGCAACGAGGGCCTCGAGATGCCCTTCTACACGCCGGCCGGCGAAGGGCAATGGCCGCGGCACGTGACCGAGGGTTGGATGAGCATCTGGGATCTCTCCAAGGTGGTGATCGCGCAGGTGCACGGTTACTGCTTGGCCGGTGGCAGCGAGCTCGCTACCGGATGCGACTTGGTGTACGTGATGGACGACGCCAAGATCGGTTATCCGGCGGTGCGGTTCGGCACGCCCGACATGCATTTCCACGCCTGGTTCATGGGCATGCGCGTGGCCATGGAGATGATGGTCACCGGTGATTCGATCAGCGGCAGCGAGGCGGCGGAGCTGGGTTGGGCGAACCGAGCGTTCCCCACGATGGACGCGCTCGAGGCCGGGGTGCTCGACGTGGCCGAGCGCGTCTCGCGCATCGAACCCGACCTGGTGCAGATCAACAAGCGGCTGGTGCACCGCCAGATGGAGATGATGGGCCTGCGGGCGGGCATCCGTGCCGGCACGGAGCTGTGCGCGCTCGGCACGCACACCACCGCCATGCGCAACTTTCTCGGCGCCGTGCAGGAGAAGGGACTCACCGGCGCGCTGCAGGAGCGCGACGCTCCGTTCGGCGACTACCGCACCGTCGAGACGCACGAGTAGTCACACGAGTAGTCGCACCGCTCGAACTCCACCCGATCGCGCCGATCGCGCCGATCGGATCACGATGACGCGTCGAGCCCTTGTCGGGGCGCGCCTGGCCGCGCTGGTAACCGCGGCCATGCTTGCGGTCGCCGCGTGCAGCGGCGGATCGTCGAGCGCGGCCCGCGGCCACGGTTCGGGCACACCGCACGCGACGGGCACCACCGAGCGCGGCCCGGCGCACTCCCGGACCGTCGCCGTCAGCCCGGTGGTGCTCACGTCGGGTTCTCACGCCGCGGTGACGCGGGTGGTGGTGGGCATGTCGCCGGCCGCGCCGTCGCAATCCGCCGTCGCGGTGTCGGGATCCACCACGGCCAACACGCAATGGTCGGCCGCAGCGTGGGATGCAGTGATGGCGGCGACCCTGCGAATGGGTGCCCAGTGCGACGGGCACCGGTTCACGTTCCGCGTCTCGGGTCCGCTCGATGCCACGAGTGCCAGCGCGCTGCTGACCGTGGCGGTGCTCGCGTTGCTGCGCGGCGACAGCGTGCAGCCGCACGTGTCGGTGGCCGGCACGATCGATCCCGACGGCGCGCTGGGGCTGGTGGACGACGTCGCGGCGCGTGCGGTGGCGGCGCGCGCCGGCGGGATCACCACATTGCTCGTGCCACCCGGCGAGGGTGCGCCAGCCACGTCGACCGCTCCGGCGCGCACGCCAGTCGCGTCGCTCGACGACGCGTACCGAGCGGTCACGGGTCGCGCGCTCCCTGCACTCGGCGCCGCGGCGCCGGCATTGCCCACCGTGCCCTCGTCGCTGGCGCTGGTGGCGACCATCCACACGAACGCCGCGGCAGCTCAGAGCAATCTCGCCAAGGTCGCCGCACTTCCCGCGGCGGTACGCGACGGCCTTGCGTCGATCACGGGGGGCGCCCGAGCCGACCTCGATCGCGCCACTGCGTTGACGCGTGCGGGTTCGTCGGCTGGAGCGTTCCAGTTGACTCGCGAGGCGTCGACCACGGCCGGCGCCGCCGACGCGGCGGGCACGCTCGTGGCCAACGCGTTGCCCCAAGGGGTCAACACCTTCGCTGCGCAGGTGCAGAGCGACTTGACGGCCGGCCAGACCGCACGCAACGCGCAGTTCGCCAAGCTCGATCTCGTGCAGCCGCGCACCTTGGCCGACGTATCGGCCCTGCTCGCCGCGTACGGTGCCGCAACCGACTCCGCTGAGCTCGCGGGTTACGCGGCGGCATTGCACGCCCAATTCGTGGCGTTACCCGCGTCCACGTCGCGGGCCGAGCTCGTGCAGCTCGCGCTCGGCACGGCGTTCTTCACCGAGCTTGCACGTGGGCTGGTCGACTACAGCGCCGACATCATCGCGGCCGCCGCCACGAACGCGGGTGGCGCGGCGCCGTCGTCGGCACCCGTGCGCGGCGTGGCCGCATGCTTCGACGCCGCTGCAGCGGCGAACCTGGTGGTGTTCGACGAGGTTGTGGTGCAGCAGCACGCGTCGAGCGCAGCTGCAGTGAGCCAAGCGCGAGCCACGCTTGCCGCGAAGGATCTCGACTACGTGCTCGCGACGGCGACGGCACCGAGCGACGCGGCGCCGTACGCGCAGCTCGGCGCCGACGTGGCCCGTTTCGTGCGCTCGGTGAATCTGCTCGATCAGTACGCGGGCATGCACGTGCAGCGCAACGCGAGCGGTGTGGTGACCGCGGTGTCGAACGGCGAGGCGTTGGCGAGCGCCATGAGCGTCTCCACAACACAAGTCGGCGAGGCGCTCGCAACGCTCGCCAACGCACACGTCGCGCCGGTGATCGAGCTGGGCATGGCGGCGATCGCCGCGGCCGACGGCGCCGCAACTGTCGACCGGCGGGTGACCGCGCTCGGCGAGTACGAGTCGGCGTTCGTGACGAGCCGCGTGCTGGTCGAGCTGGGTGCCCACTGAGAGATCCGTGCGTCAAGGGGCCGAATCACCCCATTGGCCCAGAGCGCGAGCGCAGCATCACCGCTACCGTCGCGATGTGATCGACGACGACGTGGGCGTGGCCGGCGCCGCTGAGGCGCGGGCCGCCTGGCGCCTGCTGCCGGCACCGATGGCTCGAGCGGTCGAACTGGCGTGGGAATCGACGTGCGCCGGCAGCCTCGGCATCGGCGCCACGCTCACCGACGGTAACGGCGAGCTTGTGGCTACCGGCCGCAACCGCATCCTCGAGCAAGACGCAGGCGACGACCATCTCGCCGGCAGCGCGCTCGCGCACGCCGAGATGAACGTGCTCGCCAAGCTCCCGTGGAGCGCGCGCCGCGGCTCGCTCACGTTGTGGACCACGCTGCAGCCGTGCCTGCAATGCACAGGCGCTATCCGCATCGCTCGGATCGATCACGTGCACGTGCTCGCGCCCGACCCGCTGTTTCGCGAGGTCGATCGGGTGCGCGACATCTCGCCGTTCATCGCGAGCAAGTGGCCCGTGCACGCGCGCCACGACGCCGACGCGATCGCCGCGTTCGCCTTGCTCCTCCCTACGCACCTCACCACGTTCTGGGGCGAGCCGAACGAGGAGTGGCAGCGAGCGCTTCCCGCGGTGACCGAGTTCGCGCAGGAACTGATCGCGTCGGGTGAGCTCATCGACCTTGCCGCCGAGCGCAGCTCGGTCGAGGACGTGCTTGCCGCGTTATGGGCTCGTCTCACCCCCTGTAGCGATGAGGTGGAAACACTCTGGTCTGTCGGTTGAACACACGGTGACGACGGACAAGATTTGGACAATCCCCTGATCGCGAAACGCGAGAGTCCCGGTATCGTTGCGACAGTGGCAGACGCGGACGAGGTCGTCGAAACGGGCCTGATCGTCACACCGATCGTCGAACCTGCCGCGTCCGTCCAAGCACTCGAAGCGATCGTCGGTTTCGAACGCGGGCTACCAGTGGGTGCCGAGGGCCGCTACGCCGACGCCACGTCGCTGCGCGACGCGCTCGCACCGGTGTTCGACCGTTCACTCGACCTCGTAGGCATCGCCGACGACGAAGGCGGGGTCATCTATCTGAACCCGGCCGCGCAAGCCCGCTTCGGTCAGTCGGAGGAAGCCGGCTACTCGGCCGAGCGCCTCTATCCGCCCGCCGCGCTCGACGTGTACTACCGCGATGTGCGCCCCTCGGTGCTGGCGCGCGGTGCGTGGCGCGGCGTGATGCCGATGCGGATCGCGTCGGGTGAGATCGTGCAGATCCGCCAGAGCGTCACCGGTGGCGTGGGTGTGGGCGGCGACACGATCGAATGGCTGTTGAGTATCGCCGAGGACACGCGTGAAGCCGCGGCCCTGTGGCCCGAGCGGCCCGCGCACCGCGACACGCTCACTGGCCTTGCCAGCCGCGCGTGGTTCGAGGTGCGCCTTGCCGACGCGCTCGCGGGCGTGCACAGCGAGCACATGGCCGTCGGTGTGGTGCATTGCGATCTCGTGAGCCTTGATCACGTGCACGACACGCAAGGTGCGGCGATTGCCAATGTCGTGCTGATCGAGCTCGGCCGCCGTCTCGTGGCGTTGAGCGGCCCCACCGATGTGGTGGCTCGCTACGACAACCACGAGCTGGTGGTGATGAGCGAGTCACCGTCGGGCGCTCGCCTCCTCGCCCGCCTCGCCTGGCGCATCCGCAACGAGCTGTGTGCCACTCCTGTGTCGATCGGCGAGCAGGCGATCGAGATCGACGCGGTTGTCGGCGTGGCCACCACCAGCACGCCCGGACGCGGTGCGGCCGAGCTCATTGCCGCGGCGCGTACGCGCGGCCGCGCCACCACGCGTCCCTGACCACGCCGGCGGTAGCGCGTCGATTCGCCACGGCGCAGCACGGGTAACGCGCTCACTGGATGGAGAGATCTCGGCCCGGTGACGTGCGGGTGGGCACGTCGGGATGGATCTACCGCGATTGGCGCGGCACGGTCTATCCACGCGAGTTCCCGCAACGGCGCTGGTTCGAGCACTACGCGACGCTCTTCGACACCGTCGAGATCAACAACACCTTCTACCGGTTGCCCACGAACGAGGCCGTTGATCTGTGGGCCGCGCAGGCGCCGCCCGGCTTCGTGTACTCGGTGAAGCTCGGTGGCTTCGGGTCACACCGCATGAAGTTGCGTGACGCGAGCCGGTGGCTGCCGAATCACCTCGATCGGGTGCGGCGCCTCGGGGCGGCGCTCGGCCCCACGCTGGTGCAGCTGCCACCGCGCTGGCGGCGCGATGTCGATCGTCTCGACGAGTTCCTCACCACCGCGCCCCGCTCGATGCGCTGGGCGGTGGAGTTGCGCGACCCGACGTGGCTGCACGACGACGTGTTCGAAGTGCTGCGCAAGCACGACGCCGCGCTGTGCGTGCACGACCTCATCGAGCATCATCCGTGGATCCGCACCGCGTCCTTCACCTACGTGCGCTTCCATGGGCCCGCCGCGCTCGTGCGGAAGTACGCGGGACGTTACGGGGGCCGGCGTCTCTGGCGGGCGGCCGATCGGCTCGGCGAATGGCGCGACGGCGGCTGCGACACCTATGCCTACTTCAACAACGACACCAACGGTGACGCGGTGCGCGATGCCCGCTGGCTCGCCGACCGCCTTGGTGTGCGCGCTCCCGTCAGTTGACCTCGTGGCCCGCGTCGAGATCGCGCACCTGCGAGAACATGAGCGGTGTGAGCGAGCCCGGCGGATCGGACAGGTCGACGGTGAGGGGTTCCAGCACGAACGCGACGTGATCGCCGTCGGTGTCGACCACGGCATCGCGGCGCCCGACCACGCGCACTGGGCACGCGTCGAGGAGCGGAACTCCATCGGGCCCGGGGTGCCACTCGCAGCTCGCGAACTTGTCGCCGGTGTCGTCGGTGACGGTGCCGAACAGTTCGGCGAGCGCGTGATGCGCGGCGTTCGTGCCGTCGAGAAAATGAAGCGCGAACACCTCGGCGTGGGCCGCAACCCGGGCGGTGTGGTTCTCGCGCGAGATCCACACCGCGTAGCGCGGTGGGTCGATGCTGCACTGGGTGTGAAACCCCACGAGGCAGCCACCCGGTTCGTTGTGGTGCACCGTGGTGACCACGATCATCGGGTAGTCGAGGCGCGCCATCACGGCGTCGAAGGTGTCGGTACTCATCGCCGCCGGTCTACCCACGCGACCGCCCGATGCCTCACGCGCTCCTGTTACCTTGCGAGGCCGACCACAGGGTGGAGCGAGGGAGACGATGGCAGAGCAACAGGCACTCGGCGTTGCGTTTGTGACCGGCGCGAGCCGCGGAATCGGGAAGGCGATCGCGATCGAGCTGGCCGAGGCCGGCTACGACGTCGCCATCCTGGCTCGAACCGTGCACGAGGGCGAACGCCGCGAGCACAGCTCTACGCTCACCCGCTCCGACACCACCGCGCTGCCCGGTTCGCTCGACGAGACGTCGGAGCGCATCGAGGTCGCGGGACGGCAGTGCCTCGCGATCCAGGGCGACCTGCTCGACCACCCGTCGCTCGTGCACGCGGTCACGTCGGTGCTCGCGTTGTGGGGCCGGGTGGACGTGCTCGTGAACAACGGCCGCTACATCGGGCCCGGGCACATGGATCACATCGTCGACACGCCGGTGCGCGTGCTGCGCGATCACCTCGAGGCCAACGCCCTCGCGCCTGTGGTGCTGGCGAAAGAGGTGCTGCCGGGCATGATCGAGCGCGGGCGCGGCACCATCATCAACATCACTTCGAGCGTGGCGTTCGAGGACCCCACCGAAGCGGCCGGTGCGGGTGGATGGGGGCTCGGGTACGCGTTCAGCAAGGGCGCGCTGCATCGCATCGCCGGCATCCTGCGTGTGGAGGTGGCCGACAAGGGCGTGCGGGCGTTCAACGTGCAACCGGGTTTCATCACCACCGAGCGGATGGTGCAGGACATGGCCGCCTTCGGATTCGACGCGTCGACGGGCGCGCCGGTGGAAGTGGTGGCCAAGGTGTGCCGCTGGCTTCTCGAATCGCCCGACGCCGAGGCGCGCAACGGCGAGAACATCGACGCGCAGCCGTTGTGCAGCGAGCTCGGCTTGCTGCCTGGCTGGGCACTCGCGCCGAGCTGATCTCGAGGCTGCGGGGTCGGCGCGCATCCACGCGCCCGCTCGTAGGCTTCGTCTGTGACCACGCGGGGGGTTGGTGGCGGCGCCAACGCGCGCACCTGGATCGCGCGCTTTGTGGTGGCCGCGCCCACGATCATCGGTGTCGTCGTTGCCGCGAGTCTCTGGACGAAGCCGTGGACGCCCGTGGGCGATTGGGCCGCGATGTGGCTGCGGGCCGACGACGTGTTCACTGTGCACACGCCGCTCACGGGCGCGTACTCCACCCACAACTGGAATCATCCCGGTCCGAGCATCTTCTGGGTGGTCTGGGCACTGAAGCGGCTCAGTTGGAACTCCGTGCCGCGTGCCTTCGCGTTGATGGCCGTCGTCAACGGCCTCACGCTGTCGGCCACCGTCGTTGCCGCGCGGCGGTGGTTCGGTAATGCCGAGGCCCTCGCCACTGCGTTGATCGCGGTGCTCATTGCTCATTCGCTCGGCGGGCGGGAGCTCGGCGACTTCTGGAATCCGTACCCGCCGGTGGTGTGGTTGTTCGCGTTCGCAGTCGGCGTGATCGCGATCGCGTCGAGGCGGCGCCCGCAGGCGTGGACCTGGACCATCGTGTTCGGTTCGCTCGCCGCGCAAGCGCACCTGTCGTTCTTGTTCCTCGTCGTCGTGCTTGCCGTGGCTGCGACGATCGGTGCGTGGATCAGCCGGTCGGAGGAACGCGGCCCGAAGGTGCCGCGCGGCCCTGTGATCGCGATCCTCACCGTGTTCTGGTTGCCGGTGGTGATCGACACGTTGTTCGTGACGAGGAACGTCGACCGCATCCGCCGCTACCTCACGCTGACCCACCAGCAGCTCGGCTTGCCCGACGCGATGCACCTGCTCGGACGCGAATACGCGCTGTGGGGTCCGCTCGTCGTGGGCGGCCAGCCGACAGGGTTCGGCGGGGTCACCGCCGCGAGCACGCTCTGGTTGCTCCCTGCGGGGGTGATCGGCGTGGCGATGGTCGCCGCCGCCGTGTCGCGCGCACCGGCACGGGTGTACGTGGTTCCCGCACTCGCGCTCGCGGGTGTGTCACCGTTTCTTGCCGCGGGCCTCGAGGGGTTCCTCTTCGTCTACCTCGTGACGTTCCTGGTTGCCGCCGCGGCTGTCTTCTTCTGGCTGGCGTTGATGACGATCGTGTCGTTCGACGCGGTGCCGCACGCCGCGGTGCGCGCCGTCGGCGTGGTGGCGATCGCTGCGGTTGTGGTGGTGAGCGCGGTGTGGGAGCCACGCAACGCGCAGTTACCGCAGCAGACGTGGGCGCCGATCATCCGCACCGCGTCGGCACAGTTCCGCGCGCGCGTCGGCGCGCCGCGCCGGCCGATCGTGGTCGACTACCTCGACGATGAAGACGGCATCGTTGCGCCAGGGATCATCGCCACGCTTGCGGAGCGCTACGACGTGCACACGCTCGACGGTTCGGCGCGCCTGCACAAGTGGGGTTATGTGCGCGGCGAGCTGCCGTCCCGCCCCTACAACGCGTACACGATCATCCCCGTGTATCCGAACGGCAATCTCTCACCGCAGAACTCGTGCGTGCTGGCCCTCCATCCGCACACCGTCGTTGCGACGTCGGCGCTCACGCCGGCACAGAACAAGGAATACAAGGCGCTCCAACTCGCCAACCTCATCACCCACGCCAAGTTGCCGCGCGGCGAAGCGGCTCGGCTGAACTCTCTCGCCGACCGCTCCACTCAGGTGTTCATCGTGGAGGGCCTGTTCCGCCAGACTTGCTAGCGGTCGCGGTCCGCTAGCTCAACGATCGAGATCGCGCGCTGCGAGATACGGTGCGAAGGTGGGATTTCGCAAGGATGTGGGAGCGAACGCGGGCAGCGGCAACGGCGGCACGATCGTGTCCGAGCCGTGCACGTTCGCACAGATGCGGAGCCCAGAGTTCCAGCACTGGGTGGACGAATTGCAATTGCCGTTCACCCCGCACCGCAAGCTTTGGGAGTGGTGCTGGATCGCGCAATCGGCCGACGCGGCAGGCGTGCTTCTCGCGGGCTGTCGCGCGCTCGGTTTTGGTGTCGGGCGCGAACCGCTGGCCGGACTCTTCGCGCGCTCGGGCATGTCGGTGGTGGCCACCGACCTCGCGCCCACTGACGATGCCGCGGCGCACTGGATCGAAGGCGAACAGCACAGCGGCGATGACACGAATTACTTCGGCCCCGACGTCGAGTTCCGCTACGTCGACATGCGCGCGGTCCCCGACGATCTACGCGACTTCGATCTCACGTGGTCGTCGTGTGCGATCGAGCACCTCGGTTCGCTTGATGCCGCGGTCGCCTTCCTCGACGCGCAGATGTCATGCCTGCGAGTGGGCGGGATCGCGCTCCACACCACGGAGTTCAACACGTCGTCGAACCGCAAGACGCTCACGAGCGGGCCCGAGGTGCTGTTCCGCCGCCGTGATCTTCAAGCGTTGGCCGAGCACTTCCGCGGCGCGGGGCACTCGGTGCAACTCAGGTTCGATCTCGGCCGCGAACCCGAGGATCTCCATGTCGACGAGCCGCCGTACAAGCAAGACATTCATCTGAAGCTGCGGATCGACCGCTACGTGTCCACCTCGTTCGGCGTGGCCATCGTGCGCGGCGCCTGAGGTTCCACCGGCGTGCCTACCTGTCGCACACGCGCAATCGCCCAGAGCCGGTTGGACGCCGACTCTGAGCGATTGCAGTGCGCTGTACGGATGATGAAGCCGTCGGTTACGGCTTCGGCGGCAAGGAGTGGCGGGCTGGTGCGACCGAAGCACTGTTGCCTGCGGCGCCGTTGATCAGTACGCCCGTGATGGCACCGTTGTAGAACGACGTGGCCGACGCGCCGATGTAGCCGGTGCATTGCACCTGCACCGCTGTGCCGGCAGGCACGGGCACACTGCCTACGAGCGGCAGCGTCTCGTAGGTCTGGTTCGCGACCGGACCTACCGTTGCGAAGGCCCCTGTCGTACCACCGTCTTCGGCGTAGATGCATGCGAGCGTGTCACCCTGGGCGACGACGGCCATGATGCTCGCGTTGAGGTAGTAGGTGCCGCTCGTCGGCGCGGCACCGGACGTCATCACCGTCGTGAGCGTTTGGATCTTGTTCAGGTCGACAGAGGTAGAGCTGATCGCCGAGATTCCCTGCGCCACACCGGCTGGGCCCTGCGGGCCTTGCGCGCCCTGCGGCCCCTGCGCTCCTTGAGGGCCCTGGCTTCCCTGCGCGCCCTGCGGTCCTTGTGCACCCTTCAGTCCTTGGGCACCCTTCAGTCCCTGCGCACCCTGCGCGCCTTGGGGACCCTGCGGACCGACCGTGTTCCACGTGAGGGCCGTGTCACCCGTCGGGCACGTGACTGCGGAGCCGACGTGCGAGAGCGGGACGAGCGCGGTGCCCGTCTTGTAGCAGGCCTTGATCGTGGTCGGAGCCGTGGTGACGGTGTTGCTGCTCGCGAGGGCGGCACCCCCGCCGAGTCCCACGAGGGCGAGTGCTGCGGTGGAGATTGCGGTGGCGGCGACGGTGAGCCGGTGTCGAGTGTTCATGATGATGGGTCCTCCTCGATGGTTGCTTCGAAGTTCGGGCACCCGGTGAGGTGGCTCGTCGGCTTCGATGCGGTGCGTTCGACTTCTGCATTGTGGGGTCGCAGCCGCTCGGCCGCCACCGACAGCGCCCTCACGTTGCCCTCACATCGGCGTTTGCACCGTGCAGGGCGCGATCGGCATGCTCCACGCGACCGAATTGACCGCTTGCGTACAATCGGCGCCGGTCGGGGGCGATCGTTATGGCGGGTTCATTCGGAACAGTGCTGCGCGACCACCGTCTCGCAGCGAGCCTCACCCAGGAAGCGCTCGCCGAGCGGGCGGCGATGAGCGCGACCGCGATCGCTGCGCTCGAGCGGGGCCGCCGCTCGCCGCGGCTGTCGACGATCCGCCAACTCGCGAAAGCGCTCGACCTCGACTCCGACCAGTTGGCCGTCCTCTCGCGTGCCGCAAGCGTTCGTGACGAGGGTGCGCCCGCCGCGGAACCGTTGGATCTCGCGCCGCCTCGCGACTCGGCGGCCGTGCGGGCGGAGCCGGCGCCTCACACACCGGCCGCCGCTCGGACCGCACCGCTGCCCGCAGTCATCGATCGGCGTTGGCGCACTCGCTTCGTGGGCCGGACCGCTGAGTTCGATGCGCTCCATCGAGCATGGTCGCGGCGCGATCGCTTCGTGCCGGTCGTCGGCGAAGCGGGGATCGGCAAGACGCGCCTCGTCGCCGAACTGGCGTGCACGCTGCACGAGGCCGAGGCCGTCACAATCGGATGGGGCCGGAGCAGCGAGGAGCCGCTCGGTGCCTTCGCTCCGTGGGTCGAGCTGCTCCGGCCCCTGGTCGCGTACGGCGACCGCGACACTCTTGCTCGCGCGCTCGCCGACTGCGGTGAAATCGCCCGGCTGCTCCCGGAGATCGACACCGTGATCGGCCCGCTCCCTCCGCCGGTCCGTGCCGACGAGTCCACTGAACAGCGCCGACTGTTCGAAGCGGTCGCAGCGGTGCTCAAGACAGTTGCGCCGGCGCTCGTCGTGCTCGATGACTTGCATTGGGCCGACGACGCGACGATCGCGTTGCTGGCGTTTCTCGTGCGCGACTCCACGTTGCGCAACGTCGTGTTCGTGGTGACGGCACGCGAGCACGAGCTCGACCAGCGGGTTGCCGGCCGGCTCAGCGACGCGGCGCGCCACGCCGCGATGTCGCGTGTGCATGTGACCGGGCTCGATGATGTTGCCCTGGCCGCACTCGTCGCCGACGTCGCGGGCGCGCCACCGGATGCGCAGGCCCTCACGTCGATCCGCGGCACCACCGATGGCAACCCCTTCTTCGTCGAAGAGCTGACGTTGCACCTCATCGACTCGGGTGTCGTCGTCGACGAGGGCGCCCATGTCGCGCTGCGCGCCGCGGCCAACGTGGGGGTTCCCGAACGCGTGCGCGAGACCGTGGCGCGGCGGCTGATGTCGTTGCCGAAGGACACGACCGATCTCCTTGCCGCGGGCGCTGTGATCGGCCGTGAGTTCGAGGTGCCGCTCGCGCTCGAGGCGAGCGGGCTCGACGGCGTGCACCTCGTCGACGCGGTCGACGACGCGCTGCTCTCAGGGCTGGTGCTCGAAGCCGGCCCCGGTGCGCTCTCGTTTGCTCACGCGCTGGTACGCGACGGCGTGACCGAGTCGTTCTCGATGACGCGACGTGCCGCGATTCACCGGCGCGTCGCCGAGGCACTCGAACGCTCGACCGCGTACCACGAGCTTCCTGCGGCTCGACTTGCGCACCATTGGACGGCCGCCGCGACGATCGATCCGTCGGTGTCCGCCACTGCTGCAATGTGGTCCGTACGCGCCGGTGACGCGGCGTTGGCGTCGGCCGCGGCCGACGAGGCGATCGCTCGCTACGCCGAGGCCTCCGCGCTCTGGGAGCGCACCACGTATGGACACGCCGACGCGCTCGTGCGACTCGGCGTTGCGCTACAACGTCGCGGTCGTGCCGATGAAGCCGACGCACGTTTCCGTGAGGCAACGCACCTCGCGCTCGCGCTCGCCGACGCCGAACTCCAGGCTCGGGCCGCGATCGGTCTCGGTGCCCGCTATCCCTTCTGGGAAATCGATCCCGAACGAGTGGATGCGCTCGAAGCGGCGCTCAGTGCGCTTCCCGACGACGACCTGCAATTCCGGCCGACGCTCATGGCCATGCTCGTCGCGCAGCTCGTGCTCGGCTTCAGTCCGGAGCAGGCGCGTCGGCGAGACGAGCTCGCTGCCGCCGTGTGTGAGATCGTCGTCGACCCCAAGACCAGCGCGGCCACACTGCTGCAACTCGGCGACGCGCGCATCTACAACTGCATCGAGGATGCCGCAACGCTCGACCGCGTGGCCCGCACGCTCGCCCGTGTCGCCGACGAAGCCAACGACCTGCGCGTCCTCGCGGCGGCACGCTTTGCGCAGGCGCTGTCGGCGCTCGACCAGGCCGACATGCCCGAGCTGCGCACCGCGGTCGACCACTACGGCGAGATCGCCGAGCGCGTCGTGGAGTCGCGCGAGCGTGCGCAGGCGGCGATGATGCGGGCGACGATCGCGCTCATCCATGGTGACTACGACGACGCGGCGGTGAAATCGGAAGCCGCGCTCGAGTTTGGCCGCGCCGCGGGCGACCCCAATGCCGAGCTCGTCGGCTACGCACAGGGCCTGCTCCGGGCGGTGGATCTCGGTCAAGCACGTGATGTGCTGCCGTTGCTGCTCGCCACCGACGACTACTCGGCGATCGCCAGCTTCGCGGCCGGCACTGCCTTGATCGCTGCGTTTGCCGGTGAGCACGACGTTGCGGCCGAGGGAGTCGCCCGCTTCGTTGCCGACGGCCTCGCGGGGCTGCCACGCGGCGCCGACTGGTTGGCCCCGGTCGCGTTCCTGGCGCATACGTGCTCGTTGATCGGCGGCGTCGAACACGCGCCGGTGCTGCTCGACGCGCTGGAAACTCCCGACCGCACCGTGCGCGTCGGCCCGCTGATCGGATGGTGGGGCCCGGTCGCCCACCATCGCGGCACGCTCCTCGCGCTGTGCGGTCGCTACGACGAAGCGCTCGCGCAGCTCCACACTGCGCTCGAGATCGAAGTGCGCATGGATGCGCGGCCCTTCGTCGCCCGCACCCACGCAGCGATTGCCGGCGTGGTCGCGCGTATCGAGTCGCCGCAATCGGCTGCGTGCACGTCAGCCGCCACGCAAGCCCGCGCCACTGCGAAATCGCTCGGTGCGCCAGGCGTCAGTGAGGAAGTCGAAGGCCTCCTCGCACGCGCCGGCCTCTGACGTCTCGCGTCGCTGGTCGACGCGCCCCGCTGCTCGCTCCAAATGGGGCCCGAGGCTGATGACCTCGAGCCTTCTGGTCGGGGTGCCGGGATTTGAACCCGGGGCCTCAGCGTCCCGAACGCTGCGCGCTAACCAAGCTGCGCTACACCCCGTTTGGTGCGGCCGCCCACCTTAGTGGGGACCGCGATGAAACTCCCGAGCCGTTCGCGTCGTGACGATTTCTGGCTCATTGAGCTCGAAAACATCACGACGCG
>DASXZO010000004.1:0-7063 GCA_036501845.1 Acidimicrobiia bacterium | reverse complement strand
GCCGGCATCGGCGCGTGCGACTCGTGCCACTCCGGCCATCGCTACCCGAGTGCACGTATCGGCGTGCGCGCGCAGATGCAGCTGCTTCGGGGTTACGCCGATCCGAACCCGGTTCCCGACGCGATGATCCGTCCGCCGCGTTCGTTCATGGGAATCGCGCCGACATGGCGCCAGATGGGCAACGGTCGTTGGGCCACGTCACCGATCTACGCGTCGTCAGTGTTGCGCGTGTACGCGTCGATGCTGCGCTACGCGCACGTGAACATCGACTTCGTGCCGCCTCCGCTCACCGGCTCGTCGCTCGCGAGCCTCACCGCGCCGGCCGTCCCGGGTGTGCCGTACTCGCCGCCCGTGCGTGACGGCGACGGTCTGTTCCTCGCGTCACCGAACGGCCAGCTGTACGACGTGGGCGACGCTCGGTTCTGGGGTTCGGCCTACGGCGTGCAGCACCACGGTCGCGCCGTCGCCATCGCCACCACGCCTCACGCCGGTGGCTACTGGATGTTCTTCGAGGACGGGCGGGTGTTGCCGTTCGGCACCGCGCCGTGGTTCGGTAATGCCAAGCCCGGCATCGCCGCCGTCGCGCCCGTGGACGACGGTGTGGGCTACTGGACGGTCGACGGCGCGGGTCATGTTCATGCGTACGGTGCGGCGGCCAAGGTGCAGCCCGCACCGGGACAGATCCCGGCTGATGCGCAGATCGTCGACATTGCCGCCACGCGCAGCGGCCGCGGCTACTGGCTCGTCGACTCGGCCGGACGTGTGTACGCGGTCGGTGACGCCAAGTTCTTCGGCAACACGCCGCACATCACCGCGAAGGATCCAGTGGTGGCGATCGCGGCAACGCCGTGGGACGACGGCTACTGGACCGCGACCGCGAGTGGTCGCGTGTTCGGGTTCGGCAAGGCGCACAGTTCGGGCGGCCTCGTCGACGAGCTCACCGAGAAGGCCGATCCCACCAAGTTCACCACCGCGCACGCGCGGCACCAGGAGGGGATCCACGAGGCCGCGCACCATCTCGTGGTGGATCTGCAGACCGCACCGTCGGGTCACGGCTACTGGCTCGTGACCGCGGACGGCATGGTGGTCGGCCGCGGCGCGGCACCCGACTTCGCGCCCGTGCCGCTCGGCGGGAACGTGCCGGTGCTGGCGGCCACGAGCCGTCTCGACACCGCAGCCCCCTTCCGTTACCTGTCGAAGCACGCATAACTCACCCCGGCCTAGGTTCTGTCTCGATGCCGGTGGAGCTGCGAGTCGAACACGACGTGTGCGTGCTGCACCTCGGTGACGGCGAGAACCTCGTCGATCGCGACTTCCTCGCCGCGGTCGACGCCGCGCTCGACCGCGCGGCATCGGACCATGCGGGCCAGCCCCTGGTGACCACCGCCGAGGGCAAGTTCTTCTCGAACGGCTTCGACCTCACGCTGCTGACGGGGCTGCGCGGCGCCGAGCTCGGTGAGTTCATCGCTGCCGCGTGCGGCATGCTCGGCCGAGTGATGACGTTTCCCGCGCCGACGGTGGCGGCTGTGAACGGTCACGCGTTCGGCGTGGCCGCCATGCTTGCGTTGGCGCACGATCAGCGAGTGATGCGCGAAGACCGCGGCTGGTGGTGCCTGCCCGAGATCGACCTCGGCATGGTGTTCCACCCGTTCATGCAGGAACTGATCACGGCCAAGCTGGCTCCGGCCACGGTGCACGAGGCGATGCTTTCGGGCAAGCGCTACGACGGCCCCGACGCGCTCGCCGCGGGCATCGTCGACGACCTCGCCGCGGAGCTCGATCTCGTGGCGCGGGCTGCGACGCGCGCCACGGCACGGTCGGGCAAGGACCCGAAGGTGCTCGGCTCGATCAAACGATCACTGCACGCGGGCGTGCTCGCGAAGCGCGACGCCCGGCTCGGATGATCGAGCGTTAGACCGCGTCCCACACCATCGGCGACTGGGCGGCGCTCCCGGTAGCGGTGTCGAGCAGCTCCACCGGCGAGTGCTTGTCGATGTGGCCGATCAGCATGTTGTAGACGCCGTACCCCACGAGCTCGCGCAGGCGGGGCGAGAACTGTGCCGCGATGTCGCGCGGGATTCCGAGCTGCTGGTTCTCCTGCTGACGGATCCAGCCCGCGCAGTAGTTCATGGCGATACCCACGCGCCGCTCAGCGGTGTTGTTGGCGCCGCCGCCGTGCCACAGCGAGCCGTGCCACACCAACACCGACCCTTTCGGCATCACCGCGGCGACGGATTCGTAGTTCGCGCCGTAGTCGGGTGAACAGTCGGCGAGGTGCGATCCCGGAACGAGGCGCGTGGCGCCATTCGCTTCGGTGAAGTCGGTGAGTGCCCACATCGTGTTGCACACCGTGGGCACGTGGGGCTTGGCGATCGGCATGAGCTGGTCGTCGGCGTGAATCGGCTGCGCGGTCTCGCCCGGGAGAATCGCGATCGAGCTGAGCGACGACACGAGCGCGCCGGGATCGAGCACGCCTTCGACCACAGGCAGCACGGCTGGGTGCACGGGAACCTGCTCCCAGATTTGTGCCCGGGCGAGGAGGTTGTAGACGCGCAGCGTGTGATGGCCCTCGAAGCTGTTCGCTGCGGGTTGCACGTCGAGTTCGCGTTCGAGGCGAGCAAGATCGGCCGTGAGCGCGTCGACGAGATCGGGCGCGATCGCGCCTTCGAGAATCGTGTAGCCGTCGCGCGCGATCTGCTCGATGTGGGCCGTGACGTCGACGGTGTCGCTGGCATTGGAGCCGGTCACAACGGCCACGGTACCGTCATTCCCGATGGCTCTGTATGCGCTCGGTGACAAGCAGCCGACGATCGACCCCAGCGCCTTCGTGCACCCCGATTGCACGATCATCGGTGACGTGACCATCGGCCCGGAGTCGTCGGTGTGGCCGCAGGCCGTGCTGCGCGGCGACGCCAGCCGCATCGTGATCGGCGCGCGCACGAGCATCCAGGACGGCGCGGTGATCCACTGCACGCACGATGCCGAGACGCGCATCGGCGACGACTGCGTGATCGGTCATCTCGTGCACATGGAGGGTTGCGTGATCGAGAGCTGTTGCCTCGTCGGCTCGGGTTCGATCGTGCTGCACCGCGCCATCGTGCGCACCGGCGCGCTGGTCGGTGCGGCCGCCGTGGTCACCAACAACACTGAGGTGCCGAGCCGCGCCATGGCACTCGGTGTGCCCGCCGTCATCAAACCCGACCGCTCGGATCCGGAGCTGATCAAGCTGCAGGCAGCCGGTTACGTGATGAACACGAAGCTCTACCTCGAGAAGTTGCGCCCGCTCAGCTAACGCCCTTTACGTCGAACGACGGCCAGGCGGGTTTGGTGACGGGCGTCGCATCGCGGCGGGATTTTGCCAAGGCGCGTTTACGCTGGCTGCGGCGGGTTTCGGTTGGGAAGGGTGCGCAATGGGGCGGGGTTTGGTTCGGGTCGCGATTGTCGCGGCCGTCGTGAGCGGCACTGCGCTCACAGGAGGCATTGCCGGTGCGGCAGCGATGTCGATCACGGTGACGCCGCACAGCGCGCTGCACTCAGGCGCGGCGTTGACGGTGAGCGGGAGCGGGTTCGCCGCGAGCGTGCCGGTTGGCGTCGTCGAGTGCGAAGCCGCGCCCACCTCGCCGGAGCAATGCGACCTCGACAATGCGGTGTTGGCCCACACCGACGGCTCGGGCACGTTCACGGCCCACCTCGCTGCCCACCGCACGTTGTTCGTGCCGACCGGTTTCGTCGATTGCGCCAAACAGGCGTGCGTGATGCTTGCGGCCGGTCAGAACTTCGCCAAGCACGCCACCACGCCGCTCTCGTTCGCGACCACCGGTGGTCCTGCGCCGACGCTGAAGGCCACACCCTCGACCAAGGTGCTCGACCAACAGCAGGTGGCGCTGGCAGCCACCGGTTTCCGGCCGAGCAAGCCGGTGCTCGTGGCCGAATGTCTTTCGAGTGAGCTCGGCGAGGCGTGCGTCGGCAATCAAGCCACGGCCGCCGCGAACGGCAAGCTCGCCACCTCGTTCAAGGTGCAACGAATCCTGTACTCGACGAATGGCACGCGGGTCGACTGCGCGAAGACGACGACCACGTGCGAGATGCTCGTGTTCGATCCCACCGACGCCGACTATCACGCCACCGCACCGTTGGCGTTCGACGCGAGTGTGCCGCCGCCGCCCGCCCCGACAATCACGGTCACGCCCTCGACCAAGCTGCCGTTCTATGCACACGTCACGTTCAGCGGGAAGCACTGGACCCCGAACGATTTTCCGGAAATCGGCGAGTGTCCGACCGGCAACGAAATTGTGTGCCTGGGCAACCCAGTGGGCGAGGCGATCGTGTCGGGCGCGGGCACGTTCAGCGCGACGGGTGTCGTGTCGCGCTATGTGACCGACCCCATATCGGGAACCACGATCGACTGTGCCAAGCCCGCGAACCACTGCGTACTACTCGCGATCGGCGGCAACGGCTCGACTGCGCACACGCCGTTGTCGTTCAACCCGGCCGCGCCGATCCCGCCGCGGCCGTCGATCGCGCTGACGCCCGCCGGCCCCTACAAGAACAACCAGACCGTGAGCTTCACCGGCAAGAATTTCGCGCCGAGTGCCGAGTTCTCGGTGAGCGAATGCATCGACACGAAGCAGCTCGGTGCGTGCAGCGGCAGCGGCGGCACCAACTGGGTCACCGACAAGTTCGGCAATCTCCACGGGTCGACGCAGCTCGCGCGGCGCGTCTCCACGCCCGACGGCACGGTCGACTGCCTCAACACCAAGACCACCACGTGCACACTCAGTGTCGACTCGCTCGGCAATGCCGACGCCACCGTCACGCTGCACTTCGTGGCGGGTTCGGCGTCGGCTTCGGCCATGCCGAGCGCGCTCGCGTGGTTCAGCGGCGCGAGCGCGGCTTCGCTGCCGAGGTGGGCGGCCGCGGCCGAGCACGCGGCGTCGGCTGCGGCGAATACGTGGCACATGCGCTGAGCGCGCGCACGCGCGAACGAACGCTGGGTCAGCGGCCGACGAGATAGCCGACGACGCCCGTGACCGTCATCGCGATCGTGCTCCAGAACACCACGCGCGCCGCGCCGCGTGCGGGCGGCGCGCCGCCAACCCGGGCACCCACGTAGCCCAGGATCACGAGCGCCACGAGCGCGACCGCCGCCGTGGCGACCACGCGTGCCGACGTGGGCACCGTGATGGCCACGATCACGGGCAGCAGCGCGGCGAGAGAGAAGGCGAGCGCCGACGCACCCGCGGCCTGGATCGGTCGGGCGGCCGATACCTCGGTGATCCCGATCTCGTCGCGCATGTGCGCACCTAGCTCGTCGTGGGCCATGAGTTGCTCGGCCACGAGGCGGGCGAGACCCGGTTCGACGCCTCGGGTTTCATAGATCTTGGCCAACTCGCGCAGCTCACCCATCGGGTTGGCCGCGAGCGCAGCCTCCTCGGCCCGCAGGTCGGCCTCCTCGGCGTCGCGCTGGCTCGACACCGACACGAACTCGCCCGTGGCCATCGACATCGCGCCGGCCACGAGCCCGGCCACTCCGGCCGTCACCAGCGCGGTGTGCGACCCGTTCGCCGCGGCCACACCGATCAGCAGGCTGGCGACCGACACGATCCCGTCGTTGGCGCCGAGCACCGCGGCGCGCAGCCAGCCGACCCGGTGGCTGCGATGGTGCTCCGCCGCGTGGTGGTCGACCGCGTGGTGGTCCGCGTGTCGATCGACCGGGTCGCTGCTCTTCCGTGCGGCGGTGGCCACGTGCGAACGCTACTGGCGAGTTCGGGTAATGCGGGGCGGTGGGGCAGAATGACGATTCCCCACCGCATCGAGTTACACGAGTGTTTGGAGCCGCTGATGTCCGAAGCAGTGATCGTCGCCTACGCCCGCACGCCGATCGGTCGGGCCAACAAGGGCTCGCTCGTCGACTGCCGGCCCGACGACCTGTCGGCACTCGTGATCAAGGCCGTGCTCGAGCGGGTCGACAAGCTCGATCCTGCGCTCGTCGAGGACGTGCTGTGGGGCTGCGGCCAGCCGGCCGGTGAGGCCGGTTACAACGTGGCCCGCGTCGCGGCGCTGCTTGCAGGCATCGATGCCCCCGGCGTCACGGTCAACCGCTACTGCTCGTCGTCGTTGCAGACCATCCGCATGGCCGCGCACGCGATCAAGGCCGACGAGGGTGACGTGTTCATCGCCGGCGGCGTCGAGACGGTGAGCCGCTATGCGCAGGGCGCGTCCGACAGCGGGTCGCACAACACCGCGTTCGACGGGGCGCACGCGCGCACCAAGGCGCGTGAGCCCGGTGATCAGGGCGACTGGAAGCCGGCGAGCGGGCTTCCCGACGTGTACATCGCGATGGGCCAGACCGCTGAGAACGTGGTGGAACAGGAGCACGTCACTCGCGAGGCGATGGACAAGTGGGGAGTGCGCAGCCAGGAGCGCGCGGTCGCAGCGCAGGAGAACGGTTTCTTCGAGCGTGAGATCATTCCCGTCACCACGCCGGACGGCACCGTTGTCACGAAGGACGACGGGCCGCGTCCTGGCACCACGCTCGAGAAGCTCGCTTCGCTGAAGCCCGCGTTTCGTCCCAATGGCACAGTGACAGCCGGCAACGCCTGCCCGCTCAACGACGGCGCGGCCGCGGTGGTGGTGATGAGCGATACCAAGGCGAAGGCGCTCGGCATCAAGCCGCTCGCGCGCGTGGTGAGTAGCGGCGTGAGCGCACTCAACCCCGAGATCATGGGCCTCGGCCCGATCGGCGCGAGCCGCCAGGCCCTGGAGCGTGCCGGCATGACCATGGACCAGATCGACCGGGTCGAGATCAACGAGGCGTTTGCCGCGCAGGTGCTGCCGAGTGCCGAGCAGCTCGGCATCGACCACGAGAAGCTCAACGTGAACGGCGGCGCCATCGCCCTCGGTCACCCGTTCGGGATGACCGGCGCGCGCATCATGTCGACTCTGCTGAACGGTCTCGAGGACGCCGGTCTGCAATACGGCCTCGAGACGATGTGCGTCGGCGGCGGCCAGGGCCTCGCCATGATCGTCGAGCGCATCTAAGCGCGTAGCGACGCGCGACATT
>DASXZO010000003.1:0-9717 GCA_036501845.1 Acidimicrobiia bacterium | reverse complement strand
TCGCCGTGGAGGCCGATCTCTCCGAGGCAAACAACGTTCCCCCACTGTTCGACACCGCCGAAGCCGCGTTCGGGCCGGTCGACATCGTCGTGAACAATGCGAGCGGCTGGCGCCAGGACACGTTCGCGCCGCGCGATGCCGACCGCTTCGGCCGAGCGCTCGCGCCCGTCACACCAAAGAGCATCGACGCCAACCTCGGTGTGGACGCGCGCGCCGCGGCGTTGCTGATCGCCGAGCTCGCGCGCCGCCACATCGCCCGCGGCGCGAGCTGGGGTCGCATCGTCGGCATGACGTCGAGCGGGCCTCAAGGCTTTCCCGAAGAGGCTTCGTACGGTGCAGCCAAGGCCGCACAGGCGCACTACACGATGACGGCCAGCGTGGAGCTGGCGCCCTACGGAATCACCGCGAACATCGTGCATCCGCCGGTGACCGACACCGGGTGGATCACCGACGAGGTGCGCGAATTCGTGGCGCACGACCCCGACCACACGCACGTCGCCTCACCAGACGAGGTTGCAGACGTGGTGGTGTGGCTGTGCTCCGACGCCGCACAACTCGTGAGCGGCAACCTCATCCGCCTGCGTTAAAGAGCCGCGGGCGCGGCGATGCCGTTGCGCCAGGCCGACACCGCGCTCGCGGGCGGCGCCGTCTCCAGCAGATCCATCGGCACGAGGTCGACTGCGGCACGGCGCACGTCGTAGTGATGCGACGCGCCGAGCACGAGCAACACACGCTTGGCCACCCACGCAGGGTCGCCGGCACCGTCGAAGCCGAAGATCTGCACCGCGATGTCGACGTCGGGCTTCACCGGTGCGCGTCCGAACCGCGCCGCGCGCTTCATCGCCACCTCGGCAACCACCGCGCCCGCGTCGTCGATCGTCTCCGACGGGTCGAGTACCCACGAGTCGCGCTGACGGCCCACGAGTGTGAGCGCGTAGCCGATGTTCGGTCCGGGCCGTCCGAGAAGCGGGCCGTCGTAGTCGCTCGCCGCGTCGCCATCGCCCGGGCGCTTGGCGTACCAGGCACGCGCCGGCGGCATCGCGATGCCAGGCGGCAGGTTCTGGCGGTGACGCGGTGCTTCTTCACGCGTGACAGGCACGAACGGATCGGTGGGCACGGCCGCAGCGTATCGAGGGGCGTCGTTTGGGGGTCGTATAGGGGGCCGAAACGACGCCCGTCGCGATCAGGTGGACGCGAGCTGCTCGGCGCGGAGCAGGCAGTAGTGCATGGCGTCGAGCAGGGCCTTCCACGACGCCTCGATGATGTTCTCGTCGACCCCGATCGTGGTCCACGAGCCTCGCCCGTCGCTGGAATCGATGAGCACGCGCGTCACCGCACCGGTGCCCTTGTTCGAGTCGAGGATGCGCACCTTGTAGTCGGTGAGACGTAGTTGCGACAGCGCGGGCAGCGCCCCGGCGAGCGCCTTGCGCAGCGCGGCGTCGAGCGCGTTCACCGGACCGTTTCCCTCCGCGGTCACGATCACGCGCGTGCCGGCCACGTGCACCTTCAGCGTCGCCTCGGTGAACACCTCGATGGCCTGCGGATCGTCGGGACGCTCGTTGGCCCAGGGCGCGCGCCCTTCACGCGTCTCGACCTTCCACGTCTCGATCGTGAACCAGTTCGGCTCCCAACCTGTGGCGCGGCGCATGAGCAACTCGAGCGAGCCGTCGGCTACCTCGAAGTGATAGCCCTCGTGCTCGAGGCGCTTCAGCGTGTCGACCACGTCGTTGAGCTGCGGGCCGTCGAGCTGGAAACCCAACTCGTTCGCCTTGAGCGCGAGCGTGCTCTTGCCGGCGAGCTCTGACACCACGAACCGGGTGCCGTTGCCCACACCTTCGGGGTCGATGTGCTCATAGGCGTCGGGCCGCTTGGCAATCGCGCTCGTGTGCAGGCCGGCCTTGTGCGCGAACGCCGAGTGGCCCACGTACGCGGCCTGCGGGTTCAACGGCATGTTCACGAGCTCGGCCACATGGTGCGCGACGGTGGTGAGGCGTTCGAGGTTCTCGCGAGGGATGGTGTCGATGCCCATCTTCAGCGTGAGGTTCGGGATGATCGCGGTGAGGTTGCAGTTGCCGGTGCGTTCGCCGTAACCGTTGATCGTGCCTTGAACCTGCACCGCACCACCGCGCACACCGGCGAGCGCATTGGCCACACCGGTACCCGAGTCGTCGTGGAGATGGACTGCGACACCGACGTCGTGACCGAAATAGTCGACCACCTCGCGCACGATGCGCTCCACGTCGAACGGCAGGCAGCCGCCATTCGTGTCGCACAACACGAGGCGTGTCGCGCCCGCAGTGACCGCACCCTCGAGTACGCGCAACGCGAACTCGGTGTTGGCGCGGTAGCCGTCGAAGAAGTGCTCGGCGTCGAAGAACACTTCGCGGCCCTGCTCGCGCAGGAACTCCACGGAGTCGGCCACCATCGCGACGCCTTCGTCGAGCGAGGTTTCGAGCGCCTCGATCACGTGATAGTCCCACGACTTGCCGACGATGCACACCACCGGTGTGGCCGCCTCCACGAGGTTGCGCAAGGTGTCGTCGGAGTCGACCTTGCCCTTCACGCGGCGAGTCATGCCGAAAGCGACGAGCGTGCTGGTGTTGAGCTTCAGCTCGTGCTGCGCTCGCTGGAACAGCTCGACGTCCTTCGGGTTGGCGCCAGGCCAGCCGGCCTCGATGTAGTGCACGCCGAGCCAGTCGAGCTGCTCGGCGATCCGAAGCTTGTCGTCGACGGTGAGCGAGATCCCTTCGAGCTGCGAGCCGTCCCGCAAGGTGGTGTCGTAGATCTCGACAGAACGGGCGACCTCGTCACGCGACATGCTCGCACCAGTCCTTGTACTTGTCGACCTGGCCGCGCACGACCTGGGCGTACTCGGTGGCGATCGCAGTGGTCATCGGGCCGGGGCACGGAATCGTGCGGTCGTCGACCGAATTCACCGCGCTCACCTCGGCCGCAGTGCCCACCACGAACATTTCTTCAGCCACGTAGAGGTCGCTACGCGCGAGATCGCCGACGCGCACTTCGAAGCCGTGATCACGCGCGATCGCGGTGACCGTGTCCTGGGTGATGCCCTTCAACGCGCCTGCCGCGGTGGGCGGCGTCACGATCGTGCCGTCGACCACCACGAAAATGTTCTCGCCCGTGCATTCGCTCACCATGCCTTGCGGGTTGAGCAGCAACGCCTCGTCGTACCCGGCCTTCAACGCTTCGACCTTTGCGAGCGACGAGTTCACGTAGTTGCCCGACGTCTTCGACGCCGGCGGCATGATGTTGTGGTCGTGCCGGCGCCACGAGCTGATCTTCATGCGCACGCCCTTGGTGAGCGCGTCTTCACCGAGGTAGAGCCCCCACGGCCAGCACGCAATCGTGACGTCGGTGGTGCACGGCATCGTGTTGAGGCCCATCTCGCCGTAGCCGTAGTACGCGATCGGGCGGATGTAACACGACGGCAAACGGCTGTCGCGCACCACCTGCTTGGTGGCGTCGACGAGCTCGTCGACGGTGTACGGCATGTCCATCATCATCATGTGCGCACTGCGGTGCAGGCGCTCGATGTGGTCGGTGAGCCGGAACACCGCGGCACCGCGGTCGGTCTCGTAGGCGCGAATGCCCTCGAACACGGCCATGCCGTAGTGCAGCGAGTGGGTCAGCACGTGGATCTGCGCGGCGTCCCAGTCGACCATCTTGCCGTTCATCCAGATGTGCTTCGTGGGAGTGATGGGCATCGCGTGACCTCTTTCGGAGCTGAACTCGGGGACGGCCGCTTACAGCGCGCCGCGGATCGCCGCGGCAATATCGCTCGTGGAACCGGTGACAGTGTCGGTGGCCTCGACGGCCTTGCGGATACGCGCCGCGGCGTCGGCCTCACCGAGGAACTCGAGCATCATCGCGGCGGAGATCACCGCGGCGCGTGGGTCGGCGAGGTTCTTGCCCGTGATATCGGGTGCCGAGCCGTGCACCGGCTCGAAGAACGACGGACCGGTGCGCGCGGGATTGAGGTTTGCCGACGCGGCACGACCGATGCCGCCGCTGATCGCGCCGGCGAGATCGGTGAGAATGTCGCCGAAGAGATTGTCGGTGACCACCACGTCGTAACGGCCAGGGTCCGACACCATGTAGATGCACGCGGCGTCGACGTGCTGGTAGTTGGTGGCGACATCGGTGTAGTCCGCCGCGACGTCGTTGAATGTGCGTTGCCACAGATCGCCGGCAAACGTGAGCACGTTCGTCTTGTGCACGAGGGTGAGCAACTTCGCGGGTCGGCTGCGGGCGAGGTCGAACGCGAAGCGCACGCAACGCTCCACACCCATGCGCGTGTTCACCGAGCCTTGCGTGGCAACCTCGTGCGGCGTGCCGTGACGCAGGAAACCGCCCTCGCCCGCGTACGTGCCCTCGGTGTTCTCGCGAATCACCACGAAGTCGACACCGTCGTTGTGCGGTCCCGGCCCCGACTTGAACGGCCGCATGTTCACGTAGAGGTCGAGGCCGAAACGGATCTTGAGGAGCAAGCCGCGCTCGAGCACGCCCGGCGGCACCTCAGGTGTGCCGACCGCGCCCACGAGGATCGCGTCGTACGCGCGCAGGGCCTCGAGCTCGTCGTCGGGCAACACCTCGCCCGTGCGCAGGTAGCGCGCGCCGCCGAGGTCGATCTCGGTGGTGTCGATCGCGACGCCCGTGGCCTTCACGACGTCGAGCGCCACCGCGGTGACCTCCGGCCCGATGCCGTCGCCTCCTATGACAGCGATCCGATGGCTCATGACTCGACGCGCTCCCTGGCTCCAGAAATGAAAATGCCGCCCCTTGGGCGGCAGAGGCGAACACCGGGCGACCGGCGTTCGCTAGGCAATGACGATGATGGCGACGGTTGGCGACATAACGACCGAAGTGTATCCGAACGTGAACGGGCTCTCAGCTCGAGTACGAGCGAGTTGAATTGGCGCCCGTAGCTTCTCGCAACATTCTCATCGCCCGAAGGCAGGGGTCGTGAAGCGCATTCTCGCAGTCGTCGTGATCGTGGTCGCGCTCGGCGGATTCGGCTTCTGGTACTGGTTCATCCGCGACACCGCCCCGCCGAAGGCGTCGCTCACCACTCGCAACACGGTGCAACCCACGAGCGGTCCCGATGGCAGCTACACGGTGCAGACCGGGAAGTCGACCTTCGCCGGCTTCCGCATCAAGGAGAACTTCCCCGCCGTCAGCCACACCGCCGTGGTGCGCACACCCGCGGTCACCGGATCGCTCACGCTGCAGGGCACGCAGGTGAGCGGCGTGACGATCACCGCCAACCTCGCGCAGCTCCAGAATGACGACACCCAGCCGCCTGGTGTTCCCGGCTTGAACGGACGGCTCACGTCGTTGCAGAACGAAGGGTTGGAGATCTCGAACTTCCCCGACGCGAAGTTCGTGTTGTCGTCACCGGCCACGCTCCCGAGCGCGCCGAAGGTCGGCACGGTCGAGAACGTCGAGGCGCACGGCAAGCTCACGTTGCACGGTGTGACGAAGGACGTGACCGTACCGATCCAAGCGCGCTGGAACGGAGCTGTGATCGACGCGACGGGCAACCTGCCGATCCGCCTTGCGGATTACTCGATCACCGCGCCGTCGCGGCCATTCGTCACTGTGAGCGACAGCGGCACCATGGAGTTCGAGCTGACGTTTGCGAAATAGACCGTTTGGAGAACAAGTCGCGGTAGTCGCGCCGTCCAAACGTTCATTTCTCATTCGACTGGCGATACGCTCGGAGCCTGTGGTGGAACCTCTCGAACTCTCACAACAAGCGCTCGACCGGTTGCACGCCGAGTTCGACGAGCGGACTGGTCCGGGGCGCACCGAGATCACCAACCGCATCGAAGAGGCTCGCGAACACGGCGACCTCAAGGAAAACGCCGAGTATCACGCGGCGAAGAACGAGCAGGGTCTGAACGAGGCGCGCATCCGCCAACTCGAAGACATGCTCTCGCGAGCTGTTGTGGTGGAAGCCGACGCCAACACCGACGCCGCGGCCGCCGGCCTGCTCGTAGAGCTGCGTTATGAAGGCGACGACGACACCACCACGTACCTGATGGGGTCGATCGAGGAACGCCACGACACCTACGACGTGTTGTCGGTGTCGTCACCGCTCGGACGAGCAGTGATCGGCAAGCACCCAGGCACAAAGGTCTCGTACCAAGGCCCCAAGCGCGAGCTCGCGGTAGAGCTCGTCAGCGTCCGTCCCGCGAGCTGACGTCGGTCACGCGCGGCCGAAGCCGCCGCCACCTGGCGTGACGATGCGCAGCACATCGCCGGCGGCGCACTCCAAAGTGAGCTTGTCGCCGAGTTTCACCGCGCGCGTCTCGTCGCCCGCAGGCACAAGCCAGTTCTCGCCCCGCGCGCCATCGGCGCCGCCGGCGAGTCCCGGCGGCGCGCTCGCACGGCGTTCGGTCACGAGCGAGACGGTCGCGGGCACGAGCAGCTCGTACTCCTTCACGATGCCGTCACCTCCGCGCGCGGCACCGCCTCCGCCGCTTCCCCGCCGCAACGTGTAACGCCGCACGCGCATCGGGTAGGCGCGCTCGAATGCCTCCACCGGCGTGTCGCGAGTGTTGGTCATCGCGGTGTGCACCCCCGACATCCCCGGTGCGCCATTGGGCTTGCCGCCTTGCCCGCCACCGATGGTCTCGTAATAGACGAACGGCTCGCCTCCACCCCCGCCGATGAGGACGTTGTTCATGGTTCCCTGGCTCGCGGCGCCGACGCGATCGGGCGCGAACCGAGCGAGCGCGCGCAGACACACGTCGGCGACACGTTGGCTCACCTCGACGTTCCCCGCGCCGACGGCAACCGGCGGCACCGCGGCCACCAGCGAGCCGGGCGGCGCGATCACTCGCACGGGGCGGAGGGCGCCGCCGTTCGCCGGGATCGTCGGATCGGTAGCGGCGCGCAACGCAAACGCGACCGAGCTCACGGTGACCGCCTCGACCGCGTTCACGTTGCCGGGCCGCTGGGCGGCAGTGCCACCGAAGTCGAACGTGATCGTGTCGCCGGCAACGGTGACCGCGCACGCAATGCGCGCCGGCGCACTCTTCGGCCCGGTGGAATCGAGTACGTCGTCGACGTGCTCGACACCGTCGGGTAGCGCGGCGATCGCGGCTCGCATGCGACGTTCGCCGTAGTCGACTATCTCGCGTGTCACGTCGTCGGCGAGGGCCAGTTCGCGCAGGCGCTGCACGCCGATGCGATTGGCGCCCATCTGCGCCGCCACATCACCGCGCCGCTCATCGGGTGTGCGCGACGCGGCAACGAACACGTCCACCACGTCGGGATTGAGCAACACCGGTGGAATGCGAATGCCCTCTTGCTGGATCTCGGTGGCGTCAGGTGACATCGACCCGGGAGCGATGCCACCAACATCGGCATGGTGCGCCCGATTCGCGACCCATCCCAGCAAGACGCGGCCGGCGCCGCCGAACACGGGCGCAACTAAGGTGACGTCGTTGAGATGCGTGCCGCCGGCGAACGGATCGTTCAACACGACTTGGTCGCCGTCGCACAGCGTGATCCCGCGGGCCACGACCATGTCGATCGCGGCACGTACTGACGCGGGCATCGCACCGAGGTGCACGGGAATGTGCTCGGCTTGCACGAGAAGCTCGCCCGACGCGGTGAACACCGCGGCGGAGCAGTCGGCGCGCTCTTTGATGTTGGGGCTGTAGGCGGCGCGCCGGAGTACCGCGCCCATCTCGTCGGCAACGCCGGTGAGCCGAGCGATCGCAACGGCAAGGTCGGACGCATTCACAACTCCACCCCCGCTCGCCGGGACTCGCGCCCCTCGGGGCTCGCGGCCCTGGTGAGCGCGAACGCACCGAGCGCACCCACCTCACCCGTCCAACCCTCGGGGACCCAGATGGTGCAGTCGGGCTCGGCGACCACGGCCGGTCCTTGTACGGGGTCGCGATTCGGTGCGGGCAAGGCTTCGATGCCCTCTGGCGTAGGCCCGGTTGCTCGCGCCCGCACCGCGATCACCTCGACGGGCGCGCCGTCGCGGCGGTAGCCGTTCCGCGCCTCGTGAGCGGCGCCAAACGCGTCGACCGAGTCGACCGTCAACTCGTGGCTCTGACCCACGTAACGGCAGTCGTACGCGAGATCCACTGCAGCGGCACCCGCGAGCAGCTCGTGGGCGCGCGTGCGCGCTTCGGCGGCCACGTCGGCGACACGACGTGCGCCTACCGACACCACCACCTCGCGTCGTTCCGGCGACGCGATGAGGCCGACGGCACTGAACACACCCGCACGCGACGGCACGATGACGGTCGCGATACCGATCTGTTCGGCAACCGCGCACGCGTGGAGCGGGCCGGCTCCACCGAACGCCACGAGCGCAACGTTGCGCGGGTCGACACCGCGCTCGACGGTGACGGCACGCACTGCACCGGCCATGTGCGTATCGACGAGCGCGAGCACACCGTCAGCGGTGACGCCGGCGCGAGCGAGCGCTCGCTGCGCGGCCACCACATCGAGCTCGCCGATCTCGGGCAACACCGTGCCGTGTGGGATGCGCCCGAGCACGAGATCGGCGTCGGTGACCGTCGCTTCCGCGCCACCACGCCCGTAACACGCCGGTCCGGGCGCGGCGCCGGCACTGCGCGGGCCGACCGTGAGCGCACCACCCGAGTCGATCGCAGCGATCGAGCCACCACCCGCTCCGATCGTGTGGATATCCAGCGCGGGTAGCCGCAATGGGAGGCCCGCAATGCTGCGGCCGGGCGCGGGTTCGGGCACGCCACCGCGAAGCAGGCACACATCGGTGCTCGTGCCGCCCATGTCGAACGCCACCGCCTCGGCGACGCCGCACGCCGACGCGATTGCAGCCGCGGCGCGCGCTCCGCCTGCGGGCCCCGACAGCAGCAGCGCCGCCGGCAACTCGGCGCCGACCGACACCGGTACGAGCCCGCCGGCGCTGGTCATCACGAGTACGCGCGGCGCAACCCGGTCGATGTCGAGGAGGTAGCGACGCAGAGCCGGCCGCAGGTAGGCGTTCGCGACGGTGGTCACGGTGCGCTCGTACTCGCGCGTCTCGGGCGCCACTTCGTGCGAGCAGGTCACGTCGAACCCGAGCGCGCGGTAGTGCGACGACGCGACGCGCTCGTGCGCGGGATGGAGATCGGCGTGCAGGAACGCGATCGCCACCGCTTCGGTATCGGCGGCGAGCTTCGGAAGCGTCGACGCGTCGAGGGCCACGAGCACCTCGCCGTCGGCCGTCACGCGCTCCCGCGCTTCGTAGCGAGCGTCACGCGGCACCAACGGATCGGGCCGGTCGGCGAACGGGTCGTACAGCGACGGGCGCACCTGGCGCGCGATCTCGATCACGTCGGCGAAGCCCTCGGTGGTCACGAGCGCAACTCGCGCGCCGCGCCGCTCCAGCAACGCGTTCGTCGCGACCGTGGTGCCGTGCGCGAGCTCCTCGACCGTCAGCCCGTCGGTGGCGTGGCGGAGCGCGGCGCCAGGATCCGCAGGAGTCGACGGCACCTTCCTGATCGTGCCGTCGTCGGCGACCAAGTCGGTGAAAGTGCCACCGGTATCGACCCCGACCCTCATGGCGTCACGCTACGCGTGCTCCCGCGGCCGACTACGCGCTGCGCGCCTCTTCCTGGTCGGGTTGCGTCGGCGCGGCTTGGAGCAGGTAGCCGCGCGAGCGGATGGTGCGCACCTCGAGGCCCACACGAGAGGCGCGGCGACGGA
>DASXZO010000002.1:0-3130 GCA_036501845.1 Acidimicrobiia bacterium | reverse complement strand
CTCTTGGAAGTGTTCGGTACGACGCTCGTGTGGCTGCTCGCGGTTCCGGCTTCGTGGCCTCGCAGCGAGCGGCGCGCCGCGGCGCGTGCTCGCGGCGGAGCAATGCGACTCGCGGACGACCCGAGATCGCCGGGCCAGGCTTCGCTCGATCAAACCGGCTGACGCGGCGATGCCCGGCCGCAGCCGGGCATCGCGTCTTGGTCTTGTTGTGCGAGGCGCGGTGGCCGTTCGGGCTGGTCGCTGGGCCGTTCGGTGCCGTGCTGGTGACTCGGTGCACCGTTCATTGGTGGAGGCCCGTCCGCTGCCGGACGGCTACCGCCTCGCGTGGTCCGGTGGGGTCTCCTGCATCGGCCGCTCCTGGAGTAGGTCGGCGAATGAACTTGGGTGGGGTCTGTCAATCGTGCGCTTGGCGGCGCACTGATGCAAGGGCCTGCGCGGGCGAATTGTGAGAGTGGGGTGAGGGTGAGGGTCCTGTGTAGGCCTGGGACCCAGTCGCGTAGGTCGCTCGGACTACGAGTCGAGGTCGACGTGGCCGCCCGAGCGCCAGTACTCGCCGTGATCGCGGTCGAGGAAGCCGTAGTCGACCAGGTAGCGCCGCAGGGCCGCGGTGTCGGCGTGGAAGCGGCCGAGCACGAGGTTCACCATCTTCTCCGAGTAGCGCCGGCCCGGCTCGAACTGTTGCGCGAGATGCTCGAGCACCACCACCCGCTTGCTGTGCTGCGCGGGAATGTGGGTGAGGCGGCCGTCGCGCAGGAACGAGCGGAGCACGCGCGCCTCGTCGTCGGGGACGCCCGGGTGCGCGTCGGGTGCGGCGGCGCGCCGCTGGGCCTCGTAGCGCGCCGCCACCTGGAAGGCGCGCGAGAGCAGCGTGAGGTGCTTTTCGCCCTCGCGTTCCACGAGCCCCGCGTCATCGAGCCGCTGGAGGGCGCGCATGATGGCAGGGAGTTCGAGCCCGGTGCTGTTGCGCACCGACGCCACATCGTCGGCGCCGAGCACGAGCGCGGCCACCACGCGCAGCCGATCATCGTCGGCCAGCAGACCGCTCAACGTGGCGGCATCGAGGTAGGGCGGCTGATTGGGGTCGCCGTCGTTGTCGCTCTCGGGCATGGGTTCGATGATCGCGCGGCGGGCACGTTTCGGTGGGAGCGATACCGTGAGGTGCGTGCTGGACGACTTCGCCGCGGAACGCATCCTCGTAGTCACCGCCCACCCCGACGATGTCGATTTCGGCGCCGCGGGCAGCGTGGCGGCATGGACCGACCGCGGGATCGAGGTGTCGTACTGCATCGTCACCGATGGCGATGCCGGCGGCGCCGATACGGGCATCCCGCGTTCGGAGATGGCCGACGTGCGTCACCGGGAGCAGACGGCCGCAGCCAAGACGGTCGGCGTCACCGATTTGCACTGGCTCGGATTCCCTGACGGTCGCGTGGAAGCGACGCTCGATCTCCGCAAGGCGATCACACGCGTGATCCGCCTTGTGCGTCCCGATCGGGTGGTCACGCAGTCGCCGGAGCGCGTATGGACGCGCATCTACGCGAGCCATCCCGATCATCTCGCGGCCGCCGAGGCCACGATCTGCGCGGTCTATCCGGACTCGCGCAACGCGTGGGCGTTCCCCGAGCTGCTCGACGACGAGGGTCTCGAGCCGCACACGGTGCCGGAGCTGTGGCTGATGGCGCGCGACGCGCCCGATCGTTTCGTGGAGACCACCGACGTGTTCCACCGCAAGGTCGAGGCGCTGCTGTGCCACGAGAGCCAGATGCAGGGCCGCGAGACCGCGATCGAGCCGATGCTGCGCGAGTGGTCGGAGCGCCTCGCCATCGTCGCGGGTCTCCCACAAGGCCGCACCGCCGAAGGCTTCCAGAGAATCGACACGCGCTAAGCGCGCGGTTGCGGCGCGAAGTTGTCGCGTCGGGGGTCGCCCGTCGTGCACCACGGCGCGAGGCGCCGGACGCCGCGTGACGGCTTCGCGCAGCACATCGTCGGCACGCTCACCCGCGCAAGTTACGGGCCGGTTTTGGTGGCCCGGACCAGCACGCCGCGTTTGGTCAGCCATAACGGCAGGTCCACGTGCTCCGCCCGCTCGAGCGGGATGCCGTTGTGGCGACAATACGCACGCACGGCGGCGATCGTTTCGAGTGGGAAGAACTTTTCGTCCCAAGGCTCGCCCTCGGCGTCGGGAAACGCCGACCTCACCAAGTCGACGGCTTCTTCCGCGTCGAACGTGGTTGCGGGATAGCCCTCGGGCATGATCTCCGGATCGTTGGCACGCGCCGAAGTACACGCGTAGTAGCGCCCTCCAGGACGGAGTACTCGCTTCGCCTCCGCGATTGCCACGCTCGGGTCATCGAGGTGGTAAAGGCACCAAAGATGCGTGACGCTGTCGAAGCACCCATCGGTGAACGGAAGGCTGCGCAGGTCGCCAGCGAGCACGGGCCGCGATCTGCACCGCGCGAGCTGAGCCGGTGACGAGTCGAGACCGACCCATCGAACGTTCGCGCCGAGCGTCGGCACGAGTCGCCCTTCGCCGCAAGCCGCGTCGAGCACGCGTCCATCGAGTTCTTGGCCGACGACCTCGTGCACGTCCCGGGGCGCGACCCAGGCCGCGCGTCGTGCCGGATCGGAGTCGTAGTCAGGAATGAGGGCGCTCACCGGTCTCAATCATGGATCGGGTGGTGGGTGTCGTGCGGGTGGGATGAGCTTGCGTTTGCCGTTGGGAAGCAGCGGTCCGTCGGTCCAGTGTTTGTAGGTCTTGAGGTCGTGGCAGTGGCCGCATTTGAGGGCGACGTCGTCGACGCTGGTCCGCCCGTTGATGGCCCAGCCGGCGCCGAGGTGGTCGACTTCGAGGTTGCGGGTGTTGCCGCAACCGTCGACGTTGCACTCGTACCCCTGGGCGAGTAACGCCACATACTGCTGTTTCGTGAGGTCGTGTTGGGCGTGGGCGAGTGTCCGTACGTCGACACCGTGGGTGAGCACGATGTCGATGATCGCGTCGCCGGCCATGCGCCGGGCGGTGGCGATGTCGACGGGGCCGATCCCGACGATCTCGCATGTCTCACCGGGTTCGGTGTGGCCGCGGGTCCAGGCTGCGGCGTCGCAGATCAGCACGATCTGGACCCGCGATCGT
>DASXZO010000001.1:0-62115 GCA_036501845.1 Acidimicrobiia bacterium | reverse complement strand
CTCGAACGACGCATCAAAGACGGCAAAACCAAACGCGAAGCCATCCGCTGCCTCAAACGCTACGTCGCACGCGACATCGCCCGAATCCTCAAACGACACCAACAAACCCCTTGACACCGATAGGAGCATCGGCAGCGCGCGCGACCGTCAACTCGCCGACACGTCCAGACGGTCTTTGCTGAGTCGGGCATGATGGTTGGGCTCATGACCCACACCGAAGTCCCGGAAGGCGACGTGGCGGTGTACGTCGCTCGGGACGCGGGGGGCGTGATCCGGTTCGTTGGCTATACGCGGAACCTCGAGCGGCGGGCCGCTGAGCACGCCAGCCGCGGATGGAGGCTCGAAGAAGCCCTCATGGTACGGACTGACGTCGCGACCGCGCGGAGCGTCGAGCAGGCCATCATCAACCGGCTCGGTCGGCGTTTTGACCGGCACGCCCGCGATGAGCCGGTCAGCTGATGGGCGCGTGGGGCTACGGGCCGTTCGACAACGACGATGCCGCGGATTGGGTCTACGAACTCGAACAATGCGCCAACGCAGACGAGGTGACGGAGGTGCTGACGTCGGTGGTTTCGGCTCCTGGATATCTGCTGGCTCCGCTCGGCAGCGTTGGTCTCGCTGCGGCCGAGGTCGTGGCGACCGCAACAGGAACTCCGGGCGACGCGCTCCCGACAGCAGTACTGAAATGGATACGCGATCATCAGCACGCCATCGACGCATCGCTACGTCAGCTCGCCGCAGCCGTCGTCGACCGGGTTCTTGGCGACGATTCAGAGGTGGCAGACCTTTGGGACGACGAGGCTGATCGCACCTGGCGCGCCAGCGGCTCGGATCTCGGCCGACGCCTCAGCGCGTCGTACAAATAGGTACCGAGCTGCGCGCGCCGTTCGGGAGGCCGCGGCCCCTTAAAGGCCCCGCTGACCTGCATGTTCGCGAGAGCGGACGACGGGATTCGAACCCGCGACCCTCACCTTGGCAAGGTGATGCTCTACCAGCTGAGCCACGTCCGCGTTGAGCTTGGGGAGTGTAGCAATGGCGGCCTGGAGCGCCGGTGTGGTCGGTGGTTCCTCACGAATGCGTGGGAAAGTACCTACCACGAGAAGGCTCGCTGGCGCGTGGTACTGGGTTTGTTGTCTAGAGGCAACACAGCCGGTACCACGGAGGCGGGAAGCGGGCCGCTACTCGGTGTCGAGGGCGGCGAGCACGGCAAGGCCGCGGGGCGAGACTTGGTAGCCGATCTTGAGGCTCTCGGTGAGACCGAGTGCCTTCAACTTCCGCACGTCGAGTTTGAACGGCGCGGTGTCCATCCCGCGCGCGGCGGCGAGATCGGGGGCTCGCACGCCGGGCTGCGCGGCGATGGTGCGCAGCACGTCGGCCGTCCACGGTCCGCGCTTCGACGCTCGGTCGAGTCGCGCGAGACGCGTCAGCACATCGTGCAAGTCGGCGCCGGACAGCGAACCCTGCTCGCGCAACGCGATACGCGGATCCTCACCGTCGCGCTCGAACTCGATGCGCCACACGAGATCGTCGGGCGCGCCGTCGAGATACTCGAGCAACCGTGCGCGCGGCTGGCCGCAGCGCGCCGCGTCGGCCTTGGTGATCGCACGGATGCGCTGTTGCTTCATGCCCGTCACCTTGATCATCACTCCCGCCGGAGTGCGGTACGAGCCGCCCACCTTCACCTGCGCGCGGCTCCACTTGCGGAACGTCAGGGTGATCGAGCCGTCGGCGAGCCCGGGCCAGAACTCCATCGTGAAGAGCACACGGCCAGCCTTCCACGCGTCGCTCGCCCGTCGCGGCCTCGACCGACCCCGGCTACCGTTGCCGCCATGCGCATCGGCATCTTCGGCGGCGACACCCAGGCCCGCACCATCGACCAGGTGGTGGCAGACGCGAAACAGGTGGAAGCCGACGGCTTCGCCTCGTTCTGGCTGCCGCAGATCTTCGGGCTCGACGCCATCAGCACGCTGGCGATCGTGGGCCGTGAGGTGGCACGCATCGAACTCGGTACCGCGGTGGTGCCCACGTACCCACGGCACCCGGCGATGCTCGCGTCGCAGGCGCTCACCACCGCGGCCGCGAGCCACGGGCGCTTCGTGCTCGGTATCGGCCTGTCGCATCAAGTGGTGGTGGAAGGCATGTGGGGCATGTCGTACGACAAACCGGCGCGCCACATGAAGGAGTACCTCTCGATCCTCCTGCCGCTGTTGCGCGAGGGCAACGTGTCGTTCGCCGGCACCACACTCACCGCGCACACGCCGGTCACCGTCGCCGAGCGTGAACCAGTGCCGGTGCTGCTCGCCGCACTCGCGCCGCGCATGCTGAAGCTCGCCGGCGGCGTGGCCGATGGCACCGTCACGTGGATGACGGGCCGGGCGACGCTCGCCGACTACATCGTGCCTAGCCTGAACTCGGCCGCCAAGGAAGCCGGGCGTCCGACGCCGCGGGTGGGCGCGTCGCTACCGGTGTGCATCACCAGCGATCCCGACGGCGCGCGCACGAAGGCCGCCGACGAGTTCGCGATCTACGGCACGCTGCCGTCGTATCGCGCCATGCTCGACCGCGAGGGCGCGCAAGGCCCGGCCGACGTCGCGCTCGTGGGCGACGACGGCGACGTGGGCAAGGCGATCGCCGCGCTCGCCGACGCGGGAGTGACCGACTTCGTGGCCGCCGACTTCGGAGGCCGCGACGACCGCGTCCGCACTCGCGAGTTCCTGAAGTCGCTCGTGTGAGCGACGACGTCGCCGGCGACGGCGAGCCGGGCGACCAGCCACGCTCACCGCTCCAACTCCTCGACGCGCTCGCAGCCGACGAGGTGCGCGTCACCCCGACACTGCGCCACGTCGAGGTGTACACGATGCACGGACTGCTCACGCTGCTCTGGCACGGCGACGAGCACGCGTCGCAAGTGTTGCTCTGCTGCGGTGGCGCGATGGGCGGGCTGCTCGGACCGGCGAACGCCCTGTTCCACGACCTCGGCGAGCGGCTCTGGGCCGAGCGGGGCATCGGCACGATTCGCGTCGGCTATCGCAAGCCGAACCATCTGCCGCGTTGCGTGCACGACGTGGCCGCGGCGGCCGACCTCGCGACGCGATCGGGCGCGCAGCGCTTCGTGACGATGGGCCACAGTTTCGGAGGCGCGGTCGCGCTCCAGGCCGGCATGGTGCTCGAACAGCACTGCGCCGGCGTGGTCACGCTGTCGACGCAGTCGGCCGGCTGCGAGATGGCCGCGAGTCTGCGCGCGCCACTCCTGCTGTTCCACGGCGACCGCGACGAGATCCTCCCATTGGAGACGAGCTACGTGGTGCAGTCGCTCGCCGGCCACGGCGAAGTGGTGGTGCTCGACGGCAACGGCCACCTCCTCGACAAGGCCGCCGACGAACTCCGTGACCGCCTGTTCACCTGGATCCCCGAGCGCCTCGACGCGCCGGGTGAAGTGTGATCTCAATCGGGTGAATCGCGTGGCCGCTACAACGGCGGGCGACTGCGCGCCGTTACTGTCCGCCGCCATGGGTCGGGCGAATCAGCGCACGCGCAAGGGGAAGCACCCGCAGCACCTCGCCAAGGTCGGTACGAGCACCGAGAACGACCGACTGCAACACGCCGAGGGTCGCGCGGTGCTGGCGAACATGGGCCTGGGCGGCGCGTCGGGAAGCACACGTGTAGTCGCCTACGTGGTGCTCGGGCTGATCGCGGCCGCCGCGATCTGGGCCTTGATGGCCCTCACCGTGTTGCGCTGATCAGCTGCCCGCGAGCTGGGCGACAATCGGGGCGAAGTCTTCGAAGAAGTCGCTCCCGACCACCACGTTGGTCACGCCCCACTCCTCGCGCCGCTGCACGAGCGTGTCGACGATCTCCTCGCGTGTGCCCACGAGCACTGCGCCGGATCCGAGCACGTCGGCCGGCTCGGCTTCGAGCGCCGGTGCCATCGCTGCCGCGAAACCTTCGCGGTCGTCGGTGACGGCGTGCACGAAGTAGCGGATCTGCAGTTCGATGTCGTCGAAGCGGCTGCCGGCGCCCTGCTTGATCCAGTCGAGCTTCTTGAGCGTCTCGGCACTGCTCGCCGATTGCGCGGCGTCGGCCGTGATGGCACCCACCCGCAAGTTCGGGTTGATGCCCACGATGTCGGCCTCGCGCCCTGCGAGCCCGAGGATCTTCGGCGCGCCGCCACCGATGAGCACGGGCACATGACTCTGCGCGGGCTTCGGCGTGGCCGTGTAGTCGGTGATCGTGTAGTGCTCGCCCGCGAACGAGAACGCCTCGCCCGCCAAGCAACCCTTGATCACTTGGAGCGCCTCGTCGAGCCGGGCGATGCGCGTGCCCGCCGAGTCGTACGGGATACCGAGCGCGGTGTAGTCGACGATCTGCCAACCGGCACCGATACCGAGATCGACACGACCGTCCGACAGCACGTCGATCGTGGCCGTCTCCTTGGCGACGATCGCCGGGTGCTTGTAGTCGTTGTCGAGCACGAGCGCGCACACCCGCAGCGTGCTCGTGGCCTCGGCGGCCATCGCCAATGCGGGCATCGGCGCGATCACCGTGTCGACGAAGTGGTCGGGGAGCAGCAGCGTGCTGTATCCGAGCGCCTCGATGCGGCGCGCCAACTCCCACCACGAATAGGTGGGGTGCGGGTAGCCGCACTGCACACCGAAGCGGAATCTGTGTTGCGAACCCATGTGACGCTCCCCTTGTCCTCTGCCTACTTGCCGGCCAGCCGCGCCACGACCGGTTCGAACGCCTCGGCGAAGGCGTCGTCGATCACGACGTAGCTCATCTGCCAGCGCTCGCGCCGCTCCTCGAGCAGATCGACCATCTCGTCGAGCGTGCCCACGAGCGTGACCGGCGCGAGCCGCGCCTCGTCGGGCGTCACTCCGAAGTGTCCGGCCATGCCTTCGAAGATCGGGCCGGCGTCGTCGGTGACGTGCACGAAACCGACGAGGGTCTGGATCTCGAGATCGTCGAACCGCGCGCCCGCGGCCTTGCGTAGCGTCGCGAGCTTGGCGTCGGTGGCGGCCGGAGTGAGCGACTGAGCTGCGTCGGGCGTGTTGCCGTCGCCGCTGCGCAGGTTGGCGTTGATCCCCACGATGTCGGCTTCCTTCGCCGCGAGCGCCAGGATCTTCGGCCCGCCGCCGCCGATCACGAACGGCATCGGTTGCTGTACCGGTTTCGGCGCGCCGTCGAGGTCGCGCACCTGGTAGTGCGAACCCTCGAACGTGAACGGCCCCGGCGCGAACAGGCCCTTCAAGATCGTGATCGACTCGGCGAGCCGTTCGATCCGCACTCCGGGCCGGTCGAGTGGCATCCCCGCTTTCTCGTAGTCGACCGTCATCCAGCCCGCACCGATGCCGAGCTCGAGCCGGCCGTTCGAGAGCATGTCGAGGGTCGCCATCTCACGGGCGAGCACCACCGGGTGCTTGTAGTCGTTGCCGAGCACGAGCGGGCCGACGCGCAACGTGTTGGTGACCGCCGCGGCATGCGCAAGCGCGACCGTGGGCGCGAGCGGATGCTCCTCGAAGTGATCGGGCACATAGAGCGTGGAGTAGCCCGCGCCCTCGGCGCGTCGCGCCAACTCCGTGAACGACTTGGCGTCGGGTGTGTTGGTGCCCGAACAGATGACGGCGAATCGGAAGCGACGGTCGTGCGGCATCGGGAGAAGCTACGCGACCTTCGACTACCTGTGCCCAGTGGAGCCGTGGCCGCCGGTGCCACGGTCGCTGCCGTCGAGCTCGTTCACCTCGATCCAGCCGATCTCCTCGACGCGTTGCACCACGAGCTGGGCGATGCGATCACCGCGCGTGATCACGAACGGTTCCTGCGGATCGTGGTTGACGAGCACCACCTTGAGCTCGCCGCGGTAGCCCGAATCGATCAAGCCAGGCCCGTTCAGCACGCCCACCCCCTGGCGGGCGGCCAAGCCACTGCGCGGGAGCACGAAACCGGCGTGGCCGTGCGGCAGGGCGATGGCGATGCCCGTGGGCATGAGGCACCGTTCCCCGGGCGCGAGCGTCATGTCCTCACGGGCGTAGAGGTCGTAGCCCGCGTCGGTCACGTGCTGGCGACCCGGCAGCGGCAGCCCATCGTCGAGTCGCACCACATGCACGTTCACCACAACGCCGAACCGTAGCGGCGCACAATGCCCTATGCGTCGTTTGACGGCCATAGTGGCCGTCAAACGACGCATAGATCAGTCGAAGTCGTGGGCGATCGCTTGTTGTTGGTCGTGGGTGAGCTCGATCGACTCTTGGTAGGCCGGATGCGTGGACGCGACGGTCACCGGACCGCGGCGGAAGGCCGCGATCTGCTCGGGCGAGAAATCGAACTTCAGGTAGTGCACGGCCGAGGTCACCTCGTCACGCGTCAACCGCTCCGCCCGCGGGTCGTAACCCCGCACCGGCTCGCACCCTGGAACCCGGATCTCGATCGCCTCGTGGATGCCGACCAGCTTCGGCAGCCACTCGCGCATCCCCTCGTCGTCGGTGAGCTCGATGAACAACGTGATCGACAGCTGATTGTCGTCGGGAATCAGATCGTTGTAGATCGCGACCTCTTCGGCCACACCTTCGTCGGTGACGATCCGTTCCGCCCAGACCATCTCGCTGATCTGCCACTTGATCGTGTCGACGTTCTCGAACGCGATGGTGATGATCGTGCCGAGATGGATCCGCCGCCGCGCCTTGAGCGCGATCACGTGCGCCCGCAACTCGTCGCGCTGCTTGTGATACGCCCGCAGGTCGGGGATGTCGTCGACGCTGACCTTACGCATCGCCGCCGCCACCACCACTCGCGAAGCCGTACGCGCGCGCCAGCACCTGCATCGGGTGCAGCGGCGCCTTGCCGGCATCCTCTGCGATCGCGCCGTTGGCGAGGTGGCAGTCGCCAGCTACGAGTTCGGCATCGCTCCGCGATACCGCGTCCATCAAGCCCGACGCGACCTTCTTGGCCGCTTGCACATTCTCGGCCCGCAGCCCCCAGGTGCCGTCGATGCCGGAGCACTTCTCGACGATCTGCACCTTGGCGCCGGTGAGCGCCATCAGGTCGCGCGACTTCGGGCCGATCTGCTGGGCGCGCATGTGACACGCGTGGTGCCACACGATCTTGGCGTAGGTGGTGCCCGGGAAGTCGGTGCGCAACTTCGACTCGCGGTGTCGCGCCATCAGATACTCCGAGGCGTCGAACGTGTTCGCGGCGACGGCGCGCGCCGCCTCGGTGCCGAGGTGCGCGGGCACCTCGTGCTTCAACACGTACGCGCACGTGGGCTGGGGCACCACGATCGGACGGCCCGCTTCGACCGCCTTGGACAGTGCCTCCACGTTGCGGCGCGCGTGTTCCACAAACTTCTCGCGGTTGCCGGCATCGAGCCACGGCATCCCGCAGCACACCTGGCCTTCGGGCAGCGTGCAGCCGAACCCGTTGTGTTCGTACACGTCGACGAGCGCTTGGCCGATGCCCGGCTCCTGGTACTCGACCATGCACGTGGGGAAGAGCGCGACCTCGCCGCGCGGCGCGCCGGTGGTGAGCCGGCCGCGGCGCCGGAACCACTGCGAGAACCGTTGCCGCGCGTAGCGCGGCAACATCCGCACCTTCGAGATGCCGGTGACCTTCTCCATCACCGCTCGCGCCGGGCCGAGCGAGAGCGAACGATTCAGCACCGGCGCGAGCGCGCTGCCGACCCGACCCTGCAGGTCGGTGCGGGCGAGCAGTTGCGCGTTCCGGCCAGGCCCTTCGCCCTGTTCGTGCTCGACGATCAGCGACCGCTGCATCAGCCCGGGAAAGTCGATCACCCATTCCTGTTGCTGGTCGGGTGTGTAGGGGCAGATCACGTAGCAGAGCTTGCACTGGTAGCACTCGTCGACGACGTGGCGATGCTCCTCGGCGCTGAGCTGTTCCACCTCCGACGTGCCGCCACGATCGTCGATGAAACGGAACAGATCCTTGAAGCTCGGGCAGAGCTTCACGCACACGCGACAGTCGCTGCAGATGTGGAACGTTCGGTCGCGCTCGGCGCGCGCGTCGGCGTCGTCGAGATAGGTCGGGGCCTGCGGGTCGTAGAGCGGCATCAAAGCCCTTTCGGCACGCGCGTCGGCGCGGCTCCGGATGGTGTGCCCGGAGCCGCGCCAGCCGAACCTGTGATCAGGCGCCCTGGAACTTCTTGAGGCCCTCGGTGAAGCGGCCTGCGTGGCTCGTCTCGGCCCGAGCAAGCGTCTCGAGCCATTCGGCGATGTCCTCGAAGCCCTCTTCGCGCGCGGTCTTGGCGAAGCCCGGGTACATCTGCGTGTACTCGTAGGTCTCGCCCGCGATCGCCGACTTGAGGTTGTCCTCGGTGGCGCCTACGGCCTCACCGGTGGCCGGGTCGCCGACCTCGGCGAGGAAGTCGAAGTGACCGAACGCGTGGCCGGTCTCGCCTTCGGCAACCGAGCGGAACAGCGCAGCGATGTCGGGCTCACCTTCCACGTCGGCCTTCTGCGCGAAGTAGAGGTAGCGGCGGTTCGCCTGGCTCTCGCCTGCGAACGCTTCCTTCAGATTGTCGTGGGTCTTGGTGCCCTTCAGCTCTGGCATGAGATTCGGTTGCTCCTTGTGCTGGATATGACGCTGGTGAATGACTTCTTGCGAGCGCGCCAACGTGGCTGTCAGCCGGCCGCGCACTCCGTGCAGGTGCCGCGGTAGATCACGTCGACGTCGTCGACATGGAACGCGACTGCGGTCTCGGCGGGCACAGCCACACCGCGCTTCGGTGCTGCGACATCGCGTACCCGGCCGCACACCCGGCACACGAGGTGATGGTGTGCCGTCTCGACGTTGGGGTCGACGCGCACGCTGCCGGTGCCGAGATCGAGCAGGCGCACCTCGCCGAGCGTCTCGAGATCGTGCACGGTCTGGTACACGGTGCGCCGTGAGATCGTGGGCATCGACTCGCGCACCGCATCGAACAGCGAGTCGACCGTGGGGTGGCGCTCGTTGGCCACGAGCAGGCCGATGATCCGTTCCCGCTGCGGCGTGACGCGCATGCCACGGGCATGGAGTTGGCTCGTGATCGCCTCGACGCTGCGCACGCCGTCGACTCTACCGACAGTGACTGTCAATCAACAAGTCGTGTTGATTAGCGCGGGGGCGAGGCGAATTCAGAAATTCGGGAAGTGGCAGGCCACGAACTGGCCGGGCTCGATCTCGCGGACCTCTGGCTCGACTTCGGCGCATTTGGCCTGGGCGTTCGGGCAGCGGGTGCGGAAGCGACAGCCCGACGGCGGCGCGACCGGCGACGGGATCTCGCCGCCGAGCGTCTGGCGCTCCGCGGCGCGCACCGACGGGTCGGGCACCGGGATCGCCGACAGCAGTGCCGACGTGTAGGGATGCGCGGGCTTGGCGTAGATCACGTCGGGCGTGCCGACCTCGCAGACCTTGCCGAGGTACATCACCACCACGCGGTCGCTCACGTTCTTCACGACCGCGAGGTCGTGCGCGATGAAGATCAGCGTGAGCCCGTAACGCTCCTTCATCGCCTCGAGCAGGTTGAGGATCTGGGCCTGCACGCTCACGTCGAGCGCCGACACCGGCTCGTCGCAGATGATCAGCTTCGGGTCGGTGGCGACCGCGCGAGCGATCGAGATGCGTTGACACTGACCACCCGAAAACTGGTGCGGACGACGACCGCGTTGCAACGAAGGATCGAGGCCGACGGCCTCCATCAGTTCGTCGACCTTCGCCTCGCGCTCGCTTTCGGAGCCGATCTTCCAGATGCGCAGACCTTCGGAGATGATGTCCTCGACCTTGCGGCGCGGGTTCAGCGAGCTGATCGGGTCCTGGAAGATCATCGCCATCTGCGTGCGCACCCGGCGGAGGTCTTCGCCGTGCAACGTGGTGAGGTCGGTGCCGTCGAACAGCACCTCGCCGCCCTGGGGCGCGGGCAACTGCATGATCGCCTTGCCCGTGGTGCTCTTCCCGCATCCCGACTCGCCGACGAGTCCGAGGGTCTCCCCCGGCAGCACGTCGATGCTCACGTCGGTGACCGCGTGCACCTTCAAGCCGGTGCGGCCCACCGGAAACTCCACGAGCAGATGTTCCACGCGCAGCAGCGCGTCGTCCTTCGCGCGCAGGTGGGCGGTGCCGGTGCCGGCCACGTCAGGCCTCGCTCTTCGGTGCCGCGGCCGTGGGCGGGGCCGGCGCAGACGAGGCGGCCGCAGCTGCGGCGGTGGACAATGCGCTCGCGCCCGGCACCTTGCCTTCGGCCTCGTTACGCGCTCGCGCCTCGTCACCTTCGGGCGTGCCGACCGGATAGAAACACGCGAACTCGTGACCCGGGGTCTCGCGCTCCGCGAGTGGAGGCACCTCCTCGCGGCAACGGTCCTGGGCGTTCGGGCAACGCGGGGCGAAGCGGCAACCCTTCGGCGGGTGCACGAGGTCGGGCGGCCGGCCGCTGATCGCGTCGAGCCGAGAGTGGCTCGGTTGATCGAGCTTGGGAATGCTCTGCAGCAGCGCGTGCGTGTAGGGGTGACGCATCTCTGCGAACAGCGTGCGTGTGGGCGCCTTCTCGATCGCCTGCCCTGCGTACATCACCATGATGTCGTCGGTGCGGTTCGCAACCACTCCGAGGTCGTGGGTGACGAGGATCATCGCCATGAAGCGCTCGCGCTGCTGTTCCTGGAGCAGGTCGAGGATCTGGGCCTGCACCGTCACATCGAGCGCCGTAGTGGGCTCGTCGGCGAACAGCAACTTGGGCCCGCAGGCAAGCGCGATCGCGATCATCACGCGCTGGCGCATACCGCCCGACATCTCGAACGCGTACTGGTTGACGCGCCGTTGCGGCTCGGGAATACCGACGCTGGTGAGCAGCTGCAGCGCGGTGTCGTTGGCGAAGTCCTTCGACACGTCGAGGTGGTAACGCAGCGACTCGGTGATCTGCTTGCCCACCTTCATCACCGGGTTCAGCGCGGTCATCGGATCTTGGAAGATCATCGACATCTGCGTGCCCCACAAGTGCCGCAGATCCGACGACTTGGCGTCGCCGATCTCCTCGCCCTCGAAGCGGATGCTGCCACCGCGTTCGACGTTGCGTTTCGGCAACAGGCCCATAACGCTCTTCGACAGCACCGACTTGCCGCAGCCCGACTCCCCCACCACACCGAGCGTCTTGCCCCGCTCGAGCGAGAAGCTCACACCGTCGACCGCGTGCACGAGGCCGCGGCCGGTCTTGAACGCAGTGGTCACGTCGCGCAGCTCGAGCAGCGGGCCGTCGAGCGGAGCGTCCTTGAACTGCTCCGCGCTCACAGAGCACTGTCCCGGAACTCGAAGCGGGCGCGGATCACGTCGCCGAGGTAGTTGAGCGACAGCACCGTGAGGAAGATGAAGACCACCGGCTCCATCAGCAAGTAGGCGTACCCGGTGCTGATCGCGCTGCGATTGCCCGCGATGAGCACACCCCACGACACCGATGGATCGTGCACACCGACGCCGAGTACCGCCAATCCGCCTTCGGCGACGATCACGACACCGACGCCGAGCAGCGCGATCGAGAACATCGCGGGCAACACGTTGGGAAGGACCTCACGAATCATGATGCTCAGGCTCTTCGCGCCCTGGGCACGCGCCGCGAGCACGAACTCGCGCTGCGCCCACGTGAGCGCGTTGGCTCTCGTAATCCGGCCCAGCACAGGGATCGACACGATGCCGAGGGCGATGATCAACACGATCAACCGTCGGGCCGGCGAGACCGGCGTGAACGACACCGAGGTGCCGCTGATGTGCGGCTGGTCGTTCGACAACGCGGTCACAAGCGCAAGTGCGAGCACGAGCTGCGGAATGGCGAGCAGCACGTTGAACACGCCGGCGATCAATGTGTCGGTCCGGCCACCGATGTAGCCCGCGGCGAGGCCGAGGAAGCCGCCGACAATCATGCCGATCGCGATCGCGCCGACGCCGAGGATGAGCGAGCTGCGTGCGCCCCACAACAACAGCGACAGCTGGTCGCGACCGATGGCGTCGACGCCGAAGATGTGCGCGCCGCTCTTGAACGGGCCGACGTCCGCCAGGTTGGGATACTTGGGGTTCGTCGTGAGCGAGGTGAACGGCACGATCAGTGCCGCGATCGCCAGGCCCACGAGCCAAATCGACGCGAGCCACGCACCGATGCCGAACTTGCGGCTCGGGGCCTGCTCGACGACGACGGGCTCCACGGCCGCGCCAGCCACGTCGGCGCCGCCACCAACCGGCGCGGTGCCGGCTTCGGGGCTAAGCGAGAGCTCTTGCACTGCGCACCCGTGGGTCGAGGAACGTATAGAGGATGTCGATGAACAGGTTCACGAGCACGTAGCCGATGGCGATCACGGCCACGAAGCTCTGGATCTCCTGGTATTGCCGTTGCGTGATCGCGCTGAACAACTCGGTGCCCATTCCGGGGATCTGGAACACCACCTCCACGACGACGGTGCCGCCGATCAGCGCACCGATGTTCAGACCGGCAACCGTGAACAGCGTGAGGCTCGAAGGGCGCAACGCGTGCAGCCACAGCACGCGCCGGTCGGGCATGCCCTTCGCCCGCGCCATCGCCACGTAGTCCTCTTGCAGCGTCTGGATCATGTCGCTGCGAAGGAGCCGCATGTAACCGGCGATCTGACCGATCGCCAGAGAGATCGCCGGCAACAGCAACGACTTGATGTGGTCGAGATGGTTCTGGCCCCAGTACGTGTAGTTGGCCGGCAACCAACCGTGTTTCACGGCGACGAAGTCGAGCAGGATGATGCCGACCACGAAGTCTGGAATCGCGATCAGGCCGAACGCGGTCGTGGAGAAGATCTTGTCGAGCCACGTGCCGTTCCGGTAGGCCGAAAGCACGCCGAGCGGGATCGCGAACAGCAGCGTCAGCACCATCGCGAACGCCATCAGCTCGAGCGACACCGGCAGCGCCCGCTTGATCTGCGCGTAGGCCGGGCTGCCGCCGCTCACACCGTGGAAGATCTGGCCGAAGTCGCCGTGCAGGAAGCCTTTGAGCCAATCGACGTACTGCACGATGAACGGCCGGTCATAGCCGAGCTGGTGCCGCAGCGCGCCGATCTTCTTCGGGTCGAAGTAGCCGACCATGTTGATGACCGGGTCTCCGGGAATGAACTTGATCAGCGAGAACGAGAACAGCGTCACGATGATCACCACGACCACGAGCGATCCGAGTCGCCGGAGGATGTAGAGACCCATGACGCTGTTCCCGTCGCGCTTTCGTGCTGCTCAGCCGACGGCCACGGACCCGGTCACTTCGACATCCAAAGTGGTGCCGGGTCGATACCGCTGGCCAGACCGAGGAACGGCTTGTCGCCGACCGCGTTCACCGACGTGGCCGTGGGCAACGCCAAGTTGTTGATGCCGTGCACGTTGGTCTGCGACGGCACCGTCCAGAGCACGTAGTAGCCCCAGAGCTCCCAGAGCTGCTTGGCGAACTCCTTGTTCACGCTCTCGTACAGCTGCGTGCGCTTGGCGACGTCGGTGGTGCCACGCGCCTCGGCCATGTCGTTGTTGATGACCGCATCGTTGAAGCCCGAGAAGTTCACCGGGTTGTCGCACTTCTTCGCCACGGGGAACACCGCGGGCTGCGGGTTCGGGGCCGGTGCGCTACAGGTCCACCAGATCGTCTGCGTGTCGGGGTCGAAGCCCGGGTGGTTACGCCACGCCAGCGCTTGGTAGGTGCCCTGGATCGCGTCGTTGATGTACTGCGACTGGTCGGTCTGGCGAATCGACACCTTCATGCCCGCGGCCTCGAGGTAGCTCTTGATCAGCAAGGCGGACGTCAGGGAGTCGGCGTCGTTGGTGGTGCCGTACTGGAACGTGAGCGTGTGGCCGGTCTCCTGCTTGTACTGCGCCGCGTACTGCTTCGCCTTCGCAACGTCGTAGTCCGGCAGGTTCGTGCCGTTGGCGCCGGTGGCGGGCAGGTTGCCGATCACGCCCGGCGCGAACGGTCCGCTCGCCGACTTGAGCAGGCCACCCTGGCGCAGCTTGTTGTACTCCTCCCGGTTCACTGCGTACGCGAACGCGGCGCGGGCCGAATAGTGATTGAACGGCTCGGTCTTCTCGTTGAGAAGCGTGTACGCGATCTCGGTGTCGGTGTCGCTCTCGAGGAGGTGCATCGTGCCGTTCTTCGCGGCGGTGATGAACTTGGGGATCGCGATGTCGTTGTCGGTATCGGCGAGGTCGCTGGTCTTGCTCTGCAGGTTGCCGATGAGGTTGCTCGTCTCGAGCACGGTCTGGAACGTGATCTGGTTGAGGTACGGCAGCGCGTTGCCGTCCTTGTCCTTGCGCCAGTAGTGCGGGTTCTTCACTACGACCATGTGGCTGTTCGGCACCCAGTTACCCTTGAACTGGAACGGGCCGGTGCCGACGAGGTTGATGTAGCACTTCTTCGGGTCGTGCATCTGGGCTTCGCCCATGATGCCGAGCCGCCCGTACGAGTAGAGGCTCGCCGGGAACGCCGCCCACGGCTTGCTCATGGTGACCGTGACGGTCATCGGGCCAGTTGCCTTCACCGACGTGACGCTCGCGAACACGAAGGGGAAGAGTTCGCCCGTCACGAGCGGCTTCGGGTCGCCGGGGTCGGCCTGGCCTCGGTAGTTGTTGAGGTTGTCGCGCACGTCGGCCGCGTTCAACGGTGTGCCGTCCGAGAACGTGATGCCGGGACGCAGGTTGATCGTCCATGTCGTGAAGGTCGCGTTCGGCGTGACCGACTGCGCGAGGAACGGCACGTAGGTGCCGTTCGCGGTGGGCACGGTCAGCGTGTCGTAGAGCGAGCGCGCCACCTGGATACCGGCGATCGCGAGCTGGGCCTCCGACAGGCAGTAACCGCCGGTGGTGTCGGCCTCGAGCGCGAAGGTGGCGTCGCCGCCATATTGCGGCTTGAGATTCGCCTCGTTCGCGGTGGTGACGGTGCTGCCACCATTGGCGCTATTGCCGCCGCCGCTGTTGCCACCACACGCGGCGGCAACGAGGCCGAAGACCATGACGGCTGCCACCGCCTTGGTGACTGAACGTCCGTTGGCGCGGTACCGGATCACGTGGGCCCCCTCACGGCGCCGGCTGCTCGAGCCGGTGTCGTTGTCAGCGGTCGTTGGTGTGGTGGGAGTTGCGAGTGCCAGCAGCCTGGTGTGACGCCGGTCACGTGGGCGGACTATAGCGACGAAACCCGAGGAAGGGGCGCCGCCGTGTCAACGAATCGAGCGCGCCTGACTATCGGACGCCGACGACCACGTTGCGCACACGCTCACCGCGCCGAGTCTCGGCGCGCTCGGTGCGCAGCGTCGCCCAACGACCGACCAACTCATGTGTTTCAGCTTCGACGAGGAGGTCGGGGTCGTCGATGCGCGCGTAGACGCGCGCATCTGGCGAATCGGCGGCTTCGGTGGCGTCGAGGTCGCCAACCACCACACCCCACGCGGGCTGGCCGTCGCCGCCGTGGACCACCGTGTACGCGGCGATCCGGGCATCGGCAATGTCGCCATCGCGATGGGCCGCAGCGTGCGCGATCGAGCGCCGCGGATGGGCCGCCTCGAGCGTGCGCTGAATTGCGGCATCGGGCGGCGTGGCCGTTCCGGGCGCACCTGAGTACACCGCGGCCACGTGCTTGGTCATGTGCATGCCCACGCCGGTCACGAGCCCGTGCGCGTCGGGTTGCTCGCGCAGCCGCCGCACCATCTCGGCGATCGAATGCGTCATGTAGCCGCTCGCCGCACCACCGTGGTACGGCAAGCCGCCGGTGACCGTGAGCGAGCGAGGGTCGTCGGCTTCGATGCCGAGCGCGTCGCGCGCGAAGTTCAGGCTCGACGGGAAGCAGCTGTAGAGATCGAGCACCGCCACATCGTCAATGCCGACCGCCGCGTTCGTGAGCGCAGTGGCGAACGCCGTGGCCATCGCCGGGCTACGCCACATGTCAGGGTGCTCGGCCACGTAGACGGGATCGGTCGCGTAGCACCAGCCCCGCAAGTACACGCGACGATCGTGCGGCACACCGAGGCGGTCGGCCGCGTCTTCACTCGCGAGCACCACCGCGGCTGCCATATCGACGTCCATCACGGAAATCATGTATTTCGTGTACGGGTAGCCGACCATGCGGTTGTCGGGCCGTGCGGTCTCGATGTCGTCGACCGTGCGCGCGGTGCGGAACCACGCGTCCGGATTGGCCGCCGCAACGTTGGTCATCGGCGCAAGCATCTGCGCGATCTCGTAGCGATAGTCGGTGAGCGGCGTGGCGCGCTGCGCGCGGCGCGCGTTGTCGAACAGCGAGAACGTGAGCCACGCCTGGAACACCTCGTGCGCGACCTCGGCGGCGTGGAACGGCGCCTCCCAAGGGAACGGTCGCGGCTCGGGAGGTGGGAACGACGGCGCGTACTCCTCGCCGCGCTTGGTGACGGCTTTCTGCGTGGCGAGCGCCTCGCCGCTCAACACCACGGCCACGTCGAGTTCGCCGGCCACGATGCGCTCGGCCGAGGCGTTCACGAGTTGCTGGGGCGTGGTGCCGCCGATACCGCTGTAGTAACGACGAGCCGGCGCGATGCCGAGCCGGTCACAGAGCCGATCAGGCGCATTGTCGTACTGCCAGGTCTGGCAGTAGACGATCTCCATCGCGTCGACCGCGTCGAGCACCTGTGCCGCACCGGGTGCTCCCGGTGCGCCGGGTGTTCCGGCATCGGCCGCGGCGGCGCGCACCACCTCGGTCCACATGTCGAGCGGCTCGGGCGCGTCGAGACCCCGCCATGTCTGCGACGCCACTCCGATCACACACACTCGACCGCTCATCGCGGCGCTGAATGTACGGCACGAGCGTCCAACCTGACGACGGCGTCAGTGCCGCGCGAGACTCGCCGTCTATGGCAGATCGACCCGTTGCACTGGTGACGGCACCGTTTCGCGGCGAAGGTATGGACGAGCTCGGCAAGATCGCCGACGTGGTGTACGACCCGTGGCTCGAGCATCGGCCGCTGCGGATCTACAAGGCCGAGGACCTCGCCCAGCGCATCGACGACGAAGGCGCCGACATCGTGATCGTCGAGTCGGATCAGGTGAAAGGGCCGGTGTTCGAGCGCAAGCTCCGGGTGATCGGGAGCTGTCGCGGCGACCCCAACAACGTCGACCTCGCCGCGGCCACCGCGGCCGGCATCCCGATCGTGAACGCGCCCGGCCGCAACGCCGACGCGGTGGCCGAGATGACGCTCGCGCTGCTGTTCGCCGTGAACCGCTGGATCGTGCAGGGCGACGCCGACGTGCGCAGCGGGCAGGTGTACGCCAACGGTGTAATCCCCTACCAGCGCTACCGGGCCTGGCAGCTCTCCGGACAAACGGCGGGCATCGTGGGCCTCGGCTCCGTGGGCCGTGCCACCAAATGGCGGCTCGAGGGCATCGGCATGAAGGTGCTCTCATTCGACCCGTACAACCCGGCGGCCACGCACCGCGACCTCGACGCCATGCTGGCGGAATGCGACGTGGTGAGCATGCACGCCATGGTCACGCCCGAGACCACCGGCATGGTGGGCGAGCAGCAGTTCGCGGCGATGAAGCCCGGCGCGGTGTTCGTGAACTCGGCCCGAGCAATGTTGCACGACACCGACGCGCTGGTGGCCGCACTGCAGTCGGGTCACCTCGGCGGCGCCGGACTCGACCACTTCATCGGTGAGCACCTGCCCACCGACCACCCGCTCGTGTCGATGAAGAACGTCGTGCTCACGCCGCACATCGGCGGCGCCACGTACGACGTCGAAACGAACCAGGCGAGCATGGTGGCGGCCGACGTGGCCCGCGTGCTCGCCGGCGAGAAACCACTCCATTGCGTGAACCCGGAGGTGTTGGGCTGATGGCGGTGAAGCTGACCGCGCAGGAGACCAAGGAGATGCTCCTGCAGACGGCCAAGGACATGATCGCCAAGGATCTCGTGGAAGGCACGTCGGGCAACCTGAGCGCGCGGCTGCCCGACGGCAACGCGGTGCTCACACCCGGGTCGCTCCCCTACGAGACGATGACGCTCGACGACCTCGTGGTGTGTGACATCGACGGCAACGTGCTCGAGGGCACGCGGAGCCCCACAAGCGAGAAGGACTTGCACCTCGAGTGCCTGCGTGAGCACGAGGACATCAACGCGGTGATGCACTGCCACGCGAAGTTCTCCACGATGTTCGCGGTGACGCGCACGCCGATCCCGTGCGTGATCGAAGAGGTACACGCGTACATCGGCGGCGACGTCGGCGTGGCCGAATACAAGATGACGGGGAGCAAGTCGCTCGGCAAGGAAGTGGCCCGCCACGTGGGTGACCGCGCCGCGGTGCTGATGGCCAACCACGGGCTCCTCACCGTGGGCAAGAACCCGCAGGACTGCTTGAAGCTGGCGATGCTGGTGGAGCGCACCGCCGAGATCGTGTGGGGCGCCCACGTGCTGGGCAAGCTCGTGCCGCTGCCCGACAGCACCGTCGAGAAGATGGCGCCGGTCTACAAGAACTTCATGCGCATCATGTGACGGTTCACCTATGCGTCGTCGGGGGCTTCGGTCAGCGCTTGCGGAGCAGTGTCAGGCCGTCGGAGATGGGGAGCATCACTGATTCGACGCGGTCGTCGGACGCGACCTTGTCGTTGAAGGCTTTGATCGCCTTGGTGTTGTCGTCGTCGGCGGTGTCGTCCACCACGCGGCCGCTCCAGAGGACGTTGTCGACGAGGATCACGCCGTTGGTGCGCACGCGTGGGAGCAGCTCGTCGTAGTAGTTGGCGTAGTTGGGCTTGTCGGCGTCGATGAACGCCATGTCGATCGACGCGTCGGTCGGCATGGCGCGCAGCGTGTCGATCGCCGGGCCGATGCGCAGCTCGATGCGGTCGTCCACGCCGGCCGCGGCCCAGTGCGGCTTGCCGACGCTCGTCCACTCGTCGCTCACGTCGCAGCAGATGAGTTGGCCGCCGTTCCCGAGACCGCGGGCGATGCACAGTGCCGAGTAACCGGTGAACGTGCCCACCTCCACCACGAGACGCGCGCCGAGCGCCGCGGTGAGCAGGGTGAGGAACGCGCCCTGCTCGGGTGCCACCTGCATGCCCGCGACCGGACCGAGCGCGGCCGTCTCCGCGATCAGCGCGCGTGACACGTCGTCGGGTGGCGTGCCGTGTTCCACGAGATAGTCGTGAATCGTTGCGCTGAGAAAGAAGCTCTTGGGTTCGGCCATGCCGTGAAGCTAGAACGCCGCGCGACGCAGCTGACACGGGCGTCAGTCCGGGGTTAGAGTCCCCGCACTCGCGGCGTGCCCCGCGACGATGGCTCGGGAGAAGAACGTGACGCAGCTCCAGGACGGAGCCGAGGGCAGCGCAGCATCACTCGCGGCGGCCGTGCTCGACGAGGAAGCGGCACGGCAAGAGGCGCAGGCGCGCGCCAAGGAACAGGTCCTCTTCCCCGACGAGCTCCTGCCCGGCGTCAACTCCGAGCCGGTGAGCTTCAACGACGCCTTCAAAAAGGGCGGCGTGCTGATGTTCGTAGTGCTCGGCCTGCTGGTGTCGTTCGACCAACTGACGCTGAACGCCGTGCAGACACTCGAGCCCGAACTGCGGCACACGTTCCACCTGAGCAGCGGCTCGGTGGTGTTCATCAGCACCGCGTCCGGACTCTTCTACGCGCTCGGCGCAGTTCCTCTCGGTTGGCTCGCCGACCGCATGCGGCGCGTGCCGATCGTGGGTGTGGCCAGCCTCTTCGGCGCACTGTTCACCGGCCTCTGCGGCGTCGCCCTCAACTCGTTCATGTTCTTCTGGATGATCTGCTTCACCGGGATCACCAAGGCGAACAACATCGCCGTCCACCCGTCGCTGATCGCCGACAACTACCCCATCGGGATCCGCGCCCGGATGTCGGCCGGCATCAACCTCGGCACGCAGGTACTCGGCAACTTGAGCCCGTTGCTCGTCGCGTGGGTCGCCACCGCGGCCGGAGGGTCGGCGGGCTGGCGCTGGGCGTTCGTGGTACTCGGCCTGCCCGCCGCGGTGGTCGCGTTCGCGGCATTCCTCATGCCGGAACCGCCGCGCGGCCAGTACGAGAAGGCCGACGTGCTCGGCGAGGTGATCGAGGACGAAGTCCCCACGCAGCCCTCGATGGAGGCCGCGTTCTCGCGCCTCAAGAAGATCAACACGATCCGCACGGCGGTGGCGGCGTTCTCGGCGCTCGGCTTCGGCGTGTTCGCGCTCGGCAGCCTGCAGGTGCTGTATCTGAACGACACGCTGAAGGTGCACAACCTCGTGCACCGCGGTCTCGTGCTCAGCCTCGCCGGCTGGGTCGCAGTGCCGTTCCTCTATCCGGTGGGCGCCTACTTCGACCGTGCCTACCGGAAGGATCCGGCCAAGGCCCTCGTGCTCGTCGGCCTGCTCATCATGCCGTCGGCGATCTTCACGCCGCTGCAGGTGTCGACCCACAGCCAGGTGTGGTTCGTGCTCTGGGGCATCCCGCAGGCCGTGCTCACCGCGTGCGCGTTCGCGATGATCACACCCGTCCTGCAAGCCGTGTGTCCGTATCGATTGCGCGGGCTCGGCACCGCGCTGGGCGTGATCTACGTGGTGTTCATCGGAGGCTTCGCGGGCGGCATCCTCGCCGACTTCTTCACCAACGCGATCGGTGTGCGCGGCGCGGTGATCATCCTCGGCGTGCCCACGAGCATCATCGGGTCGCTGCTGTTGATCAACGGCGCGCGATATATCAAGAACGACCTGTCGCTCGTGGTCGAAGAACTACTCGAGGAACAGGACGAGTACCGCAAGCGCCACGACCTCAAGGAGGAGACGCCGGCGTTGCAGGCCGTGAACATCGACTTCTCCTACGGCCAGGTGCAAGTGCTGTTCGACGTCAACTTCGAGATCAAGAAGGGCGAGACCGTCGCGCTACTGGGCACGAACGGCGCGGGGAAGTCGACGATCCTGCGCGTGATCTCCGGCCTCGAGGTGCCCGAGCGCGGCGTCATCCGACTCGACGGCCGCAACATCACCTACGTGTCACCCGAGCAGCGCGTGAAGCTCGGCATCGTGCAGCTCCCCGGCGGCAAGGGCGTGTTCCCGAGCCTGAGCGTGCACCAGAACCTGATGATCAGCGCCCGGCTCGGAGCGAGCGGCAAGGACGAGATCGAACAGCGCGTGACGAACGTGCTCGAGATCTTCCCGGAGCTCGCCGAGCGGGTGAAGCAACCCGCGCGCAGCCTCTCGGGCGGCCAGCAGCAAATGCTCGCACTCGCCCGCGTGCTGATCCACGAACCCGAGATCCTGCTGATCGACGAGCTCTCGCTCGGCCTCGCGCCGATCGTGGTGCAGCGCATGCTCGAGATCGTCGACGACCTGCGCGCCCGCGGGCAGACGATGATCATCGTGGAGCAGTCACTGAACGTCGCGCTGCAGATCTCCGACCGGGCGATCTTCCTCGAGAAGGGCCAGGTGAAGTTCGAGGGACCGGCGCACGAGCTGATGGAGCGTGACGACCTCGCACGCGCCGTGTTCTTCGGCACGGAAGGCGGCTGATGCTCGCGTCGCTGTTCCAGCCGCACATCTGGACGGCCAACCTGCTCTTCGAGGGCTTCGTCAACGGGCTGAGCATCGCTCTCACCGCGATGGGCATCGTGCTCATCTACCGGTCGAGCCGGGTCATCAACTTCGCCGTCGGCGACCTCGGCGTTCCCGCGGCCGCGCTCCTCGCAGTGATGGTGGGCAAGTCGCACTGGCCGTACTGGCCCGCGCTCATCTTCGCCGTGCTCGTGGGCACGTTGTCGGGCACGGTGGTGGAGCTTGCGGTGATTCGCCGTTTGTTCAAGGCACCGCGCGTCATCGTGCTGGTGGCCACGATCGGTGTGGCCGAGCTCGCGCGCGCCATCACGCTGACGCTCCCCGACTACCGCACCGGCCAGCTGCAGACCACGTATCCGAGCCCGATGTCGAGCACCTGGAACATCTCGAGCATTCAGGTGAGTGGCCCGCAGTTGCTCGTGGTGATCATCGTGCCGATCGTGACCGTCGGTCTGTGGTGGCTGCTGAACCGAACCACGTTCGGCGAGTCGGTGCGCGCCACTGCCACCAACGCCGATTTGGCCCGGCTCACCGGCATCAACCCCAAGCTGATGTCCACTGCGATCTGGACGATCGCCGGCTTCCTCTCGGCCGTGTCGGTGATCCTCATCGCCACGCAACAGACGTCGACCGAGCTCGTGTCGATCGGGCCCGACACCTTGCTGCTCGGCCTCGCCGCCGCGCTGATCGGACGCATGACGTCGTTCCCGCGCGCCGCGATCGGCGCGATCGTGCTGTCGATCCTCGACCAGGTACTGGTGTTCAACTTCCCGAACGAGACCGGCTTGGTGGAGTTCGTGCTCTTCCTCGTGGTGCTCGTGCTCGTGGCGCAGATGGCTCGCGTCGACGACGCCGGTGGTGAGAGCTTCGCCTTCGCGCCGCGCGTGCCTCCGGTGCCCGAGCGATTGCGCGAGGTGTGGTGGGTGCGACGGCTCCCGCAGATCGTCGCCGGTATCGCGCTCGTGGTGGCGATCATCATCCCGCTCGTGATCAAGGAGTCGGCTCGCCACCAGACCTACGCCATGATCCTGGCCCTCGCGATCTGTGCCGTGTCGGTCACGGTGCTCACCGGTTGGGCCGGCCAGCTGTCGCTCGGGCAGATGGCCTTCGCAGGAGTCGGCGCGTTGGGCGCCGCGGCGTTCGCTCGCGGGCTGAGCCTCAACATGGGCTGGCACGCCAACCGGGTGGTGAAGGGCTCGTTGCGCCCGATGCCGCTCCTCGGCGGGTTCCTGTTGCTGATCATCGCGGTGATGTCGATCAACCGATTGCTTGCACTCAGACGCAACGCCGGCTCGAGCCGGCGCCTGTTCGACTCGCCGGGGTTGCTCGCGCTCGTGAGCTTCCTCGCGATCGCCGGCGGCGCGACGGCGTTCGTGGCATGCGTCGACCGTTCGGCCACGCCGCATCCCTTGCCGTTCGTGATCTCGCTGCTCCTCGGCGCGGCGATCGCATGCGTGATCGCAGTGGGTGTGGGTCTTGGTGCGCTGCGCGTGCGCGGCCTGCTGCTCGCGATCAGCACGATGGCCTTCGCGATCGCGGCCGAGAACTACCTGTTCTCGCGACCGTTCTTCGCGCAGACCGAGGGCTCGCTCACGGTCGAGTTCCCGCGGGGCAAGCTCGGTCCGATCGACCTCACCCACCTGAACCGCAACTACTACTACTTCGTGTTGGCCGCGCTGGTGCTGGTGCTCATCCTCGTGGGCCACTTGCGACGCACCGGAATTGGCCGCTCGATCATCGGCGTGCGCGAGAACGAGCCGGCCGCGTCGGCACTCACGGTGTCGCCCGCGCGCGCCAAGCTCACCGCGTTCGCAATGGGCGGCTTCATCGCCGGGTTGGGCGGCGCGCTCCTCGGCGGACTCGTGATCACGATCGGGTATTCGGAACGCTTCTTCACGTTCCCCGACTCGCTCACGCTGGTGTCGCTCGCGGTGATCGGTGGTCTCGGCAGCCTCGCGGGCGCGGTCACCGGTGCGCTGTGGGTGATCGGGCTCCCGGCCTTCTGGCCGACGAACCAGACCGTGCCGCTGTTCACGTCGAGCATCGGTCTGCTGATCATCCTGCTCTACATCCCGGGCGGCTTCACGCAGATCGCCTACTGGATCCGCGGCCTCCTCTTGAACTGGGTCGAGAAGCGCCTCCCCGATCGACCGACCAAGACCGCGACCGCGCCGCCCTCGTCGCTGGCGCGCGCGGTGCGCGAGCTACCGCCGGTGGAAGACGGCGTCGGAGCACTGTCGACCTCCGGACTCACCGTGCGCTTCGGTGGGCTGCTCGCCGTCGACTCGGTCGACTTCCGGGCCGAGCCCGGCGAGGTGATCGGCCTGATCGGCACGAACGGAGCCGGCAAGTCGACGTTGCTCAACGCCATCGGCGGCTACGTGCAGAGCAGCGGATCGGTACGTCTCTTCGGTGACGAGGTGAGCGGCCTCCCCGCGCACATGCGCGCACGGAAGGGCCTTGGGCGCACGTTCCAGGCCGCCACGCTCTTCCCTGAACTCACCGTGCGCGAGTGCGTGCAGCTCGCGCTCGAGGCCCGCAAGCCCACATCGTTCTGGGGTTCGTTGCTGTACGTGCCGTCGGCCACACGCGCCGAGCGCGTGAAGCGCTCCGAATCGGCCGAGCTGATCGACTACCTCGGTCTCGGCCGCTACGCCGACCGGTTCATCGCCGAACTGTCCACCGGTACCCGGCGGATCGTGGAGCTCGCGTCGGTGCTCGCAGTCGCCCCGCGCGTCATCTGTCTCGACGAGCCGACTGCGGGTGTCGCGCAGCGCGAAGCCGAGGCGTTCGGGCCGTTGATCAAGCGCGTGCAACAAGAGCTCGACGCCACGCTGATCGTGGTGGAACACGACCTGCCGATGATCCTGTCGATCAGTGACCGCATCTACTGCATGGAAGCCGGCGCCGTGATCGCGTCGGGCACCCCGAACGAGATCCGCGCCGACGAAGCCGTCGTCGCGAGTTACCTCGGCACCGACACCCGAGCCATCCAGCGCAGCAACGCGTAGAACGCCGGACTTTGGTCCCCTCAATGCTCGTAGGAGTCATCGGAGGGACCAAAGTGCGACGGGCAGTCAGAAGCGACCGGGACAAGTCGGGTTTTGTCGCGGATCAATCGGCTCTAGGTCGATGGATGTGCAACAAAACGGCGGGGCGGGGCCGCCGGCGCGGTTAGCCGGCGGCGTTGACCACTGGGGAGACGGGGACGAAGTCGTTCACCTTCGAACTGAACGACACGAGGGCGAAGGTGTCGTCGGCGTCGTACTTGCCGTTGGTGATCGATGCGTACTGGCTCGACGGCAGGTTGGAAATGGTGCCGAAACTGTCGACCGTGCGCACCCAGTTGTCGTTGTTCAGGTACTTGCCCACCTTGGTGGCGATCTGCTGGAACATGGTGAGCTCACGGCAGATGTCGGAGATGGCCACGTACACCTCGACGCGCTTGCCGTCCTTGTCCGCCTTCAGCTGGTCGGGCGCGATCACGGGCTGCGTGCCGCCGTTGTCCTTGTAGGTGGTCACGCACGCCTGGTACGACGGCGATTCGAAGGCCTGCTGGTCGGTGAGACCGTTGACCGTCAGCATGCCGTCGTAGGGGTTCGGCTTCACCTTGGCGCTGTCGAGGTCCTGCGCGGCCTGCTGCCCGCTCGACTCGGAGTCGGTGAGCAACAACACGTTCGGCATGCCCTTCTTCAGCGGCGGCACGAACTGCTTGGCCACCGCGTCGGCGCCGGTGACGATCACCGCGTTGACGCCTTCGGTCTTCCAGCGCTCGATGAAGCTCTGCAACTGTTGCTCGGCGGCGCTCGTGTCGGTGCTCGCACCTGTGTTCAACACGCCGGCAGTGCCCTCGGGGATCCCCATCGCCTTCAACCCAGGATCGATCGTCGACTTGATCGTGCTCGCGGTGGACGTCTCGGCGAGCACCGCCACCTTCTTGCCCTTCAAGGTGTTGCGCGCCTTCAACACGGTCAGCAGCACGTTGAGCCGGCGCTCCGCGGTGATGTCGGGCGAGAGCATGAGACCCGGCGCCGCGTTCGTCTCGGCCTCGGTGAGGTCGTGGCCGATCATGATCGTGTGGTGCTGCTTGGTGACGCACTCCTGGCCGGCCCCCGTGGGGTCCTCGATGTTGCCGAGCACCGCGAACACATGGTCGTCCTCGGTGAGCGCCGTGCACACCTGGTTCGGGCCGGTGGAACCGATCGGCGTGTACTTCATGTAGACGGCCTGGAGCTTGCGCCCGTCGATGCCGCCCTTCTTGTTGATGGCGTTGAGGAAGGTCTGGGTGACTTCCTGCTCGTCACCGTGGTTGAAGTCGATGAATTGCTGGATCGGCTTGAAGTCGACGATGGCGACACCGATCTTGATCGTGCTGTCGGTAACGCCCTGCTGCGACGCGTGCGACACCGGCGGCGGCGCCTGGGTCGTGGGCGTAGTCGATCCACTCGTCGCGCCGCTGCCCTTCGTGGCGCTACTTCCGCACGCGGCTGCGGCCATCGCCGCCACCACGATCAGCGCCGGGATCCGGAGCGCGCGCGGCGCCATCACACCGTGAATTCGTTGCATTCTGATCATCTCCCCCGAGATTGTGCGATCTCAATGTACGGCGCCAACGCAAGTCACCGATGGATGCCCGAGCCTCTCGCCGCTCAGGCGTTCCCCACGTTCTCGATCGGCGACAACTGTTTCCAATCGCCGAGCGTTGGGATCGACGGGTCGTAGGCCACGAGGCCGTAGGTGTCGTCGGCGTCGTACTTGCCCTGATGCAGCGAGGCGTAGACCGTCGACATGTCCTCGATGTGGCCGAAATGGTTGACGGCGTTCTCCCAGTTCTGAGCATTCAGGTAAGGGCCGGCGCGGTCGGCGATCTGCTTGAACATCTCGGGGTAGAGGCAGGCGTCTTCGATCTGGCCGTAGAGGTCGAGCCGCTGGCCGTGCTTGTCCTTCACGATCCCGTCGGGGTCGGGCATCTTCTGGCCGGTGATGCTCTCGTAGATGTTGTGGCAGAACACGCCATGGGGCGATTGCTGGTGTTGCGTGCCGGTCTGGCCCTCGGCGGTGATGATGCCGTCGTACGGGTTCGGCTTCACACCGGCCTTCTGCTCGTCCTTGGCCGAGTCGAGCACCGCGGTGGTGTCGGCCACGAGCAGCACGTTCGGCATCGCCTTGCGCACTTCGAGCACGAACTGCTTCGACGACGCGGCGTCGCCGATCAGCACGAGCGCGTTCACGCCCTGGGTCTTCCACTTCTCGATGAAGCTCTGCACTTGCTGCTGCGCGGCCGAGGTGTCGCTTCCGGAGATCGTGAGCAACGCCTCGGCGCCCGTCTTCACACCCATCTTCTTCAGCGCCGGCTTCACCACGCTGTCGATGCGCGGCTTCGCCGTGTTCTCGCCGAGGATCGCGACGGTCTTGCCCTTCAGCGTGTTGTGCTTCGCCAGCAGCGACAGGATCACGCGCAGCCTGCGTTCAGGCGTGATGTCGGGGGTGACGATCAGGCCACCTGGCACCTGATCTGCGAGTGCCTGCGTGAGCTCGTCGGCGATGATGGGCGTGTGGTGTTGCTTGGTGAAACAGAGTTGCGCGTCGCCTGACGGGTCGTAGAACGTGCCCCACACCGCGAACACCTTGTCGTCTTCCGTGAACGACGTGCACGCAGCGAGTTCGCCGGTGTTGGTGACCGGGCACACCGATTGGAAGACGGGCACGATCTTCTTGCCCCCGGCGACGCCTCCATGGTCGTTGATGTAGTTGATGAACTGCGTGTCGGTCTGCTTCTCGTTCTCGCGGATCGAGTCGACGAACTGCTTGACGCAGCTGTAGTCGATGAGCAGGACGCCCACCTTCACCGTGGTGGCGGTCACTCCCGGGCCGTACGCCTTCACGGTCGGGGCGCTGGGAGCCGCCGCGGCGGTCGTCGTACTCGCGGCGCTGTTCTTCGACGAGCTACTGCCGCATGCTGCGAGTGCAGTCGCGCCGACGAGGAGCGTGGCGACGACCGCGCCGAGGCGCCGGCGCGATCGCCGGTGCGTCACTTGTTGGTCTCCGCGACGTTCTCGACCGGGGTGAGACCGCGCCAGTCGCCCTTGTCGGTGATCGTGGGGTCGAACGCGACGAGCCGGAACGTGTCGTCGGCGTCGTACTTGTTCTTACCGAGCGACGCGTAGTGCGTGTCCATGTCGGGCACCGAGCCCATGTGGTCGACTGCGTTCACCCACGTGGCGTTGTTGAGGTTCGGGCCGGCCTTCTCGGCGATCGCGGCGAACATCTGCGTGAGCGTGCAGGCGTCGTCTTCGAGGCCGTAGACGTCGATCGTCTTGCCGCCGGGCCCGGGCGTGATGGTGTTGTAGTGCGACGCCGGCTTGTGGAACGCGGCTTGGTAGATGGCGGCGCACTTCTGGTTGTTGGCTTCACCGTCGTGCTGCGCACCCGATTCGCCGTCGGCGCTGATGATCCCCGTGTACGGGTCGTCCTTGATGTGGTCGACCACGTAGTCCTGCCCGTAGCTCAGCACCTCACCGTTGTCGGCGAGCAGTTGCACCTTCGGCATCGCCTTTTTGATCTTCTCGACGAACTGCTTCGACGACACCTGCTGGCCCACCATGAAGATCGCGTTCACCCCGTCGGACTTCCAGCGTTCGATGAAACTGTCGAGCTGCGACTGGGCGGCCGACGTGTCGCTGCCGCTGATCGTGAGAATCGCGGTGGTTCCCAGTTTGTTGCCGAGCGCCTTCACGCCCGGCACCACTGTCTGGCTCACCTCGTTCTTGGTGTCGGTCTCGCCGAGCACCGCGATCTTCTTGCCCTTCAGCGTGCCCTGCTTCTTCACGAGGTTGAGAATCACGTTCACCCGTCGCTGGCGCGCGATGTCGGGTGACAGCAAGAGACCTGCGGCCTTCTGCATCCACGTCTGGTCCTGCAGATAGCTGATCAGGATCGTCTTGTGGGTGCCGGTGATGCACTCCTGCGTGTCGCCGGTGAAGTCGGACAGCGTGCCCACCACCGCGAACACATGGTCATCGTCGGTGAAGGCGGTACACAACGAGCTCGCCTGCACGCCCGTGCCGGGCACCGGGCAGAAGAGCTTGAAGTCCATCACGATCTTGCGGCCGTTGATGCCACCGGCGTTGTTGATCGCGTCGACATACGCCTGGAACATCTGCTTCTGGTTCGTGCGGATCTGGTCGACGAACGCCGAGAAGCAACTGAAATCGGGCTCGGCCACACCGAGCTTGATGCTGTTGGCGGTGACGCCGGTTCCCAGCGCGGTGGGCAGCGTTCCGCCGCTCGCGGTGGTGGGCGACCCCTTGTTCGCGTTGTTGGAACTGCTCCCACACGCAGCCGCGATGACGACGAGCACGGTCGTCATCGCGACACGGACCATGGCACGCTGGCCCCGCATCGCCATACACCCCCCGGTGATCAACGTCGGGCGGAACTGACAATAACGTCAGTTGCGCGCGGTGTCTATCGCCGTCACGCCAGAGCGACGAGGTCGAGGTAGTCGTCCGACCAGTAGTCGAGGGTGCCTTCGGGCATCACCAGGATGCGCTGCGGCGCGAGCTCGGCCACGAACTCAGGGTCGTGGCTCACGAGCACCATCGCACCCTTCCAGCCGCGCAGCGCGGCGCCGACCGCGGCGCGTGACGGCGGGTCGAGGTTGTTCGTGGGCTCGTCGAGCAACAACACGTTGTGCCGTCCGGCCACGAGCGTTGCGAGCGCAAGCTTCGTCTTCTCGCCGCCCGACAGTGTGCCGGCGTCCTGGAACGCCATCTCACCCGACAAGCCGAACATGCCGAGCAGGTCGCGGCGTTGTTGGTCGGTGAGCGACGGCGCGGCCTCGAGCATGTGGTCGACGAGCGTGCGGCCGGCGATGATCGTCTCGTGCTCCTGCGCGTAGTAGCCGAGCGACACGTTGTGGCCGAGTGAGAACTTGCCCACGTCGGGCTCGAGCGCGCCCGTGAGCACGCGCAGCAGCGTGGTCTTGCCCGCGCCGTTCAAGCCCAGCACCAGCACCCGCTCGGCCCGCCCGACGTCGAAGGTGACGTCGGCGAACACCGTGTTGGCGCCGAAGGCCTTGCCCAGCCCGACTGCGTCGAGCGACACCGCGCCGGAGCGCGGCGGATCGGGCAGGCGCACGCGCATCGTGCGTTCCTTGCGGGCCCGTGTGACCTGGTTGGAGCGCATCTTGTCGACCCGGTGGTCGAGGGTCTTGGCGATGCGGGCGCGCTTCTCGGTCTGGTTGCGCATCGAGTCGGCGAGCGACGAGAGCCGCCGGATCTCGCTTTCCTGGCGAGTGGCGAGCTTGGCCCGGCGCTGCTCGTCGGCGGCACGCGCCGCGAGGTACTGCGTGTAGGTGCCCTTGTATTCGATCAGCTCGCCCTCGTCGAGGTGCAACACGCGAGTGAGCGCGGTGTCGAGCAGCTCGATGTCGTGGCTCACCACGAGCAACGCCCCGCGATAGGAGCGCAGGAAGCCCATCAACCACTCTTTGGCATCGACGTCGAGGTGGTTCGTGGGCTCGTCGAGCATGAGCGCGTCGCTGCCGGCGAAGAGGATCCGGGCCAACTCCACCCGGCGCCGCTCACCGCCGGAGAGCGCGTCGATCGGCAGGTCGAGGCGATCGGCCTTGAGACCGAGCCCGGCCGCGATCGACCGCACCTCCGACTCGGCGGCGTACCCGTCGAGGTGCTCGAACTGGTCGTACGCCTTGCCGAGCCGGCTCACGTTGCGTTCCGACGGATCGAGCTCCACCTCGAGCCGCAGCTTCTCGATGCGGGTGACGAGCGCGTCGAGGCCCCGGCCCGACAGCACGTGCGACAGGCCCGTGGCTTCGACGCCGCTCCCCCGCTTCTTGGGGTCTTGGGTGAGATAGCCGAAGGCCTGCGGCCGTGAGATCACGCCCGCCGCCGACGGCGTTTCCCCGGCGATCACCTTCAACAGCGAGGTCTTGCCCGCGCCGTTGCGGCCGACCAGGCCCACCTTGTCGCCCGGGCGCAGCGTGAACGAGGCGCCGACGGTGGTGAGACGACCACCGACCTCGACCGCGAGATCCCGAACCGACAGCATCCACCATTGTCGCGTGTGGCAGTCCCGCCACCCGACCCGTTTGTCCCGGGCGTCCTGGGACCCCGATTATCGGGGCCCCAGGACGCCCGTGCGTCGTAGGGCGTCGCTATTCGACGCCCTACGACGCCCGTGGCACTCGGCGCATGGGGATGTGGGGGATGTCGTCCTCGAGGAATTCGGGGCCGGCGGCCACGAAGCCGAAGGCGCCGTACCAGGGCGCGAGGGGCGCCTGGGCGTCGAGCACCACCTCGGCCGGCCCGCACTGCGCGAGCGCAACCCGCATCACGTCGCCCGCCACGCCCGTGCCCCGTGCGGCGGGCGCGGCCACGACTCGGCCGATCTTGCGCACGTTCCCCGGTTCTTCGAGGATCCGCAGGTACGCGAGCAGCGCGCCGTCGTCGCCAGCGCGTGCGAACAGGTGGAGTGTTCCCGGCTCGATGTCGCGGCCGTCGACGTCGAGATACGCGCAGGCTTGTTCCACCACGAACACCTGGGCGCGCAAGGCAAGGATCTCGTAGAGCGTGGCGGCCGACAGATCACGAAAGCGCGCGATCTCAACCGGGGGCACCGCTCATTGCTAGCCGTTGCTACAACAGCCCGCGGCGCACGACCGGGTAGAGGTAGCGAAGAAAGAACAGCAGCGCGATGAACGCCACGATGGCCACGAATCCCTTGCCGCTGCGGGCGAGGATCCACTCCGCGCTGTGCGCGAAGCCGGCGCCGGCCTGGTGCCACGCCAGCGAGAAGCCAGCGCGGGGCTTCGGCGCGGCATGCGGTGTCGGCGCGACCGGCGCCTTCTCGGAGATGCTCACGTCGAGCGACGAATAGCTCGCCTGGTCGTTCAACAGCCGGATCTGCCCGGTGAGCTGGTCGATCTCGCTCTGCACCGACTCGATGCGGTCGTTCACCGAGAGAATGTCAGCAACGTTGGTCGCGTGCGTGAGCACGATGTCGAGCGCGTTGCGTTCCCCGACGGCCGCGTCCCGCTTCGCCTGCAGGTCGGTGTACTGCGCGGTGACGTTCTGGCTGTTCGTGGTGGAGCTGAGCACCTTGCCGTGCACGTTGCCCACGAACTTCGCCACCGTGAGCACCGTTTCGTCGAATGCCTGGTAGGGCACGCGCACGGTGACGTCGGCCGCGGGACTCGCTCCACCGGTGCTGCTCTGGCTGGCCACGTAGCCACCGACACCGCGCGCGATGGACACCACACCCGCCGCGGTCTTCGGTACCGAACCCTTCGGCACCTCGAGCACCGAACTCCCAGTCGCCACGATCTTGGTGGAGTCGGCCGTGCCGCTCCCCGACGGCGTCGTCGGCGCAACGGTGGTGGGCGGACTCGCCGGGACGGCATCGCCATTGACGACGGTGGCGCCACCGGCGCTCGACCCCGACACAGACTTTTCTTCGTTCCTGAACGACGGCTTGCCGAACTCTGAGATGTGGGTGCCGGCACCCGCCGCCGCGGCGGACGCGTCGGGCGCCGCCTTCTGTACGAAGCGGTCGTTGGCGGCCTTCGAACTGGTGCCGCTCCCGTGACCGACTGCGGCGACGGCAACCCCCACCAACACAAGGATTGCCGCCGCCGCAGCCAGCGCCCGTTGCACGAAGCGGCGGTCGCGGCGCGCGTGCACCACGTCGGCGCCTCCAGATGATCGGTGATGCGCGGCGCGCAACACCGCAGCCGGGCCATCGTCGGGCACCTCGACCGCGCCGGCCGCGACGGCCAACAACCGTTCCAGCTCCTGCTCGTCGATCTCGGCGATCATCGGGCCACTCCCATCTCCGTTGCGAGCCCCGCGAGCGCGGGATCGTCCATGAGCCGTCGCCTCGCTTCGTGCAGCCGCGACTTCACCGTGCCGGGCCGGCGGCGGATCGCCAACGCGATCTCGCGCTCCGACAACCCCACCCAGTAACGCAGCACCACCGGCACCCGCAGCGTGTCGGGCAACGTGTGCAGCGCGGCAGTGACCGCGCCGGCAAGCTCCGATTGCATCGCCGCGGCCTCGGGACCGTCGGCCGTGGCGTACAAACCGTCGTGCTCGTCGACGCGGTCACGTTCGCGCACTCGCCGCGGCACCTCCTTGCGCAGCTTCGAGTAGCACGCGTTCACGATCACCCGATACAGCCACGGATCCCGCCCGCTCCCATCAGGCAACGAATCGCGAAACCGCCACGCCCGCAAAAACGCGTCCTGCACCGCCTCCCGCGCGTCGTCGGGATTGCCGCACAGCAACACCGCAGTCCGGTATGCCCTGGCATAGCTCGCGTCGAGCCACGCCTCCAACGATTCAGACGGCCCCGTGTTCACGCACCTCTATGACGCTGCCCAATGCCATTTGGTTCGCTCCTACACCTCGAACTCTGCGAGGAACGAGCGGAGCCGGGCGGCCCGGCGAGTCGCCGGACGTCGTGCAGCGAGCCGCCAGGCGAGCGGAGCGGCGGTGGGTGGGTGGGGTCCGGCGGCCGACGGGACGCCCGGCTCCGCGGGCGCGCTACAGCGGTACGCGCGGCGCAACCAAGGGCCACGGCCGTTCGCGCTCGACGATCCGCGCCAGGTCGAGCAGCCAGGGTTCGCGGTGGTGCGGTGCGAGCACTTGCATGCCGTACGGCAGCCCGCCCCGCTCGCTCGACGCGCCGATCGGGATCGAGATCGCGGGGTTGCCGTAGATGTTCGACGGGATGGTGAGCGCGCCGTTGTTGCCCAGCGGCGCCGGCACGCCGCCCACATCCTGCGGCATCGGCCCCTCGGCGCCGAACGCCACGTCGGGATTGGTCGAGGCGATCACGAAGTCGACCTGGTCGAAGATCGCGGCCATGCACTCGTTCATGGCGATGCGCTGGGCTTCGATGCGGCCACGCGAGTCGATGTTGTACACCTGGTGCGCGATCTTCATCCCGAAGCCGATCTCGGTGGTGAGGTCGGCCTCGCATTGGGGATAGAGGTCGCCGAGTTCCATCACGATCTCGGAGAGCCCCGCGAGCGCCCATTCGTAGGAGAGCTCGGGCACCTTCACGTCGATGTCGATGAGATCGAGCCCGGCATCTTTCGCGAGCAGCTCACCGTGTTGGCGAACGGCCGCGTCGAGCTCGGGGTGCACGATCGCGCTTCCCAGCGTGGGCGCGATTGCGACCCGCTTACCGCGCAGCTCGGCGCGCAACGAGTCGAGCGCGGCTTCGTAGCCGTCGACGCGCGGCAGTGAGTAGGGGTCGCGCTTGTCGAAGCCGTTGGTGACGTCGAGGAAGCGCGCGGCGTCGCGCGCCGATCGAGCAAGGCAGCCCGACACCGCGGTGATCGACGCGAGCACCATTTCGGGGCCCTTCGGGATGCGCCCGTAGGTGTGCTTCAGGCCGAGCAGGCCGGTGAATCCGGCGGGAATGCGAATGGAGCCGCCGCCGTCGCCACCGGTGGCGATCGTGCACAGACCACCGGCGACCGCGCTCGCCGCGCCGCCCGACGATCCTCCGGGCGTGTGCGCGGCGTTCCACGGGTTGCGGGTGGCGCCGTTGAGCTTCGTGTAGGTGAGGTTGATCCCGCCGAACTCGCTCGCAGTAGTGAGCCCGAACGGCACCGCGCCGCCGGCGTCGGCGAGTCGGTCGATCATCGTGGCCGTGAACTCGGCGACGCGATCCTTGAACACGAGTGACGCCTCGGTGTGGGGCCAACCCGTCACCGGTGTGAGCTCTTTGACGCCGATGGGCACGCCGCCGAACGGTTTGCTCACGTCGGCCGCACGAGCTGCATCGCGGGCGCGGTCGGCGTCGATGTGGCTGAAGGCGTTGAGTTCCGAGCGCGCGACGGCGTCGAGGGTGGCGTCGAGCTCTTCGAGCGGGCTACGCGCGCCGCTGCGGAATTCGTCGACGAGCGAGCAGGTGTCGCCGAGCCAAGGTTGTGCCGTCAATTCCGCCCCCGGGTCACGATGTCGGCAGAGGTTCCGGTTCGGACGGTACCGGGTCGTCGACCGGCGGCGCCCGGTCGAGCGTGACCGGCACCGGTGGTTCTGGTCGCACGGTGCGGTCCACGAGCACGCTCGCCACCGTCAGCACGATCGCGAGCCACCCGAACCCGGCAACGAAGCGGAACAGCGTGGGCCACTCGAACACCGCGGGATAGCGGTGCCGCACTTGGGCCTGAGTGATGTACGCGCCCGCGAGGAAGAGACACGCCGGACCGCCCACCACGAGCGCCCAGCGCACGAGTTTGAAGTAGAGCGCGAGCGCCACCAACACCGCCACGGCGATGCCGTAGAGCGGTCCCGCGATGATCGCGGTGCCGATGCCCGCCATTGCCGTTGCGACCGCGACGCGAGCCGGGGCGATCGGTGCACCGGTGGGGCGGGCCAGCGCGGTGTGGAGCAACACCGGCACGCGCGCGAGCTTCCGGCCGCGTTTGCGTGTGACGAACGCGATCACCAAGCAGGCGAGGCACGCGAACCCGGAGATCCCCAGCGCCACCCACACGCGCCGTTGCGGTGTCCAGTCGAGCGCGATGGTGAACGAACCCCGACCCTTCGGATTGACGAGCCAGCCGTTGGCGTAGCCGTCGACCAATGTCGGCGCGCCGAGATCGTGGCCGTCGATCGACGCGTGCCAACCCTTGTTGTAACTCTGGCCGAGCACGAACCAGAACGGACCGGTGGCGTTCGTGACCTTGGCGTCGAACGAGGTGCGCCCGTTCCCGGTGGTGATCGTCGGAACCGAGGGCGACGACGGCGCGGTGGTGGTGCCCGCGGCCACGGCCGACACTGGCGTGGCCGCACCGCCGGCCGCCGAAGCAAGCACCATACGGTCGATCGAGATCGCCGTGTTGCTCTCCGACGCGGTGACGATCTCGTGCGTGCCGGCCGACAGGTGGATCGAGGTGACGCCCCCGCACATCTCGAGGTGCAGCGTCTTGCTTGCCAGCGCGTCAGCAGTCGAGCCGACGATGCGTACCGGCACCTTCTGCGCTTGCGGTGTGCCGGGGTCGATCTGCACGAGGTTGCGGGTGCACGGGCTCGGGAAGTCCTTCGGCAACGGCGCGAGCTTCACCGGCACGCCGCCGATCTCGGCGATCGCCACTGGGAGCTGGAGCAGCGCGTCGCCTGCGTAATACGTGTGCGTGCAACCCACGGGCGGTGTGGTCGCGCCGCCCTTGCACGCCGCGGCCACGCCCAGGATCGTGAGCCGGAAGTGGCGGCCGGTCATCGGCGGGATCGACAGGTGCACGTTCACGAGATTGCCGAGCTTCGTGCCGCGCTTGATCGCCGGCAACGTGATGTTGCGGGTGGTGTTGTCGACCTGCACCGCGATCTTGGTGGGCAACTCGTGCTGGCTGTCGGCCACGATCGAGAGGTCGAGATGATTGACGGTGAACGGCTGGTTCCGTTCGATCGTCACCCACTGGTTCACCGACGCGTTGAGCAGCGTGGTCCACGCGGTTTTCGGGTTGCCGTCGAACGCGGCCGCGCCGCGACACGTGAGGCACCCTTGCAAGAACTGGTGGGCCCATGCGCTCGCGGAACCGGTTTGGCCGAGCACGGCGTCGATGTCGCGCGGTTGCACGGCGAGTGAGTACACGTGCGCGTCACCCTCGAGCGAGAACGAGCGAGCGGTGGGCAAGGTGATCTGGCGATCGAGGTTGGCTTCGGGATCGGTGCGCGGTGGCTCCTCCCGCACGCGCTGGCGGTTGAACGTGACCACGAGCGGGTGCGACAGCGACGAAGCACCGAACGCCTTCAGCAGATCGGTGGGCAGGATCGTCACTTCGTGCACGCGGACGGGCTGGTGCGTGTGTTCGTCGGCGATGCGGATCTCCTCGAAGCCCACAGCCGACTCACCGCCGAACAGCGGACCACCTTCGTTGGTGCCCGAGATCTGGATCGACACCCGGCTGAAGGTGCGCGCGGGGAAGTGGATCGTCTGACCCTTGGGTGTGCGTGACACGGGGTCGAGGGTGGCGTCGATGGGCGGGCCCTTGTCGAAGGTGATGTGCACCTTCGTGACGTAGCGGTCGCGCGGGCCGTGCAGCGTCTGCACCAGACCGATCTGGCCGGTGGTGATCGGGTGCAGCAGCTCGGCCTGAATACGTTGGCCCACCACCTCACCGAACGCGCCCGTGTGCCAGCCGGTATTGAGATTGTTGTCGAACGCCATCGCCGCACGGTCTTCTGGTGTGTACGTGATGTCGTTGCCGTACGAGGTGGCCTGCACGCTCTTCACGCCCTCCTGGCGCACGGTGGTGTAGGCGTTGTCGTCGGCACCGGGAAACACTTGGAGGCGCTGGTCGCTCGTGTCGACTTCGAGCGGCTTCTCACCGGCCTGCTCGGTGTAGCCGAGGTTCTCGAGCACACTGCTCCAGCGTTCGGCGCGCTTGCGGTTCTCGTCGGTGAGCACGAGCGTGGCGTTGGAACCCGCGAGCTTGCGCAACTGCGCGGGGTCGTGCTCGTACGCGGCCGACGCCAGCACCACCCCGTTGCCCGCGAGCAGACCCGCGTCGGACGCGTCGATGAAGCCCTCGCCGTCACCGCCGCCGATGATCACCGGTGCTTGGGCCGAGTCGGCGTGCACGATCGGCGTCTGGTCGGGCACGTGCAGCACCACGACCTCGTGCGGGTCCTTGGTGGCCGCTTCGGTGGGGTTCAACGTGCGCTCGTCGGTGATGCCGAGCTCCACGTCGGGCGACACCAATGGACCGTACGCAGCCTCCACCTTCAACTGCGGCACGTTGGCGAGCAGGTCTTCGAGCTCGCGCGGCCGCACGAGGTTGTAACGCTCCCACTGGATGTCGTTGCGCAACACCACCTCGCCGATGCCGGCGCGCCGCAGCACGTCGACAAGGCCGGCGGGGTCGAGCACGCCTTCCTGGATGCGATGGTCGAGCGAGTTGAGCAGATCAGCCGACGGCGGGCTGCCGTACGGGATCAGCTCGCGCGCCACGTAGGGGCGGTCCATCATGCCCGGGGTGATCGGGTCGACGGTGCTGCCCCAGCTGTACGACGCGAAGTCGGCGCCCGGCTCTTCCAGCACGCGTGTGCTGTGCGGCTCGGCGTTCAAGTGGGCAGCCGTCTGCTGCCACGCCTTCGGGATCTGCTCGGGCCGCTCGAGGTTCTTGCCGTAGTACGTGCCGTCGTAGAGCGCAGGGAAGGCCGAAAGGATCGCCGCGCCGATCACGATCGACGGCAAGAGCGCGTAGCGAGAGAACCGTACGTTGGCGAACATCCACGCAGACAGGGCGGTGATGCCGGCGCCGAGCACCATCGCCAAGCCGAGGATCACGAGCGGGATCGCGCGGCCGGTGCTGCGCAGCGCGAGGCCTGCACTGCTCGAGTTCGCGAAGGTCTTGAAGAGTCCGCCCAGGGGTGTCGGATTGCTGTAGGGGTAGGCGCCCACGCCGATCACGACGCCGACCAGCGCCATTACTACGAAGAAGCCGCGGTCGCGCCAGCGCACGAGCGCGGCCGCGAACAGCGCCAGCACCGACACCCCGTAGCCCGTGAGGATGATGCGCGGCCGTTGCGTGTAGTTGACGGCCGACTCGATCCACGGACCGAGCCGGTCGCGCCCGTAGAAGAACCAGTAGCCCAGACCGCGCAGGATCTCGTTGGGTGTCGACGTGCGCGACACGGCCTTCACCGTCTCGGTGTAGTTGAGGATGTCGAGCCCGTAGCTCCCCTGCAGGTTGAGCCCCGCGATCCACCAGAGCGACGCGACAAGCGTGAGCCCGCCCATGCGCAGCGTCACCGAGAGCGCGCGCCGCCACGTGGTATCGCGACTTCCCCACAGTTCCCACATGATCCAGAGCACCGGCCCGAGGCCGGCAAAGATCAGTGCGGTGGCGTTCACGCCGCCCACCACTTGCACCACGAGGGCGAAGATCGCGGGATAGCGCCACCCGCCGTCGCGCAGCGCGTAGTGCGTGAGCCCGATCATCCACGGCAACGCGGCCCACGGACCGAGCAGCACCGATATGCGCGACGCGTAGTGCAGCGAGTACGGGCTGAACATGTAGAGCAGCACCGCGACCGGTACGCCCGGTCCTCGCATGGCCATCGAGCGGGCGAGGTAGAGCACGCCGAAGCCGGCGAAGGCAATGATCGTGCCGAGCCACAGGCGCTGCGACACCCACATCGGCACGTGCACCGCATTGAACGCGTAGAACCACGGACCCATCGGGAACAGGTAGCCGATGTTCTGGTGCGTGACCGTGCCGAAACCGATGTTGGGGTCCCACATCGAAGCGGCCCGCCCGAGCAGCCGCGCCGGATCGATGTAGAGATAGCTCTTCGTGTCGGCGACCACCTTGCCCGGCTGCGTGAACAGCAGGGGCACATAGGCCAACAGCGCGATCGCTGCGTAGCCGAGCCTGCGTTGCAGTGGTGTGGCCGGTGGGGCTTCGGTCACCGTTCGCCGCACAAGACCTGCAGCGTTCCGAATGCCGTCGCGCCCCACGTGAAGCGCGCCGAGTGTTCGAGCGCGCCGGCCGAGAGTTGCGCGCGTAGTGCGTCGTCGGTGAGCACGCGCGCCATCGCCGCGCCGAGCTCGTCGGGGCTCGACACGAGCAGCCCGGAGCGGCCAGGCGCGACTGCGTCGCGGTGACCGGCGATGTCGGTGACCACTGAGGGCGTGCCGCACGCCGCGGCCTCGGTCACCGTCATCCCCCATCCTTCGTGAGCCGACGCGCTCGCCACGAGCCAGGCGCGGCGATACCAGTCGACCTTCTCGTCCTCGTGCACGAATCCGGCGAGACGCAACCAGCCCTCGGCCTGTGCCTCGGCGATGCGCTGCTCGATGATGGCGCGGTCGTAGCCCTCGCCCACGATCACGGCCTCGAGGTTGGGCACGCGCCGGCGCGCATCGATGAGCGCGTCGACGAGTTGCGGGAACTGCTTCACGGGCACGAGCCGCCCAACCGCCACCACGAGCGGTATGGGCGACTTGGCCGGGCCGCCGGGCGTGTACTGCGCACCGATCCCCACCGGGATCACGTGCACGTCGCGCGCCCGGAAGTGCAGGCGCTCCACGAGCTCCTGTTTCGACGACTCGGACAGCGTCACGATCGGGGTGCGGGTGAGGCGATATACCGGCGGCGCCAGATCGAACTCGATCGCGCGACCGAAGCGCGCGAGCCGCGGCGGCAACGTCATCTCCCACATCGTGTCGTGCACGTGATGCAGCCACGTCATCCGCGGGCCGCGGCACCACAGCGGCGAGAAGAACGGCATGCCGTTCCAGATCTCCACGAGTGCGTCGCGCTGGCCGTGACGGTTCGTCACCTCGCTCAACACCGACCGGGGGAACACGAGGTAGCGACCGGCCTTGCGGATCACCCGGTAGCCGTCGCGCCACACCACCTGGGGCTTGCCGGCCGAGTACGACGTGCGGAGGTTGATCTCGATCCCCGCCGCACTCCAGAGTCGCAGCACCTCGTGGGCGTGCAGCTCCGACCCGCCTGCCTCGGGGTCGTCGAGGTCGCGCCAGGCGAGCACGTGGATCCGACCGATGCCCGCCTCGGCCGCGAGATCGCCGAGCTTGTCGACGACGTCAGCACCCTCCCCGGCTCCAGCCACGGGCCGCAATGCTAGAAGAGCGCCCAACGCGCCCCGTTGCGCAACCCGCACAACGTGGCGCGATTCTCAACGCGAGCACGTGACCACAGGCGCGCCGAGCGCCGCGGCCCGTTCCCCGACGGGTCTCAGGTCCTAATCTGCGCCGCCATGAAGCTGACGGGTGAGCGGCCGATCGAGGGCTCCACACCCGACTCGCTGATCGCGCTCCACGAAGCCGGCTACCGGGAGGTGGCCGCCCGCCTCGGGCCGGGCACCGTGCTCGACATCGGCTGCGGCGTGGGCGACGCGACGATGCGGCTCTCAGCTCCTGATCGCTTCGTGATCGGGATCGACTACGACGCGCCCACGGCAATCGGCGCCCAGGCGAAATACGGAGCGCCCGGCCATGCTGGGTTCGGGGCCATGGACGGCTCGCGCCTCGGACTGCGCGACCACAGCATCGACTGGGTGTGCTCCTCACACGTCGTGGAGCACTTCACGCAACCCGAACGCCATGTGGCCGAGCTCGCCCGCCTCGTCGCGCCCGACGGCACCGTGTTCGTGCTCACGCCGAACCACCCGGCCGACTTCGAGAATCCCTTCCACGTGTACGACTTCGAACCGCCGCAACTCGACTCGCTCCTGCGATTGTTCTTCGACGACGTGACCGTGCTCGGGCTCGAAGGCGACGACGCGTTCGCCGCCGACTTCGGGCGCCGGCGCGCGTCGGGCGAGCGGCTCCTGCGCCTCGACCGCTTCGAGCTGCGCAAACACCTCCCGCAACGTACGTATGTGTGGGCCTACGAGCGGGTGCTGCCGATGGTGTACCGCGTGCTCGGGTCGAAGACCACCGGCATCGGCTCCGGACTCGACGACTCGCACCTCTACATGAACGATTCGGTCGTGACCACCACCCCAGTGCTGTTCGCCATCGCCCGCCGGCCGCGCGCACGGGTCGCCTGACGGCCGTCGAAGAGATTCTGTTGCGCACGCTCGTCTGCATCCCCACGTACAACGAGATCGAGAACATCGAGATCGTGTTGCGGCGCACGCGCGCCGCGGCCCCCGACTACGACATCCTCGTGCTCGACGACAACAGCAGCGACGGCACCGCCGAACTGGCGCGCGCCGTCGCCGAGGAGCTCGGCCAGATCGAGGTGCTCGTGCGACCCGGGAAGGCGGGCTTGGGCGCGGCCTACCGCGCCGGCTTCCTCGTCGGACGAGCCCGTGGCTACGAGATCCTCTGCGAGATGGATGCCGACCTGTCGCACCAGCCCGAGGCGCTGCCGTCGCTCGTGGGTGAGGTGGAACGAGGCGCCGATCTCGCCATCGGGTCGCGCTACGTGCCGGGTGGTGCGATGCCGAACTGGCCCGCGCACCGACTGGCGCTGTCGCGCTGGGGCAACCGCTACGTGCACGCCGCACTCGGCCACCCCGTGAAGGACTCCACCGCAGGATTCCGTGCCTTCCGTTCGGGCATCCTCGACGCGATCCATCACGGCGAGACGCGTGGCGAGGGTTATCTCGTGCAGGTGGAGACCGCCTACAAGGTGCACCAGGTGGGTGGGCGCATCGTGGAGGTGCCGATCACCTTCATCGACCGCGAGCGCGGCACGTCGAAGATGTCGTCGCGGATCGTGTTCGAAGCCATGCTCGCGGTCACGTGGTGGGGGCTGCGCGACCGGATCCTGCGCCGCCGCCGGGCTCATGCCGCCTGACGCCGACGACCCGCACGCCGCGACCCGCCGCCTGCTCGTCGCCGAACTCGACGGGCCACGCTTCGGACACCCTGGCTACCTCCGCTGGTTCTACGACGACAACCCGCGCGGGCCCGCGCTCCAGGAGCAGGACGACGACGCCGAGAGCGGCCGCCGGGTGGGTCACTACGCCGTGCTGCCCACCCGTTTCCGCGACGCAAGCGGTGCGAGCCCGTTCATCTTCTCCAGCAACGTTGCCACCGATTCCACGATCCGGCGTTCGGGGTCGTTCCGGCGCATGGCCACGCGCATGTACGAGCGCGCCGCGGCCACGGGCGCGCCAGCAATGGTGGGCGTGGGCAACGACCAGTCGACCGTGGTGGTCGTCGACCGCTTCGGCTGGCAACGCCTCGGCCCGATGCGCGCGCGCCTGCTCGTGCCCACACCTGGGCGAAATCGCTCGGGAGCGCCGCGCGGGCGAGTGGAGCGCCACGACGTGGATGCGACGTTCCTCGCGTCGCACCGTTTCGAAGAAGTGACCCAGGATCTCGACTGGGTTCCGGTGTCGGGGTGGGCGCAGTCGTGGGACACCGACTTCTTGCGCTGGCGGCTCTCGCGACCTGACGGCGGCTACACGCTCCACGTGGCCGACGACGCGATCGCAGTGACGCATTGCGCGCCGGCGCCGCTGCACGTGCCCGTGGCGGTGCTGCTCAAGGTGTTCCCGCGCCGCGGCGCAACGCTGCCGTTGCGTATCCCCCACCTCGTGCGCGCCGCGTCGGTGGCGCACCGCACGCCGTTCGTGTTGTACGTGGGCTGGAACGCCCACGTGCAGGTGCGCGGCATCACGATCCCGCGGCGACTCCAGCCGTCGCCGTTGAACGTGGTGTTGAAGGTGCTCGACACAGGCTCGACCGATGCGCGCGCGATCGATGCCGGCTCGTTCGCGCTCGACACCTGGGAACTGCTCGACATGGACGCCTACTGAGGTGGCCGCGTCGGAGCGGCTGATCACGTTCACGGCCGATGTCGAGGATTACGCGCCGCCGGGTGAGGCACTCCGCGCGCCGGCGATCACCGAACAGTTGCTCGAGTTCCTCGGCGCGCGGTCGATCCGGGGCACGTTCTTCGTGGTCGGCGAACTGGCCGCGCAGATGCCCGACGCAGTGCGTGCCGTCGCGGCTGCGGGCCACGAGATCGCCCTCCACGGTTGGGAGCATCGCCCGCTCGCCGAGATCGACCCCGCCACGTTGCGCTCCGACCTGCGCCGAGGGCGCGACACGCTCGAACAGCTCGCGCAGGCACCCGTGATCGGTTTCCGGGCACCGATGTTCTCGCTCGTATCGGGCGCCGACGCCACGCTCGACGCGCTGGTGGAGGCCGGCTTCACCTACTCGTCGAGCGTGCTGCCCGCCCGCAGCATGCTCTGGGGCGACCCCACAGCGCCGCGCCATCCGTTTCGCTGGCCCAACGGGTTGCACGAGCTCCCCTGCCCCATCGCCAGGTTTGGCGGCCTGGCGAATCCGTATCTCGGCGGCGCCTACCTGCGCGTGCTGCCGCACGCGTTCGTGCAGTTCGGGCTGGCGCGGTCGCAGCCCGACGAGGTGCTCTGGCTCTACTGCCACCCCTACGACCTCGACCCCGGGGAGCCCTTCCGCCCACGCCCCGAACTTGGTCGCTTCTCGCGCCTCATGTGGCTGGGACGCAGCCGCATGCTCGCCAAGATCGACAAGGTCCTCACCAATCGCGCCGCACCACCCCTGCGCGATCGCCTTCCTACTTCCCACTGACGCCAACTTCCTACTCACGAGGGCGGGGCGCCTCGGAGAGGAAGCGAATCCGTAGCGTCGGGACAAGCATGGGAGCGCGTAACGTGCCACGCCAATGGGATTGCGCACTGCTGACGAGTACCGCGCGTCGCTGCGCGATGGGCGCGTGCTCTGGTATCGCGGCGCGCGGGTGCCGTGTGTGCTCGACGATGCCGACCTGCGCGTGGCCGTCGACCATTCCGCGATCGACTTCGAAGCAAGTCACGATGCGGCCCACGAACCTCTCGCGGTCGCGATCGATCCCGACACAGGTGAGCGCTACAGCGCCTACTACCGGATCCCGCGCAGCACCGACGACCTGCTCGCGCGTATGGCGCTCGTCGAGCGCACCACCGCGCTCGGCGGCACGCTGCTGTCGATCAAGGACGTGGGCAGCGACGCCATGTTCGCGCTGCTCGGCGTGCTGCAGGACGAAGACCTCGTACGGCTGCGCGCGTTCTACGAGCGGGTGCGGCGCGACGACCTCGCGGTGGCGGTCGCCCAAACCGACGTGAAGGGCGATCGCACCAAGGCGCCGCACGAACAGTCCGACCCTGACCTCCACGTGCACGTCGTCGACCGTTCCGACGAGGGCATCGTGGTGCGCGGGGCCAAGGTGCACACGAGCCTCACGCCGAACTGCAACGAGATCCTCGTGCTCCCCACCCGCGCGATGCGCGCCGAGGACGCCGACTACGCCATCGCTTTCGCAGTGGAGCCGAGCACGCCCGGCCTGTCGATGTACGTGAGCCCGTATTCAGCCGGCGACCGCCATCCCTGGGAGTACCCGGCTTCGTCGAAGCACAAGATGCTCGAGACGCTCACTGTGTTCGACGACGTGTTCGTGCCGTGGGAGCGCGTGTTCTGCTTCCGCCGGCCCGAGCTCGCCGGGCCGATCGCGCTCGCGTTCGTGGAGTACCACCGCTTCACCGCGGTGTCGTACAAGCTGCCGTTGCTCGACGCCTTCGTCGGGTGCGCGGCCGAGATCGCCCGCATGAACGGCGTGATCGGCGCCAGCCACATTCGCGACAAGCTCACGCACCTGGTGATCTACAACGAGACGGTGCGCACACTCATCGAGGCCGCGGCGCGCCGCGGGCGCGTGGGACCCGACGGCTACTGCCGGCCCGACAGCGCCACCACGAACATCGCCAAATACACGTTCGCCACCGGCTTCCACGAGGCGGTCCGCACGGTGCAGGACTGCGCCGGCGGTCTGCTCGCCACCGGCCCGGGCGGTGCCGACTGGGACAACCCCGAGATCCGCCCCGTGCTGGAAAAGTATTTCGCGGCCGCGGCACCCGCGGGCGAACGGCTCGCGATGATCAACTTGATCTCCGACCTCACCGTGCGCGAGTTCGGCGGCTATCACGCGGTGCTCGCGGTGCACGCCGAGGGCAGTATCGAAGCCGAGAAGATGCAGATCTTCCGCGCCTACGACGGCTCACGCGCGATCGGCTTCGCCCGTCACCTCGCCGGATTGCACGACGATTAATTCGCCTCGCCTGCGCTCGGCTGCGCGGTCACGTGCTGCTCGCCGCGCAGGATCGCAAGCTCCTCGGCGAGCAGGCGCGTGCGTTCCTCGAGCCGTGACAGCTCGTAGGAGAAGTAGATGCACACGAGCAGCAGGAACGCGATCGCGAGGAGAAACAGCGCGTTCGGCGGGTTGTAGATGTTGAGCGTGTGCGCGACGTGGTCGACCGCGCTCGGAAACGACGCGATCACCAGCACCACGAGCCCGGTGAGGATCCACAGCAGGGTGTACTTGCCGCGCAGCTGCCGGCGACGGAGCAGGCGCAGCAGGAACGCGGCCCCAAGGAAGCACACCAAGAGCACCATCACGTGGGCGCGGGTGGACAGGCCGAGCGACGGCACCTTCTGCGCGCCGAGGATCAGGGCATTGGGCCACGTGTGCACCACAGTTGGTTAGCTTCCCGCGTCGGCGGGACGCCGGAACGTCCACTGCGACAGCATCGTGACCAGCACTCTCGTGTAGTGGAACACGAGGCGGAAGTGGCGAGTCGACGGCGTGCCGGCCTGGCGTTCCCGGATCACGGTGGGCACCTCGATGGCGCGCAGGCCCGCGTTGCACACGTGCAGCAGCGACTCGGTGGAATCCATGAACTCCACCGGGTAGGTGTTCGAGAACATCTCGAGCACCGGGCGGTCGAACGCGCGGAAGCCCGACGAGGTGTCGGAGAAATCGCTGTGCGTCATCGTGTTCATCATGAAACGCAGCAGGCTCATCGCGCCGCGCCGCATCGGACCGACGCGGTACTCCACCGTGCCGCCGTCGCCGAAGCGCGTGCCCACCACCATGTCGGCGCCGGCGTCGAGCGCGCGAAAGAGCGTGGCGATCTCGCGAGGGTCGTGCTGGCCGTCGGCGTCGAACTGCACCGCACGGTCGTAGCCGTGACGCACCGCGTACTTGAATCCGGTCTGCAGCGCGCCGCCGATGCCAAGGTTGAACGGCAGCTCGGCCACCACTGCACCCGCGGCGCGGCCGATCTCAGCCGTGCGGTCGGTAGAACCGTCGGATACGACGAGGACGTCGAGGTCGGGACGCACCTCGTGCAGCTCCGCGAGCGTGCCGGGAAGCGCCGCCTCTTCGTTCCACGCCGGGATGATGGCGAGAGCGCGGGCCGCGCTCGCGCGCGCCTCCGAGCCCGCGTCGCTGCTGCTCACAGTGCGCAAGGGTACTGCCATGCCCACCTGTAGATTGCGCCCGTGACCGACGCCACGGAGGGCCGCCACGGACCGCGCGGCGACTCCAACGGCGCTTCGAACGGCAGCTCCACCCGCGGGGGTGGTGCGGCCACGAGCGGCGGTGACATCGTGGCGGTGGGCGGCGACCTGACCACGATGTCGGACGAGCCACCCGAGGTGTCGAACGACGGAGCCCGGCCACTGCGCCGGCGCTACGACTCGCTCGACGGCCTACGCGCCATCGGCGCCCTGGCGGTGCTGGTCACCCACGTGGGCGACTCCACGGCGCTGTCGCACCGGCTGCTGCACTTCGGCGGCTTCACCTTCCCCCTCAACGGCGCGGTCTACGAGCTGAACCTCGGCGTCGAGATCTTCTTCGTGGTGTCGGCGTTCCTCGTGTACCGGCCGTTCCTTGCTGCGCACGTCGACGGCGGCCGCCACCCCGAACCACTGCGATTCCTGTGGCGGCGGTGCTGGCGCATCTACCCCGCCTACTGGGCCGCGCTCACGATCATCGTGCTGTTCTCGTACAAGTCGCTGTCGTTCACGAACGGTCAGAACAACGGCGACCTGCGCGTGGCGCACTACCTCCTGGTGTGGGGCTACGACCTGCGCTGGGTCGGTGCGAACTTCGGCCTGCGCCAGTCGTGGACGCTGGTGGTGGAGCTGAGCTTCTACTTCTTCGTGCCCATCTGGGCCTGGCTCATGCGCGGCGCGGGGCGCTACGTGGGCGCGATGCGCGCCGAGGTGATCGGCGCGCTCATCCTGCTCCCGGTGTCGCCGTGGTTCGTGTGGAACATGAACGGCGGGAACACGCCGTCGCCGCTGCGGGTACTGCCGCCCTTCATCACCGCGTTCGCGATCGGCATGCTGTTCGCCGCGCTCGACGTGTGGCACGAGCGCCGACCGTCGGCCCACGCGGTGTACGACATGCTGGCGCAGTACGCGTCATGGGCGTGGGCGGTCGCACTCGCCGCATTCCTGATCTTCGTGAAGCTCGCGAAGATCAACCCGTTGGTCATCGAGTCGACGCATCAACAGTTCGCCGAACGGATCATGCACGCGGTGATCGCCGCGCTCATCGCCTTCCCGGCGATCGTGGGCCTCACCCGGACCGACGGTGTGCGCCGCATCCTGCGCTGGCGCCCGCTCGTGCTGCTCGGCATCGTCAGCTACGGCTTCTATCTGTGGCACTACCTGTTCCTCGACACGCTGCGCCACAAGCTCGACGCGTGGACCACCGCAGGAACCCACACCACCATCGTGCACGCCTTCCAGCACATCTGGTTCGAGGTGCCGGCCTTCTTCATGTTCGCGCTCGTGGGCGCCACGATCATGGGCGCGCTGAGCTGGTTCCTGATCGAGCGCCCGGCCATCAACTTCGCGGCCGGGCGCACCCAGTGGTGGCCGCAGGCGCGCGACTGGGTGCGCCAGCGAGTGCGGCGCCCGAGCTTCTACACGGGGCTCACGGTGATCTCGCTCGCCGCGCTGGCCTGGCGGGTGGGCTACGTGATCAACGAGCGGGGCCGGCTCGTGCTCTCCGGCGACGCGTTCTACTACCACACCCAGGCGAACGACATCGCCCACGGCCGCTGGTTCATCGACCCGAGCCAGTACGCGTTCTACGGACGGGTCACGCCGTCGGCCGGGCACCCGCCCACGTACATCCTGTATCTCGCGGCGGTGTCGAAGTTCATCGGCACATCGGAGCTCACGCACCGGCTCGCGTCGACGTTGCTCGGCGCGGGCGCGGTGTTCTTCGTCGGCGTACTCGCGCGCATGCTCTTCAACGACGACCGTGCGGGGTGGATAGCGGCCGGCATGGCTGCGGTGTACGCCCATATGTGGATCAACGACGAGATGCTCATGTCCGAGGGCATGTACCAGCTGTGGATGGTGATCGCCTTCATTACCGTCTACCGCTTCTGGCGTGACCCGAAGCGTTCGAACGCGGCATGGATGGGCGCGGCGATCGCGATGGCCGCGTTGAGCCGGGCCGAGGCCACCACCCTGTTCCCGTTGATCCTGATCCCGTTCCTGATCGTGCTCACACGCGTCGATTTCAAGCAGCGCATCGCGCTCACGGTGATCGCGTGCGTGGTGGGTGCCCTCGTGATGGCGCCCTGGCTGCTCTACAACATGGGGCGCTTCGTGCACCCCGTCGTGATGTCGAACGGCATCGGCAGCACGGTCATGGTCGCCAACTGCAACGCCACGTACACACAGCCATATCTCGGCTATTGGAGCGTGGCGTGCGCCAAGGACTTCCCGACGCTGCAACACGGCGACGAATCCGAGAAGGAGGTCGCCTGGCGCAAGCAAGGCATCACCTACATCGAGGACCATCTTCCGCAGCAGCCGGAGATGGTGGCGCTGCGCGTGGCGCGCATGTGGGACGTCGGGTTCATCGGCCAGAACATCTTCCCGTTCAACGGCCTCATCGAAGGCCGCGGCGTCTGGCAGTCGCTGATCGCCACGCTCCAATATCTGCTCTTGATGCCGCTCGCGTTACACGGCCTCGTGCTCCTCTACCGGCGAAGAGTCACGATCATCCCGTTCCTCGCGCTCGCGGCCACGATCACGATCACGGCCGCGAGCACCTTCGGCATCACGCGCTACCGCGCGCCCATCGACGCCCTGCTCCCCGTGCTCGCCGCGGGAGCGATCATCTACCGCCTCGATCGCTCGCGCCCACCAATCGCGCGCGCCGGTGAACCGCTCGTGGTGCCCTCGGCCGAACCCGAGCCCACCCCCGTATGAGCAACACCGGGGCGCGCCGGCCGCTACGACGCGGCGTGCTGTGGATCCCGGAAATCGTGTTTGCGGCGTTGAAACTTGTCAATGCAACCTACGCAATCGTCGGGCACGGCTTGCTCGGGCCGCAGGTGGTCGCCGGCGCTGATTCCGGGCTCTACTTCGAAATCGCGAACAAATCGCTGAGGTCGTTCCAGTTCTGGGCCGCTGGGGAGCCGGTGGGCTATCCGCTGTTGCTCAAGCTCGTTGGCTCGCACTGGCGACCTTCAATCGTGCTGCAGACTGTCATCTCGATCCGTGCTGGATCTACCTGGCGCGCGGCATCAACAGGCTGGTGCGCACGCCCGCGGTGGGCTACTGCCTCCGTGTCGTGGTATTGCTGACGGGGCTTGCGGTGAGTTTTGCAATCTGGGACGTGGCGATCGCGAGCGAGTCGCTCGCGCTCGCAGCGTTCGCGGCAACCGTCGGCGCCGCGTGCTTCGTGGTGACCCGGCCGCCTCGCCCGCGAACGCACTTGGCGGTAGGCCTGCTCGCCGCGCTCGTGGGCGCGCTGGCGCGGGACACGAATGCCGTTCTACTGGTCGTCGCCGGGGTCGGCCTGGTGGTCTTCGTGGGCATCCAGCGGTTGCGCGGCCGCCGCGCATGGCGCGCGCCTGTGCTGATCGGGCTGGTCGTGACACTTGCCGGTAGCGGCTGCCTCGCACTCTCGTCGCACGGTCGTCGTTGGTACTGGCAGACCGTCGACCTGACCGCGATCCGAATCGTCGGGGACAACACTGCGCGGCAGTATTTCGTCGCCCATGGCATGCCCGACGACGCTGCGCTCGGCCGCCTACACACGAGCTACCTGGCCAACGTGGCGGCACTCGACCGCAACGACCCCGAGTACCAGCCGTTCCTCCGGTGGATCGACCGGCACGGCCGAGCGACCTACGACGAGTTCCTCGCCACTCATCCGGCCTACCTGCTAGGCAAGCCGTTGTCGATGCGCAGCCAGATCGCCGCACCGAACCTCGGGCAATACGGAACGCAACTCGCGGAGAACGTTCACGAAAACACCGTGATCCGTGGCCTCGGCGCGCTGGGCTATGCCGAGATCCCGTGGTTGCGGTACGCAGTCTTCACGATCGGCCTCGTCGCGCTCATATGGCTCCTCGTGTCGGCCGAGAGGAGACGCCGCGCCTCAGTTCGCTTCATCACGGTGCTGTGGCTGCTCGCGGTGCCACACGCGCTCGCCGTGTATCACGGCGACGCGCTCGAACTCGCCCGACACGCGATCACTCTCGTGCTGCAACTCCAGATCTGCGTCGTGGCGTCGATCGCGCTCGCGATCGACGAGATCATCGTGACGTCGAGACAGGCCTCTCTCGAAAGTGCGCGCCCGGCAACGTTCGATGCCCTCGATTCGCATCCGGTCGGGTCGCTGTGAGCGCCGACGAACGAACGGCCAGCGAACACTGCTCGCCCGCTCTATCGCCGCCCGGCGATCGCAACACTCTGCGCGCATTCGTGGCGATCGCAATGGTGTTCGGCACGCTGCTCGTGATTCTCACCCCCGCGTTCACGGGATATGACGAGCCCTACCACTACGTGCGCGCGTGGCAACTGTCGAACGTGCAGGTCCACAGCGTGCAGTACCGCGACGCAAACGGGCAGAAGGACCTGGGGGCGTATTTCCCCGGCACGCTCTACGTGACAATGTTCCATGCGTTGCTCGACGGCTACTACGCGAGCGCGCAGTCGCATTGCCACGGCGCCTCGGCTGCGTGTGCGTTCGGCGATCTCGACGAGGCCGCGCCGCACGGACCGAAGACGTTGATCGGTTTTCCTTCGGCGGCGGTGTATCCACCCGTGCCCTACATACCGTCGGCGGCCGCGATCCGGGTAGCTCGAGGGCTCGGGCTCTCCACGCTGGCCACACTCTGGCTCGCGCGGTTCGCGGGCCTCGTCGCGTACGTCCTCCTGGTGAGCTTCGCACTCGTGCGCATCCCACGATGGCGTGGAGTGCTCGCGATCGTCGCACTCACTCCCGTGTGCGTCTTCCAGGCCGCCATGGTGTCAGCCGACGGGCTCACGATCGCGTTGGCGTTGCTCGCGATCGCCATGGCGATGCGCCTGGCTTCGGAACGACCTGAGATATCGGCGACCCGTGCGCTCGTAGAGGTGGGCCTTCTCGGCGCCGCGCTCGGGCTGTCGAAACCGCCGTACATCTTGTTCTTGCTGCTGTTCGTGCCCGCGGTGATACGCCACCGGCACGCGCTGCTCGGGCGATTGCTCCCGGTGGTGATGCTCCCCGGCGTTGCGCTGTTCGCGTGGTGGAGCCACTACACACAATCGGTGTGGCTCCCGCCTGTGAGTGTGTCGGGAACGGCTGGTGCCCTTTTCGGTTTCGGCCTTCCCGGCGCCGACGCTTCGAGGCAACTCACCTTCGTCGAGCACCATCCGTTGCATTTCCTCAACGCAACGGCCACCACGGTCGGCCACACCTGGACCACGCTGGCCCATGACGCGGTCGCTCAGGTATCGGGATGGGTCTCGACGCCCGTCGCGCTCGCGGTTGGGGTCGCGCTTCTCAGCTATGCGGCGCTGGTGCTCGCAGTGGTCGGCGACTCGATGTCGACCCGCACGAACGACGGCGCACCGCGTTCGTCAAGCGCGCTCGAGATCGTCACCGACGTGGTGGTTGCGTTCGGTACGTTCCTGGCGCTGTTCCTCCTCGCGTACACCGGCTGGAATCCGGTCGGCGGCCCACGCGTCGACGCGTTCCAGGGCCGCTATCTCGTGCCCGTGCTCGCGCTGCTCGTAATCGGCGTCGCGCCGCGCCTGCGCGTCGCGGTGCGTGCTGGCCCGGGTCCTTCGGCCGCGACGCTCACGACCGCGGCGTGGCTGCTCGTGGTCGCAGCTTTGGTCACCACCACACTCGGTCTCACGCTCCACTACTACTGAGCGTGCCGAGCGGCGCTCCACTGCGAGGCTCGACTTCGTCCTCGGATCCCGTCGCGGCGCGCACGAGAATCCGGTCGAGTACCACGAACGTGAGTATCCAAAGCCCCGCGCGCCACTGCGCGTCGGCCGTGATGGCGTGCCGGCCCACCTCGAGCGCGTCGCCGAGGAACGCGAGCCCGGCATGAGCGACGGCAGTGGCGACAACCGCCACCAAAGCCAACAGCAACAAGGGGTCGCGACGGCGGCGCACCGCAAGCCAGGCCCCCGCAACGACCGCGCCGCCTGACCACAGCAAGATGACGTCAGCGTCGCGCCAGAAGGTGAGCCAGCCGAGCACGCCGAACACGCGTGCCGGGCGCGCCCGACCGCCGGAGACCAAGATCGCGCCGGTGACCGACGGTTCGAGGATGTCGCTCCGCCCGTTGAAGGGTTCGCGCGCGAGCTCCAGCGGATGCCGCACGAGATACGACTCGTAGGTGGCGAGGCCTTTGTTTCGCAACCACGAGCGGAACTTCGCGAACTGCGGCGCCGAGGTCAGCGCTTGATACTCGCCGACATAGTTGCGGGCGACGCCCATGAGCTCGGCGTTCACGGGCATCCCGCGTGCGGCGAAGAAATCGCGCGCGTCGGCGTGCGGGAGCACGCGCACCACCACCACGTCCTGGAGCGGGAAGTACCACCGCGGCGGGTCGGCGCCTGACGCCATCCGGTTCGACACCACCGCCGCGAGCAGGCACACGAACGCCACGACGAGCGCGCCGGTGCGCAGGGGCGCCTGGCGCACCGCGATCACGATTGCCACGACCGCCACCGTGATGGCCAGCACCACGTTCGTGTCACGGGTGAAGGCGTCGAGCACGATCAGCACGGTGAACGTCACCACTGCGCCGCGCGTGCGTGTGCGAATCAGTTGCAGGAGACCGGCAATCGTGGCGACCACGAGCGCGATCGACAACGATTCGGTGCCGATCGTGACCGTCCACAGCATCAGCTCGGGCGTGAGGCTCAACCCGAGCAGCACGAGCGGGCCCGCCACGCGCAGCACGCGGTGGTCGACCGCGCGCCGCAGCTCGTCGGCGGCCCACAGCCACGAGGCGGCGTAGATCACCGCTTGCGCAGCACAGATCAAGGTGATCCGCCGGGCACTCGCCTGCACGAGGATCATGTACGCAGCGGGGCCGGCCGTCGGTGCCCAGAACGCGTGCTTCGCAGCCGCGAGGATGCGAGCCGAGTCGACGCCGTACACCGCGCCGGCCGTGTGGCCGGCGGTGCCCGGCACGCCGATCACCGCGACCACGTAGCCGAAGAACAACACGCCGTAGACGGCGGCCACGATGAGGCGCGCGCGCCGCCCTGGTCGCGCGAGCTCTGTGAGTTGTGTGAGCACCGTGCTCATGCGCCGCCACCAGCCGGGCCCGGCGAGCTGAGCGTGGCGGGTGTGCGGGGTGCTTCCGAACGGGTCGCGCGCGCCGACGAGCCGCGCCGCGACGCCCACCGCACCACCGGCCGCTCCACCACGAACCAACTGATCGACGCGACGACGATCGAGAGCGGAATCGCGTAGGTGAGCAACAGCGCCATGCTCGCGTGGAATGGCGGCTTGTACTGGGAGCGGATCGCCTGCTCGAGCAGCGACTGGTGCCACAGGTAGATGCCGTACGACACCACGCCGCAATACACGAGCGGGCGCCAGTCGAGGATGCGCGACACGATGCTCGGCCGCGGCCCGCGGAACACCACAGGAAGGAGCAACAGCAGCGCAACCACGCCCTGCACGGCGTGGCGGTACATCGACTGGTTCGCGGTCGGGCCCGGAACCAGACCCACGTTCACCTTGTTGGCGGCCACGTAGAAGAGCAGGATCCCCGCGGCCCAGAACAGCGCCGGCCACCGTTCGACCGGCGCGACGAGCCGGCGCGGCCAGGCGCCCACCTGGATCCCCACCGACACGACGGCGACGGCCATCCCCAGCGCGAAGAGGTCGAGGTTCGCCGGGAGCCAGTACTGCCCCACCGCGTGTACGCGTCCCGAGCCGTAGAAACACCACGCCCGGAAGCCGGTCGACGCCACGTACATCGTTGCGAGCACGCCCAACTGGAGCCACAACCGCGCGACGACGCCGGCCGATCGGCTGATCCTGCGCATGAACACGGCGAACAGCGGAAGGAACACGTAGAACGTGACCTCCACCGCGAGCGTCCACGCCTGGTTCAGCGCGCTCGCGGCCTCGTGCAGATTCCGGTACACGTGCAGCAAGAGGTAGTAGCGCGTGTAGGTGAACACTCCGCCCCGTATCGGCGCGTCGGGAAAGCCCAGCAACTTCCCGTGCGTGAAGTGCCCCACGAGGATGATCGTGGTGAGCGCGAGCCAGTACGCGGGAAAGATGCGCGCGGCGCGGCGAAGGAGGTAGCCGCCCACCGGCGGCTCGGGCCGCTCGACGATCAGGCGTTCCAGGAACGGCCGGTACAGCAAGTAGCCGCTGATGAGGAAGAACACCGCCACGCCGGCATCGAGCTGCGTGAACTGGTGGTCGAAGTGGCCCACCACCATCGCCGACGAAGGCAACGACGCGTGGTGCGCCACCACCGCGAACGCCGCGATGGCACGGAGACCGTCGAAGCCCTCGAAGCGAGCCGCCTTGGCACGCGCCGGCACCGACGCGGCCGTCTCCGCTGGCGTTGCCGCGGCCACGATGGTGGTCACGGCGCGACGCTCACGGTGGGCGGTGGGCTTGCGGGGGCTGCAGTGTTGTTCGACAGCGGTCGCGCCGTCGCCGGCCCACCCGAGAACGGGCGGCGGCCGGCTTCGAGCTCGAGCACGGGCCGTTCGAGGAAATGCCAACTGAGCGCGCCCATCACCACGCTCAACGAGAAGGCGCTCACGCCCACCGTCCAGAACGGCGCCTTGAGCGCCACGAAGCCGCCCGACCAGTGGACCGCGCGCACGATCCACGCGTCGTGCCAGAGGTAGATGCCGTACGACACCAGGCCGATGTACGCGAGCGGCTTGGTGGCCATGAGCCGGCGGTACAGGCCGCCCGAACTGCCCACGAACGTGACCGGCGCGAGCAGGAACGCCGAGCACATGAGCTGGAACAGATCGCGGCCGTACGCGTCCCAGCCCGTCGAGTAGGCGATGCCCTCGCTCGCGTTGGTGAACAGCGGCACCGCGAAGAACCAGAACACCGCGGCCACCACGCACAGGTCGGCCACGAGCGGTGACAGCCGCGGCGGACCGCCTCGCGTACGCGCGTACACGTCGACGGCCGCGAATGCCATCCCCACCGCGAACAAGTCGAGCGTTCCGGGAAGCCAGTGCTCGGCCACATCGGGAAGCCGGGCAACGCCGTGGTACACGGCCACGCGGAAAAGGAACGCGAACACCGCGAGCGCAAAGGCACCGACCAGCTCACGCTGGAGTCGAGCCCGGGGATCACAGCGCACCGTGACGCGCCGCATGCACGGCGCCCACACCACGATGAACACGTAGAACGTCACCTCGGTGGCAAGCGTCCACGTGGGTACCAACACGTCGATGCCGAAGAACCCCTTGTGCGTGTAGATCTGGGTGAGCGTGATCACGCGGAACAGCTGCAGCTTCGTCTCGGTGTGGATCCAGCCCAGCGCGAACATCAGAATCAGCGTCGCCCAGTAGGCCGGGAACACGCGGATGAAGCGGCGGCGCAGGAACCGGCGGGTCGACGGCGGCGCGGTGCCGTGGAACGAGGCCATCAAGAACGGTCGGTACAACAGGAACGCCGAGATCATGAAGAAGATCGCCGGGCCGATCTCGAGGTGCCCGAGCAGGCTCGCGGGACGCCCCGACACAGGACCGAGGTGCACGTTCCATTTGCTGCCGAACGTGGTGCCGGTGATGAACGCGCTGTGCGTGAGAAACACCGCGATGATGCCGACCGCGCGCAGGCCTTCGAGGCCGGTGAAGCGCTCGCGCGGTGGCGCCTTCGCAGCGGGCGTCGTGGTGGTCGTTGGCGTTGGCGCGCTCACACCACCGCGCCTCGACGGGCGGCGAGTGGGCGCGGCACCCGGTCCTTCAGCCGAAGGATGGGCCGCTCGACGAGGTAGTAGCTGAGCGTCGCGCACACCACCGCGCCGGCGATCGTGAGCACCAGGATCAGCGGATACGTGGACACCCGGTAATGCCCGTGGCCGGTCACGAGATCACCGAGCGACGCGCGGCCGGTCCAGCTCATCCATTTGTCGAGCCAGCCTTCGTGCCAGAGATACACGCCGTACGACACCGTGCCGAGGAACACCACGGGCCGCCAGCGCAGGAACGCTCGCACGCCACCGCGCTCCTGAGCACCGAAGACCGCGGGGAGGCACAGGAACATCGCCGACAACGACTGCAGGATCTGTTGACGGTCGGCGCCCCAGCCGATCGGTGTGTTATCGGCTTGCGGCAGGCGCGGCAGGCCGAGGTGCGCGGCGACCAACCACACACAGACGGCCGCGAGCAGCCACCACATCCACGACATGCGTCCGACCCATTCGACGAGCGAGTTCGTGCCGCGCCGACCGACATACGCACGGATCGCCGCGAGCGCCATGCCGATTGCGAACAGGTCGAGGTACCCGGGAAGCCAGTGCGTGGCGATCCGGCCCACCGCGTGACGTCCGTCGATCGCGTACACGGCCGCGCGATACACATAACACGTCGCGACGAGCGCCGCGGCGCCGAGCAACTCGATGCGCAGCCGGGATTCCAGACGGCGGCCCGCCGTGCACCGGCGGAGCAACCACGCGTACGCGGGCAACACGGCGTAGAAGCTGATCTCGACGCACAGCGTCCACGCTTGCGGGATGCCGCCGAGGAATCGTTGCGTGTCGTAGATCTGCAGGAAGCCGTAGTAGATGACCACGTCGTGTAGCCCCGACACGTGCAGGTTGAACAACACGATCAGACCGGTGAGCGCCACCCAGTACGCGGGCACCACTCGCAGCAAGCGGCGCCACCAGAAATTCGTGGCGCGCAGCGGCTCGCGGTCGTCGTAGCTGTCGGACACGTATGAGTAGTACAGGAGAAACGCCGAGATCATGAAGAAGATCGCGGGGCCGATTTCCAGGTTCGCCGTGTAGTTGCGGTACGACGCCTCGGCCGACGCTCCAGTGACGTAACCGACGTGAGTAGCGATCGCGGCGAACACTGCGATCGCACGGAGACCGTCGAAGCACGGAAAGCGCGGTCGGCTCACGCGCGCACCTGGGACGGCGCCGGCCATGACCGGCTCCGGCGCGACCTCGCTCATCTGGCCAAGGTTACGGGCGAGGTGACGGCTCGGCGCGCTGCCCCAGACGTCGTTGCGCGGCTTCGTCGATCGCCGCGCGGGGCAACACGGGGGCGTCGCGCCCGCCGCCTTCGCGACCGGGCCGGGTCTGAGCTACGTCGCCCTCTTCGTGGTACTCGGCCTCGACGTTCACCTGCCACACGTCGTGATCGGCGCCGAGAATGTTCTCGACCGAGAGCATCGCCGTGAGCATCGAGTGGTCCTGGTTGTTGTACTTGTGCATCCCGTTCCGTCCGGCGGGATACACGTTGGTGGTGTGCTCGCCGAGCCACTTGCGCAGCACCGCCACGTTGTCCTGGTAGTGCTCGTCGTACACCGGATACGCCTTCGGGACGCGCACCACGTAGCCCGCTTCCACTTTCGACGCATCGGCCAGGCCGATCTGCTGGATCTCCTGCTTGGCCTGCGCGATGAGGTCGTCGTCGGGCTTGGTCCACATGTCGTCGCCCTCGTTCACGAAGAACTCCATGCCGAGGCAGGTGCGGCCCTCCTTCACGAGGTACGGCGACCACGAACCGAAGTTCTGGATGCGCCCCACCTTCACACCGGTGTCGTTGATGTAGATCCAGTTGTCGGGGAACGAGAAGGCCTGCGGCACGACGAGCGCGACGGTGATGAAGTCGCGGTGCGAGAGGCCGTCAGCGGCCGCGCGCACATCGGCGGGAACCGGCGGGTCCATCGCCCGCACCAGGTCGTTGATCGGCATCGACGACACCACGCTCGTGCACGGGTACGCGTGCTCGTTGCCGTCGCCGTCCTGCGTGATCACGCGTTGCGCGTGGCCTCCGTCGTGCTCGATGCGCACGACCTTCTCGCCGAATTGCAGCGTTGCGCCGCGCTCGGTGACGATCGCGGTGCAACGCTCCCACATCTGCCCCGGCCCGTATTTCGGGTAGTTGAACGTCTCGATCAACGAGGTGATCTGCTTCGATTTGGAACGCCGCGCCTTGACCACTTTCGGCGTGAGCGCGTCGATCACCGCGCTCATCAACGACATGCCCTTGACGCGCTGGGCACCCCAGTCGGACGAGATCTCCGTGCACGGCACGCCCCAGAGCTTCTCGGTGTAGTGCTTGAAGAAGTGCTCGTAGAGCCGGGTGCCGAACTGCTCGGTGAAGAACCCTTCGAGGTTGCTCGTGTCCTTCGGCGGGTGGACGCGAGCCCAGACGTACGACAGGACGCAGCGCACCGCCTCGACCGGGCCGATGTTGCGCAGCACGTTCATGACGCGCAGCGGGTAGTCGTAGAGCTTGCCGCGGTAGAGCGTGCGGCTCATCCGAGGGCGCTGCAGGAACTCGTCGGGGCCGAGGATCTCGAACCAGAGGTCGTCGACCGCGCCCACCTTGGTGAAGAAGCGGTGGCCACCGATATCGAAGCGCCAGCCGTCGCGCTCCACGGTGCGGCTGATGCCGCCCACAACCGTGTCCGACTCGAGGATCGTGGCGCTCACGCCCGCCTTCGACAGCTGGTAGGCCGCGGTGAGCCCGGCCGGCCCCGCTCCGATGACTACTACTCCACCCCCGCTCCCGCTCCGGCTCGCGTCCGCTCGGACCTCGGCTGCCATGCTCTCCCGCTTGCGTCGATCCGCTTCGCTGTGCCCCGGCCGCCCCGACGACCGAGCGCGGGAATTGTAGAGGGTATTCACGCAGCGGCCAGCTTGGCGATGGCCGCTTGTGACGGGAAACCCGTGGTAGGCAGGCGCGATGCCCGTGTTCCCGGCGTGGTCCCGCGCGCGCACGCCGCTCCTGGTGGGGTGCGTGCTCGCAGCCTGCTGGGCTGCCGCGGGTTGCTCGACGCCAACGGTGGTGGGTGCGGGCTACCAGACCGGCCGCCACCGCGTCGTCGAACTGCTCAACCAGGAGGGCTCGGCGCTGCCGGCCGGCAGTGGGTTCAAGGCGGTGACCCTGGCCAACACCGACCGCGAAGTGTGCCGCAAGAAGTTCCTCGGCTACTCGCTGCCGGGGCCCGTGGGCCGCGAGGCCGAGGTGACGCAGATCGTCACCCTGGCCAACGGCACCGATCCCAACGCCATGCTGCCGCGCATCGAGGCTCTGTGGCGCCAGCACGGCTACCAGGTCGATCTCGCCGGGCTGCGCGACCCCAAGTTCCCGAAGATTCGCGCCCACACCGGCGACTACACGCTGGTCGCCACGAGCTTCTCGCACACGCCGGGCTTCAGCAACGCCCCGCGCGTCACGCTGTATGCGGTCGGAGCATGCATGCGCGGGTGACTCGTAGGCTCAGCGGCGATGGTGCGCGCCCCGGCGGAATCGACCGGTTTCGCCGGTGGAACGCCTGCGCGCCGGCCGGCACGGGACGTAGGCGACACGATACGAACGTTCACCGTCGCGGCGGCGGTCGGGAGTGCCATCGCACTGGTCGTGTTCATGGTGCTGTTGGCCCGCACGCCCTCGGTGCCGGTGTTCAGCGCCATCCCCGACGCCCAAGCGCGGGCGCTGTTCCACGGTCATTGGAACATGCCCCTCAACACGTTGGCCATCGAAGCCTTCGACATTCATGGTCGCTACTACACGTACTTCGGGTTGTGGCCGTCGATCGTGCGCATGCCCGTGCTGCTGGTGACCCACCATTTCGACGGCCACCTCACCGCGCCGTCGATGGTGCTCGCGCTCGCGGTGACGCTCGTATCGACCGCTCGGTTGCACTGGGCGTTGCGCACGATCATCCGTCGCGACGCCCCGCTCGGCCGCGCCGAGACCGCGAGTGTGGGCGCGATCCAGTTTCTCGTGGGCGCGGGCTCGGTGGTGATCTTCCTCGGCAGCCGGCCGCTCGTGTACCACGAGATGGAGATCTGGGGCATCGCGACCGGTCTGCTCACGGCCGACTGCCTCTGCCGTTACGCGATGCGACCGTCGACGGCACGCGCCGTGGCCGTGGGCGCGGCGGCCACGATCGCGGCGATGTCGCGTCCGTCGGTGGGCTTCGGCGCGATCGCCGCGGTGGGACTGCTCGCGCTCGTGGAGTTCGTCGAGCTCATGGGTTGGTGGCGCCGCCACGACGGGAACGACGAGCACGACGACACGCCCGCGGCACGCGGCACGTGGTCGCGGCTCGTGGCGCTCGCGGGAACCGGCGTGGTGTTACCGGGCGCCGTGTACGCGGCAATCAACGAGGCTCGCTTCGGCACGTTGTTCTCGCTCCCGCTCGACCACCAGGTGTTCACGTTCGTGGACCATCAGCGCAAGGTGACGCTGGCCGCGAACGGCGGGAGCCTCTTCGGCTTCAAGTTCGCGCCCACGACACTGTTGCAGTACGTCCGGCCCGACGCGATCAGGTTCACGTCGCGCTACCCGTTCGTCGACTTCCCGCTGCACCGAGCGCACGTGTTCGGGCACGTCGTGTTCGACACGATCGACCGCTCCTCGAGCGTGACCGCGAGCATGCCGGGCTTGCTGCTCCTCGCGATCGTCGGCACCGTGTTCCTCGTTCGCCGTCGTGGCCTGCTCGCACGCGCGGTCGCACCCGCGGCCATCGGCTTGACCGCGGGCACCGTGTTCGTGATCACGATCGCGTTCGTCACGAACCGGTATCTCGCCGACTTCGTGCCGCCGCTCGTGCTGCTCGCGCTCGTCGGCGTGCAGGCCGTGGCGTCAATGCGGCCAGTCGCTGCTCGCTCGGGCCGCACCGGGATTGCCGCGATCGTGGTGTTGTGCGCGTTCGGCGCGTGGGCGTCGTTCGGGCTCGCGGTGGTGTACCAGCGCAATCTGCAGCCAAACGATCCTGGTTATGGCCGCGGCACGGGAGCGCCCGCGGCCGCACCCGCGCGATCCCCCGAGCGATCACCCGCACGTCGGGATCTCAACGTCTCGGCTCCCCATCCCGCGCCGACTGCGGCAAGGATCACGATCGACGGCTCCGCGGTCGCACGCAAGCGCGTCTGACCGTAGGTGGCCGCCGCCACCAAGGTCACTGAGATGGCGGGCACCACGAGGATCCAGAGCGCGGGGCCCGCACGCCGGCGGATCATCGCCAGGCCACCGGCGATGGCCAGCAGGATCAACGGGTAGTACGCCACGAGGCCGAGCTCGGTCACCCACCGCTCGCGGCTCTCGCCCTGGTTGAAGCTGATCATGTCGAGCGGCCGGTACACGCTCCACGCCCGGCCCACGCGCGCGGCCACCACCACCGGCAGCCGCCCGAGATTGTCGCGCATGTACGTGAGCGCCTTGTGCCGGTAGAGGTCAGAGATATCGGACTGGTCGAGATGACGATGCGTGCGCGCGAACTGCGTCGCGTCGAGGTGGGCGAGCTGCGCGTCGCTGAATGCGCACGGTGGGGCGTTGGTCCACAGGCCGATGCCCGACCCGTTGTACTCCGGCGCACAGTTCGAGCCCGCGAGCGCGAGCCCGTCGTTGGTAGAGATGAACACGCGATCGTGAAAGCGGCTCGAGTTGTACGCGGACCAGGGCGCGAGGACGGCCACGCAACCCGCCGCGCCCGCGACCACCGCGATCGTGACCGCGCGCGGCCCCGCGGCGCGTGCCCACCACGCCAGCGCCAGCACCAACAGCGGCGCGAGCACGAGGAGCTCGGCGCGTGCCAGCGCCGCGACCGAGCAGAGCGCCCCGAGTACTGCGAAGCGCCACGGCGACACCCGCTCCCGGCACCAGCAGGCAGCCAGCAGCGCAAGCAACACACAGGTGATGGCCACCGTCTCCGAGAACAGCAAACCGTCGTTCACCCACAAGTACGGGTACAACGCCGCGAACGCGCCCGCCACCAACGCCACCGTGTTGCCCGCCATCCGCCGCGCCAAC